>NZ_JAKKFG010000013.1:0-185759 GCF_022230905.1 Micromonospora salmantinae
GGCGCGGCGCGGCGCGGCGCGGCGCGGCAGGGCACGGCGGGGAGACTTCGCGGCACGGCGGTTCGGCGGCGCGGCGGTTCGGCGGCGCGGCGGCTCGGCGAGCACGGCGCGGCTCAGCGAGCACGGCGCGGCTCAGCGGACGCGCAAGCGGGCACGACAAGCGGGCAGCTCACGATGATCGACGAAATTAATTGCACTCATTGATCAGGACGACTCCAAAGTGTCGTACACCAGTTCTATTCTGCTCTCATGTTGGAGGCGTTGGCGCAGGTGGATGGGGCAGTTGACGACTGCGCCGAGACCGCGCTCTGGGCGCTCTCCGATGACGAGCTGCTTGCTTCTCTCGACGCGACTCAGGTGTTGGCGCAGCGGTTGGCCGCCGTTCAACTCGGTCTGGTCCGTGAGTTGGACGGTCGCGGGCTGGCGGTCACCCAGGGCGCCTCGTCCACTGCGGTCTGGCTTCGGGAGCGGCTGCGGCTCTCGGGTCGCAGCGCCCGCCAGCTGGTCCAGCTCGCCGCCACCATCGACGCCGCCCCGCCAGCGGTGCGCGACGCGCTGCTCAGCGGTGCCATCACCGTCGAGCAGGGTCGGGTGGTGGCCGAGACGATCGCCGCTCTCCCGGTCGAAGCCGGTCCCGAAGTGGCGGACAAGGCCACCCAACTACTGGTCACCTGGGCCGACCGTTTCGATCCGACAAGCCTGAGCCGGCTCGGCGAGCGCGTCCTCGCGCACGTCGCCCCGGAGTTGGCCGACCAGGCTGAGTTGAAGGCTCTGGAGCGGGCCACCGAGCGAGCCGAGGCCCGCCGGCACGTCACGCTCTCCGAGCAACGAAACGGCCAGGTACGCCTCAGCGGCAACCTCGACACCGAAACCGCGAGCCTGCTGCGCGAGGCCATCGATCCGCTCTGCACCCCAACCGGTGAGCAGGATGACCGCAGTCCTGGTCAGCGCCGCGCCGACGCGTTGGGCGAGATCTGCCGACTGGCGCTACGCACCGGCCAGCTGCCCGACAACGGCGGCGACCGTCCTCAGCTGGTGGTGACCGTTTCGCTGGAGGAACTGGTCAACGGCGTACGCGCCGGAACACTGGAGACCGGCACGCGCCTCACCCCCGGGGCGGTCCGCCGCCTGGCCTGCGATGCGGGCGTGCTGCCGGTCGTGCTGGACGGCAACAGTCAGGTCCTGGACGTCGGCCGGCAGCGCCGGCTCTTCACCGGCCCGTTGCGGCGCGCGCTGGTCCTGCGGGACGGCGGTTGCGCCTTTCCTGGTTGTGATCGGCCGCCGAGATGGTGCGACGGTCACCACATCCGACACTGGGCCGACGGTGGGGTGACGGCGCTGGGCAATGCGGTGCTGCTCTGCGGCTACCACCACCGGTTCATCCACCGCGGCGACTGGACGGTCCGTCTCGCGGCGGACGGTCGACCTGAATTCCTCCCGCCCAGCTGGCTCGACCCACTGCGCACCCCTCGTCGCAACCTCTACCGCCTGCGCTGCTGATGCCGCCAACCACGCCCACGCCGCCCGCGCCTGCGTCTGGCGACCGCCGCCGCGGTCGCCACCGTCACCGCGCCTTGCCGCCGCGACCGCAGTCGCCACCGCGACCGCCACGGCCTCACCACCGCCACGGCCTCGCCACCGCGCCTTGCCAGCCACCGCCACCGCAGTCGCCACCGCCACCGCCACCGCCTCACCACCTCAGCCTCACCACCGTGCCTTGCTACCGCGGCTTGCCACCGCCACCGCCACCGCGACCGCCTCACCACCGCAGCCTCACCACCGTGCCTTGCTACCGCGGCTTGCCACCGGCCACCGCGACAACCCTGCTGTCCCTGCCGTCCAAGCTGTGTCTCCCGGTGATCAACTCGGCTTCCTGAGAACCGGGGCGTTGCACCGGCCCAGACACCGCGACTCCCTGAAAGCCGAGTCGGTCACCGGCGTCGCGGCGGTCGCGGCATGAGAAAGCACGGCGCGGGGCAGGGCGTGGTCGCCCAGCGACACCCGACCGGGCGACACGCCGTCTCGGACGGGTGGTCGCGTCGGTAATTCGCTGGATGCGCCGGTTTGAGGAGCGTAGGGTTGCAGCCCGCTTGACGGCCGAGGTGAGCTGCACCGGAACGGACGTCTTCGCGCCGGGCGGCCGGCCATCCGCCCCCGGACACGCGAGCGCGCAGCAGATGTGAACGATGGGACGTCAGCATGCCCGCACTTGACCTCGACACCCAGCTCGACCCCGACACCGACACCGACCTCGACACCGACCTCGACGCGGACCTGGCCGCCGAACGCGCACACCTCACCACCTCGCGGGCGGCGCTGGGTCGGATGCGGGAGCGGGCCGAGTCTCTCTTCGCCACCGGTGACCAGGTGGCCGGCGACGCGTACGCGGCCGAGACGCTCGGCCGCACCCTGGCCCGCCGGGTCGCCGAGCTGGCCGACGACCCGACCACTCCGCTCTTCTTCGGCCGCCTCGACTTCGCCGCCGCCCCAAACAACAGCAGCGCCACGGACAGCACCGCCAGGGACAGCACCGCCAGGGACAGCACCGCCACGGACAGCAGCGCCACGGACAACGGGACCGTCGAGCGCAGGACCTCCAACAACGGGACCACCGACAGCAGCACCACCAACAGCGGGGCCACGAACAGCGGCAGCCCCAACCGCGGGCCCACGGACGACAGCAGCACGAGCGACAGGCCCACAGCCAACAGGCCCGCCAACGACACGACCGCGCCCGACGCCAGCGGCGATCATCACGGTCGGCGGTATCACGTGGGGCGGCGGCATGTCACCGATGAGCGTGGTGAGCCGTTGGTGCTGGACTGGCGGGCACCGGTCTCCCGCTCGTTCTACCGGGCGAGTGTGCGGGATCCGCAGGGGGTGGCGGTTCGGCGGCGGTTCGGTTTCAGCAATGGTGTGCTGACCAGCTTCGAGGATGAGCGGTTGGACCGGGGCGAAGAGCTCGGTACGACCAGTCGGATCCTCACCGCCGAGATCGAGCGCCCACGCGTCGGGCCGATGCGGGACATCGTCGCCACGATCCAGCCGGAGCAGGACGAGCTGGTCCGGGCTGACCTCGCCGACTCGATCTGTGTGCAGGGCGCGCCGGGTACGGGAAAGACGGCGGTGGGTCTGCACCGGGCCGCGTACCTGCTCTACCTGCATCGGGAGCGGTTGCGGCGGGCGGGTGTGCTGATCGTCGGGCCGAACCGGGCGTTCCTGTCGTACATCGCGGCAGTGCTGCCGGCGCTCGGCGAGGTCGAGGTCGAGCAGGCCACGGTAGAGGAGTTGATCTCCCGGGTGGCGGTTCGGGCGGTCGAGGCGCCGGCGGTGGCCGCGCTCAAACACGACGTACGGATGGCGAGCGTGCTGCGGCGCGCGGTGCAGGGGCAGATCGGCACCCCGACCGAGTCGATCACGGTGTCGGACGGCTCGTTCCGTTGGCGGATCGGGGTGGAGCCGTTGCACCGGATCGTCGAGGAGACCCGCCGGGAGGGGCTGCCGTACGGCACGGGTCGGGAACGTGTCCAGGCGCGGGTGGTGAGTCTGCTGCAACGGCAGGCCGAGGCGCGGCGTGCGGAGTCGCCCAGCGATGCCTGGCTGCGCCGGATGAGCCGCTGCCGGCCCGTGCTCGATTTCCTGGACGCGGTCTGGCCGGCGCTCACCCCGGAAGGGCTGGTGCACGGCTTGTTCTCCGATCCGGCCCGGCTCGCCGCGGCGGCGGACGGGCTGCTCAGCGACGCCGAGCAGGCGCAGTTGAGCTGGGTGAAGCCGGCCCGAACGCCGAAGGCGACCCGTTGGACCGCCGCCGACGCGGTGCTGATCGACGAGGCGACCGGGTTGCTGGAACGGCTCTCCGGATTCGGGCATGTGGTGGTGGACGAGGCGCAGGATCTCTCCCCGATGCAGTGTCGGGCCATCGCTCGGCGCAGCGAGCACGGCTCGGTCACGCTCCTCGGTGACCTCGCCCAGGGCACCGCGCCGTGGGCGGCGACGGACTGGAGGGAATCCCTCGCCCACCTGGGCAAGCCGGACGCGGTGGTGGTCCCGTTGACAGTCGGTTTCCGGGTACCCGCGGCAGTCGTCGCATTCGCGAACCTGCTGCTTCCGGCGCTCGCGGTGGACGTACCGCCGGCCGAGTCGCTGCGCCACGACGGCGGCCTGGACGTGCGTACGGTGACCGACCTGACCTCGGCGACGGTGGCCGAGGTGCGCGCGGCGCTCGCGCACGACGGCTCGGTCGGTGTGATCGCCGCGGACGACGCGGTCGACGGCCTTCGCGCGGCGCTGGCCGAGGCCGGTGTCGAGACCGCGACCGCCGACGACGTGGCGGCCGCGGAGCGGGTCACCGTGGTGCCGGCGACGCTGGTCAAGGGCCTTGAGTACGACCATGTGGTGGTGGTTGAGCCGGCCGCGATCGTCGCGGCCGAGCCGCGGGGGCTGCACCGGTTGTACGTGGTGCTCACCCGGGCGGTGTCCCGGCTGGCGGTGCTGCACGTCGCGCCGCTGCCTGCCCCGCTCGTCGGCGGGTCAGCCGGCTGACAGGGCTGCCGCGACCTCCCGCAGCGGGCGGCTGGAGTCGGCCAGCGGCACGTGGAACGACAGCCACGACCCGTCGGCGAAGTCGATCCGCAGCCGCTTCCAGTTCAACCGGTACCTGCCGACCCGGGCGGCGACGGTCGTTCGCGGGACGGACCCGAGCAGTTCGACGTCGGCCTGCGCCTGCTCGTCCGCCGCGGAGCCGGAGAGCAGCCCGACTGGTGCGGTCGCACCGAGCAGCAGCCGCTGGTCGGTGACCCCCAGCACGAGGGTTCGGAGGCCGGAGCCCTTCGTCGCCACCGTCAGGGCATGGTGCAGCACGGATGCCTGGGAATCTGGCTCACCTCGACCTCCGACACCGAAGAAGAGCCAGTCGACGGCGTTGTCCGCCCGACCGAAGGTGATGTTCGGTGACAGCACGTTGAGCAGGACACCCAGGACGCCCGGGCCACCGGTGGCGGGCGGGGCCGACGGCTGCGAGGGCGGCGCCGGCGTCAGCCCGCCGCCCGCTCGCACCTGGGCCACCGCGCGCACCTGTTCGCCGGCCCCCAGCAGTCGAGTGATCCCCTCGACGTACCGTGCCTGACTTTCGTCGGCCGTCATCAGCGCCCCTCGTGGCCGGCGGACCGACGCGGACCGGCTCCTGGATCGCCGATGACCTCGCCGACCAACTCCCGGACCTGGGCCGCGGCGGCCTCCTGCGCCCGGTTGGCGGCTGCGGTGAACTCCTCGGCCAGGCTGTAGGAGTCCAGTCGCATCGCCCGCGCGTTCAGCTCGGTAGAAACGATCTTGCCGTCGGCCGCGGCGGTGACCCGTACCAGGCCGGAGTCGCTCACGCCCTCGGCGCTGGTCTGCTCCAACTCCGCCATCCGGTCAGCGAGTTGCCGCTGCCATCCGTCCAGGTTGCGAGCCAGCGCCTCGATTCGGTCCAGGGCGGGGAAGGTCATGGCTGCCTCTCAGTTCAGGATGGAGTCGAAGACATTCTGCACACCCGCTGTGTACGGGCCCAGGTCCTCGCTGTACGTGCCGTCGACCAGGTAGTTGCGGTCCTTCTGCCCGTCGGAGATGTCGTGCAGGCCCACGCCGGTGTCCAGCAGAGCGCCGCCGAAACCGGGGATGTTGACCGGCGAGACCTGGTTGATGACGAACTTGCCCGGAAAGAGGGTCTTGAACTTCTCGACCTGGAAGGCACGCCCCTCGGGCGTCCAGCCGCCCTTGCTGAGCAGCTTGTACTGCTTCTTCCGCTGCTTGAGCTCCATGACGGTGTCCGCGTACTTGCGAAGCTGGCCGGCGACCTTGCCCAGCCGGGCGGCGAGGCGGGTGAGCACCTCGGCGAACCGGGCGACGATCTTGACCATCCGACCCACTGTGGTGGCCAGCCGGGCCAGCACCCGGACCACGGTGGCGGCCAACGAGACGCCGGCGCTCAGCGCCGCGGCCACCGCCGCGATGATCACCTCGGTGAGGAACCAGAGCAGGAACTCGAGGATCAGCTCGACCAGCAGATTGAACGCGTCCACCGCCGCGTTCGCCGCCTCGACCAGCACGTCCTTGGTGCCGTCGAGCCCTTGGGCCAGCTCCTCGATCGCCGCCTCCACCGACTCCATCGAAGCATGGAAGCCCTCTGCGGCGTCGCCGGTCCACGCGCCGCGCAACCGGGCCCGGTCGGCGATCTGGTCACCGGCGATCTCCCGTACCGCCGCGCCGGTGTCCAGGCAGAGCTGCGCCGCCCGCATCAGGTCGTCCGGTTCGCCGGCGACCAGCTCCAGCAGTTGCTCGAACGGCCAGAGCACCGCGTTGGAGAGCGGCTTGAAGGGTTCGGGCGTGCCCGAGACGATCTGCTCGAAGTAGGTCTTGTTGCGCTGCAACGCCTCGGTGCTCACGCCGGCACCGAACCGTTCGGAGCGCCGATGCCACCCGACCAGGGGCCGGGCGCGATGACGTCGGGAGCGGGCGGGCGGCCGGGCACGAACAGGTCGGTGTTGGCCGCGTCGGTGCCGGTGTAGGCGGCGGCGGTGTCGGTGAGCCCCTCGGCGATGTCCGCCATCATCTCGGCGCCGTCGGCGAGCCCTTGCAGGCACGCCTCGAACTGCTCGGCGTACGTCGCCGCGAGGTTGAAGGACGCCGGCATCACTCCGAAGGCGTGCCGTGGCACGTGCCCGTCACCGAAGGCGCGGTGCAGCTCGCGGAAACGGGCCGCCCGATCCTTGGCCCCGGCGGCGAACGCCGTCAGAGCCTCCGGCTGGACCTCCAGCTCATTGCTCGGGCTTGACACGAACCCTCCCCTGTGGCCTGTGCGACGGATCAGTCGTCACGACTGACCACCATAGGCACTGCTCGCCGTTATCGGGGGTCCCGTCGGTGATGGCGGGGTCACCCACCTCGACTTTGTGTCTTAAAGTAGTTTGCGTGGACCCCGACGATGACTCACCACCCACTGACGCCGCGGCGGCGCTCCGGCTGATCCAGGACCAGCGGTCGGCGACGGCACGCCGGCTCGACCCCGACGCCCGCCTGCTCTACTGGCCGTGGAGTGTCGCCTGGCTGGTCGGTTTCGGGCTGTTCTTCCTGCGATTCCCCCCGGGTGACCGGGCGCTGGTCCACCTGCCGAGCTGGCTGCCGCTGACCGTCCTCTTCGTACTGCTCGCGGCCGCCGGAGCGACCCAGGCGGTGGTCAGCGTGCGGGCCTACGACCAGGTGAGCGGCGACTCCGCCCGTCGGGGGCAGTGGTACGGGTACGCCTGGGCCCTCGGTTCGGTGAGCGTCTACGCGGGGCTGGGCCGGATCTCCGAGCACCTGCCGCACGACCTGGCGGCGCTGCTCTGGTCGGCGACCGCCGTCGGGCTGACCGGTGCGCTGCACATGGCCGGCGGGGCGGTCTGGCTGGACCAGGACCTGTTCCGCCTCGGCGTCTGGATCAGTGTGATCAACCTGATCGGTGCGATCGCCGGGCCGGGCTGGCACGCGCTCGTCGTGGCGGTGGCCGGCGGCGGCGGAATGCTGGTGGCCGGCGCGCTCGCCCGGCGGCGACAGCGACAGCGGCAGCAGCCGTGACCGAGCTGGATCCGGTCATCCACGCGCAGGCCCGGCTGCGGGTGGTCGCCAGCCTCTCCGCACTCAACGTCGGCGACAAGATCGCTTTCCCCCGCCTACAGGAGCTGCTCGCGATGACCGCCGGCAACCTCTCGGTGCACCTGCGCAAACTCGAGGACGCCGGCTACGTGGAAATCAGCAAGACCCATCGTGGGCGCACCCCGGCGACCCTGGTCGGGCTCAGCCGGCGAGGTCGGCTGGCGTTCGAGGAGTACACCGAAGCGATCCGCGCCCTGCTCGACCCCGCCCCGTCGAAGGAGCAGCCATGACCCTCGCCCGCGCCGAACAGGCCAGCCGCCGGTACGGCGACGTCCTCGCCCTCGATCGTGTCGACCTGGAGGTCCGGGCCGGTGAGCTGGTCGGCCTGCTCGGGCCGAACGGCGCCGGCAAGAGCACCCTGATGAACCTGCTGGTGGGCTTGCGCCGCCCCAGCTCCGGGCGGGTCGAGCTGTTCGGTCGCGACCCTCGCGACCCGGCGAGCCGTCGGCAGATCGGGGTCACCCCGCAGGAGACCGGCCTGCCCGGCACGCTGCGCGTCGGCGAGGTGGTCGACTTCGTCTCCGCGCACTACCCCGACCCGGTGCCCCGGGCTGAGCTGCTCGACCGTTTCGGTCTCGCCGACCTGGCCCGGCGGCAGACCGGTGGGCTCTCCGGCGGGCAACGCCGCCGGTTGGCGGTGGCGTTGGCGTTCGTCGGCCGGCCCCGGCTGGTGCTGCTCGACGAACCCACCACGGGCCTGGACGTGGCCGCCCGGCACACCCTGTGGGCGGCGATCCGGGCATTTCACGACGACGGCGGCACCGTGCTGTTGAGCAGCCACTACCTGGAGGAGGTGGAGGCGCTCGCCCACCGGGTGGTGGTCATCGGGCAGGGCCGGGTGCTCGCCGACGACACAGTGGACGCGGTGCGCGGCATCGTGGGCGTCCGCCGGGTCAGCCTGATCGCCGACAGCCTGCCCGACCTGCCCGGGGTGGTGCGCACCGAACGGGTCGACGGTCGGCTGCACCTGCTCACCACCGACGCCGACGAGCTGGTCCGCGCGCTGGTCACCACCCAGACCCCGTTCACCGACCTGGAGGTACGGCCGACCTCGCTGGAGGAGGCGTTCCTCGCCATCACCAGCGGAGAAGCGACCAGCGGAGACGTGCCCGCCGGCACCGACCGACCCACCACCGCCGCTGCCGGCGGCCGACCCACCACAGTCTGAGGAGGCGACAGTGCAGCTCGCCCTGGTCCACGCCCGCTACCAACTCCTGGAGATCATCCGGATCCCGGTGGCAGTGTTCGGCAGCGCGTTCTTTCCGGCCGCCGCCATGATCTTCTTCGTGGTGCCGTTCGCCGGTGACGACGCGGTCGGTGCCACCTACGCCACCGCGTCGATGATCACCTTCTCGGTGATGAGCGCCAACATCTTCCAGTACGGCGTCGGTGTCGCCGAGGACCGCGACCAGCCCTGGAACCCGTACACCCGGACCCTGCCGGCCGGGCCCGCGCCGCGGTTCGCCGGCCGGGTGCTGGCCGGTCTGGCGCTGACCTACCTCTCGCTGATCCCGGTCGTGGTGATCGGCGCGACGCTGACCGCGGCCCAGGTCACCCCGGCAGCGTTCCTGCTGGCTCTCGGCACCGTGGCGGTCATCTCGGTGCCGTTCACGCTGATGGGGCTCGCCATCGGCTACTCGCTGCCGAGCAAGGCGGCGATCGTGGTGGCGCAGGTGCTCTTCCTGCCGCTCGCGTTCGGCGGCGGCCTGCTCTCCGCGCCGGGCGACGCGCCCGGTTTCATCGAGACGATCGCGCCGTACCTGCCCACCCGGGGCGCTGCCGAACTGATGTGGGCGTCGGTGGCCGACTACGACGTGGAGCCGCTGGCACTGATCATGCTCGGTGTCTGGGTGGTGCTGCTCGCCGCACTCGCCGGCTGGGCCTACCGGCGGGACGAGGGTCGCCGGTTCAGCTGACGATTCGTCCGTTTCCGCCCCGGGCCGCGGCGGGACGGTGCCAGGATTCCGGCAGGGGGCCGCCGTGGCCGCCGGGCCGAGAGGGGTCTTGACGTGAGCACCGTCCCGCCGGGTACGCCCTGCTGGGCCGACCTGGCCACCCCGGACCTGACCGACGCGCGGCGCTTCTACCCGGAGCTGTTCGGGTGGACCGGCCAGGTCACCCCGGAGCCCGAGGCGGGCGGTTACACGGTCTTCCTGCTCGACGGTAAGCCGGTGGCCGGCGCCGGCCCGCCCGCGATACCGGACCAGATTCCGATCTGGTCGACGTACCTCGCCACCGACGACGCAGAACTGGTCGCCGGCCGGGTCGAGCGGGCCGGCGGGCAGGTCGTCGTACCCCCGTTCGAGGTCTTCGACCGGGGCTGGATGGCAGTCTTCGCCGATCCGGCCGGCGCCACGTTCAGCGTCTGGCAGCCACTGGCCATGGCCGGTGCCGAGGTGTTCAACGTGCCGGGCGCGATGAGCTGGAACGAGCTGGTCACCCCCGACCCCGAGGGCGCGAAGGTCTTCTACGAGCTGGTGTTCGGCTGGCAGCCCGACGACCAGGCGGTGGGCGCGATGACGTACACCGGGTGGCGGCTCGGGACCCAGATCGTCGCCGGGATGATGCCGCCGCTGGCCGACGACTTCCCGGCCGACCTGCCCGCGTACTGGACGGTGTACTTCGCGGTGGCCGACGCGGACGCCGCCGCGGCCCGCGCCGCCGAGCTGGGCGGAACGATCCTGGTCCCGCCCCGCGACATCCCGGCGGGCCGCTTCGCCGCCCTCCGCGACCCCCAGGGCGCCCTCTTCTCCGTCATCGACCTGGGCCCCTGACCCAGCGCCTGCGTGCTCACGGGCGGGTGGGACGCACGGGGACCACCAGGGGGCCGTGGGCGCCGGGGACCACCCGGACGCTGGCCCGGTAGTGGGTGGCGAGCAGCTCCTCGGTCAGCACCTCGGGCGGAGTCCCGGCGGCCACCACCTGACCGGCGGCGAGCATCACCATCCGGTCGGCGTACTCACCGGCCAGCGAGAGGTCGTGCATCGTGGCCAGCACGGTCAGGCCGTGCTCGCGGCGAAGCTGGTCGACGACTTCGAGCACGTCCTGCTGGTGGCCGATGTCGAGCGCGCTGGTCGGCTCGTCGAGCAGCAGCAGCGTCGCGCCCTGGGCGAGCGCGCGGGCGAGGAACACCCGCTGCCGTTCGCCGCCGGAGAGGGTGGCCAGCTCGCGACGGTGGAAGCCGGCGAGGTCCAACCGCCCCAGCACCTCGTGCACGGCGTCGACGTCGGCTGTCGACTCCCGGCCCAGGGTCGGAATGTACGGGGTGCGGCCGAGCAGCACGTAGTCCAGCACCGACATGCCGGGCGGCACCACCGGGGACTGTGCCACAGTGGCCACTATCCGGGCGCGGTCCCGACGGCGCAGCGCGGCACTCGGCGTACCGAAGAGAGTGATCGCCTTCGGCGCGGGCAGCAGGCCGCCGACGGCCCGCAACAGGGTGGATTTGCCGGCGCCGTTCGGGCCGATCACTGTGACCCACTCGCCGACGGCGACGGTGAGGTCGACGCCGGTCAGGATCGGCGTGCCACCGAGGGCGACGTGCAGCCCACGCACCTCGACGGCCGGCGTGCCGGCGGCGGGTTCGCGGCTCACGTGAGCACTCGCCGGGCGGTCCGCAGCACGAGGACGAAGAACGGGCCGCCCAGCAGGGCGGTCACCACTCCGATCGGCAGCTCGGACGGAGCGGCGACGGTGCGGGCCACCACGTCGGTCAGCGCCAGGAACGCGCCGCCGAACAGCAGTGACATCGGCAGGATCACCCGGTAGCTGGACCCGGCGAGCAGCCGGACGGTGTGCGGCACGATGATGCCGACGAAGCCGATCAGACCGGTCGCGGAGACCGCCGCGGCGGTGCCCAGCGAGGCCGCGGCGATCAACAGGTATCGGGTGCGCTGCGGGTGCAGGCCCAGACTTCTCGCCTCGTCGTCGCCGACCGCGAGGACGTCCAGCTCGCGGCGGTGCAGCAGCACCACGACTGTGGTCAGCGCGGCGTACGGCAGCACCAGCAGCACGTCGTGCCATCCGGCGGTGGCCAGCCGACCGAGCAACCAGGAGTAGACCGGCTGGATGCTGTCGGCGTGTCGTTGCAGGAGGTACGTCTGCCCGGCGGAGAGGAACGCGGAAACCGCCACCCCGGCCAGGATCAGCATGGCCGGTGACCCGCGTCGCCCACCGGCCGCGCCGAGCACGTAGGTCATGGTGACGGCGAGCAGCGAACCGGCGAACGCGGCCAGCGGAATGGTCATCGGCAACCCGGAGAGCGTGCCCTGCCGGCCGGCGCCGCCGAGAGCGATCGCCGCGGTGACCGCGAGGCCGGCGCCGGCGGCCACACCGAGCAGGTACGGGTCGGCCAGCGGGTTGCGGAACACGCCCTGGTAGCAACCACCGGCGAGGGCGAGCAGACCGCCGACGAGCAGGCCCAGCACCACCCGGGGCAGGCGCAGCTCGGTGACGATCGCGATCTCACGCTCGGTCAGCCCGCTGTCGAGGTGCACCCCGGGAAACAGGTTGAGCAGCTCGGCGGCGACGCTGCCCGGGGGCAGGCTCACCGGGCCGAGGGACACCCCGACGACGAGCGCGACGAGCACCGCGACCAACCCGGCGACCAGCCACCGCATGCGCAGCCCGGCGGGCCTGGCCCCGGACGGCAGCCCAGCCCGCCGGGCCCCGGAGGACGGCAGCCCGGCGGGCCGGGCCGCGGAACGTGGCTCGGCCCGCGGGGACGACGGCGGCGGCTCGGCCGGCCGACCGGTTGGTGCCGGATCGGACACCTGTCGCGGCCCGGTCACCGACGGACGACGGTCACGCGGGCACCTTGGCGACCGCGCCGATGATGACCCGGAGCAGGTCCACGACCCGTGGGCCCCAGCGGGAGGCGATGTCATCGTCGAGGGCGACGACCTGGTTGTTCTTCACCGCGGTGAGGCCGGCCCAGCCACTGCGCGCCTTGACCGTGTCGGCGCTCTGCTGGCAGCACTTGGCATCGGCCAGGAAGACGAAGTCCGGGTCGGCCTTGACGATGAACTCCTGGGACAGCTGCGGGTAGCCGAAGTTCTTACCGTCCGCGTCGGCCGGGTCGGCGATGTTGGTCAGACCGGCCTGGCTGTAGAGCGAGCCGATGAAGGTCTTGCTGGTGGCGCTGTACAGCTCCGGGCCCAGTTCGTGGAAGTAGGTGAGCTTCTCGGCGCGCTGCGGCAGGTCCTTGACCAGCTTGGCGATGTCGTCCTTCATCCGAGTGGCGACGTCGGTGGCCTGGTCGGCGTGCCCGGTCAGCGTGCCCAGCTCGGTGATCTGCCGGTACGAGTCGTCGAGCGTGACCGCCGCCGGGGTCTGGTACACCGGAATCTTCAGCTTGCCGAGCTGTTCGACGATCTTGTTGCGGTCGTCGGAGAGCACCACCAGGTCGGGGTTCTTACCGGCGATCGCCTCCGCGTTCGGCTGGAAGGCGGAGAGGTCGGTCTTGGGCACGTCGGCCGGGTAGTTCGACTGGTCGTCGACGGCGGTCACCTGCGGGCCGGCACCGATCGCGAAGAGCATCTCGGTCGCCGTGGGCGACAGCACGACGATCTTCTCGGGGCGCTTGTCGAGGGTGAGCGCGCCGACGGTGACCGGGTAGGCGGCGGCAGCGGTGCCGGCGCTCGGCTGGTCGTCGGCCTTCTCGGCGCAGGCACCGAGAGCGAGCGCGGTGACCGCGAGGGTCGCCGCGAAGAGCCGAGGGGTACGTCTGAACATGGGGGCCTCCTGTCGGTCGAGGAGTGTGGTGCTTCGCCGACAGGGACTTTCGTACGCCCGCCCACGAGGCGCCCTTCCTCGAGAGCGCGTTTCGCGACCGATCCGTAGGCGACCTGGCTCGTCCCCACCTACCGGTGGGGCATCACAGTTGCGGGACAGCGCCGGGTTTCGCACCGGCTTCGCTGCGGACTGGTCGCTAAGACGGTAGCGCACCGCCAGGACGTGCCGGATCGATCAAGGGCCGGTCGGCAGTCGTCGATACCTCGGACACCCGCACCAGGCGGGGCCGGGAGACTTATGTCCGAGATCCTGGGGTTTCGGAGCGGGTGGTGGGGCCCCGCCGGGGCGGGACGGGGCCCCACCCGATCAGGAGGACGTGATGGTGACGTTGTCCACAGCCGCCTCCACCAGGCTGGCTCCGGACGCGTCCGCCGCCTCGACGAGCACGCGGACCGACTGGCCGGCGTACGGGGTGAGGTTGAGGTTGGCTACCGCCCAACTCCCGTTGCGGTTGCTGGCCGCGCCGGCCTGGGTGAGCAGCGCCGTGGTGCCGCCGTTGTGCACCACGCTCACCCGCAGGTAGTCCGCCGACGAGGCGTTCGAGCCGTGCGCCAGGTACCAGGCGAGCGACAGGGTCAGCGTGCCGGACGACGGCAGGGTCACCGCCGGTGACCGGGCGCTGGTCACGCCGCCGTCCACGTCGTAGTCGCCGGCCGCCGCGCCGGCGAGCCGGCCGGTGACCAGGTCGTTGGACCCGGCGTACGGGGTGAGCTGCTTGGCCCCGGAGGACGTGGTCGCCTGGGCGGCGCCCCGCTCGAACCCGCCGAGGGTGGCGGTGTCGGTGCCGGCCGGGTTGATGGTCCAGCCGGTGGCGGTCTCGAAGGTGTCCGACCAGACAGTGGTGCCGCCACCGCCGCCGCAGTACTGCGACTGCTTGCCGATGGCCCGGTACGGGCAGTCGGCGTACTCGCTGAGGATCAGCACCGCCTCCCGGTTGCGCGAGGTCTGCGCCGGGATCACTTCGTCGGGCGGGTAGAAGCCGCCACCACCGGACGAACCCGGGTACATCTCGAACGTGTACGCCCAGATGTTGTGGGTGGCCCACATCCAGTCGATGCTGTCCCCGTCGGTGATGTAGAGGTCGCTGGACTGTTCCGGCGTGTAGCCGTTGGTGGCCGCCATCTGCTGACCGATGGTGGCGAAGGTGTTGTACTGGTCCGCGTTCATCCCGGTCGCGGTGTTCGCTGTGGTGTAGCCGTAGGGCCAGAGCACCAACTGCGAGTACGTGTGGAAGTCGATGTTGGCCTTGATCTGCTGCACACCGCCGACCACCCGGCCGTTGACGAAGGTGCGCAGCGCCTGCGTCTCGGGCGCGGAGAACGCCGACGGCCCCCGGTAGGTCTCCGACGAGGTGCTGCCGGACGAGCCGCCGCAGCATCCCCAGTTGTAGGACCAGTTGCGGTTCAGGTCGGTGCCGACGTTTGACGAGCCGCTGTTGGGCTGCCGGTTCTTGCGCCAGGAGCGGTACGACCCGGTGGCGATGTCGTACTCGCTGCCGTCCGGGTTGACCGTCGGGACGATCCAGAGCTCCCGGCCGTTGACGATGTTGGTGATCCGGGAGTCGCTGCCGTAGCCGTCGGTGAAGAGGTTGAGCAGGTAGATCGCCATCTCGACGGTCAGGTGCTCACGGGCGTGCTGCTGGGAGTTGAACAGGATCTCCGGCTCGTTCTCGTCGGTGCCGACGTTGTCGGAGATCTTCACGGCCATCAGGTCGCGGCCCTCGTACGACGAACCGATGCTGATCTTGCGGGCGATCGCCGGGTGGTCGGCGACGACCTGGTTCACGACGGCGGTCAGTTCCGCGTAGTCGTGGTAGTTCGAGTCGGCCGGCGGAAAGGCCAGCGCGCCGAAGTCGCCGGCACCGCGCTCGGCGTTGGGTGGCGGGGCGAGCGGTTCCAGCCGGAAGCCGAGCTTGCCGATCGCGGCGGCCTCGCCCGCGGTGGCCGAGATGTGCAGCACGCCGTGTTCGGAGTAGTCGATGGCGGCTCCGGTGCGGGCCACCGCGTTGCGGTCGGCGAGGGTCCGGGGCCCGAGCACCCGGTAGCCGGCGGCGGCCTGCTCAGCGGTGCGGTCCGGTGCCGGTCGGGCGGCGACCGGGCCGGCGGCGACGGTGACGATGCCCAGCCCGGTGATGACAGCGAGCACCAGGACACGGCGGAGGGGGGTGGGCGTGCGGAGGGCCATGGACTACCTCCTCGATGGGCGGGAGATCCCGCTCGGTGAAGGACACTTCACCACCTGTCACATGGTCATATCAATATTGATCGCTGCGTTGGCCATCCCAGGTGGATCATCGTGGCGGCAATGATTTTCCATCAGTCAACGTCTGGCGAAACTTCTCTCCAAGCGGAAAACTGACCAGCGACGATGCCCCCTCGACACCGCGGAGCACCAATGGCCAGATCCCGCCTGCGCGCGGCCGCCCTCGCCGGCGTCACCACGCTCACCCTGCTCACCAGCGCCGCGCCCGCGCTGGCGGTCCACCCGCCCGCCCCCGCCCACGACGAGCAGATCACCTACCAGGACTGGTCCGGGCCCGCCGACTGGCACCGGGGCAGCCGGGACGGCACCCGCGTCGTGCCCGGCGCCCGAGCGGGCGTCACCCTGGCCCGTCCGGCCGGCACCATCGAGTACGCGGACCCGCACACCGGCGCCACCCGCACCTGGGAGTACGGCACCTGGACCTCGCCGGTGACCCGGGTCGGGTTCGACGCCACCGAGCTGATCGCCTCCTGGAACGCGGAGACCCCCGCCGGCACCTGGATCCAGGTGGAGATGCAGGGCAGCTACACCAGCGGCGACCAGACCCCGTGGTACGTCCTGGGTCGCTGGGCGTCCGGCGACACCGACATCTTGCGGACCAGCGTCAACCGGCAGGGCGACCCCTGGTCGACGATCTGGACCGACACCTTCAGCATCGACGACGCCGCCGCCGGGGTGCTGCTGCGTTCGTACCAGCTCAAGCTGACCCTCTACCGCACACCCGGGCAGAGCGCCGCCCCGGTGGTCCGGATGTTGGGCGCGATGAGCTCCACGGTGCCGGACCGGTTCACGGTGCCGCCGAGCGCCGGGCACATCGCCTGGGGTCGGGAACTGCCGGTGCCGCGCTACTCGCAGAACGTGCACTCCGGGCACTACCCCGAGTACGACGGCGGCGGCGAGGCGTGGTGTTCACCCACCTCGACGGAGATGGTGGTCGAGTACTGGGGACGCAAACCGTCGGCGGCCGACACCTCCTGGGTGGACCCGACCTACCCCGACCCGACGGTCAACCACGCCGCCCGGATGACCTACGACTACGCGTACGACGGCGCGGGCAACTGGCCGTTCAACACCGCGTACGCGGCCAGCTTCCCCGGGCTGGAGGGCCGGGTGACCCGGCTGCACTCGCTGGACGAGCTGGAGCGTTTCATCGCCGCCGGCATCCCCGTCGTGACCAGCCAGTCCTTCCTCGCCAGTGAGCTGGACGGGGCGAACTACGGCACCTCCGGGCACCTCTTCGTGGTGGTCGG
Organism: Micromonospora salmantinae; assembly: GCF_022230905.1. Classification (NCBI taxonomy): domain Bacteria; kingdom Bacillati; phylum Actinomycetota; class Actinomycetes; order Micromonosporales; family Micromonosporaceae; genus Micromonospora; species Micromonospora salmantinae. The sequence goes on from NZ_JAKKFG010000013.1 coordinate 16,977, forward strand.
CTTCACCGCCGACGGCGACGTGATCGTCAACGACCCGGCCTCGTCCAGCAACGACGTGGTGCGCAACGTCTACAAGCGTGCGCAGTTCGAGCAGATCTGGCTGCGCACCAAGCGCACCAACGCCAGCGGCGGCGTCTCCGGCGGCTCCGGCGGCATCGCGTACCTGATCAAGCCCACCGCGAAGCCCTGGCCCAAGGTCCCCGGCTCCACCAACTGGTAGGCCACCCGGCCCGGCCCCACCCGCTCGGCCCCGCCGAACGCGGGTGATCAAGAGGTTTGCGTCACCGGAAGCCGATTCCGTGACGCAAACCTCTTGGTCAACGGGAGGGCTGGTCGGTGGGGGGCTGGTCGTCTTCGCCGGCTAGGGCGGAGCGGAGGCGTTCCTTCTCGGTGCGGCGGCGCTCGGCTGCTTCGGCGATCTCCCCGGCCATCTCGTCCCGCCACCCGCGCAGCAGGAAGAAGGAGAGCGCGGCGGAGAACACCAGCGCCAGCATCAGCTTCAGGAACACGTTCATGTCGATCAGCCAGAGGCCCGCGAGCACGGCGACGAACAGCCCGATCCGGCCCAGCGTGTACTTCAGCGCGGCGCTCACCTGCACCACTCCGTTCTCTCCGTCGCCCGCCGCTGCCGGCGGAAGGGTCGAACCGCCCGACGGGCGGTCGTGGTCAGCCGGTCCGGCGGGCCAGCCAGCGGACACCCGGGAACCAGAGGGCCGCGTACGCCACTGTGAACGCCCCGGCCGCCAACGCGCCGGAGAGCAGCGGCGGCAACCCCGCGCCCAGACCGGCGATCAGCAGCCCGGCGAACACCCCGACGGCGGCGGCGACCACCGCGGCCACCACCCGGGCCGCGCCGAACTCCCAGGCCCGGAAGTCGTCCCAGAACAGCCAGGCCGGCAGGATCACCGCCAGCCAACCGTTCGTGTGCCCGAAGTCGCCGGCGCCGATCGAGGCGAACGCCCAGTCGAACAGCACCAGCGCGAGCACGCCGATGACCAGGCCGGCCAGGCACACCCCGAGCAGATCGCCCAGGGTACGGATGCGGCCCTCGGCGTCCCGGCGGGGAAAGCCGCTCTGCTGCTCAGGTCCTCGTTGCTCGGTCATCGACTGCGAGGGTACGTGGTGGCTCAGGCCCAGACCTGCTGCGGCTCGGCGCGCCGCTGCGCCAGCGACGGGGCCTTGTCGTACTCCCGGACCACGTTGTAGCGGGTGTCCCGCTCGACGGGCTGGAAGCCGGCGTCCCAGATCAGGTGCAGCAGGTCGTCCCGGTGCATGGTGTTCGGGGTGCCGTACGAGTCGGCGTCGTGGGTGATCTTGTATTCGACGACGGAGCCGTCCAGGTCGTCCACGCCGAAGTTCAGCGAGAGCTGCGCCACCGACAGCCCGTGCATCACCCAGAAGTTCTTCAGGTGCGGCACGTTGTCGAAGAGCAGCCGGGAGACGGCGAACGTCTTCAGCGACTCGGCCGGCGAGGCCATCGTGGTGCGCGCCTGGATCCGGTTACGGATCTTGCCGTCCGCCGAGTCGACGAAGTCGTGCTGGTAGCGCAGCGGGATGAAGACCGCGAAGCCGCCGGTCTCGTCCTGCAGCTCGCGCAGCCGCAGCACGTGGTCGACGCGGTGCCGGGGCTCCTCGATGTGGCCGTACAGCATCGTCGCCGGGGTCTTCATGCCCTTGCTGTGCGCCAGGGCGTGGATGCGTGACCAGTCTTCCCAGTGGCAGGCGTGGTCGACGATGTGCTGCCGGACCTCCCAGTCGAAGATCTCCGCGCCGCCACCGGTCAGCGACTCCAGGCCGGCGTCCATCAGCTCGTCGAGGATCTCGTCGGCGCTCAGGCCGCTGATCTTCTCGAACCACTGCACCTCGGTCGCCGTGAAGCACTTGAGCTTGACGTTCGGCAGCGCCGCCTTCAGCTCGCGCAGCACCTTCGGGTAGTAACGCCAGGGCAGCGTGGGGTGCAGGCCGTTGACGATGTGCAACTCGGTGAGCTGCTCGTCCTCCATCTCCTTGGCCTTGCGGACCGCCTCGTCGATGCGCATCGTGTACGCGTCCTTCTCGCCCGGCTTGCGCTGGAACGAGCAGTACGCGCACGACGCCGAACAGACGTTCGTCAGGTTGAGGTGCCGGTTGACGTTGAACATCACCCGGTCGCCGTTCAGCTCGGTGCGCTTGTGGTGCGCCAGCCGCCCCAGCCAGGTCAGGTCGTCGCTCTCGTAGAGGGCGACCCCGTCCTCCCGGGTCAGCCGCTCACCGGCGTACACCTTCGCTTCGAGCTCACGCTTGAGTCCGGCGTCCATGGCACGTCCCTTCCACCTGCGGTCCGGATCGAGCGTACGTCGCGGCGCCGACGGGCCCGGCGGCACGGTCACCGGCAGCGACCCACTTCACCAGACTCTCAGCCTCCCGTAACCCGACAACGCATCGACATGAGTGGCGCGGTGCGGTAGTAACAAGGTGGGGCGGAACACACACACTGGTACCGTCCCGGCGGTCGCGCCCACCGAGCGCGGCGACGAGCGGTTGGACGGGGAGCGGCATGGTCTACAGCGGGCGCGGGCGACGGCAGCGACGACGGAGCCCGGTGATCTCGCCGGTCCTACGTCCGAAGCTCTGGGCCGCCCTGCTCGGCGCGATCGCCGCGGCCGTGCTGGCCACCCCCGCGTACGCGGAGCCCGGCGTGCCGACCACAGTGCCGGACACCGGTTCGCGCCCGGCGGTCACCGGCTCGATTCAGCTGCCCGGCGGCGCGCCGGTCGCCGGCGTGCCCGCCCCTCCGGTGGTCAACATCGGCAACGGTCCGCTGGCCACCGCGATCTCCGCCGGTGAGGTCCAGGTCGGCGCGCTCGGCGAGGCGTTGCTGGTGAGTCGGCAGAAACGCGTCGACGCCCAGGCGCAGCTCGACGCGGCCGGCAAGGCCCTGGCAACCGCACAGGATGCCCTGCTCCGGGCCCAGCAGACGGCCGACACCGCCGCCGCCGAGGCCGTCAAGGCCGCCGCCGCGCTGCCGCCGGGCGACTTCGCCCAGGACATCCGCGGGCTCAGCCGCCTCCAGGCGATCACCCGTGGCGAGAAGGTCGACGGCGGCACCACAGGCGTGGCCGGGGAGCTGTCCCGGGCCCGCGCCGGCGAGCAGGCCGCGTACCAGAAGCACAGCCAGGCCAAGGATCTGCTCGTCGCCGCCGAGGCGGAGTTCACCGCCGGTGAGACGGCGCTCCGCACCGCCGAGGCGAGCCTGCTCAAGCTGCGCCGGGACAACGCCGCCGCGCTGATCGAGATCGAACGTCAGCAGGAAGCCGCCGAGCAGCAGATCGGCGCCGGCTACGTCTCCAACCAGAGCATCAGCGGCATGGCCGCGCACCCCCGGGCACTGGCCGCGGTCCGGTACGCGCTCGCCCAGCTCGGCGACCCGTACAAGTGGTCCGAGGAGGGGCCGAACCAGTTCGACTGCTCCGGCCTGATGTGGGCGGCGTACCGGTCCCCCGGCGCCGACTACTTCGACCTGCCCCGGGTCTCCCGCGACCAGTACGCCGCCACCCGGGGCCGTACCGTCCCGCAGAGCGCGCTACTCCCCGGCGATCTGCTCTTCTTCGCCTCGGGCAGCAGCTGGACGACGATCCACCACGTCGGCATGTACATCGGCAACGGCAAGATGGTGCAGGCGCCCACCACTGGCGACGTCGTCAAGATCTCGGTCGTCCGCTGGTCCCGGTTGTACGCCGCCACCCGGGTGATCGGCGCGGTGCCGGCACCGGTCGTGACCAACCCGACCCCGCCCGTCTCGACCCCGAAGCCGACGCCGTCGCCCACGAAGACCACCAAGCCGACGCCCACGAAGCCCACGAAGCCCACCAAGCCGACGCCGACGCCGACGCCCACGCTGACGACCACCCCGACGCCGACGCCCACCCCCACCCTCACCACCACGCCGAAGCCGTCGAACACCCCGACCACCACTCCGACGACGACGCCGAAGGCCAGCACGAGCGCGACGGCCAGCGCGTCTCCGACGACCACGCCGAAGGCCAGCACGAGCGCGACGGCCAGTGGCAGCGCGACGGGCAGCCCCAGCGCCACGGGCTGATCCGCCACGACCGGCTCCGGCTGTCCGCTCGGGAAGATCTGTGGCACCGTGACAACCAGGCACATCCGACCCGACGTCACGGGTCCGGGTGCGAGCATGGCGCGGAGGGCGGAAATGGCCGAGCAGAGAGATCCGGCGGAGACTGTCGACCCCGTGGTCGACCAGGCCGGTCCACCAGGGCCGGACACCGCCGACCCGGTGGCCGCCAGCGACGCCAGCCCGGCTGCCACCAGCTCGACAGGCAGCGACACCGGCTCGACGGCCGCCGGCTCCGCTGACAGCGACGCCGCCCCGGCTGTCAGCGGCACGGTCGGCAGCGGCACGGCAGTGGTCGGCGCGGACGCCTCGACCGACGCCGATGACGACGCATCGGCGGGCGACGAGCGACAGAGCCCGGCCGCCGCACCGGTCCGCGCACGTGCCAGCGTCGGGACCGCCGGGGCTTCCCGCAGTGACCTGCCGGCCAGCGCTCCGGTCACCGCGACCACCTACCGTGCGACCGGCTCGGCCAGCCCGGCCGACGTGTCGTTGCCGGGCCAGCGAAGCGACTCCTCCGCGTCGGCCCGGGCCAGCGCCACGGTTCCGAGCAGCAGCCGGGGCACTGCCAGCGCCCTGGGCACCCCGGACCGTCGCGAGAGCGCGCCCGCCGTCTATCGAGCCACGCCGGTGGGCGCCGAGCCGGCCCAGCCTCCGACGCCGTCGACTCCGGAGCCGGAACCGGACCCCACGCCACCCGGCCCCGGGCCGACCCAGCCGTCGCCACCGGAACCGGAGCCCGCGCCGGCCCCGGGTCCGTACCCGCCCGACCCGGTGCCGACGCCGGGTCCTCGACCCACGCCGCCGCCCGGTCCGGTTCCGCCCGTTCCGGGCCCGCCGACCCCGCCGCCCTCGCCGGTGCCGCCCATCCCCGGCCCGCCGACGCCGCCCGTCCCGAGCCCGCCGCTGCCGCCACCCGGTCCGCCGGTGCCGGCACCACCGGCGCCGCCCGGCCCGATGCCGGCACCGCCGTTTCCGCCGCCGCCCGCGATGACCGACACGCCCGGCGTACGAGCCAGCGCTTCGGTCTCCGCACCGCCGGCCGGGTGGCCGTCCCCCGGTGGGGCGACCCGCCCGACGTCCGGTGCCGGATGGGCCGGGTCAGCTCCCTCCGCGCCACCGGTGGTGCCCGCGCCAGCGCTGCCGAGCTGGCCACCGTCCGCCGCCGGGGCCTCTTCGTCGACCGGGAACACCGGAAACTCCCGCATGACAGCGCCGGCGAGCGGCCCACCGGGTGGTTCCGCCGGACGGGACGCTGCCGGCGCCCGTGGTGGACGGCACGACAGTCGCACCGATTTGGCCGGCACCGTCTACGGCAACGGCGAGGGCGCCGGCTTCACCACTGTCGCGATACCCGCCAACGCGGTGGAGACCTCCGGCTCGCTGACCGGGCACATCCTGGCCCAGGGTTGGTCCGACACGCCGGCCGAGCGGTCCAGTAACGCCCGGGTGATGATCGTCCTGGCCGCCGCTCTGGGGCTGCTGGTGGCGATCAGTGTCATGGTCGTCCTGCTGGCCGGCGACGCCCTGGACGGTCTGGTGGGCAGCGTGCTCAAGGGGTGAGCCAGCGAGCGCCAGCGATGGTGAGTCCGCCCACTACGGTCGGTCAACCGGCTGGCGGCTTCGCCAGACCGCCGTACACTGGCTGAGATCACTGACCCGGCGCGCGTGGTGTGCGCCCCTGGGCGATCTTGCGGGCGATCCGGCGGTAAAGCCGCGGCAGGCCATCGCGAAGATGCGCCCCGCTCGAAAGGTTTTTGTTGACCACCTCTGCTGACCCCAGCACCGTTACGTCCGTTTTCAACTCAGTCCCGGCGGCCGACGCCGCCCGGGAGCAGCTCGACGTCCCCCCGAGCGAGGCCGGCACCGCGCCGGTGGCGACCGCGCAGGCCGAGCCGACCGAGACCGCCGAGCCGATGAGCTTCGCCGCTCTCGGCCTGCCCGAGCCGCTGGTCCGCGCGCTGGCGCAGCAGGGCATCACCAGCCCGTTCGAGATCCAGCGGGCCACCGTTCCGGACGCGCTCGCCGGCCGCGACGTGCTGGGCCGCGGGCAGACCGGTTCGGGCAAGACGCTCGCCTTCGGGCTGCCGATGATCGCCCGGCTGGCCAACCGCAACCGGGCCCGGCCGATGCGTCCGCGCGCCCTGGTCCTGGTGCCCACCCGCGAGCTGGCCATGCAGGTCAACGACGCCCTGGTGCCGCTGGGCAAGTCCGTCGGCATCTTCCTCAAGACCGCCGTCGGCGGCGTTCCGTACGACCGTCAGATCGACGCGCTGCGCCGCGGCGTGGAGATCATCGTGGCCACCCCGGGCCGGCTCGGCGACCTCATCGAGCGGGGCATCTGCCAGCTCGACGACGTCGAGGTCACGGTGCTCGACGAGGCCGACCAGATGGCCGACATGGGCTTCCTGCCCGAGGTGACCGATCTGCTGGCTAAGACGCCAGCGAACGGTCAGCGGCTGCTGTTCTCGGCCACCCTGGACGGTGACGTCGACGCGTTGGTCAGGCGGTTCATGACCGACCCGGTCACCCACTCCACGGCGCCGTCCACCGCCTCGGTGTCCACCATGGACCACCACATGCTGTTGATCCCGCCGCACGAGAAGTTCCCGGTGGCGGCCTCGATCGCCGCCCGGGACGGTCGGACAATGGTCTTCGCCCGTACCCAGCTCGGGGTGGACCGGCTGGTCGAGCAGCTCGCGGCCGTCGGCGTACGCGCCGGTGGGTTGCACGGCGGCAAGACCCAGCGGATGCGCACCAAGACGCTCGCCGAGTTCCGTGAGGGCCGGATGAACGTGCTGGTCGCCACGGACGTGGCGGCGCGAGGCATCCACGTCGACGGGGTCACCCTGGTGCTGCACGTCGACCCGCCGAAGGACCCCAAGGACTACCTGCACCGCGCGGGGCGTACCGCCCGGGCCGGCGAGTCGGGCGCTGTCGCCACGCTGGTGCTGCCCAAGCAGCGCCGCACCACCCTGGCGATGATGGAGAAGGCCGGCGTCGCGCCGGCCGAGACCCGGGTCCGGGTCGGGGACGCGGCGTTGGCCGAGCTGGTCGGCGCCCGCGAGCCCAGTGGCGTCCCGGTCCGCGTCGAGGCGGAGCCCCGGGGCTACGGCGACCGCTCCGGCGGGTCGCGCCGGTTCGACGACCGCTCCGGCGGCCCGCGTCGGTTCGGTGACCGCACGGGAGGCGAGCGCCGCTTCGGCGACCGGCCGCAGGGCGACCGGCGCTTCGGCGACCGGCCCACCGGCGAGCGCCGCTTCGGCGACCGCCCGCAGGGCGACCGGAGCTACAGCGACCGGCCGCAGGGCGAGCGGGGCTACGGTGACCGGCCGCAGGGCGACCGGGGCTACGGTGACCGGCCGCAGGGCGAGCGTCGCTACGGCGATCGGCCCACCGGCGAGCGCCGCTTCGGCGACCGGCCGCAGGGCGACCGGAGCTACAGCGACCGCCCGCAGGGTGAGCGGCGCTTCGGCGACCGGCAGCACAGCGACCGGCCGCAGGGCGACCGGAGCTACAGCGACCGCCCGCAGGGCGAGCGGCGTTACGCCGATCGGGACACCCGGGGACACGGCGACCGGCCGCAGGGCGAGCGGCGGTTCGGCGACCGGCCGCAGTTCGGTGACCGCGACGGTCGGGGCGACCGGCCCACCGGCGAGCGGCGCTTCGGCGACCGGCCGCAGGGTGAGCGGCGCTTCGGCGACCGGGACGCTCGGGGTGGGTTCCGCCCGGAGAGCCGGGTCCGGGACGACCGGCCCCGCGACGACCGGCCCCGCGAGGACCGCCCACGTGACGATCGGCGCGGTTTCGGCGGGCGACCGGCAGCGCGTACCCACTGATTGATCCACCGAACGCCGTCGTGAAGCCCAGGCTTCGCGGCGGCGTTCGCGCATGCCCTGCCGATACCGAGCAGGTCGCGTAACGTCCGGCTCATGCCGACCATGCCGAAGTCAATCTTCTGGTCCCGGACTGACACCGCCGGCAGCGAGCAGGTCCTGCTCGACGACGGCCACGGGTTGGCGGCCCGGGGCACTCTGCTCGCCGTGGACCCGATCCCGTGGACCGCCCGCTACCAGCTGACCACCACGCCGGACTGGGCCACCACCCGGGTCGAGGTCGAGGCAGAGGGTCTCGGCTGGCTGCGCCGGGTGACCCTGGAGCGGGCCGCCGGCCGCTGGCGGGTGACCACCGCCGAGCAGGGCGACCTGGACGCGGCCCTGGTCGCGGCCGGTCACCGCCGGGCCGGTCTGCCGGGTACGGACGACCCGGACCGGCTGGCCGACGCGCTCGACGTCGACCTGAGCGGTTCGCCGCTGTTCAACACCCTGCCGGTCCACCGGCTTCGGATGGCGGCCGAGCCGGCCGACGTGGCGCACCGGATCACCGTCGCCTGGGTGCTGCTGCCCGGCCTGGAGGTGGTGCCGGCCGAGCAGATCTACACCGGGCTCGGGCCGGGTCGGGTGCGCTTCGCCAGCGGCACCTTCACTGCCGACATCGACCTGGACGACAGCGGCTACGTGGTGCGCTACCCCGGGCTGGCCGAACGGATCGACCCGCGCTGATCACCGGGCCGGCGGGCCAGGCCCGGCCGATCGGCCTCAGAGGACCAGGCCCCGCTGACGGCCCCAGGCAGGTCCCGCTGGCCGCCTCAGGCGGGCCAGGCACCGCTGGCCAGGAAGCGGTCGATGGTGGCCAGGTGCGGGGTCAGGTCGAGGCCCTGGGCGGCCACCCAGTCGTCGGCGTAGTACGTGTCCGCGTACCGGTCGCCCGGGTCGCAGATCAGGGTGACCACCGAGCCGGTCCGACGCTCGGCGAGCATCCCGGCGATCAGGCCGAACGCGCCCCACAGGTTGGTTCCGGTGGACCCGCCCACCCGGCGGCCGAGCAGCGCCGATCCGGCGCGCATGGCGGCCAGTGACGCCGCGTCCGGCACCTGGACCATCCGGTCCACCACCGAGGGCAGGAACGACGCCTCCACCGTGGGCCGGCCGATCCCCTCGATGCGGGACCCCTTCCCGGTGCGTACCGACCAGTCGGCGGCCAGCCAGGCCGGGTAGAACGCCGAGTTCTCCGGGTCGACGACGCAGAGCTTGGTGGCGAGCCTGCGGTACCGGGCGTAGCGGCCGATGGTCGCGCTGGTGCCCCCGGTGCCGGCGCCCACCACTACCCAGGCGGGAATCGGGTGCCGCTCCAGCTCCAACTGCGCGTAGATCGACTCAGCGATGTTGTTGTTGCCCCGCCAGTCGGTCGCCCGCTCGGCGTAGGTGAACTGGTCCATGAAGTGCCCACCGGAGTCCTCGGCGAGCCACCGGGCCTCGACCACCACGCTCGCCGGGTCGTCCACCAGGTGGCACCGACCGCCCTGGAACTCGATCTGCGTGATCTTCTCGGGCGAGGTGGAGGCGGGCATCACCGCGATGAACGGCAGGCCCAGCATCCGGGCGAAGTACGCCTCGGAGACCGCAGTGGAACCCGACGACGCCTCGACGATCGTGGTGCGCGGCCCGATCCAGCCGTTGCAGAGCCCGTAGAGGAACAGCGAGCGGGCCAGCCGGTGCTTCAGCGAGCCGGTGGGGTGTGACGACTCGTCCTTGAGGTAGAGGTCGATCCCCCATTCCCGGGGCAGCGGGAACGGCAGCAGGTGGGTGTCGGCGGACCGGTTCGCGTCTGCCTCGACAGCGGCGATCGCCTCGGTCACCCAGGTTCGGCTGGATTCGTCGCACCGATCGAGATGAGTCACGCTCGGAAACCTAGCAAGCGGGCCAGCGGTGGTCAGCGCGGGTCCGGTGGCGTTGACCTGCGGCGTTGGCGGCGCTGACCGGCGCGGCCGGCGGCCCGGACGAGCGGGGTGAGTGCGACAGCCAGCCTTGGCAGTGCGTCCAACAGGCGTACCTGGGCTCCCCGCCAGCGGGGCAGGCTGACCACCGGACGTGGCCGGCGGGCCAGCCGGACCGCCCGGGCCGCCACCTGCTGCGCGGTCAGCATCGATCCGGTGAACGAGGCCACCGCCCCCGGGTCGTCCAGCCGGTCGTGCAGCATCGGTGTCCAGATGCCGTCCGGGCAGAGGCAGGAGACGTGCACCCGCCGGTACCCGGCCATCCGCAGGTCGGACAGGGTGCCGAGGCTGAACGCCAGCAGGGCGTGCTTGCTGGCCGCGTACACCGTCTCGCCGGGCGCGGCGACCAGCCCGGCCAACGAGACGACGTTGAGCACGTGGCCGTGGCCCTGCCCGCGCATCACTGTCAGCGCGGCCAGGGTGCCGTTCATGGCACCGTGGGTGTTCACGTCGAGCACCCGACGGCGGGTCGCGGCGTCGTGCTCCCACGACGCCCCGGTGACCAGGATTCCGGCGTTGTTGACCCAGAGGGCGAGGTCGCCCCGACCTGCCGCGTTCGCGGCGACGGCGGCGCAGGCGTCCTCGTCCCGGACGTCCAGGGCGGCCGACCAGCCGCCGAGCGGCGCAGCGGCGCTCCGCACCGCCACCGGGTCGAGGTCGGTGAGCAGCACCGACCAACCGTCGGTGTGCAGCGCGGTGGCGATGGCGCGGCCCAGGCCGCCGGCAGCGCCGGTCACCACGGCCACGGGACGCGCCGGCGGGGTCATCGGCGCACGCTACCGCCGGCCGCCCGGGCGACACCAGGGGTACGCGGCGGTCAGGCCGCGGGCGGGCCGACCGGCTGGGGGCGGTTCTCCCACTTCGTGGAGAGCGCGATGGCGGTACGGGTGGAGGCCACCCCCGGCGTCCGGTTCAACCGCACGATCAACTGCTCCAGCTCGGCGATCGTGCCGACCCGCGCCTTGAGCAGGAACGACTCCACGCCGGCCATGAAGTAGCAGGACTCGATCTCGGGCAGCACCCGCAGCGACTCGAGCATGTCGTCGCTGTCGGCGCCGGAGTCCTCCACGATGCCGATCAACGCGGTGACACCCAGCCCGATCGACTCCGGGGCCACGTCCGCGCGGTAGCCCCGGACCACGCCGCTGCTCTCCAGCTTGCCGACCCGCTCGTGCACGGCCGGGGCCGAGAGGCCCACCTGTCGGGCCATCTCGGCGTACGAGAGTCGGGCGTTGCCGCGCAGCAGGTCGACAAGGCTCAGGTCGATGGCATCCACAGAGAGTGACCTTAACCGCTGACACGTAACGTGCGGCCTTCGGCACCCGTTGGACTGAGCGGTGAGTCACTGTTCATAAACCGCCGGTCAGGGCAGAGGTAGCACCAGTAACATTACTAACTCCCCACTCAGTGCATTTTTCGCGTTTGGGCGGACAGGCCATGTCCCTGGTGCTGTAATTGCCATACGTCCCTCATGACGGCTCTGGGCTACGCACCAGCCGGGGGCAGTGTGTTCAGCCGGGGGCTTCGTCGACGCGAGGAGGGGGCTGTGGACACTGGAGATCGCCTGCTGACACCGGGTGAGGTCGCCGCGCTGTTTCGGGTAGACCCGAAAACTGTGACGAGATGGGCGGCGGCCGGCCGGATAGGAAGCATCCGGACTCCAGGCGGGCATCGCCGGTTTCGGGAATCCGAGGTGCGAGCCCTGCTTGAGGGGGAGGGCATGCTGGACGAGGTGGATGAGGTCGGCAAGCCACGCAATGTGGGGCCGGCGGCATCCACGGGGCCGGGTCCGGCCAACGCCGGCATGTACTGAACTGGTGCGGACAACGCCACGCGGACCGGACACCAGTCCGGTCCGCGTCCCGCTTCGACCAACCGCCGGGCGGCGGCACCGCTCGTGCTGAGCAGCGGCAACGATGCCAGCGCGAGCGGGACGGCTTCGCTTCCGGCTACGCCGGCTCAGCTTCGGGCTGCGCCGAGCTGGCCGGACCACCGCCGGAACAGGGTGTGCGGGACGCCGAGCGCGTCCAGCACCTTGCCGGCCACGAAGTCGACCAGCTGCTGCGCGCTGGCCGCAGCCCCGGCACCGTAGAAGCCGGGGCTGGCCGGCAGCACCACCGCGCCAGCGTCGTGCAGGGCGATGAGGTGCTCCAGATGGCTGCGGGTCACCGGTGTCTCCCGGGGGACCAGCACCACGGGACGGCGTTCCTTGAGGTTGACCTCTGCGGCGCGCTGCAACAGGTCCTTGGAGAGCCCGATCGCGATGCCCGCGCAGGCGGCCGTGCTGGCCGGGACCACCGCCATCCCGCGTACCCGGTAGGAGCCGCTGCTCGGCCCGGCGGCCAGGTCGCCGGCCGGCCAGTGCCGCACATCCGCCGTGGTCAGGTCCCGATCCAGCCAGGCGGCGAGGTCCTCGGCCCAGTGCCCGTCACGGAAGGGTCGGCCGGTCTCGTCGAGCACTGTGAGTCGTGCCGCCCGGGACACGATCAGGTCCACCGGCTCGCCCGCGTCGAGCAGCCCGCCGATGACGGCCGCCGCGTACGGCGTGCCGGAGGCACCGGAGACCCCGACCACCCATGGTTCCCGCATGCCCCCAGCCTGCCTGGTCCGGCTGGTCCGCTGGTGGGCACCCCCGGGGTTGGTCTGGTCCGACATGTCGGACGGGGTACCTGCGCATCCCATCGACCTGACATGCTGCCGCTGGCGATTCGCACCGGAACCATCTCGAAGAGGAGGCATCGGTGACGACCGGCGAGATCCTCCGGGCGCTGCGTGCCGAATGTCCGATTCCGCCCCGGCTTCCACCACCACACACCGATCGTGTGCAGGACTGGCTGCTCGGTCTGCTGCCCGAGCTTGGCCTTCCACTGGACGACGCCGCGCTGCGCCGGCTGTCCCGGGGCGCCTTCGCCAGGTACGCCGCGCGGCTCTACCCGGCGGCGACCGAGGCCGACCTGCGGGTGCTGGCCGCGCTGTTCACCTGGTTCTTCCTGGTCGACGACGCCTGCGACGGGCCAAGTCGGTTGACGCCGGAGCAGATCCGGGCGCTGCGCAACGGCACCCTGGCGCTGCTGCACGACGGCACCCGGCTGCGGCAGGCCGGGCTGACCGGCCCGCTGCGGCGACTGCTGGTGCTGGCCTGGCGGGAGCCGCGCCGCCGGATGCCGGCACGGTGGCGGCAGCGTTTCGCCGACGCGGTGGCCCGACACCTCGACGGCACCTGGCAGGAGGCCGTCACCAAGGAGGCCGGCCGCCGTCCGAGCGTGGCCGAGTACGTCGAGCTACGTCGGTCGACCTCGGCGGCGGAGGTGTCGTACCCGCTCGTGGAGTTCGTCAGCGGCCGGCCACTGCCCGACCCGGTCTACCACCACCCGCTGGTGCGTCAGATCGCCCGCACCGGCAACGATCTGCTCTCCTGGTACAACGACCTGGCCTCGCTGGAACGCGACCGGGTGACCGCCGGCGGGCACAACCTGGTCCTCGCCATCGGGGCCGAACTGGGCGTGCCGGAGACGGAGGCGGCCGAACGGGCTGCCGAGCACTGGCGGGAGGCGATGCGGCGCTTCGTCGCGTTGCGAGCCGCGGTGCCGTCGTTCGGCCCAGCCTTGGACGAGGCGGTCGCCGACCATCTCGACGGGATCGCGAACGCCGTGCGCGGGACCATCGACTGGACCTTCGAGAGCGCCCGCTACCCGGTCAGCACCAGCCCGCCGGCCCCAGGGCCGTAGGCCGAGCCGGACCACCCGGCCTCAGAGCCGTAGCCCGAGCCGGACCACCAGGTCGAGCAGGGCGAAGAGGAACAGTGCGATGCCGACGAACCCGTTGGCGGTGAAGAACGCCCGGTTGACCTTGCTGAGGTCGGTCGGGGTGACCACCAGGTGCTGGTAGGCGAACGCCACAGCGGTCAGCGCCAGCCCGATCCACCAGAGCCAGCCGAGACCGATCAGCGCACCGAACCAGACGAACAGCGCGAAGGTCACCACGTGCGCGACAGAGGAGGCGTGCAGCGCGAAGCGCCGACCGTACCGGGCGGGCACGCTGTGCACGCCGATCTCCCGGTCGACCTCGGAGTCCTGGCAGGCGTAGATCAGGTCGAAGCCGCCGATCCACAGCCCCACTGCCGCGCCGAGCAGCCAGGCCGGCCCGGAGCCGTCCAGGGTGCCGGTGACCGCCAGCCAGGCGCCGACCGGGCCGACCGCCTGGGCGATGCCGAGGATGGCGTGCGGCCAGTTGGTGAACCGCTTGGCGTAGGGGTAGACGACCAGCGGCACCACGGCGAGCGGCGCGAGCACCAGGCAGAGCGGGTTGAGCAGGGCGGCGGCGACGAGGAAGACCACAAGTGCGACGGCCGCGCCGGTCCAGGCCGTCCGCACGCTCACCGCTCCGGTGACCAGTTCCCGACCGGCGGTACGCGGATTCCGCGCGTCGATCTTGCGGTCGAGGATCCGGTTGGCGGCCATCGCGAACGTCCGCGCCCCGACCATCGCCACGGTGATCAGCAGCAGGTCGAGCCACCGTACCCGCCCGCCGGCACCCTGCATCGCGGCCAGCGCGGAGAGGAACGCGAACGGCAGCGCGAAGACGGAGTGCTCGACGGCGACGAGCTTCAGGAAGGACCTGGTCCGGCCCGGCCTCGCCGTCGGTGCGTCGATGACGGCCATCAGATTCCGTACTCCTTCCACCGCTTGTCGACGAGGGCCGTGACTTCCGGGCTCATGCTCATTTCCTCCGGCCAACCGCGGGTGTAGCCCTCGGTGGGCAGCTTGCGGGTCGCGTCGACGCCGGCCTTACCGCCCCAGAACTGCTGGTACGACGAGTGGTCGAGGTGGTCCACCGGACCCTGGGTGAGCAGCAGGTCGCGGGCGTAGTCGACGTTGCCGAAGGCCCGGAAGGCGACCTCGTTGTAGTCGTGCACGTCGCAGTCCTCGTCGACGATCACGATCAGCTTGGTCAGCGACATTAGGTGCGCGCCCCAGATCGCGTTCATCACCTTCTGCGCGTGCTTCGGGTAGCGCTTGCGGATCGAGACGATCGCGCAGTTGTGGAAGACCCCGGCGGCCGGCAGGTCGTAGTCGACGATGTCCGGGATCATCAGCTTGAGCAGCGGCTGGAAGATCCGCTCGGTGGCCTTGCCGAGGCCGTGGTCCTCCTGCGGCGGCTTCGAGGTGACGATCGAGTGGTAGACCGGCTTGCGCTGCATGGTCATCGCCTCGATGTGCAGCACGGGGAACGGCTCGACCGGCGTGTAGAAGCCGGTGTGGTCGCCGAACGGCCCCTCGGGCAGCCGCTCACCCGGCTCCAGGTAGCCCTCCAGCACGATCTGCGCGTGCGCCGGCACCTGCAACGGCACGGTGAGGCAGTCGACCATCTCCACCCGCTCGCCGCGCAGGAACCCGGCGAACAGGTACTCGTCGATGTCGCTGGGCAGCGGCGCGCTGGCCGCGTACGAGACGACCGGGTCGCAGCCGATCGCGATCGCGACCGGCAGGCGCTGCCCGAGCCGCTCGGCGACCGCGTGGTGCGCCGTCGAGTCCTTGTGGATCTGCCAGTGCATGCCCAGGGTGTTGCGGCCGTGCTGCTGGAGTCGGTACAGGCCGAGGTTGCGCTTGCCGGTCTCCGGGTGCTTGGTGTGGGTCAGCCCGTAGTTGTGGAAGATCCCGCCGTCGTCGGGCCAGACCTGCAACCCCGGCAGCCGGTTGAGGTCGACGTCCTCACCCCGGTAGACGACCTCCTGGCAGGGAGCGGTCTTCACCTTGCGCGGCGGCACCGACTTGAGCTGCATGACCTTGCCGAGGCCCTCCCGGATGCCCGACCAGCCGACCGGCAGCTCCGGCTTGATCATCGCGCCGATCCGGGCACCGACCTCGTCCAGCGAGTCGACGCCGAGGGCCATCGCCATCCGCTTCTCGGTGCCGAACAGGTTGATCGCCACCGGCATCTCGCCCCGGGTCGGACGCTCGAAGAGCAGCGCCGGGCCGCCGGCCCGCACCGTGCGGGTGACCACCTCGCTGATCTCCAGGGTCGGATCGACCGGGACGTCGATCCGGCGTAACTCCCCCGCGCGCTCCAGCGCCGCGATGAAGTCCTTGAGATCGGTGTACGGGAAGCCACGAGCCGCCATGCCGCCCAGTCTCCCACCGGCTCCCGCACGACCCAAGCCGGGTGCTGTGACGCTCGCGATCACCCGCCGTCAGCGCCTCGGGGCATGGCGGGCGCTTGAGCGGGTAGCCGGGCAGGCGGCAGAGGGCCGGGGCGACGGACGGGGGCGGCGATGGGCGGGGAACGGGTTCCGGCGGGGTTCACCGAGCAACGGGCTCGGGTCGGCCAGATCACCATGAACTACGTCCGTGGCGGCGCCGGCCCGCCACTGGTGCTGCTGCACGGGTACCCGCAGTGTTGGTACATGTGGCGGCACCTGCTGCCCGAGTTGGGGCGCTCCTTCGACGTGGTCGCGCCCGACCTGCGCGGCTTCGGGGGCAGCGACGCCCCGGACGGCGGGTACGACAAGAAGACTGTCGCCGCCGACCTGCACGGACTACTCGACCAGCTCGGCCTGGCCGGCGACCTTCGGCTGGTCGGGCACGACCTGGGGACCATGGTGGCGTACGCGTACGCCGCCGCCCATCCGCAGCGGGTGAGTCGGCTGGTGCTCAGCGAGGCGCCGATCCCCGACGAGAGCATCTACACGTTCCCCGCGCTCACCTCGGCCGGGCCCGGGGTGTGGAACTTCGGCTACTTCTCCCTCGGCAACGGGCTTCCGGAGGCGTTGGTCGACGCGCGGGAGTCGCTCTGGGTGGACAAGTTCACCGACGCGCTGATGGTGCGCAAGGGCAGCATCGCCGCGCCCGACATCGAGGAGTTCGCCAGCCACCTGCGCGACCCGGCGCACCTGCGGGCCAGCTTCGCCTACTTCCGGGCGTTCGAGCAGGACATCGCCGACAACGCAGCGTACCGGGGCACGAAGCTGACCATGCCGGTGCTGGCCGTCGGGGCGGCGGCCAGCCTCGGCGGGCAGGTCGCCGAGCAGGTCCGCCGGTACGCCGACACGGTCCGCGGCGAGGTGATCGAGGACTGCGGGCACTGGCTGTACGAGGAGCGCCCGGACGAGATGCTCGCCCTGCTGCGCGACTTCCTTCAGGCGGCCTGAACCGCGGCCCGCCAGCGTCTTCGGTCAGGCGGCGGGCGTCCAGGCGTGGGCGGCCAGTGGCGGGTCGAGCGGTGCCCGGGTGAGCCGGTTGGCGAAGGTGGACATGGTGTACGCGCCGACGCCGAGGACCACGTCCAGCGCGTGCCGGGGCTGGTAGCCGGCGGCCAGGAAGTCGTCCATCTCGTCGTCGGGCACTGCGCCCCGGTGGTCGAGCACGGCCAGCGTGAAGCGGCGCAGCGCCTCCAGGCGCGGGTCGGGCAGCACCGAGCCGGCACGCAGCGCGGTGATCAACTCGGGGGTCGCGCCGAGTCCGGTGAGCTTGCCGGTGTGCAGGGCGACGCAGAAATGGCATTCGTGACTCGTGGAGACCGTCAGGATGACCACCTCCCGGTCCAGCGGGGCGAGGTCGGTCTGCTCGAAGCCCGTGCTGGCGGTGAGGAAGCCGGTGAGCAACTGCGGCGAGTCGGCCATCAGCGCCACCGGGGTGGGCAGCCAGCCGAACCTGCCGCGTACTCCCTCGATGGACCGACGGGCGGCGGTGGGTGCGGTCTCAGCGGTGTGAGCGGTGAAGACGGGCATGGTGACCTGCTTTCCGGAGCCTGGTTCGGCGGACGTTATGATAGTCAACGTGGTTGACGAAATAGTAAACGTGGTTGTCGAACATGGCAACCGCTGATCCCGCGCGTCCCGGCTTCGCGCTGCCGCTGCTGCTGCTGGCCGGCTTCCGGACGCTGATCGACGACCTGCACGCCGAGCTGGCCCGGGAGGGGCATCCGGAGCTGCGACCGCTGCACGGGTTCGTGCTCCAGGCCGTCGGCGCGGACGGCACCACCGCCACCGAGCTGGGCCAGCGGCTGGGCATCTCCAAGCAGGCCGCCGGCAAGACCGTCGACCGGTTGGTGGCCGTCGGCTACCTGGAGCGGGTCGACGACCCCTCCGACGCCCGACGCCGATTGGTGCGGGTGACACCGCGCGGCGCCGACGGGCTACGCCGCTCGGCCGAGATCTTCGACCGGCTGCGTGCACAGTGGGCCGAGACGCTCGGCCCGGAACGGGTCACCGCGATGGAAGACGACCTCGGCACGATGGCCTCGGCCAACTGGTTCCGACTCGACGTGCCCGGCTGGTTCGGCGGCTGATCGTCGGCTGCCGGCCGGTCGCGGACGATTCCGTGGCCGGCCCGCGCGTCATCGAACAGGTCAGTCCAGCCCGCCGTACGAGTGCAGGCCGGTGAAGAAGATGTTCACGCCGAACAGGTTCATCAGCATGGTGAGGAAGCCGAGCACCGCGATCCAGGTGGCCACGTTGCGCTTCACGCTCGGCGTCGCGCGCGCGTGCAGGTAGCCGGCGTACACCACCCAGGAGATGAACGCCCAGGTCTCCTTCGGGTCCCAGCCCCACGGCCGACCCCAGGCCGCCTCGGCCCAGATGGCACCGGCGATCACCGCGAAGGTGAAGATCGGGAACGCGAAGGCGTGCAGCGCGAAGGTCAGCCGCTCCAGCCCGGCCGCGCCGGGCATCCGCTTGGCCAGGGTGTACGGGAAGCTCCGCTTGCCCTGCTCGTACCCGTTGCGCATCAGGAAACCGACCGCCGGCACCACGCCGAGCAGGAAGATGCCGGACGCGAAGACGATCGTCGAGACGTGGATGATGAACCAGTACGAGTTCAGCGCCGGGACCAGCGGCACGATCGGCACGTACAGCACCAACTCGGCGGTGGCGACCAGCAACACCATCACCAGGGTGAGGAAGAGCCCGAGCTTGCGCAGCGACTGTCGCTTCCAGAGCACCACCAACCAGGCGGCCACCCCGATGAACGTCACGGTGAGCACGAACTCGTACATGTTGCCCCAGGGCATCCGGTCCGCCGCGAGCCCACGGGTCACCAGCGCCGCCAGGTGCAGCGCGGCGGCGACCGCTGTGGCGCCCACCCCGATCAGGCCCGCGAGCCGAGCCCGCCCGGCGGAGCGGTCGGCAGTGGGTGACGAGGGGACCGGCGCGGGCGACTTCGAGAGGACACCGCCGCCGCCGGCACCGACCAACTCGCGCACCGGAGCCGCCGTGGCGACCCGGGTACGCACGTTGCCCAGCGCGTACTCGACGGCGTGGCCGATCATCGCGATCAGGTACGCCAGGATCGCGAACGTCACCAGATTGTCGGAGAGTGCGGACATCACTCGGCTCCTTCTCGCACGCCGGCCCGGTCAGCGGAGTCAGTGCCAGCACCAGCCCGTTCGGCACCGCTGACGGCGGCGACCAGCTGGGTGAACTCGTCGGCGAACCCTGGATAGTCGGTACGCGGCAACCCACCGACCTCCATCAAGCTACTACCGCTCGTCGGAGATCCTTCCCCGGGGTCGGCCGGCACCACCCGGAAGAACACCCGACGGCGCTTCCCGAACAGCGAACCCATCAGCCCGACCAGCAGGACGCCGCAGCTGACCAGCAGCATCGTCGAGCCGGGATCGTGCCGGATGGAGAGGGTGACGTACCGCTCGGTGCCCAGAAACTCGACTGTCGTGCCGTCGTCCAGCTTCCAGGTCTCGCCCTTACGGAGCAGTTTGGTGCCGACCTCCTTGACCTTGCCGGCCCGCACCTGCCGCTGGTCGAGTTGGTAGACCGAGCCGGGGATGCCGGCGTCCAGGCCGAGGTTGCCCCGGTAGGCGACCAGGTTCAGCGCCGGGTTGCGCTCGGTCGGGTACTGCGAGCGGACGAACGGCGCCTGCTCGGGCGCGGTGGGCAGGTAGATGCCGGTGAACGCCATCTGCAGATCCGGTGCGCGCT
This sequence comes from Micromonospora salmantinae, assembly GCF_022230905.1. Lineage (NCBI taxonomy): Bacteria > Bacillati > Actinomycetota > Actinomycetes > Micromonosporales > Micromonosporaceae > Micromonospora > Micromonospora salmantinae. The sequence continues at coordinate 36,861 of NZ_JAKKFG010000013.1, forward strand.
GGCCGGTCGCCGGGTCGACGTTCGCGTCCGGGAAGGCCGCCAGCCCCTCGCTGGTCAGGCCCATGTCGCCGGTGGTCAGGAACGGCTCGTCGCTGATCTGGCTGTTGCCGAACCGGTCGGTGTAGCGGATCACCGGGGCGTACCCGTGGCCGAGCAGGTAGACGCTCGCGTCGTTCAGGCGCAGCGGCGAGTTCACCGAGAAGTCGGCCCTGCGGGTCGGCTCGTCCGGACCGTCGACGGTGACAGTGGCATTGAAGAACTCCGGCTGGCCGGACGCCAGGAACCGGGCCTCGAAGTCGTCCAGCCGCAGGCAGAAGCCGGGCAGGTCGGCGCTGTCCACCTGGGGGCCGAGCTTCGCCTCGGCGTACTGCTGGCGGGTGTTGCAGAACGCGTTGTCCGCGCCGGCCACCAGCAGCCGGTTGCCGCTCCAGCCGTACCAGGAGCCGAGCGCCACCCCGATCAGCACCGCGATCAGCGAGGTGTGGAAAAGCAGGTTGCCGGTCTCCTTGAGGTAGCCCTTCTCGGCGGAGACCTCGTCGCCGCGCACCTCGACGCGCCAGCGGCGCTTGCGCAGCGCCTCGGCGATCGCCGCCGCCCCACCGGGCGGAGCTGGCAGCACTGTGTGCTGCGGCAGCCGGGCCATCCGCTTCGGCGCGGCCGGCGGACGGGACCGCAGCGTGCGGATGTGGTCGCGCAGCCGGGGCGTGATGCAGCCGATCAGGGAGGTGAACAGCAGCAGGTAGATCGCGGAGAACCAGACCGACCCGAAGACCTCGAACGCGCCGATCCGGTCCAGTCGGGGGGCCCAGTCCGGGTGGTCGACGAAGTACTCGTTGACCTTCTCCGGGCTGATCCCGCGCTGCGGCAGCACCGAGCCGGGAATGGCGGCGATCGCGAGCAGGAAGAGCAGGATCAGCGCCGTACGCATGCTGGTGAGCTGCCGCCACGAGTTGCGCAGCAGGGCCAGCAGCCGGTTCGGTCGGCGACGTGGCGCGGGCGCCGCGGTCTCCGGTCGGTCGTCGACGACCGTCATCAGATGCTCACCTCGCCCACCCCGACGGTGGTCTGCAGCCAGATCACGAAGCTCTGCCATCCGCCGGTGACCAGGGCCAGACCGATCAGGATGAGCAGGGCGCCGCCGACCCGGGTGACCCAGCGGCTGTTGCGCCGGACGGCGCGAAAGACCCCGAGCAGGCGTTCGAAGCCCAGCCCGAAGACGATGAACGGTATCCCCAACCCGAGGCAGTACGCCACGGCGAGCACCACGGCTCGGTCGCTCTGGCCGCTGGCGGTGGCCATGCCCATCACCGCGCCGAGGGTGGGGCCGGTGCAGGGCACCCAACTGAGCGCGAAGACCGCCCCGAAGACCGGTGCGCCGAGCAGCCCGGCCGACGGCAGCCGGGAGATCCGGAACTCCCGTTGCAGGGCCGGGATCATCCCGAGGTAGCTCAACCCCGCCACGATGATCAGCACGCCGACGCCGACCTGCAACTCGCGCTCGTAGTCGAAGAACACCCGGCCGATGCTGGCGAAGAGGATCGCGGTGGCCACGAAGACGACTGTGAAGCCGCCGATGAAGAGCAGCGTCCCGGCGAGCACCCGGCCCTTGACCGCGCCGGCTCGCGCGACCCGCTCCTTGACCGCGACACCCCCGCCGGCGGGCGCGGGATCGGCCTCCGGCCGCCGGCCCTCCAGGTCGGCGCCGGCCAGACCGGTCACGTACGACAGGTAGCCGGGGACGAGCGGAAGCACGCACGGGGAGAGGAAGCTGACCAGGCCGGCGAGCGCCGCCGCGCCGATGGCGAGCAGCAGCGGCCCGCTGAGGGCCAGTTGCTCGAAGGTCTCACCCATCAGTTCGACGCCGACTTCTCGGCGGCGATCCGTTCGACGATCGGTTGCAGGCCCTCCTGCTTGACGGCGGCCCGGATCACCGCCGCGATCCGGCCGTCCCGGTCGAGCACCACCGTCGCCGGCACGCTGTTCGGCGGGATGTCCAGCGAAAGTGCCGTCTTGCTGGCCGGGTCGAACAGGCTCGGATAGGTGACCCGGCCCTTCTCGAACGCCTTGGCCTTGTCCCGCGAATCCTGGACGTTGATGCCGAGGAAGGTCACCCCGGAACCCTTGGTGGCCTGGTAGACGGCTTCCAGGTCGTCCGCCTCGGCGCGGCACGGCGCGCACCAGGAACCCCAGAAGTTGACCACCACGACCTGACCGCGCGCCTCGCTGACGTCGTAGCTGCCGCCGAGCAGCAGCTCACCGGCGACCTTCGGGGGTGTTGAGCGCTGGTCCGGTGCGCACTCGAAGATCCCGTCGGTGGTGGTCGTGCAGGTCTTCTCCTGCGCCTTCGACGACGTGCAGCCGACCAGCGCCACCGCGGCGACGGTGGCGAGCAGACCGGCGGTCCACCTCCGGGCGTTCATCAGGCCCCCTTGGCCGTCCGGGCGGTCGCGGAGAGAGCGATCAGGTGCGCGGCCGGCTCGCTGTAGCCGATGCCCGCCACCTTCGCGCCGTCGAAGTGGAACGAGGTGAGGCTCGCCAGCCCGCACTGCCGCTTGCGCGGGTCGTGCCAGAGCCGCTTGCGCTCGACGTAACGGCGCAACGTCCAGATCGGGAGCTGGTGCGACACCAGCACCGCCTCGCGTCCCTCGGCGGCGACCCGGGCGGCGTGCACGGCGGCGAACATCCGCTCGGCGATCACCCGGTACGCCTCACCCCAGGAGGGGGTCACCGGATCGCGCAGCACCCACCAGTTGCGCGGGTCGCGGAACGATCCGTCACCCGGGGAGACCTTCTTGCCCTCGAACCAGTTGGCGCTCTCGATCAGCCGCTCGTCCACCCCGACCGGCAGCCCGAACTGGGCGGCGATCGGCTCGGCGGTCTGCTGGGCGCGCTCCAGCGGACTGGCCACCACGTGCACGATCTCCCGCTCGGCCAGGCCCTGCGCGGCGGCCTTGGCCATCTGCACGCCCAGCTCGGAGAGTCGGAAACCGGGCAGCCGGCCGTAGAGGATCTGGTCGGGGTTGTACACCTCGCCGTGCCGAAGCACGTGGACCACCGTCTTGCTCAAGGTCTTCTACCCCCCGTGACCGGCCGCTGCCGCCGCGTTCGCCGCCGTCGGCAGCGCGTCGGCGATGTGTTCCAGAGCGGCGTCGTCGAGCGCCGCCGACACGAACCACGACTCGAACGCGCTCGGCGGCAGGTAGACGCCGGCGGCGAGCATCGCGTGGAAGAACGCCTTGAACGCCGGCACCTGCTGGGTGCGCGCGCTGTCGTAGTCGACCACGTCGGCGTCGGTGAAGAAGACCGAGAACATGCTGCCCGCGTACGACAGTCGGTGCGGGACCCCGGCGGCGGCCAACGCGTCGGACGCCAACTTGCCCACGACGGCGGCCGTCTCGTCGAGGCGCTGGTACAGCGCGTCGTCGGCGAGCCGCAGGGTCGCCAGGCCGGCGGCGCAGGCGAGCGGGTTACCGGAGAGGGTGCCGGCCTGGTAGACCGGGCCGGCCGGCGCGAGCCGCGCCATGATGTCCGCGCGCCCGCCGAACGCCGCGGCGGGCAGGCCACCACCCATGACCTTGCCGTACGTCCACAGGTCGGCGTCGGAGGCGTCGAGGCCGTGCCACCCGGCGCGGGAGACCCGGAACCCGGTCATCACCTCGTCCACCACGAGCAGGGCGCCGTGTGCGTGCGCGATCCGGGCGAGCTGCTGGTTGAAGCCGTCGCGGGGGGCCACCACGCCCATGTTGCCGGCGGCGGCCTCGGTGATCACCGCGGCGATGTGCGGGCCCTCGGCGGCGAACGCCTCCTCGACGGCCCGGATGTCGTTGTACGGAAGAACTATCGTCTCGCTGGCCGCCGCGCCGGTCACGCCGGGCGAGTCGGGCAGGCCCAGGGTGGCCACGCCGGAGCCGGCGGCGGCGAGCAGCGCGTCGACGTGGCCGTGGTAGCAACCGGCGAACTTGACGATCTTCGAGCGGCCGGTGAAGCCGCGGGCCAGCCGGATCGCCGACATGGTCGCCTCGGTGCCGGAGTTGACCAGGCGGACCTGCTCGACCGGGGTCCGGGCGACGATCTCGGCTGCCAACTCCACCTCACCGGGCGTGGGCGTGCCGAAGCTGGTGCCCAAGGCGGCAGCGGCCTGGACGGCCTCCACCACCTCCGGGTGGGCGTGCCCGAGGATCAGCGGACCCCAGGAGCAGACCAGGTCGACGTAGCGGCGACCGTCGGCGTCGTACAGCCACGGGCCCTCACCACGGACCATGAAACGCGGGGTGCCGCCGACCGCCTGGAAGGCGCGCACAGGAGAGTTCACCCCGCCCGGCACAATGGCGCGGGCGCGGTCGAACAGGGCCTCGGAGGCCGGCGCGTCGGCTGGGTAGCGGCCGGACCCGGCGGGAAAGATGTCGGTCACGATGCCGCCATTGTGACAGCGCCGGACGGTCAACCAGCAGCCACCCCGTGGTGGGGTTACCCGGCTCACCTGTGACCCGCGCCGGTCAGCAGCGCCGACCCGGGGGGCCTCGTGGCCTGGACGGCGACGGCTCGCGGCCTCGACAGGCCAGGTCGATCGGATCGCGCTAGGCTGACCGGGTGGATCGTGCCGAACTGTCCATCACGCTACACCGGACGGGCGACGAAGCAGTCTTGCGCCTGGCCGGTGAGATCGACATGCTCACGGCGGCCCAGCTCTCCACCGTCGTCAACGAGGTGCTGGCCGACCCGCCGCCGAAGATCGTGCTCGACCTCGGCGGCGTCACCTTCTGCGACTCGCAGGGCCTGGGCACCCTGGTCGTGCTCAGCCGCAAGGCCAGCCACGCGCAGAGCCTGCTGATGCTGACGCACGTTGGCGACTTCCTGATCCGCGTGCTGGACATCACCGGCCTGCGCAGCGCCCTGATGATCCGCAACGACCAGCCCACCGGCTGAGCCGCCCCACCGCGTCAGGCGGTGTTGCCCCAACGGGCCTGTTCGAGCAGCCGTACCGCCCGGTCACGGACCTCCGGGTCGTCCGAGCGGAGCTGCGCGGTCGCCTCGTCGACAGCGTCGGTGAGCCGCCGCCACTGCGTGTCGCGCTCCCGGACCAGATCCGACTGGGTGGCGAGTTGCCGGGTCTTCACCCACAGCTCGACGAAGACCGACACCTTGGCCCGGAGCACCCACGGGTCGAACGGCTTGGTGAGGTAGTCCACAGCGCCCACCTGGTAGCCCCGAAGGGCGAGCTGGGCGTCCCGGTCGGCGGCGGTGAGGAAGATGATCGGCACGTGCCGGGTCCGCTCGCGGCGCTTGATGTGGCTCGCCGTCTCGAAGCCGTCCATGTCCGGCATCTGCGCATCCAACAGGATCACCGCGAAGTCGTCCACCAGCAGCTGCTTGAGCGCCGCCTCGCCGCTCTCCACCGCCACGGACTGGACCGGCAGGCCCTGAAGGATCGCCTCCAGGGCCGTCAGGTTCTGCCGCCGGTCGTCCACGAGCAGCGCTTTGGCCATCTGGGTCACGAAGTCTCCTCGGTCCGGCTGCCGTTGATCCAGGACGACATCAGTTCGATCAGGTCGTCCAGGTCCACCGGCTTGGTGATGTAGTCGCTGCCCCCGGCAGCGAGCGCCGACTCACGGTCACCCGGCATCGCCTTCGCGGTCAGGAAGACCACCGGAAGGTCGGCGAACCGGTGGTTGCGGCGAATCTGGCGGGTGGTCTCGTAACCGTCCTGGTCGGGCATCATGGCGTCCATCAGCACGATGTCCACCTCCGGATGCTCGGCCAGCAGACGGACACCGTCCGCCCCGTTGTCCGAGTACAGCACGGTCATCCCGTGCAGCTCCAACGCGCTGGTCAAGGCGAAGACGTTACGGACGTCGTCGTCCACGATCAGCACCGTGGCGCCGTCCAGTTGACGGGTGGCCGGCGCCTCCGGCCGTTCCGGCAGCAGTTCCAGCGGTGGCATCAGCAGCGACGACGGCAGGCCGGCGCGCTGCGGCGACGGCATCTGCGGCGCTACCACCGCGTCCGGGGCCAGCACCTGCGGCACGAACAGGGTGAAGGTCGAGCCCTGACCCGGCGCGGACGACACGGTGATGGTGCCGCCGATCAGTCGGGCCAGATCGCGGCTGATCGACAGGCCCAGGCCGGTGCCGCCGTACCGGCGACTGGTAGTGCCGTCGGCCTGCTGGAACGCCTCGAAGATGATCGACAGCTTGTCGTCGGAGATGCCGATCCCGGTGTCGATCACGGTGAACGCGATCACCTGCTGGGCGTTCGTCAGCGCCGGCACGTCGAAGACCGCGTTCTCCGCGGCCGGGGCGATCCGCAGCGTCACGGCACCGTTGTCGGTGAACTTCACAGCGTTGGACAGCAGGTTGCGCAGGATCTGCTGCAACCGCTGCGCGTCGGTCACCAACGCCGGCGGCAGATCCTTGCTCACCCGTACCTGGAAGTCCAGGTTCTTCTCCTCGGCCTGCGGCGCGAACGCCTGCTCGACGTAGCCGCGCAGCTCGGTGAAGCGGATCTCGGTCGGCTCGACGTCCATCCGGCCCGCCTCGATCTTGGACAGGTCGAGGATGTCGTCGATCAGTCGCAGCAGGTCGGAGCCGGACCCGTGGATGGTCCGGGCGAACTCGATCTGCTTCGGGCTGAGGTTCTGCTCCGAGTTCTCGGCCAGCAGACGGGCCAGCAGCAACAGCGAGTTCAACGGGGTCCGCAGCTCGTGGCTCATGTTGGCCAGGAACTCCGACTTGTACGCCGACGCCCGGGTCAGCTGCTGCGCCTTCTCCTCCAGGCCCAGCCGCGCCAGCTCGATCTCCCGGTTCTTCGTCTCGATGTTGCCCTTCTGCTCGGACAGCAGAGTGGCCTTCTCCTCCAGCTCGGCGTTGGTGCGCTGCAACTCCGCCGACTGCTCCTGCATCTCGTGCGCCAGCCGCTGCGACTGGGCCAGCAGCTCCTCCGTACGCCGGTTGGCCTGGATGGTGTTGACAGCGATGCCGATGGTGAGCACCAGCCGCTCCAGGAACGACAGGTGCAGCTCGGAGAAGGCCGACACGCTGGCGAACTCGATCACCCCGAGCAGCTCGCCCTCGAACAGGACGGGGAGCACCACCAGGTCGGACGGGGGTGTCTCGGCCAGGCCGGAGCGCAGGGTGAGCCGGCTGTTCGGGGAGGCGCTGACCCGGATCGTGCGACGGGAGAGCGCTGTCTGCCCGACCAGCCCCTCACCCGGCCCGAAGGTGACGTCGTGCCCCCGTGCCACGTACCCGTACGAGGAGGTCAGCCGCAGCCGCATGCTGCCGTCGGTGTCGTCGGCCAGGAAGAAGGCGCCGAGCTGGGCGTCGACCAGCGGAGTCACCTCCGTCATGATCATGCGGCAGACCTCACCGAGGTCGCGCTGGCCCTGCAACAGGCCGCCGATCCGGGCGAGGTTGGAGTCCAGCCAGCCCTGCTCGGCGTTCTTCTTTGTCGTCTCCCGGAGGGTGACGATCATCTGGTTGATGTTGTCCTTCAGCTCGGCGACCTCGCCCTGCGCCTTGACCGCGATCCGCTGAGTGAGGTCGCCCCGGGTCACCGAGGTGGACACCTGGGCGATGGCCCGCAACTGCGTGGTCAGCGTCGAGGCGAGCTGGTTGACGTTCTCGGTGAGGTCGCGCCAGGTGCCGGAGACGCCCTTCACCTGCGCCTGGCCACCGAGCTTGCCCTCGATACCGACCTCGCGGGCCACCCGGGTCACCTCGTCGGCGAACGACGACAACTGGTCCACCATCGTGTTGACTGTCGACTTCAGCTCCAGGATCTCGCCCTGGGCGTCCACGGTGATCTTCTGCGACAGGTCACCCTTCGCCACCGCAGTGGTCACCGAGGCGATGTTGCGGACCTGGCTGGTCAGGTTCGACGCCATCGAGTTGACGTTGTCGGTCAGGTCCCGCCAGGTGCCGGAGACGCCCTTCACCTGCGCCTGACCACCGAGCTTGCCCTCGGTGCCCACCTCGCGGGCCACTCGGGTCACCTCGTCGGCGAACGACGACAACTGGTCCACCATCGTGTTGACAGTCGACTTCAGCTCCAGGATCTCGCCCCGCGCATCCACGGTGATCTTCTGCGACAGGTCACCCTTCGCCACCGCCGTGGAGACCTGGGCGATGTTGCGGACCTGGGCGGTCAGGTTCGACGCCATCGAGTTCACGTTGTCGGTCAGGTCCCGCCAGGTGCCGGCGACCCCGCGCACCTGCGCCTGGCCGCCCAACTTGCCCTCGGTGCCCACCTCACGCGCGACCCGGGTCACCTCGTCGGCGAACGACGACAACTGGTCCACCATCGTGTTGACAGTCGACTTCAGCTCCAGGATCTCGCCCCGCGCATCCACAGTGATCTTCTGCGACAGGTCACCCTTCGCCACCGCCGTGGTCACCGAGGCGATGTTGCGGACCTGGCTGGTCAGGTTCGACGCCATCGAGTTCACGTTGTCGGTCAGGTCCCGCCAGGTGCCGGAGACACCCTTCACCTGCGCCTGGCCGCCCAGGTTGCCCTCGGTGCCCACCTCACGGGCCACCCGGGTCACCTCGTCGGCGAACGACGACAACTGGTCCACCATCGTGTTGACTGTGTTCTTCAGCTCCAGGATCTCGCCCTGGGCGTCCACAGTGATCTTCTGCGACAGGTCACCCTTCGCCACGGCGGTGGAGACCTGGGAGATGTTGCGGACCTGGCTGGTCAGGTTGCCGGCCAACTGGTTGACGTTCTCGGTGAGGTCCCGCCAGGTGCCGGAGACGCCGCGCACCTGGGCCTGACCGCCCAGCTTGCCCTCGATGCCCACCTCACGCGCGACCCGGGTCACCTCGTCGGCGAACGACGACAACTGGTCCACCATCGTGTTGACGGTGTCCTTCAGCTCCAGGATCTCGCCCTGCGCCGCCACCGTGATCTTCTGCGACAGGTCGCCGCGCGCCACCGCCGTGGAGACCTGCGCGATGTTACGGACCTGGGCGGTCAGGTTCGACGCCATCGAGTTGACGCTGTCGGTCAGGTCCTTCCAGGTGCCCGCCACGTTCGGCACCTCGGCCTGGCCGCCCAACTTGCCCTCGGTGCCCACCTCGCGGGCCACCCGGGTCACCTGCTCGGCGAAGAGCCGCAGCGTGTCGGTGAGGTAGTTCATCGTGGCGGCCAGCTCGGCCACCTCACCACGCGCGCCGACCGTGATCTTCTGCGACAGGTCGCCCTTGGCCACCGCCGTCGCCACCTGCGAGATCGACCGCACCTGGCCGGTCAGGTTCGACGCCATGGTGTTCACCGAGTCGGTGAGGTCCTTCCAGGTGCCGGCGACGCCCCGCACGTCGGCCTGGCCACCCAACTTGCCCTCGGTGCCCACCTCACGGGCCACCCGGGTCACCTCGTTGGAGAACGACGACAGCTGGTCCACCATCGTGTTCACGGTGCGCCCGATGCGCAGGTACTCACCGCGCAGCGGCCGACCGTCGATCTCCAACGCCATGTGCTGGGACAGGTCACCGTCGGCGACCGCCACGATCACCCGGGCGATCTCGGTGGTCGGTCGACCCAGGTCGTCGATCAGCGAGTTGATCGCCCGCTGCCCCTCCGCCCAGGAGCCGTCCAGCCCTTCGTCGTCGAGCCGCTCGGTGAGCCGGCCGTCGCGACCGACGATCCGGCTGATCCGCCGCAGGTCCAGGTACTGCCGCTCCTGGAGCGAGACCACCTCGTTGAAGGCGTCCGCCACCTCACCGGCCGCGCCGGCCCGGCGGGGAAGCCGGACCTTCAGGTCGCCGCGCCCGATCCGTCGCAGTGCCTCGGCCAACTCACCGAGGAGCGCCTCGTGGTCGGGCGCGGACGGATCCGCCACCGACTGCTTCGACGTGGTCATCATTCCTCGCTCAACTCGGGGGGCGCCGGTCCGTGCGGACACACCGGCACCCCATATTGTGCCCGCGCGCGCCGTGATGCCAGGGTGCGCGACCCGCCAGGTGGCATCGATCGCCCCGTCGACCCGCCCGATCGGCGTCGAGCCGGCACGGCGCGCCGCAAACCTCGCCCGGCTCCCGGACCGGTCGTTTCGACACGTCAACCCGCTCCCTGCCGCCGGTGCCGCTGACCGACGCGACAGCCCACGATCGGTGATCGGCTTGGCACCCGGCAGGGGGACGGTGGAGGATACGGGGGTGTCAGCCGAGGCGGGGCCCGCGACGGCCGGGGCCCGGGACGGGGCCGTCCGGCGTGTGCGGCTGCCCGCCGACCGCCGTACCCCGGCCGCCGCCCGCGCCGTGGTCCGCTCGGTGTTGACCGAGTCACACCTGGACGAGCTGGCCAACGAGGCGCTGCTGCTCACCACCGAACTGACCACCAACGCCGTCGAGCACGCCCGTACCGAACTGGACATCGAGGTCGTCGCGGACGAGGTCGGGCTGACCGTCACCGTCTCCGACTTCGCCCCCGGTTCCGGCGACGAGCTGACCGTCGGCGACCGCAACGACTCCACCGAGATCAACGAGGTCTCCGTGCGGGGCCGGGGCCTACTGCTGGTCGACCACTTCGCCAGCCGCTGGGGCACCACGTACCTGCCCACCGGCAAGGGCGTCTGGTTCCGGCTGGACCGCCCCGGCGCCGACCCGCCCGCCTCGGGCACCATCGGCGAATCGACACCGGCCAACGCCGGCCCCCGGACCAGCACCGACGGGTCCGCGCCGAGCGCCAGCGCGATGAGCGAACTCATGCAGACCGCCCCCGACCTGCACGGGGACGATCCGTTGCCCGATTTCGCCACCAGCCTGCTCAGCCGGGTCGCCGAGATGGTGGGGGCAGCCGGCGGCACGATCCGGCTGGACCGGGGCGACGGGCAGGGCCGTCAGGTGCTGGCCCGCTTCGGTCGGCCGTCCCGCCCCGGCAGCGAGCTGCTCCGGGTGCCACTGACAGTGCACCGCCCGTACGCCGGGGAGTTGGAGTTGGACGCCGCGCCGTCGGCGTACGCCCAACCGTTGGCGGTGCTCACCGCCGAGCGGCTGTCGCTGCACCTGGAGAACGACCGGCTGCGCCGGGCCGACGTCCGCCGGCAGGTGTGGCTGACCTTCCTGGCCGAGGCGAGCGAACTGCTGGCCCAGTCGCTCGACGTCGACCTGACCATGGCGCTGGTGCCGCAGTTGGTGGTGCCGCGACTCGGCCAGTGGTGCGCGGTGCACACCGCCGACGAGTGGGGTCGGCTCCGGCTGGCGGCGGCCAGCCACGCCGACGAGTCGATGCTTCCGCAGTTGCACAAGGTGCTGGCGGAGACCGGGCCGGACTCGATCCAGGCCCGCCTCCGCGAGGCGTCCCGCAGCGCGGCGCAGATCCCCCTGGGCGGGCCGATGGAGGGTTTCGCCGTCCCGCTGATCGCCCGCGGGCAGCGGCTCGGGACCCTGGCGGTGGGGCGGCACCAGCGGCACCGGCACGACCCGGACGAGGTGGCCGTGTTGGAGGACGTGGCCCGGCGGGCCGCGCTGGCCATCGAGAACGCCCGGATCCACGCCGAACGCCGTCGGGTGGCGCAGACGCTCCAGCAGTCTCTGCTGCCGCCGGTGCTGCCACTGGTGGACGGGATCGGTTTCGCCGCCGAGTACGTGCCGACCGGCGACGACGCCGAGGTGGGCGGCGACTTCTACGACGTGGTGCCGCTGCCCGACGGGCGCTGGCTGGTGGTGATCGGTGACGTCTCGGGCAAGGGTGTCCAGGCCGCCGCGGTGACCGGGCTGGTCCGGGACGTGATCCGGGTGCTGGTCGGCGACGGAAAACCGTTACCGGAGGCCCTGGCACGGCTCAACGAGACACTTGTCGAGCGCGGTGGCGGTCGCTACTGCACGCTGGCGCTGGCAGCGGTCGGGCCGGGCGAGGGTGACCAGTTGGACGTCTCGCTGCATCTCGCCGGGCACGACCGGCCGGTGTTGCTGGCCGCGGCGGGCGGCGCCGGGTTCGTCGGCACCGGCGGCACCGCGCTCGGCCTGCTCGACACGATCACCTCGCCGACGGCGGAGATCACGCTCGGACCGGGCGATTCGCTGATCTTCTACACCGATGGCGTCACCGAGCGGCGGCGCGGCCGGGAGTTGTTCGGCACCGACCGACTGCGGGACGCGGCAGCGCCCCTGGCCGGATATTCGGCCGACGTGGTGGCCGCCCGGCTGCGGGCCGCGGCGATCAACTTCTCGGTCGAGCCGCCCCGGGACGACATCGCCATCCTGGTGCTCCGCAACGACGCGACCTGACCGCCGCACAGGCCCCCTGGTCTCGGGTCCGCTCGATAGATTGACGGCCATGACGAGCGTCGCGCAGGTCACGTCGTACTCCCGGCCGGCGGTCCGGGCCCTGATCCTCGCGCAGTTCGCGACCATCGGCGGGTTCCTCACCGTGCTGCTGCTCTACATCGGTCGGATGACGAGCGCCGACGTCGGCCCGGCCGAGATGCTGACCGGCGCGTACGACCCGAAGGACGTGGCCTTCTTCGGTGTGCTCCACCCAGTGGTGGCGGTGCTCTACCTGACGGGTGCGGTGCTCGGGCTGCCGTTGGCGATCGTCGCGGGGGTGATGGTCGCCCGGGAGCGCGAGGCCCTGCCCCGGGCAACCCGGTCACTGCTGCTGGCCGGCGGGGTCGGCAGCCTGCTGGTGCTGGTGGCCCGTCTCACCCCGCCGCTGCTGGACATGCACCGGTGGTGGATGGACTGACCTCGGCCGGGCCGCACCGGCCGACCGGCTCACCCGGGCGCGCCGCACCGGCCGGCGGCTCAGCCTCACAGGCCGCCGGGGAGCCGCCCGGGCGCGAGTCGGTGCTCCGGATCCAGGTGCCGCTTCGCGGCCCGCAACTGGGCCAGGCCGGCCAACTCGCCCCAGAGGTCGACCGCCTGGCGGACCGCCGCCGGAGCGGACACCACCACACAGCGGCCCTGCCGGGCCAACAGCACCCCTCGGACGGCGGCCAGGATGGACGCCACCCGGTCGGCTGCCAGCGCCCCGGGCAGTGCCGCGTGCACCACGCCCAGCCCGGCGGAGCCGCGCACCGGCACCGGCGCTCCGGCCGCGTCGCGTAGCGCGTAGACGGCGGCGTGCAGGTCGCCGATGGGCACTTCCAGGCGCAGCGCCGTGTCGCCGGGCGCGAACGGGTAGCGGCGCCACCACGTCGGCGCGGAGTGGGCGATCGTCGCTTCCCCGTGCAGCAGGCCGACGAGCCGCTCGGCACGTTCGGTGACGTCGGCGGGGCCGCCTTCCAGCAGCACCACCAGGCTGCCGGCCCGGGACGGGGCGCCGGCCCGACCGGACATGGACGGATGACGCTCGCGGGCGGTGGCCGCCGGGTGACCTGGCGGGTAGGGCGTACGTGGGCGGGGGGTGCTTCCGGGCAGGTCCAGCTCGATGGCCGACGGCTCCAGCCGCGCGGCGAGGATCGTCCGGACCAGGTCGTGCACCTCCAGCGGCGTCCACACCGGGCGGGACACCCAGAGCCGGCTCGCCGGCACCGGCTGCACCCGCAGGCTCGCCGACACCAGCACGCCGAGCGCGCCCTGGGAGCCGCAGAGCAGGCGGGCCAGGTCGAGCCCGGGCGCGCCACCGCCGACGCTGATCAACTCGCCGTCGGCGGCGAGGTAGCGCACACCGAGCAGTTGGTCGCAGGGGCTGCCGTGGCGGTGGCGCAGCGGGCCGGTCTCGCCGGCGGCGAGCACACCGCCCACTGTCGCGCCGGGTGAGGGGGCGTCCATCGCGAGCCGCTGCCCGGTGCGCTCCAGGGTGGCCTGCACCGCCCGCAGTGGAGTGCCGGCCCCGACGTCGGTCACCAGCGAGTCGACCGGCTCGTGACCGATGCCGGCCAGCCGGCCGGTGTCGAGCAGGATGTCGACCTGAACGGGGGCGGCCCCCCAGTCGATCTTCGTGCCCGCACCTCGGGGCACCACCGCCAGATCGTGCACGGCGGCCAGCCTCAGCACCTCGGCGGCGGCGTGCGGGCCGCCCGGGACGGCCACCCAGCGCGCCGGTCGCCCCGCCACCTCGTCGGCCGGCCCGGCCAGCCGGGAGAACGGTGGACCGCAGATCGCCGCCAACCGCCGGGTGATCTCGAGGGCTCCGGACCGGCCGAGGGAACTCGCTGCTGCCGCCATGCCGGCCATCGTACATGTGTTCGAATGCCGTGGTGGCGAGTATCGGGATGCCGCTGGTCCGGCGCGCTGCCGCTGCCGGCCGGTAACGTGGCCGCCGTGACCACCGAGACTGCCCCGCCCGCGGCGAAGCGGGTGCCCAGCGAGCGCACCCACCACGGCGACACAGTCGTCGACGAGTACGCCTGGCTCGCCGCCAAGGACGACCCGGAGACGATCGCCTACCTGACCGCCGAGAACGAGTACACCGACGCGCGTACGGCACACCTGGCCGACCTGCGCGCCGAGCTGTTCGAGGAGACTCGCCGACGCACCCAGGAAACCGACCTGTCCGTGCCGACCCGCAAGGGCGGGCACTGGTACTACACCCGGACGGTCGAGGGACAGCAGTACGGGGTGCAGTGCCGCCGGGCGGTCCGCGACGGTGAGACCGACCCGCCGGTCAGCGCGGACGGCGCCCCGCTCGACGGCGAGGAGGTGCTGCTCGACGGCAACCTGCTGGCCGAGGGGCACGACTTCTTCTCGCTCGGCGCGTTCGACGTCAGCCCGGACGGTCGCTGGCTGGCCTACTCCACCGACTTCTCCGGTGACGAGCGCTTCACCCTGCGGGTGAAGGACCTGACCACCGGCGAGCTGCTACCGGACGAGGTGCCGGACACGTTCTACGGCACCGCCTGGTCGGCCGACGCCTCGGTGCTGTTCTACGTGACGGTGGACGACGCCTGGCGGCCGAACCGCGTCTGGCGACACACCGTCGGCTCCGCCGCCGCCGACGACGTGGTGGTCCACCAGGAGGACGACGAGCGGTTCTGGGTGGGGGTGGAGCTGACCCGGTCGGAGAGGTTCATCCTCATCGACGTACACAGCAAGGTGACCAGCGAGGTGCTGGTGATCCCCGCCGGCAACCCGACCGGCGCACCGGCCGTGATCGCCCCCCGCCGACAGGGCGTCGAATACACCGTGGAGCACCACGGCCACCGTTTCCTGATCCTGCACAACGACGGCGCGGAGGACTTCGCGCTGGCGTTCACCTCGGCGGACGTACCGGGCGACTGGGTGCCGTTGATCGAGCACACGCCCGGCACCCGGCTGGAGGCCGTCGACGCCTTCGCCAACCACCTGGTGGTGTCGCTGCGCACCGACGGGCTCACCGGGCTGCGGATGCTGCCGGTGGGCAGTGACGACGGGTACGACATCGACTTCCCCGAGCCGCTCTACAGCGTCGGGTTGGACGCCAACCCGGAGTACCGCACCGGCCAGGTCCGGCTGCGCTACTCCTCGCTGATCACCCCCGACTCGGTGTACGACTACGACCTGGTCACCCGGCAGATGGTGCTGCTCAAGCAGAAGCCGGTGCTGCCCGGGCCGGACGGGCGACCGTACGACCCGGCCGAGTACGAGCAGCACCGGGACTGGGCGCTCGCCGACGACGGCACCCGGGTGCCGATCTCACTGGTCTGCCGCGTCGGCACCCCCCGGGACGGCTCGGCCCCCTGCGAGCTGTACGGCTACGGCTCGTACGAGGCCAGCATGGACCCGTGGTTCTCGGTGGCCCGGCTGTCCCTGTTGGACCGGGGCGTGGTGTTCGCCGTGGCGCACATCCGGGGCGGCGGTGAGCTGGGCCGACGGTGGTACGACCAGGGCAAGCTGCTGGCCAAGAAGAACACCTTCACCGACTTCGTGGCGTGCGCCCGGCACCTCGTCAAGGCCGGCTGGACGGCCAGCGACCGGCTGGTCGCCCGGGGCGCCTCGGCCGGTGGCCTGCTGATGGGCGCGGTGGCCAACCTCGCGCCGGACGCGTTCACCGGGATCGTGGCGCAGGTGCCGTTCGTGGACGCGCTCACGTCGATCCTCGACCCGTCGCTGCCGCTGACCGTCACCGAGTGGGAGGAGTGGGGCAACCCCCTCGAGGACCCCGAGGTGTACGCGTACATGAAGTCCTACACGCCGTACGAGAACGTGGCCGCCGTCGACTATCCCGCGATCCTCGCGGTGACCAGCCTCAACGACACCCGGGTGCTCTACTCGGAGCCGGCGAAGTGGATCGCCCGGCTGCGGGCGGTCGCCCCGAGCGGCGACTACCTGCTGAAAACCGAGATGGGTGCCGGGCACGGCGGCCCGAGCGGCCGCTACGACTCCTGGCGCGAGGAGGCGTTCATCAACGCCTGGATCCTGGACCGCATCGGCCGGGCCTGACGACGGGCGGCGGCGACGATGACCGACGGGACCGAGCCGGGGCCGACGCCCCGAAGGGCGTCCGCCCGGATGATCCTCGCAGTGGTCGCCGCCGCTCTGCTCGTCTGCTGCTGCTCCGCCGCCGTCGGCCTGTTGATCTCCTGGTCGGCCGGCCTCTTCCACACCCCGACCTGACCGGCCGACGGCTGACGCCGCATCGAGGTGGCGTCAGCCGCGGCCGGCCCCGACCAACGCCGCCGCCTCGCCGGTCCGCACCATCCGCTGCCAGCGCAGCCGGTTGCCGATCAACGCGGTGACCACCGACTGCACCACCACCAGATACATGAGCTGCCGGTAGACCAGTTGCTGGAACGGCAGCGCCCACAGTGGGCCGTACCGCTCCCGGTCCAGTCGCAGCGCGTACGCGGCGGTGGCCGCCTGGAGCAGCAGCAGGCCCGCCCAGGCCAGGGCGAGGGTCGACCAGGGCAGGAAGAGCAGGCCGTACACGGCGAACACGTCGACCGCCGGCGCGGTGAGCGGCAACACGATCTGGAACACCGTGAGGTACGGCAGGCCGCGTCGGCCCAGTTTGCCTCCGGCACCCGACTCGCGCAGCGCGTGCCGGTGCTTCCACATCGCCTGCATGGTGCCGTAGCACCAGCGGTAGCGCTGCCGCCAGAGCTGGCGCAACGACGACGGGGCTTCGGTCCAGGCGATGGCCGACTCCTCGTAGACGACCCGCCAGCCGGCCCGGAGCACCTTCATGGTGAGGTCCGTGTCCTCGGCCAGCGTGTCCGACGGCACCCCTCCCACCCGCAGCAGCACCTCGCGGCGGAACGCGCCGATCGCGCCGGGGATGGTCGGCATGCACTCCAGCACGTCGTACATCCGTCGGTCGAGGTTGAAGCCGATCACGTACTCCAGGTGCTGCCACCGACCGAGCAGGCGACGCCGGTTGGCGACCTTGGTGTTGCCGCTGATCGCGCCCACCGACGGGTCGGCGAAGCCCTGCACCAGGCGATGCACGGTGTCCGGCTGGAAGACGGTATCGCCGTCGACCAGGACCAGCAGGTTCGCCCGCGCCGCCCGGATGCCCGTGTTCAGCGCCGCTGGCTTGCCGGCGTTGGCCTGCCGGATCACGCGCACCCCGCGCAGTCGCATCCGCTCGACAATGTCGGCAGTGCCGTCGTCCGACCCGTCGTCCACCACGATCACCTCCAACGCCGGGTACGCGCTGGCCAGCAGGGACCGGACCGTGGCGGCGATGTTCGCCGCCTCGTTGTAAGCGGGCACGATCACCGACACCGGTACCCGCACCTCGGGACGGTCCCGGCGGGGCCGGCGGACCCGGCGCACGTGCCGCTGGGCGCAGAGCACCTGCACGGCCAGACGCGCCACCCCGAGCACGAGTGCGGTGGCGAGCAGGAAGTTCATCACCTCGGCGGACCAGCGGGCACCGGTCTGGGTCCAGCGCAGTCCGGTGCCGCTCAGCCGGCTACCAGTGCCCGCCGGAACCATCGACGGTGAGGCGTCGATGCCGGCGGAGACGGTGGTGAACCGGTAGCCCTGATCGCCCAGCGCAGGCAGCAGGCGGTCCAGCGCGGCGAGGGTCTGCGCCCGGTCACCGCCGCCGTCGTGCATCAGCACCACCGCTCCCTGTCCCCGCTTCGGAGTGGCGGCGCGCACGATCTGGTCGGTGCCGGGGCGCTGCCAGTCCTTGGTGTCCAGGTCGGTGAGCACCGCGACGTGCCCGGCAGTGGCGGCGGCGCGCAACGCGGCGTACTCGGACCCGGTCAGCGCCGTCGGCACCGAGGAGAACGGCGGCCGGAGCAGGGTCACTTCCCGGCCGGTGGCCGACGCGACCGCCTTGCGGGTCAGCGACAGTTCGAGGTCACGCCGCCACGGCGGCACCTCGGCGAGGTCGGCGTGGGTGAACGTGTGCGACCCGATCTCGTGCCCCTCGCCAAGGATCCTCCGGACCAGTTCGGGGTGCTCGTTGACCCGGGCGCCCACCACGAAGAAGGTGGCGTGGGCGCCGTGCCGACGCAGCACGTCGAGGACCTGCGGCGTCCAGCGCGGGTCCGGCCCGTCGTCGAAGGTCAGCGCGATGGTGTGGTCCGGCAACGCCCGACTGACCGGTTCGGCACGGTCCAGCCGTAGCACCGGGCCACCCGAGCCGACGGCGGCCGGCACGTCCGGCGCGGGCTGTGCGGTGGCGTTTCCCGAGCCGCCCGCGAGACCGCTCAGTAGGCCGTTGACGGTGAGCGCCGCGAGCAGCAGGAGCAGCCCGAGCAGGAGCAGCAGCCAGTGCGCCCGAGGGTCTCGCCGGGCCACGTGTCTCGCCATCGTCACTGCGGCTTACCGGGCGACCTGCTCGGCTTGGCGGTCTTGCGGTGCTCGTCGCCACGGCCCGGTTGGTCGGTGGCGGATGGCGTGCCGGTGGCCGTGGCGGTCGTACCGGCCGTGGTCGGGGATCGGTCGCTGGTCGGGGTGGCGCGCGGCAGCGGCGCTGACGTACGGCCCGCCGGCGACGGCGACTTGGCCAACCGAGGCGGGTTGACCCCGTCCACGCCGGCCTCCACCGGGCGCGTCCCCCGGGAGTCCTCCGACCAGCCGGGCAGTGGCACCGAAGTGTCCAGGAAGAGCCCCGCGGCGATCAGGACGAGACTGGTGAGCAGGCCAAGGCCCATCGCTGTGCCCGCGATGACTGTCAGCCGGCGGCGACGCCCGGTGCCGTCGACGAACACCGGCGGGACAGAGCCCGGTTGACTGTGCATCTGCGAACTCCCACCGTCACCACGCCGGCAACCGGCGTCGGAGACCCGATGGGCCGGGTCTCCGTTGCACACAGCGGCGCCGCCACCAGCGGCGTTACATCGACTCAGGTCGTGCGCAACTCGTCCAGGGCGGTGCTGGCGCGCAGGAGAGCAGGCCGACACCGATCGTCACCAGCACCGCTGCCAACGCGCCGGCGCCGAGCCACGCCAGGTGCTCCAGGGGTACGGGAACGGCTCGCTCGATCGTGGGGGCGTACACGATCCGGGTGTACTGCTCGCGGGTGGCCGGGTCGTCACAGAGCGCCGCCGTGGCCTCGCAGATCTCCGTCGACGAGACGCCCGTCGAGACCTCCCCGACGAGCCCACGGCCGAGCAGCGTGCCGACAGTGAGCGCGAGCAGGATCGCCGGCACGGCCGGGGCCAGCGCCTGCCAGGCCACCGAACGGCTCAGCGTGGCGCGGGGCACCCCGGTGGCGACCAACGCCGCGTAGGCACGTCGGCGAGCGACGATCCCCTCGACCAGCGCGACGACAAGCCCGCCCGTCGCGATCAGGATGGCCACGGCGATCGCGCCATCGACGTAATCCATAGTGGACAGATAGAACGGGTTGGTGCCGCCATCCAACCCGGCGAACCGGCTCTGCTCCCGCTCAAGCTGGTCCGTGGTCCCGAAGTAGGCCCGCTGGGCGGCCGCGCCCCCGCCGAAGATCAGGGCGGCGAGCAGCGCCGCGAACGTGCGGCTACCCGCCCACGGGTCGGCCATCAGACGGCCCGCCGCGAGGAGGGCAGCCGGACCTCGGGCGTGCCGACGCAACAACCGCCCGCAGTGGTACGACAGCCAGCCGGTGCCGATCACCACCCCGATCATCGCCGCGAGCGCGCCCACCGCGAACAACACCGGCACCAGCCAGGCCATCAACTCGGCGTCGTCGGCGAACCGGTGGACCACCGGGCGGATCACCGCGAACGAGGCGACGCCGAACCCGATCAGGAGCCCCGCCCACGGACCCGGACCACGCTCGCGAGCCGCCTTGCGGCTCACCCCGAGCGGGCTGGTGGTGACCGTTCGCACCATCAGGGCGGTGGCCAGCGCCGCCACGACCGGCAGACCGAGCACCAAGCCGGCCAACGCGCCGGTCGACGGCAGCACGTCGGTGGGCAGGGCCAGTTGACCCTGCGCGTCCGGGCGGTGCAGCAGATCGCGGCCGACCAGATAGACACCCAGCCCGACGAGCGTGCCGAGCAAAGCGGCCACGCCGGTCTCCAGCACCACCAGCCGGGTGACCTGCCCGGGAGTTGCGCCGGCCAACCGGAGCGCCGCCAACCGGCGGTCCCGTGCCGGCGCGCCGAGCCGGGCGCACTGACCGGCCAGCGCCAGTACCGGGATCATCAGCATCAGCAGCGCGAACGCCGTACCGCCGCGCAACCCGGGCTCCACCAGCAGAGCGTTGTGATACTGCTCCGACCACCTGTCCTGATTCTCGTCCGTCGCCGCGGGGGTCGGGATGGCCAACACGGTGAGCGCCGCGAGCCCGGCCAGTGTCGCCAGCAGGGCGCTGAGCGCGGTGAGCACCACCCGGGCGGTGTCGGTACGGGTGCCGGCGAGCGCGAGGCGGAGCAGCGTCGCCGGTCTCACCGGGCGCCGCCGGTCAGCGGCACGTCGAGCCCCAGGCCGGTGTGGTCCACCAGGCCGTCACGCAGCACGATCTCCCGATCCGCGTACGCGGCGATCCGCGGCTCGTGGGTGACAAGCACGACGGCGGTGCGCTGCTCGCGGGCGAGCCGGACCAGCTGGGTGAGGACCTGCTCGCCGGTGAGCGTGTCCAGTGCGCCGGTCGGCTCGTCAGCGAAGAGCACCCGAGGCTCGGTCACCAGCGCCCGCGCCGTGGCGCAGCGCTGCTGCTGACCCCCGGACATCTCACCCGGCCGAACGTCGGCCACCTCGGCCACCCCGAACCGTTCCAGCCAGGTGAGCGCCGCCGTCCGTGCTTCTCGCCGCCCCGTGCCGGCGAGGAGCAGGGGCAGGGCGACGTTCTCGGCGGCGGTCAACTCGGCCACCAGCTGACCGAACTGGAACAGCACCCCGAACTCCGTGCGCCGCAGTCGGGACCGGGCCGCCTCCGACCAGGTGTCGATGCGGTGCCCACGCCAGGTGACCTCGCCGACGTCCGGCCGGAGGATCCCGGCCAGGCAGTGCAGCAGGGTCGACTTGCCGCAGCCACTCGGCCCGGTGACGGCGACGATCTCGCCCTCGGCCACGTCGAGCGTCACGCCGCGCAGCGCGGGCGTCGGGCCGTACGCCCGAACCACGCCGCGAGCCTGGAGTTGCGTCACGGATGCACCTCCCGGTGCCAGTCGGCGACCCGGCCCAGGGTGGCGTGCAGCCACCGCAGATCCGCGTCGAGGTGGGCGATCGCGAAATCGGCAGCGACCACGTCGCTGAGGGTGGCGGCCGGATCGGCCTTGACCGTAGTCAGCTCCCGCAGCCGTGCGGTGTGCGCGGCCCGCTGGGCGATCAGGTACGACCGGGCCCGATCGACATCGGCGACCAGGAGTGCCACCACGACCTTGGTGAAGAGCGTGCTGGCCACGTACGGCATGGGTGCTTCCACAGCGGACAGCCATTGGTCCAGCGTGTTCCGCCCCTGGTCGGTCAGCGCGTACGCGGTGCGATCCGGCCCGCCCACCCGGTCCTGGCCGGCGGCAGCCACCAGCCCGTCGCGTTCGAGGCGGCCGAGAGTGGCGTAGACCTGCCCGAAGGCCAGCGGCCGAGCACGCGGCAGCCGCTCGTCGTGCGCACGCTTCAGCTCATATCCGTGCCGGCTGCCCCCAGCGAGCAACCCGAGCAGAACATGCGGCGTGGACACCCCGCCCACTATTCACCCAGCGAATACCCAAGTCAACAACCCACCCCACCCCACCCCACCCCACCCCCCCACCCGACCCCGCCCCCGCCCCCGACCCCGACCCCGACCCACACCGTTGATCAAGAGGTTTGCGTCACCAGCACGCCGAAACTTGACTCAAACCTCTTGATCACCGAGGGCGGGGCGGGTGGGCGCGGGCGGGTGGGGGGGCGGGCGGGTGGGGGGGCGGGTGGGGGGGGTGGGGGGGTGGGGGGCGGGTGGGCAGGCCGGGAGGTGGGTCAGGGGGTTTGGGGCCAGGTGGGGGTGCGGCCGGTTTGGGTCAGGAGGTGGGCCAGGTCGGGGGTCGGGTCGGGGGTGGGGGTGGGGGTGGGTAGTGGGTCGGCGAAGACGCCCATCTTGCGGGCGGTGGGGCCCAACTGCTCCACCAGCTCGTGCAGCTGGGCCACCGCCTCCGGGGCCGGGTGGTACGGCTGGCCGGTGGCGACCGCGAGATCCCAGCCGTGCACAGTCAGGTCCAGCAGGGCCATCCCGCCGATGGCGGTCTGCGGCATGGGCATACGCGGTGACATGCCCTCCACCGCGGACGGGTCCGACCAGGCGGTCACCAACCGGCCGGTCTCCACCTCGAAGCGGTCCCGCCAGCCGTCGCCCAGGTGGTCGGGCTTCTCGGCCCACTCCACCTGTCGCTTCTCGGCCAGGTCCTGAAAGTTGACCACCACCTGGAAGAGGTGGTTGAGCAGATCACGGACCAGGTAGTCGCTGCACGGGGTGGGCAGGTCCAGCTGGTCGTCGGAGATACCCCGTACGACATCGACGGTTCGCGGCGCGGCGGCCGCCAGCAGCTCGCTAGTCTGAGTGGACATAGGGCCAGCGTATGAGGGTGGTCTTGAACAAATGCGACAGCGACCGCGTGGCGACAGCCGGGGAATTCTCGACCCCGGGCGCCTGCTGCGCGAGATGCGCTTCCGCCGACACCTGCCGGCGGAGTCACTGCGCCAGTGGGTCGAGCACTACTGGTTGATCGACTGGGCGTTGAGCGCGCCGTTCGAGCAGCGGGTCGTGCCGCACCCGGCGGTGAACGTGGTGTTCCGACGGGACGACGACGGGCCCGAGTCCGGCGAGGTGGCCGGGGTGGGGCGCGACCTGTTCCGGATCACGCTCAACGGCGCCGGCCGGGTGTCCGGGGTGCAGTTCCGCCCCGGCGGCTTCCACCCGTTCTGGCGGCGCGCGGTCAGTGAGCTGACCGGCCGTAGGGTGCTGCTGCCCTTCGGCCGGCTGACCCACCCGGACGTCCCGGTGGGCGCGTCTCCGGGAGCACCCACCTCGGCGGCCGGCGACGACGAGCGCTGCCGGGCGCTGGACGCCATCCTCACCGACTGGCAGCCGGAGCCGGACCCGGTGGCCGAGGAGGCCGTCCGGCTGGCCGAGGCGATCCGTACCGACCGGACGGTGCTGCGCGTCGACGACTTCGCCGCGCGGCACGACGTTCCGGTCCGCCGGTTGCAGCGGCTCTTCATGGAGTACGTGGGGGTCGGGCCGAAGTGGGTGATCCGCCGCTACCGGCTCCAGGAGGCGGTCGAACAGGCCGCCGGTGGCCCGCTGAGCTGGGCCGATCTCGCCGCCGACCTCGGCTACAGCGACCAGGCCCACCTGGTCCGTGACTTCACCGCCGTGGCCGGGGTGTCCCCCGCCGCGTACGCCCGCTCGGTGAGCTGAGGAAGCCGAGGAGCTGACAGAGCTTGACAGAGCTGACAGATCAGCGACGCCGCAGGACGACCACGGCGACGTCGTCCTGGATCTCCGGTGGGGCCAGTTCCACAAGCAGTCGGGCGCAGAACTGGTCCAGGTCACCGTCGACAGTCGCGGCGACCGCAGCCAGTGCGGCCAGCCCCTCGTCGATGGCGGCGTCCCGTCGCTCGATCAGCCCGTCGGTGTAGAAGACCAGCGTGGCCCCGGCCGGCACCACGAACTCCAGGTCGGCGGGGCGCGGGGCGCGGACGCCGAGCAGCGGCGCGGAATGCTGCACGAACTCGACCTTGCCGTTCATGATCATCAACGGTGGAAAGTGCCCGGCACTGGCCAGCCGGACCCGTCCGGTCGGCGGGTGCATCAGCAGCACACAGAGCGTCGCCACCTCGTTCGGCAGCAGTGTCCGCATCAGCTCGTTGACCCGGTGCAGGATCTCGCCGGGCTGATGGCCCTCGACCGCGTACGCCCGCACCGCGTGCCGCAGCTCGGCCATCACGGTCGCCGCGTGTAGCGAGTGGCCGGCGACGTCCCCGATCGCGAGCAGCAGGTGACCGTCGAGCATCACCAGCTCGTAGAAGTCGCCGCCCACCTCGGTCTGCGCGCTGGCCGGCTCGTAGCGCACCGCGAGGTCGAGGCCGGCCACGGTGGGCAGCCCACGCGGGAGCAGGCTGCGTTGGAGGGTGACAGCGATCCGGTGCTCCTCGT
This sequence comes from Micromonospora salmantinae, assembly GCF_022230905.1. Classification (NCBI taxonomy): domain Bacteria; kingdom Bacillati; phylum Actinomycetota; class Actinomycetes; order Micromonosporales; family Micromonosporaceae; genus Micromonospora; species Micromonospora salmantinae. Next base: position 61,239 of record NZ_JAKKFG010000013.1, read on the forward strand.
CGAACGAGCGCTGCCCCTCCACGGCCGCCGCCACCGCCTGAGCCAGCTGCTTGAGCACCGGGGTCCGCGCGGTCTGGGTGGCGGTCGGGACCACCACGTACAGCGGGGCCCGGTCCTCGCGCAGTCGGGCGGCGGCGACGGTCACCGTGTCGTCCGCCGGCCAGTCGACGAGCGCCCAGTTCGACGGGGCCTCCACCCGCACTGTGGCGCCGGTGGGCACCCCGGTGTCGTCGACGACCCACGGCACCACGGCGGCCACCGCGCCGGGACCGGCGCAGACACCCGCGAGGCAGTCGCCGTCGAAGGTTTCGGCGATCACCGCGGCCGGGCTCTTGAAGATCTGGGCGGCACCCTCGGCGGCGGCCTCCAGCAGGCGCGCGAAGGTCGGCGCCGCGTACACCGCGACTGTCGTGTCGGCCAACCCGAGCAGCCGCTCGGCGAGCAGTTCGGCGCGCTGCCGGGCCTGGTAGTAGCGCAGCACCGCGCGGGTGGTGGCGATCAGCTCCTCGGGCTCGATCGGCTCGGTCAGGTACGCGTCAGCGCCCCGGGTCAGCCCCTGGGCGCGGTCGGCCACGTCCACGGCGTGCGCCGAAACGTGGATCACCGGCATCGCCGGGTGCCGCGCCTTGATCTGTTCGCAGACCTCGTAGCCGCTCAGGTCGGGCAGCCGGACGTCGAGGACCACCAGGTCGATCCGGTCCACCTCGACCCGAGCCAACGCCTCGGCGCCGTTCTCGGCCTCCAGCACTGTGAACCCGGCCCGGGTCAGCCAGCTGACCAGCAGGTAACGCTTGGTACGACTGTCGTCGACCACCAGGATGGTTGTCGGCATGCCGTCCACGCCGTCACGCCCCGCCGGTGGGCAGGGAGACGGTGAACGTGCTGCCTTCGCCCGGCGCGCTGGCCAGCTCGAGCGACCCGCCGAGCAGCGTCACCAACCGCCGGGCGTACGGCAGACCGAGGCCGGTGCCGCCGACCCGGGTGGCTCCGGGGATCTGGTAGAACTCCTCGAAGATCCGGTCGTGCAGCTCGGGAGCGATGCCCGGCCCGGTGTCGCGGACCTCGAACTGCCAGCGGTCGCCGTGTTGGCTGGCCCGCAGGCGCACCTCGCCACGCTCGGTGAACTTCAACCCGTTGTGCAGCAGGTTGCGCAGCACCTGGCCGAGCAGCACCTCGTCGGTGCGCAGCAGGGCCGGCCCGGTGGGCTCCTCCACGACCAGCTCCACCCCGGGGCGGGTGGCGAGCGCGCGCAGGGTGCCGCGTAGTTGGCCGAAGACCGGACGCAGGTCGACCTCGGTCAGGTCCGGCTCGATCCGACCGGACTCGGCTTTGGCCAGGTCGAGGAGTTCGTTGACCAGGTTGAGCAGATCCGCAGCCGAGGAGCGGATCAGATCGACCTGGCGGCCCTGCTCGTCGGTGAGCGGGTCGGAGGCGGAGTCGGTGAGCAGCCGCCCCAGGCCGATGATCGCGGTGACCGGGGCGCGCAGCTCGTGGCTCACGTTGGCCAGGAACCGGCTCTTCGACTCACTCGCCGCACGGAGCTGGGCCGACTTCTCGTCCAGCTCGGCGTAGAGGGCGACGACGCCCCTGTTGGTCTCCTCCAACTCCTCGGTGAGCTGGTTGTAGAGCGCCAGCACTCCGCGGTTGGTCTCGGCCAGCTCCTCGTTCAGCACGGCCAGCTCGTCGCGCTGACTGCGCACCTCGTCCAGTGCGGCGATGAGCTGCCCGTTCTGCACTGTCAACTCGTCCAGCGCACTGGCCGGCGCGGTGCGGCCGAGTTCGGTACGGAACTCGGCGAGCCGCTCCGGGGTCGGCGTCGGCGCGTTGGCCGGGACTCGTCGGGACATCCGTACGACCGTAACCCCGTCGACGGTCGACACGCTCAGTGTGTCGACCAGTCGGGACACCGCGCCGGACTGCGGTTGGTAGCGATCGTCCGGCAGCGGGGACACCGGGGCCAGGTCGGCGCGCAGGTGGAACCGGCCGTCGGCGCCCGCGTCGACGTGGAAGGAGACGTCCGCTCCGCTGGCCGTCCGCAGCAGATCCCGAGCGACCTCGCTGAGCGCTGTGGCGATCCGTACCTGGTCCTGGTGTTCGAGGCCGACCACGGCGGCCACCTCGCGTCCCCGCTGACGGATCACGAAGATGTCCTGCTCGACCCGCAGCGCCATCTGGAGCAGTGGCAGCCCGGCCGGCTCCCCGCTCACGCCCACGACCTCGCGACCAGTACGCAGGCGTCGTCACGTCGCAGACCGGCGTCACGGAGCAGGGTCGCCGCCATGACCAGCGGGGATCGCTCCGCCAGGCCCGGGTAGTCGGTCATCCGCCACCGGTCGACCACCCCGTCGCTGTGCATCACCAGCCGGGCGCCGGGTCCGAACGGGTAGTCGTACTCCCGGATCGTCGGTCGTTGGTGGCCGGCGATGCCGGGCAGCGACACCAGCCCTCGACGGCGGCCGTCACCCTCGACGACCACGCCGGCGATGTTGCCCAGGCCGGCGTAGTGCAGCACGCCGGCGTCCGGCATCAGTTCGCCGACGGCGAGCGCGGCGCCCCGGGTGTGCGACATGCTCCGGTGCAGGTGACCGACCACCATCGCCGGTGGGCCGGCCGGGGCGTCGCGGAACGCGGCCAGCGCGGCGTCGGTGGCGGCCCCGGCCAGCGGGCCGTGCCCCAACCCGTCACTCACCAGCACCTGGTGCCGCCCGTCGACGACCCGCACGGCGTAGCCGTCGCCGCTGATCGTCTCGCCGGTCAGTGGTCGGGTGAGAGCCCCGGCCCAGGACGGCCGGGCCGCCTCGGCCGGCCAGACCTGCACGGCGAGGACGGTGCCCCGGCCGGGCAGCGAGTATCCGTCGAACCAGCTGGCCTGCCGGACGATGGCACCCAGACCGATGCCGAGTGTGCCGGTGGTGGAGTGCCCGTCCTGGGACGAGACGGTCAGGTCGGCCATGCCGGGCCCGGAGTCGATGGCCACCATCTCCACCCCGGCCTGCCCGGCGCGGCGTACCGGCCGGAGCAGCAGGACACCGTCGTCGGCGTGCTTGACCAGGTTGCTGGTCAGCTCGGCGGCGACGATGGCCAGGTCGGCGATGCGCGCCGCACCCATCTCCACCTGCGCGCCGAGACGTTCGGCGGCACGCCGGACGGCACTCGCGGCGCTGCTGGCCTCCACCCGGAACCAGATGCCACTGTCGGTGACAGCGTCGGCGTTCACCTGGACCACTTGGTGACCGTGATCCGGGTGCCGGTCTCCGTCGACGTCTCGATCTGGAACTCGTCGACCAGGCGTCGCGACCCACTGAGCCCGAGGCCGAGGCCCCCGCCGCTGGTGTAGCCGTCGGTCATGGCCAGATCGAGGTCGGCGATGCCCGGCCCGGAATCGGCGAACACGATCTGCACGCCCTTGCGTCGGCCGTTGTCCACGACCGTCACCTCGACCGAACCGCCGCCGCCGTACACCAGGGTGTTGCGGGCCAACTCGCTCGCTGCGGTGACCACCTTGGTCTGGTCGACGAGGGACAGCTTGACGGCCACCGCCACGGCGCGGACCAGCTGCCGGACGCGCACCACGTCCTCGTCGCTGCGGACCGACTGTGCCTGTGGCTGGCCCAGGTCGATGCCCGCGGTCACGGCCTGGCCGTCTCGGCGTCCGGATCGTCGTCGAGCTGGTAGTCGAGCTCGTCGGCGTGGGCCGCCGCGATCAGCTCCATGCCCCGCTCCACGTTCAGCGCGGTACGGATGCCGTTCAGCGACAGCCCGAGTTCGACGAGGGTGATGGCGACGGCCGGACGCATCCCGACCACCACCGTCTCCGCGTCGAGCACCTTGGAGATCGACGCGATGGTGGAGAGCATCCGCCCGACGAAGGAGTCGACGATGTCCAGTGCGGTGATGTCGATGATGACGCCGTGGCAGCCGGTGGCGACGATCCGCTCGGCCAGATCCTCCTGGAGCGCGACAGCCGTCTGGTCGGACATGTCGAGCTGGATGGAGACGAGAAGAATGTCCCCGATCTTGAGGATCGGAACCCTCTCCATCAGGCGTCCCGACGCGGCTGGCGGCGAGCGGTCTCCACCCCGTTGAGCCGCAGCACGTGGCGCAGCGCGTCGGCGAGGCTCGCCTTGGTGGCGATGTCGCCGAACTCGATGCCGAGCGCCACGATGGTCTGCGCGATCTGCGGGCGGATGCCGGAGATGATGCAGTCAGCGCCCATCAGTCGGGCGGCCACCACGGTCTTCAGGATGTGCTGGGCGACCTGGGTGTCCACCGCCGGTACGCCGGTGATGTCGATGATCGCGTACGGCGAGCTGGTGTCGACGAGGGTCTGCAGCAGCCGCTCCATGACGACCTGGGCCCGGGCCGAGTCCAGGGTGCCGACCAGCGGCACGGCGACGACGCCCTCCCAGAGCTTGACCACCGGCGTGGAGAGTTCGAGCAGCTGCTCGGCCTGATCGGCGATCAGACTCTCCCGGGTGCGGACGAAGCTCTCGAACGTGAACAGGCCCATCTCGTCGACCAGCTTCGAGAAGGCGACGAAGTCCTGCAGTGCGTTCGGGCCGCCGGTCTCCTGCACCAGCTCGGCCAGCACGTCCTTCAGCGCGAAGATGCTGACCGTGGTCTCGGTGGCGGAGAAGCCCTGCCGGGCCCGGCCACGAGACAGCTCGGAGAGCGCGGCACGCAGTTCGCCGGCGCTCTCGGCGGACAGGTCGATGGTGCCCTGCTCGCCGGTGGTGATGATGGCACGGTGCAGGTCCTGGACCTGTCGGCGCAGCTCCGCCTGGCTCAGCCGGCCTCGCAACGAACTGGTGACGATCTCGGTCCACCGAGTCGTGACCCGTTCGTCCTGCCCGCTCAGCAGCGCGGCGAGCCGACCACTTTCTTCGGTGCTCAACGCCATTTCGAACCCCCTTGACCTGGACCGGGCGGACTCTATCACCGGGGTCTGATCAACTACTTGCCCCGTAGCAACGGAATGACGATGGCCACCGGATCACCGCTCCCGTGCTACCTCCGACCATGGTCGTGGGATACCGTTCCCCCGATAACAGGAGGTCTGGCGAATGTCGTTGACGGTGCACACGGAACAACGCGGCGACGTGGTCGTCGTGGCGGTCGCGGGCGAGCTTGACATGGCCACCGCACCGCAGCTGCAGGACCAGATCACCGACCTGCTCGACAAGGGCCGCAACCGGCTGGTGTTCGACCTGGCGGACGTCTCTTTCTGCGACTCGACCGGCCTGTCGGTCTTCGTCCGCGCCAAGAACAGCTGCGACGAGGCGGGCGGCGTGGTCCGGCTGGCCGCTCCGCAGCGCGGCGTGCTGCGCATCCTCGAGGTGAGCGGGCTGGTCGAGGTGCTGCACACCTACCCGACGGTGGATGAGGCAGTCGCCGGCGAATCGACGCCGGCTTCCTCCTGACCGTCCGCGTGTCACTCGTCCTCGACGTAACGGGGACGAGCGATAGCCATGCCCGCCGTCGTCTGCACGGCCAGGGCGCCCAGCAGGAACCCGATCGGTGCGGTCCAGCCACCGGTGGCCTCGTAGAGGATGCCGACCATCAGCGGACCGAGGGCGGCGATCACGTACCCGGTGCTCTGCGCGAACGCGGAGAGCGCGACAGTGCCCTCGGCCGTGCGGGCGCGTAGGCCGATGGCGGTCAGGATCATCGGGAACGCGCCCTGACCGATCGCCAGCAGGGCGACCCAGAGCAGCGCGGCACCGTGCGGTGCGAACGCCAACCCCAGGTAGGCCAGTGCCGACGCGGTGGTCAGCCCGAGCACCAGCGGGCGCAGGCTGCCGAGCCGACCGGCCAGGGTGGGCATCAACAGCGCGATCGGCACGCCGAGCGCGGTCACCCCGGCGAGCAGCAGCCCGGCCGACTCCGGCTGGTAACCGGCGTCGCGGAACAGTTGGGCCAGCCAGCCCATGATCGCGTACCCGCTGAGCGACTGCGCCCCGAAGTAGACAGCCATCGCCCAGCCGAGCCGGGTCCGCGCCGGCCGGACCCGCACCGGCGTGGCGGCGACCGCCGTCGGGGTCGCCCGCCGCGCCGCGGCGCGGGTCCGCAGCGCCAGCGGCACCCACGGGAGTACGGCCACCGCGGCCATCGCGGCCCAGACGCCGAGCCCGGCCCGCCACGACCCGAAGGCGTGCGCGATCGGCACCGCGGAGGCGGCGGCCACCGTCGTGCCCACTGTCAACGCCATCGTGTACGCCCCGGTGACCAGGCCGGTGCGGTGCGGGAAGTGCTGCTTGACGAGCATCGGCAGCAGGATGTTGGCGACCGCGATGCCGGACAGCGCCAGCGCGCTGGTGAGCACGAAGATCAAGGCCGAGTCGGTGACGACCCGGAGCACCTGGCCCACGGCGAGGGCGAGCATGGCGACCACCAGCACCCGGGCCGGCGCCACCCGGCGGACCAGCCACGGGGTGAGCGCGCCGAGGCCGGCGAACGCGATGGTCGGCAGGGTGGTGACCAGACCGGCGGTGACGCCGGAGAGGCCCAGCCCGTCGCGGACCTCGTCGAGCAGCGCGCCGAGGCTCGTCACCACGGCGCGCAGGTTGAGCGCGACCAGCAGCATCCCGACCAGCACCAGCGCGCCACCGGTCGCCGGGTGCGTCCGCCGGCCGGTGCCGGGGTCCCGCGTCGGGCGAGGGTCGACGGCGACGGGGGCGGGCAGCGCCGGAGCGGCGGTTGGTGGCGGGGTCATGACCGCTAACCTACAATCATGGGATGAATTTGGGACCGGTGATGTAACCAGTGCCACCGTCGGTTGAATTCCCCTCCGCGCCGCCGGTGCCGCCCGGCGGCCAGCCAGCCGTGCCGCCCCACAGCCAGCCCGCCGTGCCGCCCCGCGGCCACCGGGTCCGGCAGACCACCGAGCAACTCCGCGCCCGGATCCTCGGCGGCGAATGGCCCGTCGGCGGGCGCATCCCCACCGAGCCACAACTGGTCGCCGCGCTGGGCGTCGGGCGCAACACGGTCCGCGAGGCGGTCCGCGCCCTGGTCCACGCCGGGGTGCTGGAGTGCCGGCAGGGCTCCGGCACCTACGTGGTGTCCACCGACGAACTGGCACCTGTGGTCGCCCGCCGACTCGGCGACGACCGGATGACCGAGGTCATCGAGGTACGCCGCGCCTTCGAGGTGGAGGCCGCCCGGCTCGCCGCGTTGCGGCGTACCCCGGAGGACCTGGCGGCGCTCGACGGCGCGCTCGCCCAGCGCGAGGCCGCCTGGCACGGCGGCCGGGTCGACGCGTTCGTCGAGGCCGACGCGGCACTGCACACGGCGGTGGTCGCCGCCGCGCACAACGCCATGCTCGCCGAGCTGTACGCCTCGGTGGGCACCGCCCTGCGCAGCACTGTCGCCCAGGCCATGGGCGGGGAGCTCACCCCTGAGCGCTACGTCGACCACACCCGGCTGGTCGAGGCGATCCGGGCCGGCGATCCCGGCCGGGCGGCGCTCGAAGCCGGCGCTTTTCTGGAACCCGCCGAACGGGCATAGGTTGTGCCCGACAGAAAAGCGGACACCTCGGGAGTACGAATGCTCAAGGGCTTCAAAGACTTCATCATGCGCGGCAACGTCGTCGACCTGGCGGTCGGCATCGTGATCGGCGCCGCGTTCACCGGCGTGGTCACACAACTCACCAAGTCGTTCCTCGAACCACTGATCAAGGCACTCGGCGGTGGCACTGGCCTGTCGGCCGGGCGGTGGGAGATCACCAAGGGCAACTACATGGACTGGGCGGGGTTCATCAACGCCCTGATCACCTTCCTGCTCACCGCGGCGGTGCTCTACTTCTTCGTGGTGTTCCCGATGAACAAGCTGGCCGAGCGGCGCAAGCGGGGCGAGGAGCCGCCGCCCTCGGCGCCGAGCGAGGAGGTCAAGCTGCTCACCGAGATCCGGGACGCCCTGGTCTCCGCCGGCCACACCACCCCCGGCCAGCAGCGTGGGGCGCTGGACGACGTGCTGGGCCGCCGCCCGGAGCCGCCGACGCAGCGCTGACCCGAACGGATGCACATCGGCCCCTGTGGGATTCCCGCAGGGGCCGCACCTTCTCGTACGTGTGTTCGATAGAGTCCCGCCATGGAGCAGCGAAAGCACTGGTGGAACGGGAAGTGGGGGCGGCTGGCCCGGCGGGACGTCTTCCTGCGAGTGGACGCCGACCGGTGGCACGTCGAGCAGCGGGCCGGCGGCGCCGAGGGCATCTCCCGCTTCTACGAGTACGGCAGTGCGGACGAGGCCGAGGACACCGTCCGGGCGCTGCTCGACGGCCCGGACACCTGGCGGGAGCTGTCCCCCCGACCGCCCGGCGGCTGGACCCTCCCGAACAGCTGAGTGGCCTGGCCGTGGAGGCGGTATTGCTTTCGACGGTGATGACTCTGAGGCATCAATATGACTCAGAGTCATAACGCTCTCCGGGCCATCGCCTCCAGGCCCGCCGTCTCAAAGCCCGCCGCCTCCAGGTCGCTGCCGCAGTTGCTGAGCGTCGGGCGAGTGGGCGGGCGGCGGCGTTTAGCGGCGCGCCGCCCTGGGAACCGCAGCGGGATGGACCAGCAGGACGAGCAGCAGGCGACCATCTCGCGGATCACCACCGGGATGCCGGTGATCGACTCAGCTGGCACCGAGGTCGGCACCGTGGACCTCGTCCAGCGGGGTGACCCGAACGCGGTGACCGTCCAGACACCGACCGCCGACCCGGGCAGCAGCCTGGACGAACTGATCGAGGCGACCGCGGTCGAGGAGCCGGACGTGCCGGCCGATCTGGCGGCGCGGCTGCTGCACAGCGGCTATCTGAAGGTCTCGACCGACCTGACCCGCACCGGCGCGGTCTACGTACCGGCCGACCGGATCGGTGCGGTGGCCGACGGCCGGGTCCTCCTGGCCGTCGGGGTGGCCGACCTGCCGCCCGAGGAGTGACCCAACCTCCCTGACCGACTCGGGTCCACGGCATTCGGGGTGTCCGGAGCCTCGGGACAGCCCGACATCATGAAACCCGAGTGGATCTTCTCGGCGCCGAAGGGGCGGGTTGGTCGGGCGCGGCGGGGGCGGGCTGATCCGGCGCGGCGGGCTGATCCGGCGCGGCGGGCTGGCGGCGGTGGAAGATCAGCAGCATCAGGCAGCCCGCGACCAGGCCCCAGAACGCGCCGCCCACGCCGATCAGCGTCACCCCGGACGCGGTCACCACGAAGGTGACCACGGCGGCCTCCCGCGTCGCCGGGTCGGTCACCGCCGAGGCGAGCGCGGTGGCGAGGGCGCCCAGGAGCGCCAGCCCGGCGACCGCCTCGATGAGGATCGGTGGGGCGACCGCCACCAGCGTGGTGGCTACGCCGGCGCCCAGGCCGAGCACTGCCAGCCCGGCGCCCGCGGTGACCGAGGCGATCCACCGGCGCTCCGGGTCGGGGTGCGCGTCGGGGCCGGCGGCCAGCGCGGCGGTGATCGCCGCGAGGTTCACCGCGTGCCCGCCGGCCGGGGCGGCGAGCAGACTGGCCAGACCGGTGGTCCGCAGCGCCGCGCCGAACGGCGGCCGGTAGCCGTAGCCGACCAGCACCGCCATGCCGGGTACGTTCTGCGCGGCCATGGTGACCAGGAACAGCGGCAGGGCCAACCCGACCAGCGCTGACGCGTTCCACGCCGGCGCGGTCAGCGTGACCGACGGGATCAGCGCGGCACCGGTCAGGCCGGTCGGCGGTGCGGTCAGTGCGATCGCCGCCACCGCCACCACCAGCGCACCGGGTACCGCCCAGCGTCGGGCGAACCGGTGCAGCAGCAGCCAACCGACCACCACCGATCCGGCCACCACCGGCAGCTCGACAAGCGCGCGGACCGGGGCGGTACACAGCGGCAGCAGCACCCCGGCGAGCATCGCGCCGGCTACCGGCTTGGGGATGGCGGCCACCGCACGGCCGAGCGGCGGGAACAACCCGGCCGCGACGATCAGCACACCGGAGACGAGGAAGGCGCCCACCGCCACCGGCCATCCGCCCGGCGGTGGCCCGGTCGCCACCAGCAGCGCCGCGCCCGGCGTGGACCAGGCCACGCTCATCGGTATCCGGTACCGCCAGCCCAGCCAGACGGCGACGAACCCACTCGCCACGCAGAGCGCGAGCAGGCCGGAGGCGGCCTGTGCGTCCGACGCGCCCGCCGCTCGGAGCCCGGCCAGCACGACTGTGAACGAGCTGGCGAAGCCCACCAGCGCTGTCACCACCCCCGCCAGCACCGGTTGCACGCGTCCAGCCACCCCACCCTCCCGACTGTTCCGTTTACGGAACGGAAGCGTGTAGCACGATAGCCGGGTGCCGCACCCACCACCAGTCCCGCGCCCCGGCCTCGACGTGGATCCCGCCGTCGTCGGGCGCCGGGTCCGTGCCCTGCGCGAGGAGCAGGGGATCTCGCTGTCCACACTCGCCCGGCTCGCCGGTGTCGGAAAGGCCACCCTCTCCGGCTTGGAGCACGGCACCCGCAACCCGACCCTGGAGACGCTCTGGGCGGTCACCGCGCAGCTCGGCGTACCGCTGACGGCGGTGCTGGCGGAGCCGGCCGCCGGGCCCACAGTGCACGGCACCGCGGTCACCGCGACCCTGCTGGAGGTCTTCACCGACACCGACGCGACCTACGAGCTGTACCGGATGCGGGTCGCGCCCGGCCCCGGCCAGCTCTCCCCCGCCCACCCGGCGGGAGTCACCGAGCACGTCACCGTCTTCGCCGGGGTGTTGCGCGCCGGGCCGGCCGACGCACCGCTGACCGCCCCGGCCGGTGGCCACCTCCGCTGGGTGTCGGACGTGCCACACAGCTACGCGGCGGTGGGTGACGAGGAGGTCGCCGCGAGCCTGCTCCTGCGCTATCCGCGCCGCTGAGACCCCGCCGATCGGTCACGGACCGTCGGCTCCGTCGACGAAAATCGCAATCATTTCTCGACCTAGGTAGGAGGCGTAGAGACGAATGCGGGTTGTTCTTGGCAAGCTTGACCCCATGACGCTGATCCTCCGCTCGGTCATCCTCAACGACATCGGCTTGGTGCGCACCAACAACGAGGACTCCGCCCTCGCCGGTGACCGCCTGATCGCCGTCGCCGACGGCATGGGTGGGCTGCCTGCGGGCGAGGTGGCGAGCGAGATCGTGATCCGGATTCTGGACGAGCTGGCTCCGCCCACCGACCCTGACGGCGCCGCCGACGCGCTGCGTGCCGTGGTCAGCACCGCCAACCAGCGCATCCACGCCGCCATCACCGTCGACCCGAGCCGGGACGGCATGGGTACGACGCTCACCGCGGCGCTGCTGGCCGGGGAGACACTGGTGCTGGCCCAGGTGGGCGACTCCCGTTGCTACCTGCTGCGCGAGGGGGAGCTGACCCAGCTCACCCGGGACGACACGTTCGTGCAGGCGCTTGTCGATCAGGGCACCCTCTCTCCCGAGCAGGCCCGCCACCACCCGCAGCGGTCCCTGGTGACCCGGGCCGTGCAGGGCGCCGACACCCCACCCGCGGTCGGGGTGCTCACAGTGGTCCCCGGTGACCGGCTGCTGCTGTGCAGCGACGGGCTCTCCGACTACGTCGAGGACGAGGCCATCGCCGCGGCCCTGGGCATGTACGCCGACCGCCAGCAGTGCGGTGAGCAGTTGGTGAAGCTGGCCCACCACGCCGGCGCCCCGGACAACGTCACAGTCGTGGTCTCCGACGTCGTCGCCCGCTGACCCGTACCGCTCACTCGGCGGCTCACCCGAACCGACTGGTTCGGGTTCCGCTGCCCCAGTAGGTGGTTGTGCCATCTAGCTAGCACCGCTACTGTCCGACGCGTGGATTCCGACCGGCGCGGGCAGTGGCTGCGGGGGGTGCTCGACATCTGCGTCCTGGCCCTGCTGTCCAAAGGCGAGTCCTACGGCTACCAGCTCGCCCAGGCGCTCGACGCGGCGGGCGTCGGGCCGATCCAGGGCGGCACGCTCTACCCCGTGCTGCTGCGCCTACAGAAGACCGGCCTGGTGACCGCGCAGTGGCGGGAGGGCAGCGCCGGGCCGGCCCGCAAGTACTACCGGCTCACCGACGACGGGCACGCGGCGCTCCGCACCGGCGGCAGCGCCTGGCTCACCTTCGTCCAGCCGGTGAACGACATCGTCACGAAGGGGGTCACCCGGTGAACGCCGACGATTGGCTGCGTACGCTCACGGCCGAGCTGCACCAGCGCCGGGTCGCGGCGGACGCCGCACGGCACGTGGTCGCCGAGGCCGCCACGCACCTACGCGAGGGCGGCGGCGACCCCTGGGTCGTCTTCAGCCCACCCCAGCAGTACGCGGGTGCTGTCGTGGAGAGCATCGGCACCGCGCCCGGACCCCGCCCCGGCCCGGTCCGGCTGCACGCGGCAGGCATCACCAAGCGGTACGGACGGCGAACCGTGCTGCGCGACGCCACGCTGACCGTCCGGGCCGGACAGATCGCCGCCGTCGTCGGCGCGAACGGCTGCGGCAAGAGCACCTTCCTCCGGATCTGCGCCGGACTCATGTCACCGGACGCCGGTGAGGTGACCGTCTCCGGGCGGCTCGGCTACTGCCCGCAGTCCGGCGGCACCGCCGACTTCCTGCTCGCCGACGAGCACTTCGTGCTGGTCGGCGCCGGTCAGGGCGTGGCCCGGGGTCCGGCCCGCCGCGCCGGTCGGGCGGCGGCCCGGCAGCTCGGCTGGGAAGCGGGCGGCGACGTGCAGGCCCGCCACCTCTCCGGCGGCACCCGACAGAAGCTCAACCTGACCATGTCCACGCTCAGCGCCCCCGACGTGCTGCTGCTCGACGAGCCGTACCAGGGCTTCGACCAGGGCACGTACGTCAACTTCTGGGACCAGCTCAGCAGGTTGCGCGACGCCGGCACTGCCATCGTCGTGGTGACCCACCTGCTCAACCAACTCGACCGGGTGGACATCGTGCTCGACCTGACCCCGGCACACGAGACCCTGTGGCACGCGCCCGGCATCCAGGGAGGCCGCCCGTGAACCGGCTCGTGACCGTCGCCGAGATGACCCTGCGGGAGCTGCTGCGGCGTCGAGGCGTACTCCTGCTGTTGTTGTTGATGCCGTTGACCTTCTACCTGATCCGGCGGGACGCCTACCTCGGGCAGTCGGTTCGCTCGCTGCTGCTCGGCGTGGGCTGGGCGGTGAGCACCGCCGCGCTGTTCGCCACGACCGCGGCCCGCGAGTTGGAGCCGAGGCTGCGGCTGGCCGGCTACCGCCCACACCACCTCTACCTCGGTCGGATGCTCGGCCTGTGGACCGTGGGGCTGGTCATCTCCGTACCCTTCTTCCTGCTCCCGATGATCGACGGCGCGGACCTGCGGTACGGCGGCCTGGCGGCGGCGTTGCTCTGTTCCGTCGCGGTGGCGGCGCCGTTCGGGATGCTGATCGGTGCGCTGCTGCCCCGCGAGTTGGAGGGCACGCTGCTGCTGCTCACAGTGGTGACCGTGCAGATGCTGATCGACCCGGCCGGGTCCGGGGCGAGGTTGACACCGTTCTGGTCGAGCCGTGAGATCGCCACCTGGGCTGTCGACAACACCGACCAGGGCTACCTCTCCCGTGGCCTGCTGCACGGGCTCGTCGTCACCGCACTGCTGGCCCTGGGCGTGGCCGCGGTGGCCAGCGTCCGCCTGCGCCGCCGTCGCCACCTGCGGCACCTGCCGGTCGGCTGACCGCCGCGCCGGCCACGGATCGGGCCAATCCGGTTGCTACGACCCGCGCGGCGGGTTGAGATGGGCGAATGACCATCCGCCGGGTGACCGACGACGACCGTCTCACCACCAGCTTTCCGCTGGCCGCGTACGCCTTCGAGTCCTCGCCGCTCAGTGCTGCCCGCGCCGCCGAGTTCCGCGACTACCTGCCCTACAACCAGGGCAACCGGACGCTGATCGCCGAGGAGGACGGCACCACGTTGGCCGCCGTCTCGGCCATCCCGATGCGACAGAACCTGCGCGGGGTGGTGCTGCCGATGGCCGGTGTCGCCGGGGTGGCGACCCATCCGCTGGCCCGCCGGCAGGGGCATGTCCGGACGTTGCTGCACCGACTCCTCGACGAGATGCGCGACGAGGGCCATCTGCTCAGCGCGCTCTATCCGTTCCGGCCCAGCTTCTACGCCCGGTTCGGCTACGTCGGGCTGCCCAAGCCGCGCCGTGTCACCTTCACTCCGGCCAACCTGGGTTCGCTGCTCCGGGTGGACCTGCCCGGCGAGGTCGGCTGGGAACGCGTCGCCGCCGGCTATCCGGCGTGGCGGGCGTTCACCGAACGCAACCTCCAGGAACGACACGGCTTCGCGATCTTCCCGGACTACCGGGCGGTCGGAATGCGTGACCGTGACGAGTACTGGCTGCTCACCGCCCGGGTCGGCGGGGAGGTCACCGGCGCGGTGACGTACCGGATCGACGAACACGGCGGCACGCTGCACGGCAACGAACTGCTGGTCACCGACCCGCTCGCACGGACGCTGCTGTTGCAGTTCTTCGCCCGGCACGTCGACCAGATCGAGCGGGTCACCGTTCAGGTTCCGCCGGACGAGCTGCCCGAGCTGTGGCTGACCGACCTGGACGTGCACGTCGAGGCCCGTACGGCAGTGCCGGGTTCGTCCGCGCCGATGGCCCGGCTGCTGTCGCTGGACGCGTTGAGCGGGCTGCCCGCCGGACCGGGCCGGGTGCGGATCGAGCTGACCGGGGACCGCTGGCTGGCCGGCACCCACCTGCTCGACGGCACCACCGGGGCGCTGGAACTGGTCGACGACACCACCGGCCGCGCCCCGACCGCCACGCTCACCGCCGCCGGGCTCTCCGCCCTCGCGTACGGGGTGCTGGACCCGGCCGAGCTGCCGCTACGCGGTCTGGGCGAGGTGCCGATGGACGCCGCCACGGAGCTGCGCGGCCTCTTCCCCCGCCGGGTGCCGTACCTCTTCGCCGACTTCTGAGCCCGGTTTGCCGCCGGGGACCCACCGCGCCGCAGCCGGCGGGCGGCGGGCGGCGGGCGGCGGGCGGCGGGCGTGGCTTAGCGGGGCATTAAACCGGCTCGGCGGATTCGTCGCGAGGCCGTCGCGGCTCCTAGCATCACGGGGTGCGCATGACGTCGCTTGCCGCTCTCCTCGTCCTCGGTGTCGCCACCGCGACCCTGCCCGCCTGCGCGCCCAACGACCCGGCCCCCGCCTTCGAGGCCGGCTCGACCGCCTCCCCGACGGCGCTGCCCACCGGCGGTCAGAGCGAAGCGCCGGGTGCGCGGGACGGCCTCGGCGGCCCGGGGGCCAGCGCCAGCCCGAAGCCCGCCAACAAGGTGCTCGCCGCCGGCAACCCGAACGGCAGGGCCACGGTGCCGGCCGAGGCGCGGGCGGTGGACACCTCCAAGCCGACCCGGACCATCGGCACCGGCACCCCGGCGAGCTGCACCTCCGCGGCGGTCGTCAAGGCCGTCGCGGCCGGCGGTGTCATCACGTTCAACTGTGGACCGGCCCCGGTGACGATCAAGATGGCCGCCACCGCGAAGGTCCGCAACGCCAACGGCCCGAAGATCGTGCTGGACGGCGGCGGCACTGTCACGCTGAGCGGCCAGGGGCAGCGCCGCATCCTCTACATGAACACCTGCGACGAGGCCCAGGGCTTCACCACCTCGCACTGCCAGAACCAGGATCACCCGCAGCTCACCGTGCAGAACCTGACCTTCGCCGACGGCAACTCCACCGGCGAGAAGGCCGAGGGCGGCGGCGGTGGGGCGATCTTCGTCCGCGGCGGGCGGCTGAAGGTGGTCAACTCGCGCTTCGTCCGCAACCGCTGCGACCGCACCGGCCCCGACCTGGGTGGCGCGGCCGTCCGGGTGCTGAGCCAGTACGAGAACAAGCCGGTGTACGTGGTGGGCAGCACATTCGACGGCGGCTCCTGCTCCAACGGAGGGGCGCTGAGCAGCATCGGCGTGTCGTGGGTGGTGCTGAACAGCCTGCTCAGGAACAACGAGGCGATCGGCAGCGGCGCCAACCCGGCCAAGTCCGGTACGCCCGGCGGCGGCAGCGGCGGCGCGATCTACTGCGACGGTAACGAGTTCACCGTCCGGATCGCCGGCACGATCATCGAGAACAACACTGCCAACGAGGGTGGCGGCGCGATCTTCTTCGTGAGCAACAACCGCACCGGCACCATGAGGATCGAAAACTCGACCCTGCGCCGCAACCCCAGCGCCAAGTTCGAGACCCGCGGCTTCCCCGGCATCTTCTTCCTGGGCGCCCGCAACCCCACGCTCACCAACGCCAAGCTCTCCTAACCCACGGCAGCCCAGCCCCGCCGGGGCCCCCACACCCGCCGAGGGTCCCCGCGCCCGCGCCGGTGATCAAGAGGTTTCGGTCATCGGGGCGGCTTTTTCTGACCGAAAGCTCTTGATCACCGAGCTGGGGTGGGGGTCAGTAGGGGTTTCCTTCGCCTGGGGGGCGGGCGTGGAGGAGGGCGGCCGGGCGGCCGGGCAGGTCCCGTGCGCCGGACATCGGTGGGCTCGGCGTGTGGTCGCCGTCGGCCATTCCGGCGAAGAGTTCCTTGAGCGTCGTCAGCGCACTGATCTTGGGCTGCCAGCCCAGCTCGGTCTCCGCGCGCTCGCTGGACATCAGCGGGGCGTTCAGACCCAGCTCCACCCAGCCCGCGTCGACCGGTTGCAGCCGCGCCCGCCAGGTCAGCGCCGCCGCCGCCCGCAGCACCGGCGCGGCGACCGGCACCGTCCAACCATGGAAGTGCCGGGCCACCAGCTCCGGAGTGAGCACCGGGTCCGCGGCGACATTGAAGGCGCCGCGCGCATCACCCAACACCGCCCGGGCGTACGCGTCGGCCACGTCATCGGCGTGCACCGCCTGCATCCGCAACCGGCGGTTCGTCGGCACCAGCGGAATCCGGCCGAAGCGCAGCAGCCGCACCGGCGCCAACGGGCCGAGGAAGTAACGCGTGATCTCCGCACCGGCGGCCCGCTGGAAGATCAACCCGGGTCGCATCCGCACCACCCGCAGCGTCGGCTGATCCCGTTCGACCTCGTTCAGCAGAGCCTCGACCTCCGCCTTGTGCTCGCTGTAAGACGAACCGGGCACACCGGTGGCCGGCCACCGCTCACTGATCGGGTGATCCTTCGGGCCGGGCGCGTAGGTGCCGACCGACGAGGCGTACACCAGGGCCGGAACTCCGGCCTGGACCACCGCGTTGATCACCGCCCGGCTGCCCTCGACGTTGGTCCGGCGCAGCACCCGCTGGTCGTGGCTGGGCTGGATCTGCCAGGCCAGGTGCACCACCGCGTCAGCACCCGCGAACACCTCGGCGAGCTGCCCGACCGCGCCCGGCGCGCCGATGTCGCAGGAGTGCCACTCCACCTGGTCGTACGGCTCGCCGGCGTCCGGGCCGGGCAACCGTCGAACGACCCCGGCCAGCTCCACGCCCCGCTCCCGGCGCAGCCGGCGCAGCAGCGCCGTACCGACGTTGCCGCTGGCCCCCACCACCACGATCCGCATGCCCGACCCCGTACCCGCCCAGCAGCAGCTCAACCACCCATCAGCGCGGCGGGGGGCCTGCGGCGCGCGCGGCTCGATCCACTCGACTTCCTGAAAGTCGGGGTGTCCGAGCGCGCAGTACACCCCGACTTCCGGGATCCCGAGTCGATCAAGGGCGAGGGGACTCCCGTACCCAGCTGTGCTTCTCCTTGCCCCGCCTACCGGCAGTGGCGGCCAGGCAGCGTGGGCAGATCCAGCCCACCGCGTCCGCCTCGGTGAGCACGTCGGTACCCGAGTAGTCGAAGGGCACGTGCGGGAAGCGACGCAGCCGGGTCCGGCTCAGCGCCAGGCCACAGACCGTCTGGTTCTGGCCGGGCAACCAGGCGTGCACCTCCCCACCCGGCTGGCGTACGCCATCGCGCCCGACCTCCTCCCCGGAGGCCGCCACGGCCGGCAAGCGGCTCGATCCCATGCCGGTCCTGGTTCCCCATCGGCCCCCACCCATGCGCCGCCGAACGAGGTCGCTCGATTCACCCCAGCTCACCGACCCCGCCACATCGCTGATCCTGCCGAAGTCAGGCCCCTGTCATCGCAGTCGAGCGGTGCCCGCAGGTCGGACAGACGTCGTCGAGCACTCGTCGACGTACGGTCTGGTGTCGGGCGGCCTGGCCGGCGAGAGCCGCTGCCAGCAGTGCCGCGCCGACAAGAAGGATCGACCCGGCTGTGACGGCATAGGCCGTCGGGGCGGGCCCGCCGCCGCTGGTACCCCAGGTCGCCTGGCTGAGTTGGTCGGCGCTGAACAGGCCGGCCGGGGTGGCGAGCAGCAGGGTCGCCCAGAGGCCTGCGTCATCGGCTCGCAGGGCGCGACCGAGGCCGACGAGCAGGACCAGTACGAACATCGACCCCCCGGCCATCGCCAGCAGTTCGGGGGTCGAGCCGTACGAGGTGAACATGTTGCCGCCGTTCTCGGCGGCGCTGAATGCCACCGATACGGCCGTCACACAACCGGCCGTGAACGGCGGCAGGCTACGCACGACCCAACCGGGATGGGAGGGCAGCGCAAGCGTGGCCAGGCCGAGCGCGACGGCGGGGACCAGCACGAACAGCGGCGGCCCAGGTTGGCCGGTGACGGCGGCCACTGGCGGCACGGCGACAGTCAGTAGGAGACCACCGGCCGCGACGGTTCGAGCCCAGGCCCCGGGCAGCGCCGTGGCGGCGAGGCCGACGAGCAGCCAGCCAAGCCAGATCACTGCGCCGAGGGTCTGGAACGGACCAACCGGGTCCAGCCGAGCGAAACGCGGATCTTCGAACTCGACCTGCAGGAGCAGGAAGGCGGAGACCGCGACCAGGGTGTTCAGCGCGGCGGTCGCGGCCAGTGGAAGAGCCGCAACCAGCCCGAGAGCGCCGTACCCGCGCAGTCGCTCCCGGAGCCCGGCGCCGAGCAGATCGACGGCGTCGTGTGGGGATGGCCAGCGCCGGCCCGGATCGACGGTGTCGAGGTACGTCCCGACGATCTCGTCGCCCCGCTCAGCCTGGTAGTCACCCGGGTAGGCCCACAGCAGCCGCCGGTAGCGGGACTCCAGCGGCGACCCGGCCTGTTCCTGCGCGGGATTGGGCTGGTTCATGCCGGGCCTCCGGTCGGTCGAAGGACGGGGTGGGCGGCCGTTCCGGGGATGGTGAGAGGGCCGCGTGAGATGCCGTCGACGGTGCGGGTGCCCGCAGGTCGGGCACGTAACCGCTGCGTGGCGGCCTCGACGTTGCGGCGCAGTCGTTCGGTCTCGGCGGTGAGCACGGACCGGCCCGCTTCGGTGAGCCGGTAGTAGCGGCGTAACCGTCCCTCGACGACCTCCTCGTGGGCACGCTCGACCAGCCCTTCGTCGGTGAGGCGGTCGAGTGCGCCGTAGAGGGTGCCGGGCCGCAGCGCCAGCCGCCCATCGGAGAGGGCCGCGACGTCGCTGATGATGCCGTAGCCGTGCATGGATTCCCGCGCAAGGGCAGTCAGGATCAAGAAGGTGGGTTCCCGCAGTGGCGTGGGTGTGGCCATGACGCCAATATATCGGTGATGAAGCTATACCGGTGACGAAGCAATGCAGAAGTTTGCCGGAGGCGTCGAGGCCGGCTGCGGACGCGAGCCACCTCGCCAGTTGGTCATCCCGGCGGGCCGCTCGGCCTTGCACCAGCAACGGCGGCAGTCCCAACGCCCACACCGTCGTGGGCGTAGATCAGCATCGCTCCTCTGGCCCGGGGGCGGACATCAGCCGGGGCGCAGACCGTCGGGTAACCTGAGCGCGCGGGCCGCTAGCTCAATGGCAGAGCTGTGGACTTTTAATCCATAGGTTCAGGGTTCGAGTCCCTGGCGGCCCACTCCGTTCCAGCTCAGCGGCCCTTTGTAGGGCCGCTGTCTTTGTCAGCACGACTCGTACAGCAGCGAAGTACAGCAGTAGCGCTCCACCGGTCCAGTGCTCTGCCGAGCCGCTTGAGCGCGTTGCGGGTGGCTAGCTTGGCGCTTCGGCGCCATCCACATGGAGTACACATGCCCAACGTGGTCCTCATCGCCGGGCCGGTAGTCGACCTGGCTTCCGCTGCGTGGGCTATGGCAGACGCCATCGGCCTACAGGTTGTCAGCGCAGGTAACGTCTTCCGCGGTCACGTGCAGCAGCAGACTTCGCTGGGCAAAGAGGCGAGCCGGTATATGCAGGCCGGACATCTTGTCCCGGATGAGCTAATGGTCAAAGCCATCGCTGACGCCCTAACCAACGCCGACGGTGGCTGGGTGCTGTACAACTTCCCTCGCAACATCCGCCAAGCTGAGTTGCAGACGCAGAGCGGCCATGTCCCCGACACAGTGATCGAAGTTGTCCTTACGGAGGACCAACTCCGCCTCGCCGCGCAGGGCCGGGTGGAACGTCAGATAGACCTGGACTCTCAGCAAGCCGAGCGACGCCAGGAACTCTTGCTGATGTACTCGCATTCACAGGAGACCTACCGAGAGCAGGTCGAGCCGTTGCGCGCCTATTACCGGGCCCATGGCCTGTGGCAAACCGTCAGTGGCTTCGGCGACTTCGAGGACGTAGCAGCCAGGCTGATCCCAATCGCCTCTGCCAGTAGACGCCACTCCTGATATCGCGCAGGTAGGCCGGCCGCCGGGCGACGTGGGAGGACTTTCCTCACATCTATCAAGGCGGGCCTGGACGTGCCGCACGCGCCGCCGCCTGGGCGCGCGTCCGTCGCTCCGACTCCGGCCACGCAACACGCCCGGCGGCTGGCGCGGAAGCGGTCAGCCCATGGGGCCGGCAGCCGGCCGGGCCGCGCGGTCACGAGCCCGCGCGGCATAGTGCAGCGCACGCCGGCTGCGTCGGCGAACTGGCGGCGGGTAGCGGGGTTGCGGTTACTTCGCCTCCGGCGGGGCGCTCGGGCTCCAGGATGTTCGGGGGTCCGTCGGCGGGTGCCGGGCCGTGGGTGGTTGCGGTAGGCCATCCCGCCTGCCATCGACCCGGGTAAGCCGAGCAGGCCACCGCCCGACCCGCCAGCGTCCGACCGTGCGTCAAGGCCGTCTTGACGTGGCGGGCCGAGAATCTCTCCAACCGGATGGCAGCGACCAACACCTTGAGACCGCATCCACCCGACGGGGGTCGGCACGATTCGTCGGCAGAATGGCTTTCGACAGCAGCGCTGACAGCAGCCGCGCCGGACGGCGGCACGCTGACGAGTCCGGGCATAGACGAAGCTCCGAGCGTGCGGCCGTTCCCGGACGACGTGCACAGAGCCTGTAAGCGAGACGTCCTAGCTCGGCGAAGGCACCGGGGACTATCGGGGAAGTGGGTTGGCGACGTAGACGCCCTTGCCCTGGCGCCCGTCGATCAAGCCCTCAGCTTTGAGCACGAGCATGGAAGCGCGGATCACCGTGTTGCTGACTTCGTAGTGCTCGCACAAGGCAGCGAAGGACGGCAGCTTGTCGCCCGGGTTCAACTGGCCGGAGCTGATCTGCTCGCGGATATCTCGGGCGACCTGTAGGTACGCAGCTTCAGACATAGGTGGTGCTCCCAGCTTGGCGGCTGGTGCAAGCAGACCACAACTCAAGCTCGACTTACAACGCTATGTGTTATCAGTCGTTGACTATGCGCACATTGCGTCCTACGTTGCTTGTGGGGTTACCCAGCTTGGCGGCCGGGTTGCCCCGCCGTGGGTGCCCTGTCTCCGGACACGGCTGACCGGGTGCCCACGGAACCCCCCAAGCGTCGGCCGGAGGCACGGTGACCAGACCAAACGATGCAACTGCCTCAGACACCGGTGCCGGCCGTGCGACCCGGGATTCCGGACATTGGCAGCGAAGGTTGGAGAGCACTCGGCGGCGGGTGGCCTACGACGAGTACGTCATCGCAGTGGCACTCACCCTGGCCCGACGCCATCGGCCGATGTGGTCCTGGCGGCACTGGCGACGCGTCTGCCACTGCGGAGCCGACCTGCCATGCAGAAGCCTCCACCTCATCCCAATCAACCGCGGTCACTGGCCGAGTCAGGACGGCCCGCAATGACAACCCACCTCCCGGTCACGCCGGTTTGGACGTGCAGCGGCTGTGGTGCCGACTGGCCCTGTCACACCCGCCGGCGAGAGCTGCGAGCGGAGTACGACCGAGCCCCGGTGTCACTCGCCCTGTACCTGGCAGCCCAGCTCGTCGAGGCCGCCCAGGACTTGGCCCACGTCCCCGCCGGCCACCTGCACTATCGATTCCTCGGCTGGACCCAATGAGCATCCTGCGACCCGGCGACGAGAAGTTCCACTACAGCGACGGCTCCCACAAGTGGATCCCGCCGGACCCCGACTACGACCAGGAGGTCTGGGACGAGCAGGTCCGCCAACACAAGCACGGCCACCTGAGGAACGAGCGCCCGAAGGTGCGCATCCAGCGCCTCGTTTGACGCCAGCAATACCGCAGCGAAGTACAGCGACCGTGCCAGCCGAACCAGGCCGAGAAGCGCGCACGCTGGACCGGTAAGCGGCTACAGCTCTTCTTCTCCGCTGCAGCCCGGCGGGTCACGGCGCGGCCGTGACGTGTCCGCCTAGGTGATCACCGGGCAAGCTGGTCAGTGATGATGCGGCTGCCCATCTTGACTACCGGACTTCCGTCGAGACCGGGTCGAGGAAGAAGAGGCACTGGGCGGGTTTGAACTCGCCTACCTCGGCGACGAAGCGGAACGTGTCGCCTTCGCCGACGGTGGCGGGGATCTGCTTGCCGGTTAGTTTCAGGTCGAGGATGTTGACGTCCTCGTACTTGAAGGCCGGGCCGACTGCCGTGTTCGGGCCCTTGTCGCCTGGGCCCAGGAGGAAGTCGTAGCGAGTGTCGTAGTCACCGTGGGGCACCATGTTCACGATCGAGCCGTTGAACGCGACCGTCTTGCCCTCGTGCCTGGTCGCGAAGGCCAGGTTCGCGTCGTCGCAACTGTCCGCCTTCAGCAGCGCGGCGAACTCCGGATTGTTCTGCGGCGTGATCACCTCAGTGGCAGCCGACTCGACAGCGGTCGGAGCCGGCGTAGCAGACGGTTTCTCACTCACAGCAGCCGTCGACTTGTCTGACTCGTCCTTCTTTTCGTCTCCGCCGCTGAGGGCAGAGGCGGCGCCGATGACGACAGCGAGGATCACGAGGACGGCGGCTGCCGCGCCGATCAGGAGCCACGGCTGCGGCTTCTTCGGCCGACGGAAGTCGACGGTGGAGCGAAGCGTGCCTGGGGCCTGTTGCACGAGCTCCCAGCCATCCTTCTGCATCTTCGAGATGACCCAGCCGTCGGTGCCGCGAACTGGCCGTACGGTCTTGTACTCGTACATGATCTCGTCGGCCATGCGGCTCCGCGCCCCCTAAATGGACTGCTCACACCAACTGCCTGGCGCAGCATAGGGGACAGGCACCACTGACACCGGCTCCGTGTAACGCCGGGCTGATCGACGACGCCTGATGAGTGGAGATCTTGATCTCCAATACGGCCTTCACCCTCCTGGGAGGGCCGTCACCTGCGACGTGAGGAACCTATGCGCCCTCGTTCCCTTTCCCGCTCGATCCGACGTACCTTCGCAACCTCGCTGGCCACCCTCGCCCTCGTCGGGGGCACGGCGGCCCTCGCTCCGGCCGACGCGGTGGCGGCCGGGCGACTCCAGCCCGATCTGGTCGTCGATCTGATGATGACCGACGTGCTGAATCCGGCGGAGGGCGAGACCTTCTCCGCCGAGATCGACATCCGGAACTACGGCACCGGAGCGTCGGACCCGATCAGCGTCACGGTCGCGGTGCCCGCCGGGCTCAGGACCACGACCCCGTCGGTCGGTGACCCTGCCTGGACCTGCACGGCAGTGAGCACGACGAGCTACACGTGCTCGTATCCGCAATTGGCGGCCGGTGGTCGGGCGAGCCGGCTGTTCGTGCCGTTCGTCGTGGCCGGCGCGACACCGGGCAGCAGGGTGCCCATCACCACGAGCATCACCCCGCAACGCCGCGAGGCGAACACCGACAACAACACCGAATCCGTCACGGTGGCGATCTCGGGCACGTGCGTCATCCGCGGCAGTGTGTGGCACGACCTTGACCGGGATGGGCAGCGCGAGGCGGATGAGCCGGCCATCGCCGGTGGCCCGGACGGCGTGTTGGAGGTGAGTCTGTCGAGTCCGCAGCGACAGGCAATTGGCGGTGGCTCGGCCACCGTCAACCCGGACGGAACCTGGTCGATCACCGCCCGCACCGAGCTGCTGTACGAGGTCCGGCTGGAGGCAGCCGCCACGTACGGCCGGACTGTCGCAGACGTGGGTGACGACGCCACGGACTCGGACATCGTGAGGTCGTACCAGTTCGAGCCGACCCTGCTCGTCGCCAGCGCCGAATTCCAGGCCGTGCATGGCGCGGAGTACGTGGTCGACGCCGGCCTGGTCAGCCAGAGCTGAGCCCCTCGCCGCCCGCCCGAGATGTTTCGGGCGGGCGGCGATCCGGACAGACAGCAGCGGCTCCGCCGGTGGGGGCGGTGATGATGACACCTGGCGCCGGAGGCTGACGTAGATATCCTCTTCAGGTGCTGGCCCGTGTGGAGATCGTTGACATGGGTCCGGCGCTGCGAAGGGACTATCGACATGCCCCGTGTGGTACCGGCGGTCAACCGCGCGCTCGACGTCCTCGAACTGTTCCTGGACTGCCCCCAGTTGTCGGCCCGCCAGGTGATGGAGCGGCTCGATCTGCCCCGCACGACCGTCCACGAGTTGCTGGTGACGCTTGAGGCTCGCGCGTACCTGATCTCCGTACCGGGTCAGCCGGTGCACTATCGGCTCGGCATGCCGCTGTTCCAGCTGGGTGCGGCGTTCGCCGGCCGGCTTGATCTGGTCCGCGAGGCGCAGGGCGTGGCGCGGGACGTGGCTGCCGCGTGCGACGAGGCGGTTCATGTGGCGGTGCTCGACCGCGCCGATGTCATCTACCTGGTGAAGTTCGACAGCACGCACCCCGTCCGGATGGTTTCCGGGGTCGGGCTGCGGCTGCCCGCGCACTGCACGGCCGTTGGCAAGGTACTGCTGTCGGCTCTCGATCAGGCGGACCTGGACGCCGTCCTGCTGAAGGACCCCCTGCCGGGCATGACGCCGGACAGCATCACCGACCCGGATCTTCTTCGTGAGCATCTGAACCGTGTCCGGGCGGAGGGTGTCGCGGTCGACATCGGCGAGTCGGACACCGCGATGCGCTGTGTCGCTGCGGGGATCCGGGACCATACCGGTGCCATCATCGCTGGGATGAGTCTGTCCGCGCCGAGCATTCGTTGGACACCTCAGGTGCAGGTGGAGTGGACCGGGCTGGTTCGCGAGGGCGCGGCTGTGTTGTCGGCCCGCATGGGCTACCGGGCGCAATCTCGGTAGGCAACCTCCCGCTTTCGGTTCGAAACAACATCGAAACATTGACATCGCTCACCGCGCTGCCCTAGCGTCGCGACCACTCGATACGGTATATCGAACCTAGTTCGAAATCTCGAACGGCGGTGGTCCTGTGACCCGACCGAACTGGAACGTCAGCGCTATTGCCTCGGCCCGGTCGCCGATCGCCTCAACCTCGTCGCGCTACCCGGAGAGCGCCACCCGACATGTCTCGGGTGGCTCCGACGAAGCGCGCGTGA
Source organism: Micromonospora salmantinae (assembly GCF_022230905.1). Lineage (NCBI taxonomy): Bacteria > Bacillati > Actinomycetota > Actinomycetes > Micromonosporales > Micromonosporaceae > Micromonospora > Micromonospora salmantinae. The sequence continues at coordinate 86,829 of NZ_JAKKFG010000013.1, forward strand.
GCGGACGTCCCACGGTGACGGGCGGGCCCGCTCACCACCGTAGGAACCCACGAACGAATTGATCTCGACGGGCGCCCCTCGGTGGTCGCCGGCAGAAACCAACTGCAACACAAGCATCGCGGTGTTCGCCAGTAAGACCTTCGGCGTGCAGCCGTGCGCGGGGAGAAGAAGGAGGCGGGTGTCCATGGAGGACAAGTCGGGGTGGTCGCGGCGCGGCTTTCTGGGGATGGGAGTGGGGGTGCTCGGCGCGGCCGGTCTGGCCGCCTGTGGGGACGGCTCCGAATCGCCCACCAGGGTGCAGCCGGAGGTTCCGCAGGAGCTGATCGACGCCGCGGCGGCGATGAAGGGCTCCTCGATGGGCATGCTGTCGCAGAAGCTGTACTCGACGGCGGCGAACGAAGCCCTCGACAGCTCGATCAAGAAGTTCGCCGACAGCACCGGAACGAAGATCGAGAACAGTCTGGTCCAGGCCGACGCCGGTGACGTGGTGGCCAAGATCGACGCCGAGGTCAAGGGTGGGGTGGCCCGCGACCTGGCGTTCATGACCGACTCGCGGTTCGTCGCGCAGTTCCAGGCGCTGGGCGACCTGGAGGACGTGACGGACGTCGTCACGGCGCTGACCGCCAAGTACGGCGAGCCCTGCGCCGAGGCCAAGAACTTCTGCGTCTTCGACGGCAAGTGGTTCGCCATCCCGTACCACTTCATCGGGATCGGGTCGTTCCTGCGCAAGGACTGGATGCAGGACAAGGGCATCTCCCCCAAGGACATCTACAGCTGGGAGGAGCTGCGGGACCTGTGTCTGGAGATCTCCGATCCGAGCAAGCGCCGGTTCGGCTGGGGCATGACGGTGAACCGGTCCGGTGACGGCAACGGAATGATCGAGGCGCTGATCAACGCCTACGGCGGGTCGATCGCCGCCAACGACGGCCGGAAGGTCACCTTCAACACGCCGGAGACCGTGCAGGCGGTGACGTTCCTCGGCGACATCTACACCAACCCCAAGTACAAGCCGATGCTGCCACCGGGGATCGCGAGCTGGACCGACACCAGCAACAACGAGAACTGGCTCGCCGGGATCCTCGGTTATACCCGCAACCAGTTCAGCGTCTACGCGGACTCCAGGACCAAGAAGAACCCGGTGCACGCGAACACCCACGTGTTCTCCGACTGCATCGGGCCGGCGACCGACAATCCGCTGCTGCTCGGCCAGTCGCAGGGCTTCGTCGTCTTCAAGGGCGCCAAGAACCCGGCGCTCGCCAAGCTCCTGGCGCAGTACCTGGTCAGCGCGCCCGCGCTGCTCGGGGTGGCGAAGGAAGCACCCGGCCTGGTGATGCCCGCCTGGGAGAAGGTCTGGGACGCCGACCCGTTCTTCACCAGCGGGGACCCGGCGTTCCCCATGCTGCGCAAGATCACGGAATTGAAGCTGCCGCTGAACACGAAGAACGGCCTGGCCTTCCCGCAGAAGGCCAGCGCGGGCCAGCAGGCGGTGGGGTCGGCCTACGTCCTCACCGACATGATGCAGCAGGTCGTTCAGGGCACAGCGCCGGCGCAGGCCGTGACGGCTGCCCACGCGAAGATGGTGCAGATCTTCAACCAGCAGGGGCTGCCGCAGTGAAATCGGTCCGTCCTGCGCGGGTCCCGGCGGCGAGGAAATCCCCGCCGTCGGGGCCCGGCTCCCTCACCGCGGTCCAGCGGCGGCTGGGTCGCGACTGGCGACTCGCGGCCCTGTTCCTGGCGCCGATGGCCGTGCTGGTCGGCGGGCTCGTTCTCGTGCCGATCGCCCGGTCGATCATCACCAGCACCACCGAACGACACGGGCAGGACACCGTCTTCGTCGGCCTGGACAACTATCTCGCGCTCGTCGGCGACGATCAGTTCCACACCGGCGTGGTGAACTCGTTCGTCTTCACCGCGTACGCCGAGGTTTTCAAGGTCGTGCTGGGGTTGGCCGCGGCCCTGCTGCTGCACCATCGCCGCCGTGGGCGGGCCGTGCTGGCCGGGCTGCTCCTGGTGCCGTGGGTGGTGCCGACGGTGGTGACGGCGTTCAGCTGGCGCGCGCTGCTCGACCCGATCTTCGGCAGCGTCAACACGCTGCTCACCGCCACCGGGATCGGGCCGCTGCTGGCCAGCGCGCACCTGGTCGACAGCTGGCCCGCGGGCTGGCTGTCCGACCCGTCGCTGGCCATGCCGTCGGTGATCCTCGTCAACGTCTGGAAGGGAGTGCCGTTCTTCACCGTGTGTTTCCTCGCGGGGTTGAAGGCCATCCCGGCGGACCTCTACGAGGCGGCGACCATCGACGGCGCCTCGGCGTGGCAGCGATTCAGAAGCGTGACGCTGCCCGGACTGCGTCACGTGATCACCGTGACGGTGACCCTGTCGTCGATCTGGACGTTCAACAACTTCGACCTGGTCTGGTTGCTGACGCAGGGCGGCCCGGGCGACGTGACCGCGCCGTACGTGCTCATCGCCTACTCGAAGGCCATCCTGCAGCTCCAGTACGGCGCGGGCGCGGCGGTCACGCTCGTCATGCTGCCGATCATCGGTGGGCTGGTGTTCGTCCTGGTCCGGTTGTTGCGCCAGGACACCAACATCAAGCTGCCCCGGCGACGCCGGACAGCGTTGTGGACCGGGACACAGCGGTGGGCCGGGAAGGCGCGGAAGGCGCTGCCGTGGGTCGTCGCCGCGCTGGTCACCGGTCTGCTGGCCTGGGCGTCACCGAAGATCTTCTGGAAGGCGGCGGTGGTCCTCGGTGTGATTCTGCTGATCGCGGCGGGGGTCGGCCGAGTGGTCTCGACCCTCCAGTCCCGAGGTGGTCGCCGTTCGTCGTCAGTGGTGTCGGGACTGGGTTCCTGGGCCGCGCTGGCCGGCTTGCTCTTCTTCGTGCTGGGCCCGCTGTACTGGATCGCCGTCACGGCCTTCAAGTCCGAGGGCCAGGTCGTCATGCGCACCGACGACCTGTGGCCGACGCCGTGGACGCTTGAGCAGTTCGGCGCCCTGTTCGACAACCAGCCGTTCGGCCGCTGGTATCTCAACACCCTGCTGGTGTCCGCGGCGTCGACAGCGGTGGCACTGGTCTGCGCCGCCCTGGCTGGCTACGCGCTGGCCCGGCTGCGGTTCCGCGGGGCGCAGGGCTTCACCGTCACGGTGCTGCTCACCTACGTGATGCCTGGCGCGCTGCTGTTCATCCCGCTGTACCAGATGCTCATCGGCGTCCGCCTCACCGACTCGTTGTGGTCCCTGGTGGTGACGTACCCGACCTTCACGCTGCCGTTCGCCACCTGGCTGCTCGTGGGCTACTTCTCGTCGATCCCCATCGAGTTGGAGGAGGCCGCACTGGTCGACGGTTGCAGCCGCATCCAGGCGTTCGGCCGGGTGGTGCTGCCGCTGGCCAAGCCAGGGCTGCTGGCGGTCGCGCTCTTCACCCTGACCAACGCCTGGAACGAGTTCCTCTTCGCCTTCGTGTTCATCACGAAGGACGAGTACAAGACGCTCCCGGTGGGAATGCAATCGATGATCGCCGGGGACGTCGTACCGCAAGGACAGCTCGCTGCGGCGTCGCTGCTGGTCAGCATCCCCGTGGTGATCATGTACGCCCTCGGGCAGCGCTTCCTGACCGAAGGGCTCACCGCGGGCGCGGTGAAGGGCTGATTGGGGCAGCCGATCGCTCGCTACCAGGCCATGTTGATGACCCGCTCGATCACCGGGTGGTAGGCGTGCGGGCCGGAACGACGAGCCCGACGGGCTCGCCGTTCTGGCCCAACGTGTCTACGCGCCACCACTCACGGTCTGTGCGCGCGCGTAGGTGAGGAAGAGAGCGCCACTGTCCAGAACGGTGTGGTCGGTCAGGCGCCAGGTACGTGGTGCGAAGACGGCGTCACGGCCGAAGAGCGGAATGCCGGCACCAATGGTCAACGGGGCAAGCTTGATGATCAGCTGGTCGATCTCGGGGTAGAGGGCACCGGCCAGCGCGCCGCCGCCGATCACCCAGACGTCCTTGCCGTCGTGCCGCTTCAGCTCTCGTACGGTGGCAATCGGGTCTTGGCCGACGACCTCGACGGCCGGGTCCGGGCTGCTGCCCAGCGTCCGGGAGAACACCAGGTGGCGCAGGTGCGGGTAGGCGTCGGTCACGCCGGCCTTCAGGCCCACCTCGTACGAGTGGCGCCCTTCCAGCACGGTGTCGAACCGGCTGCCCTGGTCGGTGATGCCGAACGCCTGCCGGGCCGGACCGGGGAGCGTCTCCGGATATTCGCTGACGAGGTGGTGAAGGTAGTCGTCCGGGATGGGCCAGAACCCGCCGGGGCCGGTCGGGTCGGCGCCGTCGGGGCCGGCGATGAAGCCGTCCACTGTGGCGGCGATGTAATACACGAGCTTGCGCACGACGATCTCCTCGTTCAGTCTGCCGAATGCTGTTCGGCGACGACGTCCATCAGCCTGCCCATTACCGGCGCTCTCCGCTATTCGGCGCCGGCGATGATCGCGCCGCTGACCGTGTCCACATACCACCGCTGGTACTGCTCGATCGCCCATCCGCGTTGCCGGACGAGCCAGTCGAAGTTGCGGACGTCCTGGGCCAACCAGAGGATGTCGGCCACCTGATCGACGCCCAGGTCGGGCCGTACGCCTCCCGTGCCGACGAGTTCGGCGGCGAACATGGCCATGCCGCGGCGGCGGTCGTCGACGTTCTTGCGCCAGATCTCGGCGGCGTCCGGATCGGCAGTGGCCGCGCCGGCCAGCGCGAGCATCACCTGGGCCTGCCGGGCGTTGACCTCGGCCAGGTGACGGGCGTAGCGGGCGAGCTTGGCCCGGGGGTCGGTGAGGGCGCGGATCTCGGCGACGAAGGGCCGATCCGGCAGGGCCACCGGTTCGTCGTCGCCGGCCAGGGTGACGTCGACCAACTGGGAGAGCAGTTGCCGCTTGCTGCCGAACACCGCGTACAGGGTCTGGACCGCGACGCCGGCTTCCACGGCGACAGCGGTCAGCGGTGTGGCCGCGTAGCCCGGGTCGACGAACAGCCGGCCAGCCGCTTCGAGGATCGCTCGCCGGGTCTGTCGGGCCTGCTCCTGTCGGCGGGAAGAGTCATAACGTCTCTTGACAACCACCTCTCAAGTGTAGTGCTCTATTGGATAGAGGCTCACTCTATCGAGAGGTGACGGCCATGCCGTTCGGTGTGTTGCAGGAGATGCCCGGCGTCAGCGAGGCGGAATACCGGCAGGTGGAACGCCACCTCGGACCGGACCGGCCACCGGGCCTCCTCGCCCATGTCGCCGGGCCGACGGAGGACGGCTGGCGGATCATCAACGTCTGGCAGGACGAAGCGGCATTCCGCCGGTTCCAGTCCGAACGGCTGGTCCGGGCTGCTGGCTTGGCGGCACAGGAGGACGGCTTCGACCCGACGAAGGCGGCTCACTTCCGCTCGATGAGCGTCGACGGCACCGAGATGCCGTTCTGATGGCCGACACCGCAGGCCTGCGGGCCCGCGGCGCCGCCTTCTGGGCGGGCGCGGCAGCTGGCTGGATTCGCCACGCCGATCGGCAGGACGAGACCGGTCGGCCGCTGGGAGCGGCGGCCATGGATCGGCTGGCCGCACGACCCGCCGAGCGGATCCTCGATGTGGGCTGCGGCTGCGGCGGCACCACGGCCGAGATCGCCGCCGCGGTCGGCGAGACCGGCGCGGCGATCGGTGTCGACATCGACGTGGCGATGGTGACCGCCGCTCGACGCCGGTTCCCCATCGACGGGTACCCGGGCATCCAGTTCCAGGTGGCCGACATCGAGACTCTCGATGTCGTGCCTGGTGCCCCGTTCGACGCGGCGTACTCACGAATGACCCTGATGCTGTTGGCGGACCCGGTTGCCGGCTGCCGCACGATCCGGCGATCACTGCGCCCGGGAGGACGCCTCGCCGCTACCGTCTTCCGCGACAGCGGCGTCAACCCGTGGCTGTCCGCGGCGATGCTCGGTGCCGCACCACACCTCGGACCGTTACCACCGCTCCCGGTCGGTGACGAGCCCGGTCCGTTCGCGTTAGCCGACCCGGCGCGGCTCGTCCGGATCCTCACCACCGCCGGCTTCACCGCCGTCACGATCACACAGTGCGACGTAACTCTGGAGACTCCGGACGACGCCGACGCGGTGGCCGAATGGCTCATCGAGGTCGGCCCGGCCGGTACCGCGTACCGGGCGGCGCCGCCGGCTGGTCAGGCTTCGGCCCGGACGGGGGTCGCCCGGCTGCTCGGCCGGTTCCGTGAGCCTGGCGTCGGCTACCGGCTGCCCACCGGCCTCTGGCTCGTCACCGCGAACGCCGCCGGAACCCCTACCCACCACGAAACCCGTGAGGACAACATCCAATGAGTACGTTCCGACCGCTCGCACCAACCCTCTGCCTCGTGCTCGCCCTGACGGCGTGCACCGAGGCCGACGCGCCCGAGCCCGCTGCGGCGCCAGACACGACAGGATCGACCAGCGCGGCCGGATCCGCTCCGGCCGACGGCTCCCCCGTGTCGGCGAAGGACGTGTGCGCCTACCTGGACGGCCAGGTGCCGACGCTCAAGGGGATCGGGTCCGAGACGGGCGCGATGGCCAACCTCACAGTGAACCTCTATTCCTGGTACGAGAAGCAGGGCCCCGTACCCAACGGCCGTGACATCGACGACCAGACCAGCAAGGAATGCCCGGCGACCCGGACCGAGGTGCTCAAACTCGCCGGCATGGAGAGCTTCGAGCGGCTGTAGCCGCCCGCGAGCGGAGCGCCCGATCACCGGACGGTTTACGGCCGTCAGTGCCCCAGCCGCTTCTCGAACCAGTGGTGGGCGTAGCGCTCGGTGTTGTACGCCTCGATCTCCCGGTAACCGGTCGACCGGTACAGGGCGATCGCCTCGGTGAGGTTGCGGTTGGTGTCCAGCCGGACCGCTGTCGCGCCGCGCTCGGCGGCGTAGCGTTCCAACTCGCCCAGCAGCCGCCGCCCGACGCCGAGCCCGCGTACGGTGTCGGCCACCCACACGCGTTTGATCTCGGCGGGCGCGTCGGTGTGGAGTTTGACAGCGCCGCAGCCGATCGGTTCGCTGTTGAGGGTGGCGAGCAGGAGCACCCCGTTGGGCGGGACGAGCGCTTCGTCGTGCACCGGGTTGCTCAGCGCGGGGTCGAACCCGTCGTCGAACCGTCGCGCGATGTCGCGGGCATAGGCCCGCAGACACGCGCGGGCCCGCGGGTCGCTCGGCGGGCATGGCTCGACGACGACCATCGACCCGATGAGCAGCCGTTCGACCTCGGCCATCGCGGTGACGAGTCGTTCGCGACGGTGTTCGGTGAGTGGTTCGAGGATCGAGGCGGCGAGATCGTCCGACCGCTGGTCGAGGTCGGCCCACTGGGTCCGGCCGGCGTCGGTGAGCGTGGCGACGCGGACCCGGCCGTCGCCGCCGGCCCGGTCGGCCGGTCCGACGGCGATGAGGCCGTCGTTCTCCAGGGTGCGCAGGAGTCGGCTGAGGTATCCGGAGTCCAGGCCGAGCCGGGCCCGTAGCGCGGCGACCTCGGCACCGGCGGGGCCGATCTCCCAGAGCAGCCGGGCCTGCCCCAGCGGGCGCCCCTGGGCCATGTACTCGTCGTCGAGCGCACCCACCCGTTGGGTGACCGTCCGGTTGAACCGCCGCACGGCGGCGATGAGAGCCGAGTCCATATACCTGACTTTAGTCAGGCTTCTTGACTATGCGCCAGCTCGGTGCCGGTAGGACCCGATGCCGGCGTGGTCCAGGACGACCACCACGAGCACCACCCCGGTGGCGACCGCGCTGACCGCCAACAGCGGCAGCCGCAGAACGGCCGCCGCACCGGCCAGGACGAGCAGGGCGACAACCCGCGGCCAGGAGAGTCGCCGGTGGATCGCCGCCGAGAAGAGGATCCGCCCGACGAGGAACAGCATCGGGCCAGTCAGGATGACCAGGACCGCAGTCGTGTCACCGGTGCGCAGGGGGTGGGCGATGCTCAGCTCGGCGCCGACGGCGGTGACCACCAGCCCGGCGATCATCACCAGGTGCAGGTATCCGGTGGTGACCCCGAGTCGGGACGGGTCGGCGCGCTCGAGGGCCGGGCCGAGGCGCTGGCCGGCGGGCGTGACGTAGAGCAGACCGATCAGCACCGCGGTGGCGAAGACCAGCAGGAACGCGGCGGTCTGTGCCAAGACGAGGTCGGTGTCGGCGTACGAGAGGCCGGCCACCAGGACGAGTTCGCCGAGCGCAATGATCATGATTTGTTGGTACCGCTCGGCGAAGTGCTCACCGGCCAGGTGCAACTCCTGCGGCCCGGTCCGGCCCATCAGTGGCGTGGGCCAGCCGAGTCGTGGGCCGGTGAGATCGAGAGCGAGGGCGAGCAACCAGAGCGGCACCCGCCACTCCGGCAGAAACCCACCGGCCAACCACGGTACGGCCGAGACGCAGAACCAGCAGAGGATGCGCAGCGCCCGGCGCTGCCGCGGGTGACCACGTAGCGCGAGGACTGTGAACACACCCCGGGCGATGTGCACCGAGACGTACGCGCCGGCGAAGAGCAGGCCCCGCCCGTCCAACGCCTGCGGGACCGCCACCCCGGCCAGCAGGCTGCCCAGCGCGGCACCGACCAGCAGCCACCGAACCGCCGGGCTCTCCGGGTCGTACCAGTCGGCGAACCAGGTGGTGGTCACCCAGATCCACCAGACCCCGGTCAACAGCACTGCGGTGTGCAGCGCGCCGGCCACGCTGAGGTCGTGCAACAGGTGGGTGGCCAGCTGACTGAGGGCGAGCACGAACGCCAGATCGAAGAACAGCTCCAGGAACGAGGCGCTCAGCGGCGAGTCACCGCCCCGCAGCAGCCGTTCGGGTCTGCTCGCCATCGGCGCTCCTCCCGCTGGCGCACGCCCTGCGTCCGTCGTACCACCCGACACCGGCCACCGGAGGCGAAAGCGGGGTCAGCGGCGGCGCGACGCCTCGGGGGCGACGACCCACCGACCCCTCGTGTCGTTGATCCGGCTGCGCCCATGGTCACCGCTGACCACGGTGGGGGCACCGACTCAACGAGGAGGGACGCCGATGACCGCTCAGCGCGAGACCGTGCAGGTCGACCACGACCTGTTCCGCGCCGTGTACGACTCGCCCGCATCACTGCCCGGCCGACACCGCTGGACCACCCCCGAGTCGGACGTCCGGCGGCTGGAGAAACTGCTCGGCATGCCGGCGCGCAGCATCGGCGCCCCGCTCTGGGTCAGCGGCGACGAACCCGACTGCCCGAAGTGCCGCCGGCGGGTCACCTGGTACGACATCGTCTCGTCGGCGCTCTCCGGCCTGCACGACAAGGCCATGATCGCCACGGTCATCCTGGGCGAGCGCAAGTACGTCAACACCGAGATCCCGGATGCCATCGCCGGGGTGCGCTGCTCCGACTGTCACACAGCGATCGACGGTCTGCGCAGCTTCAAGTGCCACAACTGGGCGTATGCCTTCGAGGCGCTGGAGGCCGTCCGCGAGCGGATGGCCGGTGGTCCCGCCCCGACCTGAGCCGGAGCCCGCGCCAGCCTGAGCCGGTCGGTGCGGCTCAGTCGGCTGAGCGGCGGGTGGGGCGGCGGCCGGGCGGGGAGGGCGGCTCCGGGCCGGGGTCGGGCACCGGCGGCATCGGCCGGGTGACCGGCTCGGCGCCGGTGACCCGCAGCGACTCGCCGTGGTGCCACAGCTCGACCTCGGCATCCGTGGCGGCGTCGGGCAGCTCGTAGCGGGCCTCGGCCGGAGTCAACGTGACCCGCAGCCGGTGGCCGCGCCAGCGCAGGCTGAATGCCAGCCGGTCGATCCGGCGCGGCAGCCGGGGGTCGAAGGAGAGCATCCTCCGGTCGTCGCGCAGCCCACCGAAGCCCTGCACCAGCGCCAGCCACGCGCCGGCCAGCGAGGCCAGGTGCAGCCCGTCGGCGGTCTTGTCGCCCAGGTCGGCCAGGTCCTGAAGGACCGACTCGGCGAACAGGTCGTACGCCAGATCCAGGTGCCCGACCTCGGCGGCCAGCACCGCCTGCGGTGCCGCCGACAGCGACGAGTCGCGGACCGTGCGGGCCTGGTAGTAGGCCAGGTTGCGGGCCTTCTCGTCGGCGGTGAACTCACCGGGGCAGAGCTGCATGGCCAGCACCAGATCGGCCTGCTTGACCACCTGCTTGCGGTACAGCTCCAGGTATGGGAAGTGCAGCAGCAGCGGGTAGTCGTCGTCACCGGTGTTCGCGAAGTCCCACTCGGGCTGTTCGGTGAAGCCGGCGGCCTGCTGGTGCACCCCGCGCTCGCGGTCGTACGGGACGGCCATCGCATCGGCGGCGGCCCGCCAGCCGGCCACCTCGTCGCGGTCCACGCCGAGCCGGCCGGCCAGCTCGGGATGCGCCTCGGCGGCGTCCGCCGCGCCGCGCAGATTGCGCTTCGCCATCAGGTTGGTGAACACGTTGTCGTCGACCAGCGCGGCGTACTCGTCCGGGCCGGTCACCCCGTGCAGGTGGAAGTCGCCCTCGTCCGACCAGTGGCCGAAGCCGTGCCAGAGCCGGGCGGTCTCCACCAGCAGTTCCAGCCCCGCCCCGGCCAGGAACCCCTGGTCGTCGGTGGCCGCCAGGTAGCGCAACACCGCGTCGGCGATGTCGGCGTTGACGTGCAGCGCGGCGGTGCCCGCCGGCCAGTAGCCGGAGCTTTCCCGGCCGCCGATGGTGCGCCACGGGAAGGTCGCGCCGGTCAACCGCAGCTCGGCGGCCCGCTCCCGCGCCTCGGGGAGGTGGGCGTGCCGCCAACTCAGCGCCGAGCGGGCCACCGCCGGGGCCAGGTAGGTGAGCACCGGCAGGACGTAACTCTCGGTGTCCCAGAGGACGTGCCCGTCGTAGCCGTTGCCGGTCAACCCCTTGGCCGAGATGGTCCGGTCGGAGTCTGGGCGACCGGCCTGGATCAGGTGGAACATCGCGAACCGAACGGCCTGCTGAAGCTCCGGATCGCCGTCGAGCTGCACGTCGGCGACCTGCCAGGCCGCGTCCAGGGCGGCACGCTGGTCCGTGAGCAGGGCATCGAAGCCGTCCGCGCGCGCCGCGTCCGCCTCGGCGGCAACCAGGGCAGCCAACTCGTCGGCGGGCGTCGCGTCGACCGCCGCCCACTCGTAGGCGGCGAACTTCGTCAGCCGCAACCGCTCCCCCGGGTGCAGGCGACCCGTCACTGTCAGCCGTACCCGGTCCGGGGTGCAGTCACCGGTGGTGGTCACCGTGCCCGGCCCCTCCAGCAGGTGACTGACAGCGACCGCGACACGCTGGGCGCTGCGCTCGGTGCGGTGGACCAGCACGCCGTCGAGGCCTGTCGCACGGTACGTCTCGGCGGTCAGTGGGTCGGTGGGCACCGAGGCGGCCCGAGGGTCGTCCGAACGCTCCGGCACCGTCTCGTTGGCCAGCAGATCCGAGCAGACCCGCAGCTCGACGGCGGTGTCCAACGGCTCGACCTCGTACCGGACGGCGGCCACCGGGCGACGCGGCAGGGACACCAACCGGGTGCTGTGGATGCGCACGCCCCGCCCGGCCGGTGAGATCCACTCGGTTTCCCGGCGCAGCACGCCGGTACGCAGGTCGAGCACCCGTTGGTGGCTGCGCAGCGTCCCGGTCCGGAGATCCAACGGCTCGTCGTCGACCCAGAGCCGGATCAGCGCGGCGTTCGGTGCGCTGATGACGGTGTCGCTGGCCGGCGGAAACGCGTACCCCTCCTCGGGATAGCTCAGCTCGCGCCGCTCGTGGAAGCCACTGACGTAACTGCCTGGCATCCCGCACGGGGCACCCTCGTCGAGCACCCCACGCCAGCCGATCCACCCGTTGCCCAACGCGAAGATCGACTCGGTCTCGCCGAGCCGGTCCAGGTCGGCCTCCGTACGCCGGATCCGCCAGGTCTCGTCGTCCGCCGAAGCGGCGGTGGACTGCTGTTGGTCGGTGGCCGAACCGGTCTGCACGAGGCCTCCTGTCGATGTCGACGTCCTGCGACAGCCAACCAGAGCCGGCTGTGCGATTCCTGGACGAAGGTCGGGTGGGCCGTCCGACCTTCGACAGCAGCGATGCCCTCTGGTGCGTTCCTAGGGTGTCCCCAAGGTGAACAGGGTATGAACGTGAAGTGAGGTGATGCATGCTCGACAACGGCAGCATGGACGTTCCGGAGATCAGCGCCGAGTGGTACAGCGACGTCGTCGACGCCGCCGCCGGCAGCCCAGAGCCGGTGCAGTGGTTCGTCGGACACGCCACCGAGGGGGTGATCCTGCTACTCGGCGCGCTGCTGGTGATGGCCGCGCTGAGCCGCCGGTCCGGCGGCCCGCACGACCGGGCACTCGCCCTGATCGCGCCGGTGCCGGCCCTCCTGGCGTACGTGGGCAGCGAGTTCCTCAAGACCGTGGTGGACCAGGATCGGCCCTGCCGGACCATCGGTCGGGAGATCATCGCGGGTGCCTGCCCGCCCCCGGGCGACTGGTCGTTCCCCAGCAACCACGCCACCATCGCCGGTGCGCTGGCGGTCACCACGTTGCTGCTCTCCCGCCGACTCGGCCTGGTCGCGCTACCCCTGGCCGCGCTCGGCGCGTTCTCCCGGGTCTTCGTGGGTGTGCACTACCCGCACGACGTGATCGCGGGTGTGCTGTTCGGCGCCCTGGTCGCCGTGGTGCTCACCCCGTTGCTGGCCCGCCCGACCAGCGAGGTGCTCCGCCGCCGCGCCAACCGTCCCGACAGCCCGGTCCCCAAACTGGCCAGCCGCTCCCGCCCCTGACCACCGACGCCCCCTGGCGGCGGGGCGGCGGGTCAGGTCGTCAGTAGGAGGGCGGCCATTGTGCCGAGCAGCAGGAACGGGCCGAAGGGCAGGTGGGTGCTCCAGTTGGCGCGGCGGGCGGCCAGCAGGCCCAGACTCACCACGGCGGAGAGCCCGAAGGTGAGCACCAGCCCGAACAGCAGCACCGGCCAGCCGTACCAGCCGAGCAGCGCGCCGACGCTGAGCGCCAGCTTGGCGTCGCCCAGCCCGAAGCCGCGGCGGCCGAGCAGCACGGCGGTGCTGGCGAAGAAGAGCGCCAGCCCGGCGCCGCCGATGACGGCCCGCAGCCAGTGCCCCGGGTCGGCGTCGAGCGCGGCCACGCCGAGCAGCAGCCAGGTCCCGGCCGCCGCCGGCAGGGTCAGCCGGTCCGGCAACCGGTGCACGGCCAGGTCGACGAGGATCGCCGGGATGGTCCAGCCGAGCCACCAGATCAGCGCCGGCAGCGCCCCGCCCGGTGGACCGGCGAGCGCCAGCAGCACCGCCGCCGCGAGCACGGCCAACTCGACGGTGGCCGGCGGTGGGCCGACCCGGGCGCGGCACTGACCGCACCGGGCCGCCGGGCCCAGCGCCGGCCAGGGGTGGGTCAGGCCGACCGGCGCGCCGCAGGCGTCGCAGCCGGTCCGGCTGGGCAGACCCGGGGGTACGGCGTAGCGCAGCGCGGCCAACCGCATCAGCGGACCGATCGCGAGGATCGCGAACACCGTCGAGACCCGGGTACGCGCCAGCGCCGAGACGAGCCCCGATGGTCGTTCGCCCCGCTGGGCGGGCGCTGCCCGTCGGGTGGGTTCCGTCATAGCGAACACGGATCGTGACTGAGCACTCGCTCTGGTGTAGCGGATGGCGCAGAAAGCGACCTGCCGACCCATGCCCGCGAGGATGCCTTTGGCCGCCTCCGAGTCGGGCACCCCGTCGAACGAGGAGGCCGCCGGTCGGCCGACAACGGCGTTCGAATGCCGGGATGAGGCCGCGATGTCCCACTCCCGCGACCGGTGACGAGACTTCGGTGAGGCCATCCGAGCCGGTGACGCCCCATCAATAACGACCTTTCGCTCCACCATTGCTCGGGATGCGGTGCGGACACCCATCACCACCACCTGTCATCACACAGAGTGTTCGCTTGAATTGCCTCTGTTGCATCGGCGAGCGTCAGCCTATGCTCGCCCCTTGGGTGTGACGCAAGCCTCACCTTCACCATCGGAAGACACAGGACCCCGAATTTGTAAAAGATCCGTAACGGTGAATGCGGAAGCGCAATGAACGGCTCCGGATGTGCTGATCCGGGCGCGCTTCCGCATGCCCGACGGCGGTGAACCGTCACCGCCCCGGGCGACCACGAGGAGGCTCGACGGTGCGCGGACGGCAGCTCAGACGAGCGGCAATCTGCCTGCTGGCGGTCGTGGCGGTGATGCCGGTCACCGCCTGCGCCAGCGGACGGGAAACGGTCGAACGGCCGACGGCAGCCCGCGACGACGGACCCCGGATCGATCCCGACGTCGAACGGCGCGCTGCCGAGAAGGCGGCACTTGACGCGTACTCCGGGTATCTCGCGGCCTCACGTACGGCGGGCCTGCGCAGCGATCCGCGCGCGCCGGAACTGTCCCGATTCCTCGCTGACCCACTTCTCACTCGGGTCCAATTGTCCATTCGCGACGCAAAGGAGCACGGCGCCATGCGTACCGGGACGTTGAAGTCCGACCCGACCGTGACCGCCGTCAGCCTGGACACGAAGCCGGCCACCGTCGAGATCCAGGACTGCCTGGACACGACCGGTTACCGGCTGGTCTACGCCAAGAACAAACGCCCCGTCCCGGGCAGTGGCGGCGGCAGACACCTCTCCACCGCCACCGCGACCCGCTACCCCGACGGCCGCTGGCTGATCAACTCCGGTACGACGCACCGGGACCAGCCGTGCTGACCCGGGCCGCGACAACCCGACGGGCGATCGCCGGAATCGGCCTCACGCTCCTGCTGGTGGTCGGCGCGACCCTGCCGGCCGCCGCCGCTCGACGGGCCGACCCGGGAGCCGGCTGCCCGCCCGCCCAGCCCGACTGCAGCGTCTGGGACGACGAACCCGGCAACCCGGGCGATCCCGGCGGCGGCGGGGACGACGGTGGGGACGACGGTGGCGGCGGGGGTGGCAGCGGCACCTGTCGGTGGAACGGGCGAACCGTCCCCTGCTACGACGAGGTGTTGGGCTGGTTCAGCAGTAGCGACGGCTGCTACTACAAGTTGGCCGAGCCGCAGGGCGTGGCACCCGAGGGTCAGCAGTGGTACGTCAAGACGTGCAACGGCGGCGCCGACGTGGGCAACCAGACCGTTGTGCTGCTGGACGACCCGCCGGCCGGCTTCGGCGCGCCGCCCAACCCGGAGGAGTTGGCCCGCCGCGCCCTGGCGTCGATCAGTCTGCTGCCGGCGCGGCTGAAGGTCGCCCCCCGCAAGGACATCGGTCCGGGCCTGGTCGGTCTGCCGGTGTGGATGTGGGCGACCCCGACCCCCAGCTACTTCGGCCCGCTGACCGCGTCCGCGTCAGACCGGGGCGTGACCGTCTCCATCGAGGCGAAGGTCGACCGGATCGTCTGGGACATGGGCAACGACGAGTACGTCACCTGCGACGGTCCCGGCACCCCGTACGACCCGAAGGGCAGTCGCGCCGGCCTCACGTCCCCCGACTGCGGCTACGACGAGGGCTACTCGGAGGCCGACACCTACGACGTGACCGCCACCACCCATTGGACGGTGACCTGGCGCGGCGGTGGCGAGAGCGGAGAAATCCTGGTGACCCGTAACAGCGGCATCGTTCCGATCCAGATCAACGAACTCCAGGTGGTCACCAGATGAGCCTCGCGACGCGCAACGGGACCCCGCCGGTGGACGCACCCGTCAACCCGCCCACGGTGGTCCGCCAGCGCCGGGTCCGTCCCGGGCTGCTCGGTCTCGCCGTCCTCCTGATCGCGCTGGGCGGGCTGGGCGCGGCCTTCGCTGTCACCTCGGTACGGGCCACCGGCAGCTATCTGGCGGTGGCACGACCGGTGGAGGTAGGCCGGGAGATCAGCGCAGCCGACCTGGTCACCGTGCAGGTCGCCGGCGGCCAGGGGTTGCGCCCGGTGCCCGCCGCACGGCTCGACGAGGTGGTCGGCAAACGGGCTGCGGTCGCGCTGCTTCCGGGCACGCTGCTCACCCTGGGACAGGTCACCGACGACCCGCTGCTCGGCCCCGGCCAGCAGCAGATCGCGCTCGGTCTGAAGACCGCCCAGGTGCCGGCCCGCGAACTGCACCCGGGCGACAAGGTGCTGCTGGTCAGCACCCCGGACAACAACGCCGACGGAGACACGGCCGCCGCCGGCACCCGGTTCGCGGCCACAGTCATCGACATGGTCAGCCCGGCCACCGACGACAAGGTCCTGTACCTGGCGCTGCTCATCCGTGACGTGCCCGCTGTGGTGGCGCTCGCCGCACAGGAACGGCTCGCCGTCGTGCTGACCGAAGCGGCCTGAGCATGGCGATCATCGCGCTGGTCTCCGCGAAGGGTTCGCCCGGCGTCACCACCTCGGCGCTGGCCTGCGCTCTTGCCTGGCACCGGCGGCTGGTGGTCGCCGAATGTGACCCGGCCGGCGGCTCGATCCTCGCCGGATACCTCGGCGGCCAACTGGACGGCCCGCGCGGCATCGGAGAGCTGGCCGTCGGCGAGTTGCGCGACGGCAACCTGGAGACCGCGTTCTGGTCCCAGTTGGTCGACCTGGACGCCCCCCGCCGGGAACGGCTGCTGCTGCCCGGCCTCGTCGACCCGGCCCAGAGCGGCAGCGTCACCCCGCTCTGGCAGCGCTTCGCCGACTACTTCGACGCCCTCGACCGCGGCACCCCCGGCTACGACGTCCTGGTCGACTGCGGTCGGCTGCACGTGACCGGGCCTCCGTGGCCGGTGCTGCGGGCCGCCTCGGTGGTGCTGTTGGTGACCCGGGCGAACCTGCCGGACCTCTCCGGCACCCGCGCGGTGGTCACCACGATCGAACGGGACTTCGCCGAGCACCGGGTGCCCCCGGGCACCCTGCGGCTGCTGCTGGTCGGCGACGGGCACGGGCGGTCCGAGATCAGCCGGGCCCTGAAACTGCCGGTCATCGCGCGGCTGCCGCACGATCCGCGTACCGCCGGGGTGCTCGCCCTGGGCGGGACAGTGCGGGCCGGTCGGCCGCTGATGCGCGCGGCGGCCGCGTTGGAGGTGCCGGTCGGGGCGCTGCTGGAGCGGCGGCGGGCCCGGTTGGCGTGGCCCGTGCAGCAGGGGGTGCCGGATGCGGTTTGAGCCGGTCTCCACCGACCCGCGCCAACAGCCACCGGGCGTGACCTCCACCGCGCCGCCCCTGGCCGTGCCGAACGGTCGGCACCACCAGGCCGGGCCGCTGCCGCAGTCGACGCCCGCGGCCAGCCCGCCGCCGGATGCGCCGCCCCGGGCCCGGATGGACTTCCAGGTGGTCCGGGAGCTGCGCCGGGAACTCACCGAACGGCTCACCCTCTGGCAGCGCGGCCGGGAGTTCACAGTCGACGAGGAGGACACCGAGCGGGCCCGACTCGCCGTCACTGTGGTCTCCGCGTACGCGGACTCGGTGCGCCGGGCCGGCACGCCGATGGCCGCCGGCGATGAACGCCTGCTGCTCGACCAGGTGACCGCCGAGCTGGTCGGGCTCGGCCGGCTACAGACGCTGCTGGTCGACGACACCATCGAGGAGGTGCACATCCTCGGCTGCGACCAGGTACGCATCACCCGGCACGGCGGTGGGGTGGACTGGGCCGAGCCGATCGCCGACAGCGACGCCGAGCTGGTGGAGATCCTCCAGGCGGCGGCCCGCCGGGCGGGCGCGACCGAGCGGTCCCTCTCCACAGTGAAGCCCACCCTCGACCTGCAACTGCCCGACGGCAGCCGGCTGGCCGCTGTGTTTTTGGTCAGCCACCGCCCGTACGCGGTGATCCGCAAGCACAACACCCTGGACGTGAGCCTCGACGACCTCGCGGGTGCCCGAGGTGACCTGGACGAGATGATCGACCCGCTGCTGCGCGACTTCCTCCGCGCGGCGATGCGCGCCGGTCTGAACATCATGGTCGCCGGGTTGGCCGGTGCTGGAAAGACCACTGTCATCCGGGCACTGATGAACGAGATCCCGCAGGATGAGCCGTACGTGCTGCTGGAGGAGAGTCGGGAGCTGCTCCCGGCCCGCCGCCGGGAGCGGCACCGGGCGGTGATGAGCTTCGAGGCCCGGGAGGGCCACGGCGAGCGCGGGTTCGACGGGCGTCCAGCCGGTGAGGTGACCATCGCCGACCTGATCCCGCTGTCGCTGCGGATGGGCGTCCTGCGGATCATCGTGGGCGAGGTGCGGTCCCGGGAGATCGTGCCGATGCTCCAGGCGATGACCACCAGCCGGGGGTCGATGTGCACCATCCACGCCCGTACCGCCGCCGGTGTGGGTGAACGGATCGTCGAGCTTGCCCTGGCGCACGGCCGCGAGATGACCGTCGACCAGGCCCGCCGGATGGCAGGCAACGCGCTCGACCTGATCGTCTACGTCACCATCGAGGACGAGACCGCGATCGGCGGGCGGAAGCACCGGTTCGTCTCGCAGGTGGAGGAGGTGATCGGGGCCGGCGAAGCCGGTCGGATCACCACCACCACTGTCTTCGGGCCCGGCCCGGACGGTCGTGCGGTCCCCCGGCACCTGCCGGAGCGGGTCCGCGACCAGTTGCTGCGGGTGGGTTACGACGCACGGTTGCTGACCCGGTGGGTCGAGGCCGGTGCCGGTGCCTGGCGGCGGCCTCGGCAGACTCGACTGGCCCGGCGGTGATCTGATGCTCGACAGCCTGGAGTTGATCGCCGTGGTCTCCGGCGCCGCCTGTGTGGCCGGGCTGCTGCTGGCCGTGGTCGCGCTGGTGGGCACCCGTCGACCCCCCGGGCCGCAGCCGGGCAGCGGGCCGGGGCTGAGCCGACTGTGGCGCGGGCCGGGCAGCACTCCGGCCGAGCAGCGGAGCTACCAGGCGCTGCTGGTCGTCGCGCTGGTCGGCGGCGCGCTGGCGTTCCTGCTGACCGGGTTGCCGGTGGTGGGCCTGCTGGTGGCGGTGGCAGTGCCCGGCACCCCGTGGCTGTTCGGAGTGGGCAAGGCCGAGCAGCGGGCGATCGCCCGGATCGAGGCGGTCGGCGAGTGGACCCGCCGACTCAAGGACGTCTCCGGCACCGGGCAGGGCCTCCAGCAGTCGATCATCGGCACCATCGGCAGCGTGCCACCCGGCGTCGAGGACGAGGTACGGCTGCTCGCCGCCCGTCTCCAGGCCGGCTGGATGGCCCGCTCCGCGCTGCTGGCGTTCGCCGACGAGATCGCCGACCCGGTCTGCGACCAGGTGGTCGCGGCGCTGATCCTGCACCTGTCGGACCGGGGTGAGCGGCTTGGTGACGTGCTCGGTTCGATCGCCGGCGCGGCGTCCGCGGAGGTGGCGACCCGTCGGGAGATCGAGGCCAAGCGCACCCAGCCCCGGTTCGCGGTCCGCTTCCTCACCGGGATGACGCTGGCAACCCTGGCTTACGGGCTGATCAACACCGAGTACATCAGGCCGTACGGCACACCGGTGGGTCAGCTGGTGATGGCCGCCCTCGGCGCCGCCTTCATCGGCCTGCTGGCCTGGGTGCGGTCGATGAGCCAGCCGCAGCGGCCGGCCCGGTTCCTGCCGGCGCCCAACCCGGCCGAGGTGATCGCGTGAGCGCGAGGAGTGCAGCGCAGCGGAGCCCCACAGTCGCGAGCGAAAGGCGGCTCCCGTGATCGTGAACTGGCAGTTCGCCCTCGCGGTCTGCGGTGGCGCCGGGGTCGGTCTGGGCGTGTTCCTGGTGGTCCGGGAGCTGGTGCCGGCGACACCGGCGCTCGGGCCCGCGCTGCGCCGACTGCATCAGCCGCCGGGTACCGGCCGGGTGGCCACGCCCGCGTCCCGGCGGCTCGACTGGCTGACCGGGATGTCCCGCTGGTTGCGGCCGCCGCAGATGCAGCTCGCCCTGATCGGTCAGACCTCCGAGCAGTACGCGTTGTCGGTGCTGCTCTCCGCGCTGATCGGGTTGGCCACACCAACACTGCTCGGGGTGGTGCTGTGGGTGCTCGGCATCCCGTTCCCGCTGGTCGTGCCGGTGCTGGGCAGTCTCGGCCTGGCGCTGCTGGCCGGCCTGCTGGCGCACCGCGCCGTGCTGACCAAGGCCAACGCCGCCCGCGACGAGTTCCGCCAGGCGGTCTGCACCTACCTCGACCTGGTGGCGTTGCAGCTCTCGGCGGCGCACGGGCCGGTGCAGTCGCTGGAGCGGGCGGCGGCGGTCTGCGACGGTTGGGTGTTCGACCGGCTCCAGGAGTCGCTGCGGATCGCCCAGATGCAGATGCACGCGCCCTGGGACGAGCTGCGCGACCTGGCCGACAAGATCGGTATTCCGGAACTGGGCGACGTCGGCGCCATCATGCGCTCCTCCGGCAGCGAGGGCGCGCAGGTGCACGAGACGCTGCGCAGCCGGGCCGACTCGCTGCGCGACCAGATCCGCACCGACAACCTGACGCGCGCCGAAGGGGTGACCAGCAAGCTCGACATCCCGGGCGCGCTGCTCGTCTTCGTGCTGCTCGGGTTCGTCCTCTATCCGTTCATCGCCCGAGTCTGACCCCTCCCCCTCGAAGGAGAACGCCATGTCCATCCTCAGCTATCTGCACGTCGTGGTGACGACGCGCCTGGCCGAGCTGCGCCGGGACGGTGAACGGGGCGACAGCCCGGTGCCCACCGCGGTGATCATCGCCGGCCTGGTCGCCGTCGCCATGGCCATCACCGCACTGGCCCTGACCAAGGCCAAGGGTTGGATGGACGGCATCCCGGACTACACGGTCCCGAAGTAGCCGGGATGCGTCGAGCCGCGTACCCGAGGTGGAGCCGGGCGGTCACCGCCACCCGGCGCCGCCTCGCGGCCGGCGACCGGGAGCGGGGCGCCAACCCGGTGGAACTGGCCGTGATGATGCCGCTGATCCTGGTGCTGCTCTTCGCCTCGATCCAGGTCGCGGCCGTCTTCCTCGCCCGCTCGACCGCGTTGAACGCCGCGCAGAGTGGCGTCAACGCGCAACGGACGTACGAGGCGCGCAACGGCGCCGGGGTGGACAGCGCCTCCCGCTTCCTGAGGGCAGCCGGCGGTTGGCTGGTGGGCTGGGACAAGGCCGGCCCGACCTGCGTGACCACCACGACCGACGTGACCTGCACGGTGAGCGGCCGGTCCCTGTCCGTGGTGCCGGGCGTGGACTTCGCAATACAGCAGACTGCCCACGGAACGGTGGAGAGGGTGACCCCGCCATGAGCCGTACCGCCGAGCGGGGCTCGGTCTCCATCGAGGTGGCGGTCCTCGCGCCCGCGTTCATCGCGTTGATGGTGCTGGCCGGCGTGGTCGGGCGCAGCGCCGTGGCAGCGGAGGCGCTCCAGGCGGCCGCGCACGACGCCGCCCGAGCAGCCTCGATTTCCCGGGACTCCGACACCGCCCGGCAGAAGGCGGTGGAGGCCGCCCAGGCCCAGCTGGACTGGCATGGCCTGGCCTGCGCCAACGACCTGAAGCCGACATTCACCGGCAGGTCGCCCGGCAACGGGTCCAACTTTGACGAGGCCTTCAGCAGCGCAGTCGGTACGAACGCCACGGTGACGGTGACGATCAGCTGCCGCGTGTCCTTCAAGGACATCACCCTCGACATCCTGCCCGGGATGGAGAGTGAACGGCTGGTCTCCGCGCAGTTCACCTCCCCACTCGACCGTTACCGGGGTCGGCAATGACGGTCACCACGTCGGCTGCCCTGCCCTCGCCGGGAGATGAGCACGGCCGGGTGAGCATCTTCCTCGCGGTGACGATGGTCGGCGTACTGGCCATCATCGGCCTCTCCTTCGACGGCGCCGGGCAGCTCCGCACCCTGCAACACGCCCAGAACCTGGCCGCCGAGGCGGCCCGGGCCGGTGGTCAGGCCATCGACCGGGCCACCGCCATCGAGGGCGGGCCGAAGCGGATCGACGAGCCGGAGGCGCGTGATGCGGTCGCCAGCTACCTGGCCGCCGTCGACACCGCCGGCCACACCGTGGACTTCCCCCAGGTCGACGGGGAAACCCTGATCCGGGTGACCGTCTCCATCACCTACCACCGCTCGATGATCGGACCGTTCATCCAGGAGAAGACGGTCACCGTCACCGGCGAGGCGACCGCGCGTGCCATCACCGCAACACCGTAGGAAGGAAGGCAGCCATGCCCGCATCGGGTGGGTCCGTCGTACGGCGGACCGGACGGATCCTCACCGGCATCGGCGCGCTGGCCGTGCTACTGGTGCTGCTGGTCGGCGCGCCGATCGCGCTGCTCGCCTTCGCCGGTAACCCGCTGCCTGACCACCTCCCCACGATCAGCGAGGTGGGCACCGCGCTGACCAGCCGGGACGACGGTCAGCTCTTCCTGCGGGCGTTGGCCATGGCCGGTTGGTTCGGCTGGGCTACGTTCGCCTTCTCCGTCCTCGTCGAGCTCGGCGCACAGACCCTGCACCGGCCGGCGCCGAAGCTGCCCGGGATGGGCCGCCAGCAGAAGGCCGCCGCCGCGCTGGTCGGCTCGGTCGCGCTGATCCTGGTCGCCAGCCCCGCCGCCGCCAGCGCCGCGGCGGTCTACGGAACTCCGGTGTACGCGAGTCCGAGCGCAACGTCCGTCACCACCCTGGCCGCGCCGACCCGCGCCGCGACGACACCGGACACGGCCGCGCCGGTGTACCGGGTGGCGCGGGGCGACTACCTCGGGGAGGTGGCCGAGCGGTACCTGGACGAGTTCGGGGACTACCGACAGCTCGCCAAGCTGAACAAGCTCGACGACCCGGACCGGATCCGCCCCGGCCAACTGCTCCGACTGCCCACCGAGGCCGCGGACCAGGGGGCCCGCCAGCACGCCACCGGTCGACTCGTCGACAGGCCCGCAGCACCGAAGCCGCCCGCGCCCCGGCCGGCGCCCGAGCAGGCCGCACCGCCGCGGGTGGCCCCGGCACCACCCAGCGGTACGGAGTCAGCGGGCCAACCACCAGCGGTGACGGTCGGTGCAGCCGGGGCTGGTGCCGCCGATCGGGTGAACCGCCCACTGGCGGTCTCCGCAGTGCTGGCCGTGGCGAGCATCGTCGGCGCCCAGATCGGCGCAGTCCTGGGGCTGCGCCGCCGTCCAGCCACCGCCGGGGCGGCTCCCCGACTGGCCGCGTCCTCCCGCACATCCCGGCGCGGCGCGGGCCAAAGTAGCAGCGGCGCGGGCCGGCGGGGCAGTGGTGGGGCGGCCGGCAGCGGTGCCGCCTGGGCTGCGAGCCGGGCGGCTGCGGCCATCGAAGCACCGGCGACACCGCACGGCGGGGTGGCACCGAGCGGGAACGGCTTCGCACCTCGCGGCGGCGGAGTGACATCCACCGGCAGCGGGGCGGCACCGACGGGCAGCAGGGTGGCACCTACCGGCAGTGGGGTGACACCTACCGGCAGCGAAGTGACGCCCGCCGGAAGCGGAATGGCTTTCCCCGGCAGCACGGCGTTTCCGGGCAGCGGAATGGCTCTCTCCGGCGGCACGGCGCCCCACGGCGGCGGAATGACGGCCGCTGGCCCTGGGGGCTGGAGTGGTGACGAGGGCTGGGCCGGTGCTGGTGGCGAGGGCGGGCTGTTCGACGGCGGGCACGGCCTGGACTCCGTGCCCGACGGTCCGCCGGTCGGCCGACACCGACGCACCTGAGCGGGCCCGCACGACCCGGTGTCTCCGCCGTCCTGCGGCCGGCGACGGTCGAGGCACGCCGCCTAGCGGGAGTGGCCGGGGCAATGTCTCGGAGAGCGATATGCCTGTGAGTCATAAAGATGACTCACAGGCATATGCGTCGAAGGCGTTACTGCCGCGCGGCGAGGAGCATCGGCGCGGGGTGACACACCCAGCGCAGGCGGTCAGGGCACGCGGTCAGGGCACGCGGGTCTGGAGTACGCCGTTCTGGATCCGGGTGGGCAGGACCTGCTGGTCGTTGCCGGACGGCCCCTGCACGACCTCACCGCCGTTGAGCCGGAAGGCGCTGCCGTGCCACGGGCAGACCACGCAGGCGTGGCCGTCGATCTCCTGCACCTCACCCTCGCCGAGCGGCCCGCTCTGGTGCGGGCAGCGCTCCAACATCACGGTCACCTCGTCACCGTGCCGGTAGAGGATCACCGAGATGTCGTCGTCCACCTCTCGGGTGATCAGGGTGCGTTGCGGCAGCGTCGCCATGTCGGCCAGCGAGTGCCAGCCATCGGTCATCCGGTGCAGCTCGGAGACGCTCTGGTTGACCTGCGCCCCCTGCTTGTACGCCAGGTGACCCCCGATGTACGCGCCGAGGCTCACGGTGGAGAGCCCGAGGAAGCCGAGGGCGCGGCCCATTCCGTGGCGGCCGGACAGCCGAGCGGCCAACGAGCCGGCGTAGAGCGTCAGGCCGACGGTGTTGGCGGCGGCGTGCACCAGGCCGACCCGGCGCTGGTCGCGGGCGAGTGCCGCCCAGTCGTTCAGACCTGCGACCGCCGCTGGCAGCGCGCTGACGGTGCCCAGACCGACCAGCACGGTGGCGGGCCGACGCTGCCCGGGCATGAGGTCCAGCACCGCGGCGCTGATCCACGCGCCGACCGGCACCTGCACCATCGCCGGGTGCAGCGGATGCCCGAGGGTCACCCCGTGCAGCAGGTCGCGCAGCCGGCGTGGACGCAGCGCCCCCAGGACGATCTTCTGCAACCGGTCACCCGCGCGGTCCAGCCGGGAGTCCTGCTCAACTTTCGTCAAAAGTGCTCGCACGAGTACCGACTTCCCGGCGATCGCCGTCGCAAACCGGTCGGCGGTGACAAACCTGCCGCGCCACCCAGGCCGTCGATCTTGCAGTTTCTGCTGGAATGATCCGGGGCACAAGCCGCGAACCGGCAACCGGAAGTGCAAGATCGACGGGGATTGTGGGGGTGGGGCCGGGCCGGCATGCTGGCGGGATGGGTGTGCGGGTGGAGCGGGTCGGGGCGGTCACCACTGTTGTGCTGGATTGGGCGGACGCTCGGAACGCCGTGGACGGTCCTACCGCTCGGGCGCTGGCCGACGCGTTCCGGGCCTTCGAGGCTGATCCGGACGCGGCGGTGGCAGTGCTCTGGGGCGCCGGTGGGACGTTCTGCGCCGGCGCCGACCTCAAGGCGATCGGCACACCGAGCGGCAACCGGGTCGAGCCGGAGGGGGACGGCCCGATGGGTCCGACCCGGATGACCCTCAGCAAACCGGTGATCGCGGCGATCTCCGGGTACGCGGTGGCCGGCGGACTTGAGCTGGCGCTCTGGTGTGACCTGCGGATCGCCGAGTCCGACGCGACCTTCGGGGTGTTCTGCCGCCGCTGGGGAGTGCCGCTGATCGACGGTGGCACCGTCCGGCTGCCCCGGCTGATCGGCGAGAGTCGGGCCATGGACCTGATCCTCACCGGTCGCCCGGTGCCGGCCGACGAGGCGTACACGATGGGGTTGGTCAATCGGTTGGTGCCACCCGGCCAGGCGCGGGCCGCGGCCGAGGAGTTGGCGGCGGCGATCGCCCGGCATCCGCAGACCTGCCTGCGCAACGACCGGGCGGCGCTGCTGGCCGGCGCGGGGCGGCCCGAGCCGGAGGCGCTGGCGACCGAGTTGGCGTACGGGATGGACTCACTGGCCACGGACGCGGCGGCCGGTGCGGCCCGGTTCGCCGCGGGCGAGGGCCGACACGGCGCGACGCCGCCGGGAGGGGTGCACCCCCCGGCGGCGTCGGCTACCGGCTAGCTCAGTTGCGGTTGATGGTGAAGGTTGTCGTGGGGTTCTGGATGTCCACCGCGTTGTTGCTCAACCGGAGGTTGTTGAAGGTGACCGATCCGACGGCCGGCCCCTGCCCGGCTTCCGGCATCGGGTTCGCCCAGATGGCGAAGCCGGACTTCGCGTCGTAGGCGTCCCCGCTCTTGCGGGCACCGCTGATCGAGACGTTCGTGAATACCGTGTCGGTGATCGGGTTCTGCGGCTGCCCGCCGACGTAGTTGGTCTGGAACATGATGCCGCTGTAGGTCGGATCGATGATGTCGACATCGCTGACCCGGATGCCCTGGAACACCTTCGAGGCGGAGAAGACCCAGATCGCCGGGAAGGTCTGCCCACCCCAGAAGTGCCCACCGGCCCGCACGATCGAGATGTTCTCGAACCGGGTCGGCGGGTTGGCACCGAAGCCGTTCATCGGGTAGCCGAAGTCGAGCGAGCTGATGGTGATGCCCGAGTAGACCAGGGTGTCCGCGATGTAGATGTTGCGGAACGTGTTGCCGTAGCCGCCGTACACGGCGACACCGGCGGCCCGCCAGGTCAGGGTCGAGGTCAGGTTCTCGTAGATGTTGTCCTTCATGTCGGCGCCGCCCGCGTCGATCGCCGAGAACAGCGCGAAGCTGTCGTCGCCGGTGGCCCGGGCGTCGTTGTTGCTGACCAGGTTGTTGGTGCTGCCGTTGGTCATGTTGATGCCGTCGGCGAACATGTTCCGGATCCGGGAGTTCTTGATCGTCATGTAGTCGGTGTTCGCGCCCCAGTAGAGGCACACCATGTGCTCGTTCCAGATGTTGTCGATCACGATGTTCGACACGTTGGCGAAGTCGAACACCTTGCCCGGACCGTCGATCCGCGAGGTGTAGTTGCCGAAGTAGGCGAAGTTCTTGAAGGAAGAGTTCGCCGCCGAGTTCTCCGCCCGGAAGCCGATGTCGGTGTTGTCCTGGCCCGACGGAGCGTTGAACCGGGTGTACCAGGGGCCGGCGCCGGTCACCTGGACCGCCTTGCCGTACACCTGGAACTTCGACGAGGTGGAGTAGTTACCGGCCGGCAGGTACACCCCGACCAGGTTGCCGGTGGTGTCCATCCGCACCCGGTCCAGGGCGTTCTGCACGTCCTGGTGGGTGAAGCCGGTCGGCGTGGTGTAGCGGGCCGGGTCCGGGTTGGCGATCGGCGCCACCTGCTCGGTGTTGATGAAGTCGATCGCGTACGTGGTGGTGTTGGCCGGGTCCTTCTGGAGGCGGATCTTGCTGCCGGCCGGAACCGTGGAGTTGAGCATGACGTTGGCTTCGTCGTAGATGTGCCGCGGTCCGCCCGCGCTCGGCGAGTTGCCCGGGCTGGCCTCGTTGCCGTAGAGCCAGGCGTACCGGGACGTCAGGTCGATGGCCTTGTGGAACGTGCCGTTGACGTAGACGTTCAGCGTCGAGTTGATCCCACCGCCGCCCGGTGCGTCCGGGATGGAGAAGCGAGTGACCAGCGTGTTGGTGCTGGCCCGGGTGGTGAACTCGACGTAGCTGCCCGTCGAGTTCAGGGTCACCGCGCGCCGACCGGACGCCTCGCCGGCCAGGTCGCCGATCTCCCGGTTCGGTCCGACGACTGTGCCGCCGCCGCCGATCACGCCGTCCTCGGCCTCGTACATGTCGTACGGCATGTTGGCGCCGCGACCGACGAAGAGCGGCCGGTCACTGGTGTTGTTGGCCTGCTTCACCGGCAGCTCGTTGCCGTCCACCGCGAGCACCACCCGGACGGTGTACTTGCCGTTCGCGGCGGTCCAGGTGCCCAGGCTGATCGGGCCGACAGTGGCGCCGGCGTTGATCACGCCGGAGTGCGAGCCGGTCAGGGTACGGACCACGGTGCCGGAGTCGTTGAGCACGGTCAGGGTGATGCCGTGCGCACCGGAGGCGGAAGCCTGGTTGCCGGCGTTGCGGATGGAAACGGAGAAGGTCACCGTGTTGCCCGCTGACGGGTTGCCCGGCGACCAGGCGACCGCCGAGGCGACCAGGTCGGAGCTGGCGACCGCGGCGACGACCAACGGGCTGGGGTTGGTGTAGCTGTTGTTGGTGTCGTCCTGCTCGACGACGGTGTTCGACTCGTCGACCTTGGCGCTGAGCGGGTAGCTGCCCGAGTCCCGGGTGCCGATGCTGGCGCTGACAGTGGTCGAGGCACCGGCCGCGAGACCGCCGACCGAGGCCGTGCCCACCCGGGTGGAGCCCAGGTAGAAGTTGACGTTGGTCGCGCCGGAGGCCGCCGAGCCCGCGTTACGCACCGTCGCGGAGAGCGTGATGGTGCTCGTCTCCACCGGTGCGGACGGGCTGAACGACATGCCGGTCACGGTCAGGTCCGGGTTCGGCGCCGGGGTGCCGAAGACCTGGAACTCGGCCACCTGACCGGCCGGAGCGCCGGTGTTCGAGGCGATCGAGAGCCGTACGTCGGCCGCCGCGCCGGAGACCGGGATGGTCACCGTGTTGCCGCTGCCCGGGTTGAAGGCGTAGTTCGCCGCGCCGACCAGGGTGGTGAAGCTCGACGAGCCCTGGTCCCGGCCGAGCACGGTGATGTTCTGGGTACGCGCGCCCCACGCCGAGTCCGGGTTGAGCTTCACGACGACCTGGCTGAGGCTGGCGTTCGCGCCGAGCTGCACTGTCAGCGTGCTCGGGTTGCCGTTGCCCTCCCAGTAGGTGGCCACGTTGTTGTCGTTGGCGTTGGTGGCCACGAACGTGTGCACGAACCCGGAGGCGCTGATCGGCTTGCCGATCGCCAGGTTGGAACCGGTCGGCGGGTTGCCGGTGCCGGTGCGGGTCACTGTGTTGCTGTTGGCCGACTGGTTGCCGGCCGCGTCCTTGGCCCGCACGTAGTACGACACCGTGGCAGTGGTCGGCTGGCTGTCGGTGTACGTGAGCGTCGAACCGTTGACGCTGCCACGCAGCGCGCCGTTGGCGTAGACGTCGTAGCCGGTCACCCCGACGTTGTCGGTCGACGCCGACCAGGCGAGCCGGATCTGCCCGCTGACCGGCTGGGTGTAGGCCAGGTTGCCCGGCACGCTGGGTGCCTGGGTGTCGTTGCTGCCGGTGGCGCCGTACACCTCGACCTCGGACAGTTGGGCGGCCGGCCAACCGGTGTTGCCGGTGACCTGCACGCGTACGTAGCGGGTGCTGGCGGCGGTGAAGCTGACGGTCGCGGTGTTGCCGCTGCTCGGGTTGAAGGTGTAGCCGGCGGACGCCTTCAGGATGGTGAAGGACGAGCCGTTTGTCGAACCCGACACCGACAGCGTCTGGGTACGGGTCTGCCAGTCCGACGCGGGTGGCAGCTTGAGCACCACCCGGTCCACGCTGACGGTGGCGCCCAGGTCCGCCTGGATCCACTGCGGGAACGCGTTGTTGGCGCTCTCCCAGTAGGTCGACGCGTTGCCGTCGTTGGCGTTGCCCGCCACGTAGTTCTGGTTGTGGCTGCTGGCGGTCATGGTGGCGGAGAGCCCGGCGAGCATTGCCACGCGGGCGGCGGCCGCTGACGGGTCGGCCGCCGGTGCCGCGCTCGCCATCGGGGTGACGACCGGGGCAGTGGCGAGGAGCATCCCGGCGAGCGCGCCGGCGAGCATTCGACGGCGGCCGGTTCGGGCGGTGCGGGGGACGGTGGTGGGCGCGCCGGTTGGCGGCGTGCCTCGTCTGGTGCCGGTCCTGGACATGGGGTCGCTACACCTCTTTCGGGGATGGGTGTGGGTGCGTTGCCCGGCGACGGGTGCAGGGGTACGCCCGTCGTTCCGCGACAGTTGGGGGCTAGCTGGAGTAGATCTCGAACTCGCTGAGCTGGCCGGCTGGCCAGCCGCTGTTGCCGGTGACGGTCAGCCGCAGGTACCGCTGGGTGGTCGCCGTGAAGGTCACGGTGACCGTGTTGCCGCTGGCCGGGTTGAAGGTGTAGCCGGCGGACGCCTTCAGCGTGCTGAACGTCGAGCCGTTCGTGGAGCCGAGCACCGCCAGCGTCTGCGTACGCGTCTGCCAGGCCGACGAGGGTGGGAGCTTCAGCACGACCCGGGACACCGACCGGTCGGCGCCCAGGTCCACTGTCAACGACTGCGGGAACGCGTTGTTGGCGCTCTCCCAGTAGGTGTTCGCGTTGCCGTCCACCGCGTTGGGAGCGGCGTACACGTCGGAGTGGCTGGTCTCGGTGATCGACCGTCCGGCCGCCAGGTTGCCGCTGGTCGGCGGCGGGGTGGTCGGCGGCGGGGTGGTCGGCGGCGGGGTGGTCTGGGTGCCGCCGTACACCTCGACCTCGGAGAGTTGGGCGGCCGGCCAGCCGGTGTTGCCGGTGACGGTGACCCGGATGTAGCGGCGGTCACCGGAGGGCAGCCCGATCGACACCGTGTTGCCCGCACCGGGGGCGAAGACCCGACCGGCGGACGACGCCAGTGTGGTGTACGACGAGCCGTCGGTGGAGCCGAGCACCGACAGGGTCTGGGTGCGTTGCTCCCAACCGGTGGGCAGCTTGAGCGCCACCCGGTCGACCGACCGGGAAGCGCCCAGGTCGATGGTGACCGACTGGGGGAAGGCGTTGTTGGCGCTCTCCCAGTACGTCGACGCGTTGCCGTCCACCACGTTGGCGGCCGTGTAGCTCTGGTTGGTGCTGGTCGCTGTCGTCGACCGGCCCAGCGCCAGGTTCGCGCTGGTCGGGGGCGGGGTGGTGGGCGGTGGGGTGGTGGGCGGCGGGGTGGTGGGCGGTGGGGTCGTCGGTGGCGGCGAGGTGGGTCCGCCGCCCCACTGGGGGTTCGGCCACGGGCCGCAGTACGGGGTCGGGGTGTACCAGCCGGAGTTGCCGGAGCCCTGGGTGATCTGGAAGCCGGCGCCCACGCAGTTGTGCATGGGGTTGCTCTGCGCGATGTTTGTGGCCCGCACGTTGGTGAACGACACCTGGCTGTTCGCCTGCACCTGGAGCGCGTACGTGCCGGCGCCGTCGATCCGTACGTTGTTGAGGTTGATCCCGTTGGTCTGGCCCTCGATCCAGTGCAGCGCCGCGTACGAGCTGTCCAGGATGTCGGTGTCGGTGATGTTGATGGTGGGGTTCTGGAACGCCTCGTTGAGCGCGGAGAACCAGATCGCCCCGACACCGAAGTTCCAGTTGTAGTCCGAGTTGCCGTTACGGATCAACGTGTTCCGGGCGATCGTCCAGGTGCCCTGGACTCCGGTGGCGCCCTGCACGCCGGGGTAGCGGTTCGCGACGTGGATGCCGCCGCCGTTGGTCAGCGAGTCGGCAGTCACGTTGTCGGTGATCTTGATGTCCCGACCGCCGTAGCTGACCAGGTGGTTCGCCAGCAGGGTCACCCCGATGGTGTTGTGGGTGAAGGAGTTGTTGACGTTCGGCACGCTCTGCGCCCACATCGCCAACGCGTCGTCGCCGGTGTTGCGGACGAACGTGTTGGTCACCGTCGAGTTGGTGACGCCGGTGTGGAAGTTCACCCCGTCCGCGGTCTGGTCCAGGATCCGGCTGTTGCGGATGGTGAAGTTGTCCATCGGGCCGTCCATCCACGCCCCGACCTTGGTGTTCTCCAGCCAGAGGTTGTCCACCACCGAGTTGGTCATCGCCCCGCCGAGAGCGTTGACCTGGTCGTCGTCGACGCGTTCGCGGATGTCGCCGATGATGGCGAAGTCCCGCAGCGTGACGTTGCGGCTGGGCCCGTTCGCCTCGTGGGCGCGGACCGGGCCGGTGTAGCCGCCACCGGGGACGTACTTGCCGTAGATGCCGACGGACCGGTGTCGCTCGGTGGGGTGCCGGCCGCCGAGCACCGAATACCAGGGCCCCGCGCCGCGCAGTGTCACCCCGTCGACCACCACGTGATCCCAGAGGGTGAAGGTGCCGGTCGGGATCCAGACCGCCCGGCCCTGGGCCTTGCCGGCGTCGACCGCCGCCTGGAACTTCGCCGTCGAGTCGGTGGCGCCGCTCGGGTCGGCGCCGAAGTCGGTGACCACGTCGAGCACGCCGGAGGGCTTCGTGATCGCCGGGGCGACCAGCTCGAAGTCGGCCAGGTCGATGGTGAACGTGGGCGACTGCGCGGTCGAGGAGACCTGGAGCCGGATCTTCGTGCCGGCCGGCTGGGTGCTGCCGAACAGCGCCCGGGTCTCGTCGTAGAAGTGGTGCGGGTTGGTGTCGCCCGGGTTGTTGTTGAACGGGTATCCGCCGTAGTACCAGCCGTACCTCGACGTCACCGGGACCGACCTCAGCAGCGCCCCGTTGGCCCGCAGGTCGATGGCGGCGTCCCGGCCGGTGCCGGCCGGGCTGTCCGGCAGGCTGTAGCGGAAGGTGACAGCGTTGGCCGGGGCGGTGAGGGTGAACTCCACGTACTCGCCGACGGCGTCGAGGGTGACCGCCTCCCGGCCGGACGCCTCGGACGGCAGCGTGCCGTAGCGCCGGTCCGGGCCGATCTTCGTGCCGTTGTGGGCGGTCTCCTCCGCCTCCTGCTCGACGAACGGAACTGTGGCGCCCCGGTTGGGGATGTCGAAGGGGGACAACCCCGCCGCCGAGGCCGGGGTCGCGGTGCCGGTGACCGCGAGGACGGTGACCGAGGTGGCGGCGAGCAGGGTGGCGGCGATGGCGGCCAACAGTGCCCGGGCCGGGTGTCGAAGGTGGTGCGGGGTGCCGGTGGTGTGGTTGGCCATGAGCTGCGCTCTCCCTTTCGTCAGGCAGGCCAGATCCCCCCGTGTCGGTGCGGTGTCGCGCGTCCCCCTCGGTTCTCCCTTCTTTGGTGGCGTGGTGCCGGCGGCCGGGACGGGCCGCCGGCACCACGGCGAGCAGCGTCAGGTCAGGCCGGGCCGTCCGCCCCGCGCGGCCCGTCGGTGGATTCGGCGGTACGCAGCCAGACCGCTGTGTCGGACGGCAGCAACCCGTCGTCGAGCGGCCCGCTGGCCAGCAGCAACTCCCCCTGAGCTGGCATCGGCACCGGCGCGGCGGACAGGTTGACCAGGCAGGTGAAGCCCTCGCCGCGGCTGAACGCCAGCACCCCGTCCGGGGCGGGCAACCAGGTCAGCTCACCGTCACCGAGCGCCGGGTCGGCCTTTCGGGCCTGGATCGCCGCCCGGTACAGCTCCAGCATGGAGGCCGAGTCGCCGGTCTGCGCGCTGGCTGTCCGGTCCTTCCAGTCGGCCGGCTGCGGCAGCCAGGGCGCCGCGGCACCCTCCGGGCTGAACTCGAACGGCGGCTCGTCCCCGGCCCACGGCAGCGGTACGCGGCAGCCGTCCCGACCGGGGTCGATCCGGCCGGACCGCTCCCACATGGGGTCCTGCCGCATCGCGTACGGGATGTCCTCGACCTCGTAGAGGCCCAGCTCCTCGCCCTGGTAGATGTAGGCCGCACCGGGCAGCGACAACGAGAGCAGCGCGGCGGCGCGGGCCCGGCGGGTGCCCAGCTCCAGGTCGGTGGGGGTGCCCTCGCGTTTGGCGGCGAAGCTGAACCGGGTGTCCGCGCGACCGTAGCGGGTGACGTGCCGGGTGACGTCGTGGTTCGAG
This sequence comes from Micromonospora salmantinae, assembly GCF_022230905.1. Taxonomy (NCBI): domain Bacteria; kingdom Bacillati; phylum Actinomycetota; class Actinomycetes; order Micromonosporales; family Micromonosporaceae; genus Micromonospora; species Micromonospora salmantinae. The sequence goes on from NZ_JAKKFG010000013.1 coordinate 119,944, forward strand.
AGCACCCAGGTGGCCGGCGCGTTGACCGGCGCGTGCGCGCTCAGCGTCCCGTCGATGCTCTCCCGCAGCGCCGCGGCGTCCCAGGCGCAGCCGAGGAAGTCGAAGTTGAACGCGGCGTGCAGCTCGTCCGGGCGCAGGTAGTTGGCGAACCGCTGCCGGTCCGGCAGCCACACCTCACCGATCAGCGCCCGGTCGGCGTACTCGTCGGCGACCCGACGCCAGCCCCGGTAGATGTCGTGCACCCCGTCGAGGTCGTGGAACGGGTGCGGCTGGTCCTCGCGGACCTCGGGCAGCGTCCCGTCCTTGACCAGGAGCCCGGCCGAGTCGATCCGGATGCCGTCCACGCCCCTGTCGAACCAGAACCGCAGGATGTCCTCGAACTCCTCCCGCACCCGGGGGTGGTCCCAGTTGAAGTCCGGCTGCTGGGGGGCGAACAGGTGCAGGTACCAGTCGCCGGGGGTGCCGTCCGGGTTGGTGGTGCGGGTCCAGGTCTCGCCGCCGAACTCGCCGACCCAGTCGGTGGGTCGTTCGTCGCCGTTGGGGCCACGGCCGGGTCGGAACCAGAAAAGGTCCCGTTCTGGCGCGCCGGGGCCCCCGGCGAGCGCGGCCTGAAACCAGGGGTGGGCGTCGGAGCAGTGGTTGGGCACCACGTCGACGATGGTCCGGATGCCCAGCGCGTGCGCCTCCGCGATCAGCGCCTCGACCTCGGCCAGGGTGCCGAAGACCGGGTCGATGTCGCGGTAGTCGGAGACGTCGTAGCCGGCGTCGGCCATCGGGGACGGGTACCAGGGGCTGAACCAGATCGCGTCGACGCCGAGCGCGGACAGGTGGTTCAGCCGGGACCGGATGCCGGCGATGTCGCCGATGCCGTCGCCGTTACCGTCGGCGAAGCTCCGGGGATACACCTGGTAGATCACGGCTCCACGCCACCACGGACTTCTGTCAGCTGTGGACACGAGCACCTGCTTTCTGCGTCAGTACGTCGGCGGGTTCGCCGGACCTGGTTATGTGTCGGGCGAACGGTCGTTGTTCGCCGCGCGGGAGGACCGGTGGTCGCTATCCCTTGATGCTGCCCGTGGTCAGACCGGACATGATGTTCCGCTGGAAGATCAGGAAGATGATGACGGTCGGGATCGCGGCGATGACCGACGCGGCGATCACCACGTTCATCGGCGTGCCACCCGCGAAGGCGTAGATGCCGACGCTGACCGTCCGGGTCTCGGGCGACGGCATGACCAGCTTTGGCCAGAGGAAGTCCTTCCAGACCGCCGTCACGGCGAAGATGGAGACGACGCCGAGGATGGGACGCGACAGCGGCAGGATGATCGACCAGAGCGTGCGCAGCGACGTCGCCCCGTCCATCAGGGCCGCCGCCATCAGCTCCTCGGGGATCGAGTCGAAGAACCGCTTCAACAGGAAGATGTTGAACGCGTTCGCGACCAGGGGCAACCAGATCGCGAACGGTGAGTCCAGCAGGTTGATGTGCACGATCGGCAGGTCGATCACCGTCACGTACTGCGGAACGATGAGGACCATCGCCGGGATCATCAGCGTTCCCAGCATCAGGGCGAGGATCACGTTGCCGAAGATCGGTCGAAGCTTTGACAGCGAGTACGCGGCGGCGGTGTCGAAGACCAGTTGGAACAGCACCGCGCCGATGGCGTAGTAGAAGGTGTTGAAGAGCAGCTTGGCGAGGGCCAGGTTGTTCCACGCGTCGATGTAGTTCTGCGGCTGCGGATCCTTCGGGAACAGCGACGGTGGGGTCTGCGCGATCTCCTGGCCGGACTTGAGCGCGCCGGTGACCATCCAGTAGAGCGGCCCGAGGAAGACGAGCGTGAACCCCGCCACCACCACCACCAGCAGCGTCCAGTAGATGACCCGGCCGCGCCCCCGGCTGAGCTGGGATTGGGAGATGAGGGTCCGGGTTCCGGAATCCTGTGCCATTCCTCGCCGTCCTAGTCCTGTTTCGCAGTCAGCCGCACGTACACGGCGGAGAAGCCGGCCAGCACCACGAGCATGATCACGCCCAGGGCGGCGGCGCCGTTGAGGTCGTTCTGGAAGAACCCGTGCTGGTAGATGAGGTACGCCACCGAGGTCGCCGAGTCCTCCGCACCCGCACCGTTGGCGAGGATCAGTGGCTCGATGAAGAGCTGCATGGTGGCGACGATCTGCAACATCGCCAGGAGCGCGAGGATCAACCGGGTCTGCGGGATCGTCACGTGGACGATCCGGCGCCAGATCCCGGCGCCGTCGAGCTCGGCGGCCTCGTACAGCTCACCGGGGATGTTCTGCAACGACGCCAGGTAGATCAGCACCGCGCCGCCCATGTTCATCCAGGTCGACGCGAGCACCATCGCCGGCATCGTCATCTCGGGTGACTGCATCCACTGCGAGGTGGGCAGGTGCAGCGCCTTGAGGATGGCGTTGAAGAGCCCGGCCTCGCTCGGGTCGTACGCGTAGAACTTGAAGAGGAACAGCGCGGAGGCCGGCGGCAGCATCACCGGCAGGTAGACCAGGATCCGCAGGTACCCCTTGGCGTGGCGGAACTCGTTGAGCAGGATCGCCACGAAGAACGGCACCACGTATCCGAGGGCCAGCGCCAGGACAGTGAAGTAGAAGGTGTTCTGCCAGGCCGTCCAGAAGCTGGGGTCGGCGATGATGCGGGAGTAGTTGTCCCAGCCCACCCAGGTGGTCTCGCCGCGCCGGGTCCGCTGGAAGCTCATGATGATGCCGCGGACCATCGGGTACCAGGAGAAGACGACGAAGCAGAGCACCGCTCCGATCAGGAACGCGTGACCGGTGAGGTTGTCCCGTACCTTGCGGCCGAGGCTGGTGCGCTGCGGCCTCGCCGAGTACGGCGACGGCGGGCGGCCCGGTTTCCTGGGGGTCTCCGGGACGGTGGTGATCGCCAAGGCAACTCCTGGGTGAGTCGGTGACGTCGAGATGTGGCGCGAGTGGCGTGGGGGTCGGGTCGGCGTCCCGACCCCCACACGATCGGTCAGCTCTCGGCGGCGAGGAGCTGGTTGACCTTCTCCTCGGCGGTCTTGAGCAGTGCGTCGATGTTCGAGTTCGGGTTGGTCAGCACACCCGACATCGCGGCGTCGAGCACCGCGTAGACGGCCTGGGCGTTGCGCGGCTCACCCTTGATCGGAACCGGGGTCGCCTCGAAGAGCGCGAAGTTCGCCGTGTCGACGTTCGCGTTCGCCTTACGCAGCTCCAGCTCCTGCTTCTGGGCGTCACTGCCGTTGGCGAAGAGCAGCGGCTGGGGCAGACCCACCGGGTAGTTCTGCGGCTTGGCCCGCACGTAGTCGAACTGGCCCTTGCCCGGGGTGAGCTTCTGGTACGCGATCCACTTCAGACCGGCCTTGACCTGCTCGGGAGTGAGGTCCTTCTTGAAGAAGTAGCCCTCGCCACCACCGAGCGTCCCCTTCGCCGCGCCGTCCTGGCCGGGCAGCGGGGCCATCGCCCAGTCCTGGAACTTGCCCTGGAACTGGCTGACGATCGCCTGGGTGGCGTCCGGCGCGCCGATGAACATGCCGACCTTGCCCGCGCCGGCGTTCGTCAGCAGGTCGCCCCACTGGAGCAGCTGACGGGCGCCCATGCTGTTGTCGCCGTACCGCATGTCCTTGAGGTTCTGCAGGACCTGCTTGCCCATGGCGTTGTTGAAGTCGGCCTTCTTGCCGTCCTCGGTCAGCACCTGGCCACCCTGCGAGTAGAGCAGGGAGGTGAAGTGCCAGCCGCCGGTGTTGCCGGCGCTGTACTCCGAGTAGCCGGCGATGCCGTTGCCGAGCGCGGAGATCTTCTTGGCGGCGGCACGGACGTCGGCCCAGGTCTTGGGCGGGTTGTTCACGTCCAGCCCGGCCTGCTGGAACAGGGCCTTGTTGTAGACCAGGCCCATCGAGTAGTTCTTCACCGGAACGGCGTAGAGCTTGCCGCCGTCGGTGAAGACCTCCTTGAGCGCCGGGTCGACGCTGTCCCAGGTCGAGATCGCGTCCTTGTTGACGTGCGGGCCGATGTCCATCGCCTGACCGGAGTCGAGCACCTGCTGGAGATCGGTCATGTATCCGTAGAAGACGTCGGTCACGGTGCCGCCGGCGAGGCGGGCGGTGAAGTCCGGCGGGTTGTTGCACTGCTCGCCGACGCTGACGCTCTTGATGGTGATGTCCGGGTTCTGCTTCTGGAACTCGGCGACGTCGTCGTTCCAGTTCTTCAACAGCTCTTTCTGCGCGCCGACCGGCTGGCAGTCGACCGTGATGGTGACCTTGCCGTTGGCGTTCGAGCCCTTGTCGTCGCTCTTCGTGGAGCATGCCGTGAGGCTGAGCCCCAGGCCGGCCACGAGCGCAACCGCCGCAGCCTTTCGGTGTTGCGGTACGGACATCTGTCCATCCCTTCGGGAACGGGTGTCTCCAATGACCTTCGCTGATCTGCGGTGATACGACCTGACGCCCAGTAGCTGCGTCGGAGCCAGGTGTGAGTGGAGTCACTGTAGCGAGGCCGACTCATTTCGGCAAGGTATCGACCCTGTTCCGAAAGGACACGACGTGATGACGACAGATGTTGGCAAGTCGCTGAAAGCAGCCCGATTTGGCGGCTATTGATCGCTTACGACCGACCATTCGGACCGGTCGATGCCGACGATGGTGAGCAACGACGAAAACGGCCGCCGACCGCGAGAGGCGGTCGACGGCCGAAGCGTCGTTCGGTGTGGTGCCTAGCGGCCAGGGGCGGGCGCGGTGGAGCCCCGCACCACCAACTCCGGCTCGAACAGCAGCTCGTCCTGAAGGACACCGGCACCCTCGATCTGGGTGACCAGCAGATCCACGGCGGCCTGCCCCATCGTCTCGATCGGTTGCCGCACTGTGGTCAACGGCGGATCGGTGCACGTCATGAAGGCGGAGTCGTCGAAACCCACCACCGACACGTCGGCCGGAACCGAACGGCCCAGCCGGCGGGCCGCCCGAATCGTGCCCAGTGCGAGCACGTCGCTGGCGCAGATGATGCCGGTCACGCCCCGCTCGACCAACTTCGTCGCGGCGACCCGCGCACCCTCCATCGAGAAGCTGGAACGCTCGACGCACTCGGCGTCGCCCTCGTCCCAGCCGGCAGCCTGGACCATCGCGTCGAGCTTGCGCCGCGACGGCACATGCCCCTCCGGGCCGAGCACCATGCCGATCCGTTCGTGCCCGAGCGAGCGCAGGTGCCCGTACGCCTGCTCCACCGCCACCGCGTCGTCGGTGGAGACGCGGGGAAAGCCCAGCTCGTCCACACCGGCGTTGACCAGCACGACCGGAAGCCCTCGGTCGGTCAGCCGACGGTAGTGGTCGTGTCGGGCGTCGGCGAGCGCGTACGAGCCACCGGCGAAGATCACCCCGGAGACCTGGTGGTCGAGGAGCATCTCCACGTAGTCCATTTCGGAGACCCCACCGATGGTCCGGGCACAGAGCGCCGGGGTGTAGCCGCGCTGAGCGAGGGTGCCGGTGACGACCTCGGCCAGCGCCGGGAAGATCGGGTTCTGCAACTCGGGCAGCACCAGCCCGACCAGCCGGGCGCGTTCGCCGCGCAGCTTGGTCGGCCGCTCGTAACCGAGCACGTCCAGTGCCGTCAGCACGGCGGTGCGGGTCGCCTCGGAGACCCCGTCGCGGCCGTTGAGCACCCGGCTGACGGTGGCCTCGCTGACGCCCGCCTTCTTGGCAACTTCAGTCAACCGCTTGGTCACGGTCGCAATCGTACGTCACCTGGATGAAAGAAATGAACAGCAAATTGCCGGCGTTTGTCGGCGCACTGCTTGATCGTCACGCGGAGCCGGGGTCAGGACAGGTCGCGCAGGGCGGTTTCGATGGCCCGGTGAAAGGTCGGGTACGCGTAGATCATGTGCCGGAGCTGACTCAGCGGCACCGCCGCGTGCACCGCCACCACCAGCGCGGACAGCACCTCGCCACCGGCCGGGCCGGCCGAGGTGGCACCGATCAGCACGCCCTGGTCGGCGTCCGCCACGAGCTTGATGAAACCGTCGTCGCCGACCCGGTGGATCCAGCCGCGGGTGGAGCTGCTGAGCTTGGTGAAACCCACCTGCACGTTGATGCCGCGTTCGCGGGCCTGCTGTTCGGTGAGCCCGACCGCGCCGATCTCGGGATCGGTGAACGTCACCCGGGGCAGCGCGCGGTAGTCGGCTCGCGGAACGGTGCCGGCCGACCCGCTCGACCCGCTGGCGGCCAGCGAGCTGGATGCGCCCATCGCGCCGCCGACCACGCTGGAGGTGCCGCTGGCGTCCGCCCCCGCCTTCGCCTGCCGGGCACGGGCCAGGATGTCGGCGATCACGATCCCCGCCTGGTACATGGCGATGTGCGTGAAGGCGCCCTCGCCGGTGATGTCGCCGACCGCCCAGACGTGGTCGGTGACGTGCAGACGGTCGTCGACCGGGAGGTAACGCTGGCTGGCGTCCAGGCCGATCGTGTCCAGGCCCAGCTCGCTCAGGTGTGCCTTGCGCCCGGTCACCACCAGCAGCCGGTCGGCGGTGAACTCCGCGCCGCCGCCACCGCGCAGCGTGAACCTGGTCCCGTCGTGTTCGACCCGTTCGGCGCGTACCCCGGTGTGGATCTCCACGCCGTCGGCGCGCAGCGCCGCCGCGGCGACCTCGGACGCCTCGGGTTCCTCGACGGCCAGCACCCGGTCGAGCGCCTCGACCACTGTGACCCGGACCCCGAAGCGGACGAAGACCTGCGCCAACTCCAGGCCGATCGCGCCGCCACCCAGCACGAGCAGCGACTCCGGCAGCTCCTCGACCTCGATCGCCTGGTGGTTGGTCCAGTACGGCGTGTCGGCCAGGCCGTCGATCGGCGGCACCGACGGACGCGTGCCGGTGCCCAGCACCACCCCGTGCCGGGCCTCGAACACCTGGTCACCGACGCGGACCCGGCGCGGACCGTCGAGCCGACCGCTGCCCCGCACGAGCCGGCCGCCCTTGCCGACGAACCGCTCCGCCGCGACCGTGTCGTCCCAGGTGTCGGTGGCTTCCTCGCGGATCCGCTTCGCCACCGGCGCCCAGTCCGGCTGGACCTGCGCCGTTCCGGCGAGCCCGTCGACCCGGCGAGCCTCGGCGAGCGCGTTGGCGGCTCTGATCATCATCTTGCTCGGGATGCAGCCCCAGTACGGGCACTCCCCGCCGACGAGATCCCGTTCGACGCCGACGACGTTCAGGCCGGCCTCGGCAAGTCGCTCGGCCACCTCCTCGCCGCCGACCCCGAGCCCGACCACGACCACATCCACCAGCTCCGGATCCGCCACACCGAACAGCATCCCCCAGCGACACCACCCCAACCACCGGGGTCGGCGGAAAAGTCGGCGCGCGCACCGACCCGGACGCCTACCGTGGCCGGATGCACGCACGCTTCGCTCCGGTCCAGGACTGCTTCCACGACCTGCTCGCCTCCGGTCGGGAAACCGGCGCAGCCCTGACCATCTGGTACGACGGGCAGCCGGTCGTGGACCTGACCGGCGGCTCCCGCCGCGGCCACGGGCCGGGCGGCGAGCCGTGGCTGCCGGACACGCTGGTGAACGTCTACTCGGTCGGCAAGCCGGTGGCAGCGCTCTGCCTGTTGCTGCTCGTCGACCGGGGAACCGTCGATCTCGACGCACCCGTGGACCGGTACTGGCCGGAGTTCCGCACTCCCGCCACAGTGCGTCAGGTGTTGTCGCACACCGCCGGACTGCCGGCCTTTCCGGTGCCGCGACCGGCCGCCGCGATCGCCGACTGGGCGCTGCTCATCGGCGACCTGGCCGCCGCCGACCCCGAGTGGTCGCCGGGCTCGGTCGCCGGGGAACACGCCTGGACGTACGGGCACCTGGTGGGCGAGCTGGTCCGCCGCGTCGACGGACGGTCGGTGGGCCGGTTCCTGGCCGAGGAGATCGCCGACCGGTGGCAACTCGACCTCGGCTTCGGGTTGACCGAGGCGGACCAGTTGCGGTGCGCGGACCTGCGGTACGGCGACCCGCAGTGGCCGACCCGAATGCTCGGCGAGCCCGGCTCGCCACGGGCGCGGGCGATGGGCAACCCGGCCGGCGGGCTGGACCTGGCCGTGCTGAACAGCCCGATGTGGCGGGGCGCGGAGGTGCCAGCGGTCAACCTGCACGCCACAGCGTCCAGCCTGGCCCGGCTCTACGCCGGCCTCCTGGCCGGTGGTGTCCTGGACGGGGTTCGGCTGTTCAGCCCGGAGCTGGTGGCGGAGGCGACCCGGGTCCAGTACGACGGGCCGGACCTGGTGCTGGACCGCGACGCCCACTGGACCCTGGGCATGCAGTGGGAGCCGGACGGCAGCTGGGGCATGGGTGGCATCGGCGGCAGCAGCGCGTGGGCCGACCCCGAGCGCGGCTACATCTTCGCGTACGCCACTGCGCACCTCGCCGAGCACGACCGGGTGGACGAACTGGTCGAGGCGTTGCACTCGGTGCTCTGATCAGCGCAGCCAGACGGGGTCGGTGTCCGGTACCGAGAGGGGCGGTGGGTAGTCGAGCGTCTGGCGCAGGGCCTCGGGCAGCCGCCACGGTTGGTGGATGGCCTTGCCCTGCACCCCCGCCAGCTCCGGCACCCACCGACGCACGTAGTCGCCGTCCGGGTCGTACCGTTCGGCCTGCCGGACCGGGTTGAACCCCCGGTAGGGCTTCGTGTCGTTGCCGGTGCCGGCGACCCACTGCCAGTTGCCGGAGTTGTTCGCCACGTCCCCGTCGAGCAGCCAGCGGAAGAACACCGCCACTCCGGACCGCCAGTCCTGCCCGAGGTGTTTGGTCAGGTAGCCGGCGGTGATCAGCCGGGTCCGGTTGTGCATCCAGCCCTGTGCCAGCATCTGCCGCATCCCGGCGTCGACGATCGGCATCCCGGTGCGTCCCTCGGTCCAGGCCGCCAAGGCGTCGTCGTCGTAGCGCCACTGCTCGGTGGCGCCCCGCCGGTACGCCGTTGTCGAGATCTCCGGGAAGGCTGCGGTGACCTGGTAGTAGAAGTCCCGCCAGCAGAGCTGCCTGACGAACGGGCCGGACCGGTCGCCGGCGCGGTTCGCCACCGCCAGCGGCGACACGCAGCCGAAGCGCAGGTACGGGCTGAGCCGGGACGTGTCGTCGCCGGCCATGTCGTCGTGCTGATCGCCGTACCGGGTCAGGTCGGGCAGCCAGTCGGTGAGCCGCTGCCGGGCGATCCGCTCACCACCGCTGGCCGCGTCGGGTGAGTCGCCGGCCGGCAGCGCCGGCAGCCGACCCACGCGTACCCGATCGGGCAGCGCGATCCGGCGCGGCGCGGCCAACTCCTCGCGCCACCGGTTGGCCGCCCAGGCCCTGTGGTACGGGCTGAACACCCGGTAGTGGTCGCCGCCGCCACCGGGCCGCAACGCGCCCGGCTCGACCACTGTCAACCCGGGAAACAGTCGCAGGTGCAGCCGGTGCCGCTCGCACTCGGCGCGTAGTCGCCGCTCCCGACGGACGGCGTAGTGGCTGACGTCGGCCGACAGCGCGACGGCGGTGGCCCCGATCTCGCCGGCCAGCCGGATCGTCTCGGCCGCCGGGTCGCCGTGCCGGACCACCAGGTCGCCACCACGCTCACGGAGTTGGTCGCGCAGGTCGGCGAGGGCCTGGTGCAGGAAGCGGGTGCGGTTGGCGGAGAGGTCGGCCAGCGCCGGGTCGAGCACGTACAGCGGCACCACCTGGTCGAAGGCCGCACAGGTGGTGGCCAGCGCCGGGTGGTCGTGCACCCGCAGGTCGCGGGTGAGGAGCACGATCGCCGTGCTCGCGGTCACCGGCTCTCCGGCTGGATGGTCGGCCCGGGGATGACGACCGGGGTACCGGTCGGGCTGAGCAGGGCCCGCGCGGCCACCGCCATCCGTCGCCGCTGCGGCACCAGGGCCCGCCGGACGAAGACGTCGTAGTCCTGCGCGGCCACCTCGTCGAGGATGCCGCCGTAGAGGGCGTACGCGGTGCGCATGCAGGCCTGCGAGGCGGGCGCCAGCATGGTGATGCCCGGTGCGGCGGCGCCGTAGTGCGCCTGGGCGCGGGTCACCTCGTACTCGATCAGCTCGCGGATCCGGGCTGTGACGCGGCCCCGGGCGCGGGCCTCGACCAACTCCTCGCGGGTGACCCCGAACTTCGCCATGTCCTCGTCCGGCAGGTAGGTGCGGCCCCGGTCGAGGTCCTCGGCGACGTCCCGGATGAAGTTGGTGAGCTGGAAGGCGAAGCCGAGTTGTCGGGCCGGCTCCCGGGCCGCCACCGGGTCGGAGGTGCCCAGGATCGGGAGCATCATGGTGCCGATGACCGCCGCCGAGCCCTCCATGTAGTCGAGCAGGTGGTCGTAGGTCGGGTACGCGGTGACGGTCAGGTCCATCGCCATGCTCTTCAGAAACGACGCAAAGTCGTCCCGGTCGAGATCGAAGACGGCGATCGTGTGCAGCACTGCCGGCAACAGTGGGTCGTCGACCGGCGCACCGTGCAGACCGGCCACGAACTGGCTGGCCCAGTGGTCCAGCAGGGCGGCCCGCTCGGCCGGCGGCAGGTCCTCGGTGCGGTCGACGATCTCGTCCGCGTACCGCGTGAACCCGTAGAGGGCGTGCACATGTCGTCGTTTCCAAGCGGGGAGCAGGCGGGTGGCGAGATAGTAGGTGCGGCCGTGGCGTTTGTGCAGCTCACGGCACCGGTCATAGGCAGCGGTGAGATCAGTTTCCACCGGCCCTCCTCCATTTTTCGACGCACCAATCGACGCAACTCGTACCCTAGGGTACGCTCAGCCGCATGGCCAACGACGCAGTTGCGGGCAACGTGACCCGCGTGGCGCCGACAGGGCCGGGGGACGGGGACGATCCGGTCCGCGCCGTTCTGGCTGCTTATACCCACGATCTGGTCACGGCTGTCGGCGAGACCCTGGACGCCTTCCTCACCGCCGAGGTCGACACCCTCAACGACATCGACTCGTCGATGGGCAGCTTCGCCGCCACCGCGCGGGAGGCCGTCCTGACCGGCGGCAAGCGGATCCGCTCCACGTTCGCCTACTGGGGGTGGCGCGGGGCCGTCGGTGGCACCGCGCCGCTACCACCCGTGCTGCCCGCGCTGGCCGCGCTGGAGTTGCTGCACACCTTCGCGCTGGTGCACGACGACGTGATGGACGCGTCCACCACCCGCCGCGGCCGGCCCACCGCGCACGTCGCGCTCGCCGAACAGCACGTCGCCGCCGGCCACCGAGGTGATCCCGGCCGGTTCGGGGAGGCCGTCGCCGTGCTCATCGGCGACCTCTGCATGGTCTGGGCCGACCAGTTGCTTTCCCACGCCTCGGTGCCGTCGACGCGACTCTTCGAGGTGCGCCGCTGCTACGACCAGATGCGGGTCGAGACGGTCGCCGGGCAGTATCTGGACGTGCTCGGCGAGAACGACCCGGAGAGCTGGTCGGTCGACCGGGCACTACGGGTGGCCCGCTACAAGACCGCCAGCTACACCGTCCAGCGACCACTGCTCTTCGGCGCCTGCCTGGCCGGGGTGCCCGCCGACGACCCGCTGGTCTCCGCGTACACCCGCTACGGCCTGGCTGTCGGCGAAGCGTTCCAGCTCCGCGACGACCTGCTCGGCGTCTACGGCGACCCGGCGGCGACCGGCAAGCCGGCCGGGGACGACCTCCGCACCGGCAAGCCGACCACGCTGCTCATGCTGGCCCGCGAGCTGGCCACGCCGGCACAGCTCACGGCGTTGGAGCGGGCCGCCGACGGATCGGTCGACACGCTCGCCGAACTGGTCGCCGAGACCGGCGCGGTGACCCGGGTGGAGCAGATGATCGCCGAGCGGGTCAGCGACGCGCTGGCCGCGCTCGACGCCGCGCCCGTGGACCAGACGGCGCGGACCGCGTTGACCGGGCTGGCCACCGCCGCTGCCAACCGGCGGGCCTGAAGAGCGACTTGAGCGAGGAGGTGGTCACGTGCGGACGGTGACAGGACGGACGGACCGGGTGGTGGTCGTCGGGGCCGGGCTGGGCGGGCTCGCCTGCGCGTTGCACCTGGCCGGTAGCGGTCGACAGGTGACGGTGCTGGAGCGCGAGCCGGTGCCCGGCGGGCGGGCCGGACGCCTCGGCGTGGACGGCTACGAGTTCGACACCGGCCCGACAGTGCTCACCATGCCCGACCTGATCGCCGAGGCGCTCGGCGCGGTCGGCGAGGAGCTGCACGACTGGCTGGACCTGACCCCGCTCGACCCCGCCTACCGGGCGTACTACCCGGACGGCTCGACCCTCGACGTGCTCACCGACACCACCCGGATGGCGGCCGAGATCTCCCGGGTCTGCGGGCCTCGGGAGGCCGACGGCTACCTTCGGTTCGTCGAGTACGCGCGGGAGCTGTGGCGGCTGGAGCGCACCGACTTCATCGAGCGCAACCTGGACGCGCCCACCGACCTGATCACCGGCAACCTGCTCAAGCTGCTCAGCGGCGGGGCCTTCCGACGCCTCCAAACGAAGATCAACCAGTTCTTCCGGGACCCGCGTACCCAGCGGATCTTCTCCTTCCAGGCGATGTACGCCGGCCTCGCGCCGCACGACGCGCTGGCCATCTACGCGGTCATCGCATACCTCGACTCGGTGGCCGGGGTCTACTTCCCACGCGGCGGCATCCACGCGGTCTCCAGGGCGATGGCCGGCGCGGCCGAGAAGCACGGCGTGCAGATCCGGTACGACACCACCGTGACCCGGGTGGAGACCGTGAACGGCCGCGCCACCGGCGTGCTCACCGCCGACGGCGACCTGGTGCCGGCGGACGTGGTGGTGCTCAACCCCGACCTGCCGGTCGCCTACCGGGACCTGCTCCCCGCCGCGCCGCAGCGCCGGCTCACCTACTCGCCGTCCTGCGTCGTTCTGCACGTCGGCTCCCGACAGGCCTATGCGAAGATCGCCCATCACAACATCCATTTCGGACGCGCGTGGAAGGGCACCTTCGATGAGGTCATCCGACGGGGTGAGCTGATGACCGATCCGTCGCTGCTGGTGACCAACCCGAGCCGGACCGACCCCGCGGTGGCCCCGCCGGACCGACACACCTACTACGTGCTCGCCCCGGTGCCCAACCTGCACCGGGCGCCGTTCGAGTGGCGCGGTGACCTGACCCAGCGCTACACCGACCAGCTGATCGGCACCCTGGAGGAGCGCGGCTACGTCGGCTTCGGCGCCGGGGTCGAGGTGCTCCGGGCGATCACCCCCGCCGAGTGGGAGGAGCAGGGGATGGCCGCCGGCACCCCGTTCGCCGCCGCGCACACCCTCTTCCAGACCGGCCCGTTCCGCCCGTCCAACCTGCACCGCGACCTGCCGAACGTGGTCTTCGTCGGCTCCGGGACCCAACCCGGCGTCGGCGTACCGATGGTGCTCATCTCCGGCAAGCTCGCCGCCGGCCGGATCACCGGGGAAGGCCGATGAGCAGTCGTGAGAAGCACCTCGTCGAGCTCGTCGACGAGGCCGGCACTGCCCACGGCGAGACGACCGTCGCGGCCGCGCACCAACCACCGGGGCAGCTGCACCGGGCCTTCTCGGTGTTGCTGGTGGACCCGGACGGCCAGGTGCTGCTCCAGCGCCGAGCCGCCGTGAAGACCCGGTTCCCGCTGCGCTGGGCCAACTCCTGCTGCGGCCACCCCCAGCCTGGCGAGTCGCTCGCCGAGGCGGCCAACCGACGGCTGAGCGAGGAGCTGGGCGCGGGCCCGGTCGAGCTGACCGAGGTCGGCATCTACGTCTACTACGCCGAGGACCCGGCGACCGGTCGGGTCGAGTTCGAGTACGACCACGTACTGCGAGGCGAGTTCCTGCCCCACGCTCCGCTACTGCCCGACCCGGACGAGGTGGCCGAGCTGCGGTGGGCCGACCCCGCCGCGCTGGAGGCCGAGTTGAAGCTCGATCCCCGGTCGTACGCGCCCTGGCTGGGCGGGGTGGTGAACCGCTTGCTACGCCCCGCGGAGCCACGGTCGGGCGCAACCGGCCCGGCCATGACGCCGCCCGGATCGTCGGCGGATGACACGGCGGAGCGGTCGGGTGGTCGATGAGGCGCTGAGCGCGGGCGCTGTCGCACGTCGGTTGGGGGTCGCGGTGACGACCCTCCGCACCTGGCACCAGCGCTACGGGCTCGGGCCCAGCGAACACGTCCCCGGTCACCACCGCCGGTACACACCCACCGACCTGGCCCGTCTCGAGATCATGCGACGGCTCACCGCCGACGGGGTGAGCCCCGCCGAGGCGGCCCGTTGGGCCCGCCAGGCACCGGACCCGATGCCCAACGGCACCGGCACGGTCGCCCCCGCCCGGATCCACCCCACCGGCCGTGACGGCGGCGGCTCCATCCCGGTCGGCCGTGCCGGTCCGGCGGCCCGCGGCCTGGCCCGGGCCGCCATGCGACTGGACGCGGCGGTGATCAGCGAGACGATCGCGCACGCCCTGGCCGCCGGCGGGGTCGTCGCCACCTGGGAGGGCCTGCTGCGCCCGGTGCTCGCCGGTATCGGCGAACGACACGCAGCCACCGCCGGCCTGATCGAGGTGGAACACCTGATGTCCCGCTGCGTCTCGGAGGCGCTCGCGGCGGCCAGTCGGGCCAACGTCCCCACCGGGCCGGCCCGGATCCTGCTCTCCTGCGCCGACGAGGAACAGCACACCCTGCCGCTGGAGGCGTTGGCGGCGGCTCTCGCGGAGGCCGGTGTCAGCTACCGGATGCTCGGCGCCCGGGTGCCGGTGGCTGCCCTCGTCGAGGCGGTCAACCGGACCGGACCGGCCGCCGTGGTGCTCTGGTCGCACACCCGGGCCACCGCCGACCCGACCCAACTCAGCGCGCTGCTCGCCGCCCCCCGGCGCCCGTTGCTGGTGCTCGCCGCCGGCCCCGGCTGGCGAGCCGACACGCTGCCCGCCGGGGTGGTGCGACCGGTCGACCTGGCCGAGGCGGTCTCGCTCTCCGCCGCCGTCCGCGACTCCCTGGGCCAGTCGAGGCGTGATTGATCGCACTGTCGCCGGATCGCGGCGTGAACTACCGTCGGGCGGGTCCGCCTACCCCGACCCTCCGGGAGCGAGCAGATGCAAGCCCGCGCCATCCTGGCGTCCGTCCTCGCCGTGGCGCTGGCCCTTTCCGGCTGTGCGCAGCCGGAGCGCACCATCGCACCCGCCGGCGCTCCACGGCCGGTGGAATCGACCACGCCGCCCACCCCGACACCGCACCCCAGCGTCACCAAGCCGGCCAAGCCGCCCCTGCGGCCGCTGCCGGCCAAGCTCCCCGCCGGTCTGGGGCGCAACACCGGCGTACGCCCGGTGGCCCTGACGTTCGACGACGGGCCCAGCCCGGCCTGGACACCCAAGGTGCTCGACCAGCTGAAGGCCGCCAAGGTGACGGCGACCTTCTGCGTTGTCGGTCGCGAGGTGCAACGTCACCCGGAGTTGGTCCGGCGGATCGTCCGGGAGGGACACCAGCTCTGCAACCACAGCTGGCGTCACGACCTCGATCTTGCCCGCCGACCTGTCGGCGAGATCCGGGCCGACCTGGACCGCACCAACAAGGCCATCCGGAAGGCCGTTCCCGGCGCGAAGGTGTCGTTCTACCGGCAGCCGGGCGGCCGGTGGACGTCGGAGGTGCTCGGGGTGGCCAAGGACCTCGGCATGCGTCCCCTGCACTGGTCGGTCGACCCGCAGGACTGGGACAAGCCGACCGCGGCCACGATCGGCAAGCGTGTGCACGCCGCCACCCGGCCCGGTGGGATCGTCCTTCTGCACGACGGGGGCGGTAATCGGGCCGCGACACTCGCCGCATGCCCGAAGTTGATCGCCGACCTGAAGCAGCGTTTCGGCATCACCCGGCTCCGCTAGAAACGCTCTGACCTGCGGTTATGGCCCGCATCAAGCCCTTGCCGACACCGATTTTGTCGACCGACGGAGCATCACGTATGCTTTCCAAGCCTCCGGCGGGGCCGGATGGGAGCAAGTCCGCTTGAAGTTGCGAATGTGCAATGATGGCGGGGCCGCCCTCATCGTCTAGCGGCCCAGGACGCCGCCCTTTCAAGGCGGTAGCACGGGTTCGAATCCCGTTGGGGGCACGACCGGCGTAAGCCGGAGCAAGGCAAGACCGGCGCAAGTCGGAGCAACACAAGCTAGGTCCTGTGGAGCAGTTGGAGTGCTCGCCGCCCTGTCAAGGCGGAGGTCGCGGGTTCAAGTCCCGTCAGGACCGCAGCGCTGACGCCGCGCCCCGCGCGGCGTTCTGCGTATCGGAGCAGGTCGCCTTGCCGCCGGTTCGTCCGGTTGCCGGGTAACATGAGCCGAGCGACACGGCCAGGTAGCTCAGTTGGTACGAGCGTCCGACTGAAAATCGGAAGGTCGGCGGTTCGACCCCGCCCCTGGCCACATAGCCTTTCGCCGGGCTACAGAGGTCCCCGCCAGCGGAAACGCAGGTGGGGATCTTGCTTTGGTGGGTCGCTTTCAGTGACGCCATACCCACCACTCTCCTGGATGATCAACACGACTTTCTGAAGTCGCGCGGTCCCAGCAGGCGCGACACCGCGCGCGGTGTTCAGTGGTCGCGGCGACCCTGCGGGCGATGCTGGGCCACGCTGCCCTGGATCGCCTCCCACACGCTGCGCCCGGCCTCTCGTAGCGTCTCCCCCGCCTGCTCGGCGAACTGGGCTGCGTTCTGCGCCGCAGCCTGCGCCGCGCCTGGAAGACCACCGTCGCCGTCCCCGGACGGGCTCGGACCGGACGCCGCCGACTGGCCGGGCTTGTTGCCGGTCTGCCCGGCGGTCGGCCCCGCCGATCCCGGATGCTGGCCCTGAGGACGCCGACCCTGCGGCTGCTGGCCCTGCGGCTGCGCCTGGTCGGCAAGCCCTGGGCCGCCGGCTCGCGGCCCGGGTCCGCCGGCACCCGGTCCCGAACCGACCGGGCCAGCCCCGGACCGACCCGCATCCGGCCGATCAGAACCCAGGCGTCGACTCGATGCCTTGATCTCCGCTGCGCCCGCGGCCAACTGCTGGGCGCTGCGGTTCACGTCGTCGACGGCGGTGCCGGCCGTGCCCGCGAGCGCCTCGATGATGTGTGGGTTGTGGTCGAGCGTGTCGAGCGCGCGGCCCAGGATTCTGGTCAGCTGCTCCAACCGCACCCGCAGCTGCGCCTCGGCGTTCACCCCGTCGATGTTCAACTCGCCGCCGTTGAGGTGCACCCGTACGCCGGCGTCGACCTGGAGCAGGTTGGCCACCCGGGCCCGCAGCGACAGGTCGGCCTCCAGACCGTCGACCGCCAGTCGGATGGAGTCGACGGAGACCTTCGGAATGTCGAGCAGGACGTCCGGGTTCCCGCTGTCGACGTTCCGGTCCGGCTCCCGCTGCTGCCCGCTCTCGCTCATGCTCTCCCGCCCCACCTGCACACCGGCCCGGTCGTCCGAGCCGTTGGGCGCGGTTACCCGCTTTCCGGCGGGCCATCCCGTCCGTGACGACTCGACGACCCGCTGTCTGGAACCGGGCACAGCGCGAAGCTGCACACCGAGGCATCAGCCGGTATGGTCCGGGCCTATGGGACAGGAATTGACTGATCCGGCCGACATCCGGCAGGACGTCGGCCAGTTCTCTCTCCGGTGCAGCCTTCTCGTCCCGGGCTCCGCCGAGCACGCGTTCGCGGTCTTCACCGACGAGCTGACCGACTGGTGGGTCACCGAATACACCTGGTCCGGCCCGGACGCGCTGGCCGAGCTGGGCATGGAGCCTCGGGCCGGCGGCATGCTCTACGAGATCGGCCCGTACGGTTTCCGCGCCGACTGGGGTCGGGTGCTCACCTGGGATCCGCCTCGCCGACTGGTCTTCGTGTGGCAGATCGGTCCCGACCGGGCGCCGGTGCCGGACCCGGCCCGCGCGAGCGAGGTCGAGGTGCTGTTCCATGCCGAGGGGCCGGAACACACCCGGGTCGAGCTGGAGCATCGGCACTTCGACCGGCACGGCGAGGCTGCCGAGGGTTACCGCAAGGCGCTCACGGCCGGCTGGCACGAGCTACTCACCCGCTACGTCGCCACGGTGTCGCGCCACCGTCCCAGCTCGACGGCCTGACGACCTGCCGGGTCACCGGCCGAGCCGCCGACCGGCAGCGACGCCGCCGACGTCCCGACCACCAAGGTTCGCGCGTTGGCCGGCCTCCGCCCCCGAACCGAAGCCGGTGCCGCCCAACCGACGTGGCGGTGCGGTACGCAGCCGTGGGTACTCCTCGGTGAGCCGGCGCTGCACCCGGTCGGACCGGTCGGCCAGCACCAGCGCCATCGACGGTGCGCCCGACTCGGTGGCCGCCGCCGACTCGGCCGCCCAGAGTCGACCTCCGACCACCTCGGCGAAGCCGGCCAGCCAGGAGCGGCGGAAGGCGGCGGGGTGGTCGTCCGCGGGCACCTCGGTGGCGGCCAGGCCGTGCGCCGCCTGCACGAGCAGTGAGGTGAAGAGCAGGTCGACCCGTTCCAGGTCACTGGCGAAGCCGAAGAGGTGCAGGGCGAAGCCGTTGCCCTGCCGACGGCGTACGCAGCGGCAGCGCAGCGGCTCGGCCACCGCGGCGAGCAGGCCGACCTTGTCGCGGGCGTACGGGGCGACGACGTCCAGCACCCGATCGCCGACCGGGTCGGTGGTCGGGTCCCGGGCGGCGAGCAGCGCCCGGTCGACGCCGTAGCGGGCGATCAGCTCGGTCGCCTTGGCGGTGAACGCGGCGGCCTCGGCCGGCGTGCAGGCCGGGTCCTCGGCCTGGGCCAGCAGCTTGCGCACCTTGCTGAGCATGGCCTCGGACATGCCTACAGAGCTACCACACGGGCCGGACATCATCGGGGCCGCACGGCAATCGATCGATACGTATCATCGTCACGGCCAGATGATCAGTCCGATACGGACGGTCAACCAACTGCTTGGAGGAACGAACGGATGCCATCCCCGACCGCTCGTCTACTTGCCGTCGCCACGGCCACCGCACTGCTCTCCGTCGGCACGCCCGCGCAGGCGGAGCCGACCACACCGACCACGCCGGTCAACTCCGGGGCGAACGCGTTCGGCCCGCTCGCCACCTGTTACGGCGGGGCGGTCCGGTCGTACTTCGAGACCGGCCGCTACGGCGGCTCGGCCGGCCAGTACCGCACCACGACGCGCTGTCGCGACATCAACGTGCGCAACGCGAGCGTGTACGCCACCGACGCGTGCGTGATCTTCGTCGACAAGACGAGCGCCTGCAACTACTGGACCTACCTGCCGGCCAACTCGGGCTGGATCACCGTGGCGACCAACGTCCGGGACGGCGTCAACTTCCGGGTCCGCTTCGAGAACCTGCGGTATGAGTACGAACCGCTGATCGCGTACCACGCGTTCTGACCGATCCGTACGGTCGCGGTTCACCCGGCGCGGCTGCGCAGGGTGGCGATCGTCGAGCCGGCGAGTGTGAGCAGGCAGTCGGGGAGCAGCCCGTCGGCTGCCGCCGCGCCGAACAGCGCCTCCCCGGTCGGCTCGTCCCGATTCGCGTACGCGCTGACGAAGCGGGCCACCCAGCGGGTGTCGTACCCGGCCTGATCGATCCCCGGAAAGTCGAGCGCCGCCCCGCTGGCCGCCGGCGCGTCACCGAGCATTGTCGCGGCCAGGCACCAGGCGACGCCGTACGCGCCGTTCAGGCCGGCCCGGTCGACGACCGCGTCGAACGCCCCCACCACCGCGTCTCCATCGCCGGTCAGCGCCGAACGGAGCACGGCGGCCGCGTCATCGAACGTCTGCTGTGGTAGGTCGGTCACGCAGCGCACAGTAGGACGGGTGGTCAAGCACCCCCGACAACCGTCACTGTCCGTGTTCAACGCGAGCTACCTGCGCATTACGCCACCTCCACGGTCCCGCCGCCGGCCTCGGCACGCTAATGTGCGCAGCGGACCTTCGCCGGAGGAAGGACGACCATGTTCGAATCACGCCGCTCGCGGGTAGCCACATTGGCTGCCTGCGCGACGATCCTGCTCGCCACAAGCGCTTGCGGGGATGACAAGCCCGAAGAGGCCAGCGCCCAACAGGTGCGCCTCTACGGCACGGACGGCAACATGCTCAACTCCTACCCTGCGGAGTTGAAGGAACGGGCGAGTCTCGTCGACGGGATGAAGGGCACCACGCCCCTCGTTCCGCTGCCAGACGACTTCAAGGGCCGGCTACGGGCCGTCAATCCGGCGCTGACGGACTACGTGTACTCCGCCGAGACGTACGACGCGGTGGTGATCGCCGTGCTCGCCGCCCAGTTGGCCGGGAGCACCGACCCTGCCGCCATCACCAAGCAGATCGTCGCCGTGACGAACGACGGGCAGCGCTGCGAGGACCCGGCCAGTTGTCTCGCGCTGGCCCGCAACGGGCAGGACATCGAGTACCGCGGCGTGTCGCTGACCCGGGCGGGCTTCACCGACAAGGGTGAGCCGGCCACCGCTAGCTACGCCACACTGACCTTCGACGGGCAGCAGATCAACGACGGCAAGACCGAGTTCGTCGGCGCGGGCATCGAGTCGGCGGCGAGCACCAAGACGCCGCCGAAGCCGAAGAAGCAGCGCCCGGGTGGCGCCGCCGACCAGGAGCCGCTGATCCTGGGCAGCCTGCTGCCGAAGACCGGTGACCTCTCGATCGCCTACCCGCCGATGGCCGCCGGCGCCGCGCTGGCGATCAAGGAGATCAACGCCGCTGGCGGCGCACTGGGCAAGCCGGTGACGTGGCTCGACGGCGACGACGGCACCAACCCGGCAGTGGCCAAGGCGACGGTGGCCAAGCACGTGGCGGACGGCGTCAGCGTGATCATCGGTGCCGGCGGTTCGGGCATCTCCCGGGCGGTGCTGCCGGACGTGGTGCAGGCCGGGAAGATCCTCTTCTCCCCGTCCAACACCGACGCCAGCCTGACCGACGTCGACGACCAGGGCCTCTACTTCCGCACCGCCCCGCCGGACAGCCTCCAGGGCCGGGCGCTGGCCGACGTGATCCTCCGCGACGGGTCACAGAAGATCGTCATCGTCGCCCGCAAGGACTCCTACGGTGAGGGCCTCCAGGGCACCGTCCGCGAGGAGCTGGAGAAGGCCGGTATCGCCAACGACCGGCTCAAGCTGTTGACGTACGAGCCGCCGGCCGACGCGAAGGCCGCACCGGTCGACTTCAGCGGCGGCGCAAAGGAGATCAAGGAATTCGGCGCGGACGCCGTACTGATCATCGGTTTCGGTGAGTCCGCCCAGGTGATCCGCGGCCTGGCCGACGCCGGGGTGCAGATCCGGCAGTAGGCAGGACCAGAAACCACAACGGCCGCACCGGCTTCCCGCCGGTGCGGCCGTTTCTGGTACGCGGGATCAGCGCGGCCGGCGGCGCTCCAGGAACTCGGTCATCCGGCGGTGCTTCTCGTCGTCCTCGAAGAGCACCGCCTGGCTGACCAGGTCCAGATGCGGGTGCGCGGCGGCCGGCGCGTCCACCGCCAGCTTGGTCAGCCGCACCGCCAACGGTGAGCCCAGGGCGATCTCGTCCAGCAACGCGTGCGCCACAGCCAGCAGCTCGCCCGGCTCGTCCACCACCCGGTTCACCAGGCCGATCCGCAGGGCCTCCGCGGCGTCCACCCGCCGACCGGTGAAGAGCAGCTCCTTGGCCAGGCCCTCGCCGATCAACGCGGGCAGCCGGTGGGTCGCACCGGCGCCGGCCAGGATGCCCAACCGCACCTCCGGTTGCCCGAAGACCGCCCGCGCCGTGCACACCCGCAGATCGCAGGCGTACGCCAGCTCCGCGCCACCGCCCAACGCCGGGCCGTCGACGGCCGCCACGGTCGGCATCGGCAGCGCCCGGATGCGGGCGAAGGCGGCCGAGTTGATCGCGGCGAGGGCGTCCGTGCGACCCCGTTCGCGGAGTTGGCCGATGTCGGCGCCACCGGCGAAGATGCCCGACGCGCCGCCGGTGAGCAGCAGCAGGCGCGGCCGCGCCTCCAGCTCGGCGCAGACCTGGTGCAGCTCGGCGATCAGGTCGGCGTCGATGGCGTTGCGCTTCTCCGGCCGGTCCAGGGTGACCACCAGCCGGTCCGGCCGCTCCTCGATCCGCAACCCGCTCACTGCTTGACACCGCCTTCCCAGCGGTAGAAGCCCTGTCCGGACTTCTTACCCAGCCGCCCCGCGGCCACCATCTCCAGCAGCAGCGGGGGCGGCGCGAAGCGGTCCCCGTACGCGGCCTGGAGGGTGCGGGCGATGTCCAGCCGCACGTCGAGGCCGACCAGGTCGGTGAGTTCCAACGGCCCGATCGGGTGCCGGTAGCCGAGCACCATGGCCTTGTCGATGTCCGCCGGGCTGGCCACCTCGTCGGCGACCATCCGGATCGCCTCCAGCCCGAGGGTGACCCCGAGCCGGGAGGTGGCGAAGCCGGGCATGTCGCGTACGACGACGGGGTCCTTGCCGAGCCGGCCGGCGAGCGCGACGGCCGCGGCGGTGGTCTCCTCGGCGGTGGCCGGGCCGACCACGATCTCCAGCAGCGCCATCGCCCAGACCGGGTTGAAGAAGTGCAGACCGAGAAAGCGCTCGGGCGCGTCCAGCTCGGCGGCCAGCGCCCCGATGGCGATGCTGGAGGTGTTGCTGCCGAGCAGCGCCGGACGCAGCGTGGCGGCGTCCCGGAGCACCGCACGCTTCAGGGCGAGACGCTCCGGCACCGCCTCCACGATCACCTGGGGGGCGGGAGCGACCTCGGCGAGGGTCGGGCGCAGCGTCACCCGCTGCCGGTTCGTGGCGGCCTCGTCGGCGCTCAGCTTCCCGCGCTGCACCGCCCGCTCCCACAGCTCGGCGAGCCGGTTCAGCGCTGCCGCACCCCGCTCGGGGTCCACCTCGACCAACTCGACGGCGTGCCCTGCGCCGGCCGCCACGTACGCGATGCCAAGTCCCATCGTGCCGGCACCGACGACCACGAAACGATCGCTCATCACGCCTCCCTGTCCCGTCCGCCGACGCGCGGGGTCCCCGCTACGCCGGCCCGGGTGTCCCGCCCGCTCCGCTCGCTCATGGTGCGACCCTAGACAGCGCGACGACCCGGCCCATGCGTGGGGGAGCGCCGGATCGGGTAATGACGGCCCGTCAACCGAGGGAAGGACCGCATCGACATGAGCCAGGCACCGGAGAGCGTCACCGACGGGGAGATCGTGGAGACCCGAGGCGACGAGCGGGTCGAACTGCTGCGCGCCGACACCAACAACGACGGCAAGACCGACGTGTGGGTGGTGGACACCGACGGCGACGGCAAGGCGGACCTGTTCCAGTTCGACACCGACGGTGACGGCAAGGTGGACATCACCATGGTCGACATCGACGAGGACGGCCAACCGGACGAGGTTGTCGACGGCGACGGCGGCCTTCCGCCCGAGCAGCTCCCCCCGACCGTCCAGGTCTGAGACGTACGGACGGCCCCCGCTCTCCGCCTGGCGGAGTGCGGGGGCCGTCCTGCTCAGTCGACGAGGCGCAGGGTGGCCAGGTAGTAGGGGGCGTCGCGGTCGTCCACATCGGTGAGCCGCCAACCGGTGCCGTGCACCAGGCCGGCGAACTCGTCCGCCGAGCAGACCAGGTAGTCGAACCACTCGGTGCTCAACTCGCGGTAGCGCAGCCGCAGCCGCAGCTGGCCACCGAGCCGGCCGCGCCGACGGTTGCGCTCGTGGTAGCCGGTGTGCAGCGGGTCGCGGGTGCCGTACGGGTCGGTGCCCTGCGCGATGATCTGCGCCCCCGGTCGGGCCAGTGCGGCGAGCGCGGCCAGGAACTCGGGAGCGCGGTCCCGCCCCTCGAACAGCCCGAGGTTGTTGCCGAGCAGCAGGAACGTGTCGTACCGCGACCCGTCGGCGACGTGTGTGTCGACGGTGCCGTGCACCAGCCGCCGGACACCGCGACGCCGGCTCACCTCCAGCGCGCCCGCTGAGGTGTCCAGCCCGGTGACCGGTACGCCGCGCTCCTGGAGCAGCAGCGCGATCCGGCCGGCTCCGGTGCCGATGTCCAGCGTCTCGCCGTGCGCCCGGTCCACCGCGCGGTGGTCGTACGGCTGCCACTCCGCCGGCCCGTCCAGGTAGTGCGCGGACGGGGCGCCGTTGATCAGACCGTCGTCCCGTTCGATGATCTCGATGACCGGTCGCGGCAGTCGACCACCTACCAGGGGCCGGGGACCTACTCCGGTGGCCACGGCGAGCGTGTCTCGCAGCAGTTCGCCGATCACGTCACCGATTAGGGGCTCAACCGTCACGGCGTTCACGCTATCCGGCCACTCAGTGGCCCGCGCCGGCCGTATCCTGGCGGCGTGACCATGCTGGACCGGCTGTCGGCCGAGAAGTACATCCTGCTCACGACCTTTCGCAAGGACGGTCGGGCGGTGCCGACCCCGGTCTGGGCGGTACGCGACGGGGAGGCGCTGGCGGTCTGGACCCGGGCCGACTCGGGCAAGGTGAAGCGGATCCGCCGCAACGGCGACGTGACAGTGGCCCCGTGCGACGTGCGGGGCCGGCCACACGGGGCGGAGGTGTCAGCTCACGCGACGATCTACGGGGGCGGTGACACCGGTCGGGTCCGCGACCTGCTCAAGCACAAGTACCGCCTGATCGGCCGGCTGAGCCTGCTGGGCAGCCGGTTGCGTCGCGGCGAGGGCGGCACTGTCGGCATCCGGGTGACGTTGGCCGAGCCGCGGCGCTGACCCCGCAGCGCTGAGGCGCGGCCGGGGTCGTGCTCGGGCTGGGCATACGTCAGGGGCGGCAGATCGAGATCCACCGCCCCTGACGAAGAACTGTTGCCTGCTCAGTCGCCCTGCCGCTGCTGCGGGATCTGGCCCTGCAATAGCGCCCTGACCTCCGACTCACGGTACCGACGGTGGCCACCCAGGGTGCGGATGGCACTGAGCTTGCCAGCCTTGGCCCACCGGGTCACCGTCTTCGGGTCGACCCGGAACATCGACGCCACCTCGGCCGGCGTGAGTAGCGGCTCTGGTTCGTGCGTTCGCGATGCCATCGGTCACTCCTCCACATGTATAGACATCGGCCGGGGTCCCGCCGGCCGACGCGTCTCCCATGGTCCGGCTAGTCCCCGATGTCCGACATGGGCCGAACGGATGAAGGTCCCTAGACGGACGGATGAACCATGCCCGATTTTTACGACTTTTACACGGCAGAAACCACCTTATTCGGACTCATGATCACGGTTCGTGATGCGTCAACTACGAGCACAACTCACCTTGGGAGCGCTCCTAGGGTGATATGCCCTAGTTGCACCGCTCCAACAGCTGCACCGCGCGCCACCGGGCCACCAACTTGTCGTACGCGGCCGACGCCTCCTCGGCCTCGCCGCGGGACAGCCCCGCGAGCCCGCCGGCGACCAGTTCGGGCGAGTCGTCAGCGGCGAGCGTCTCGTCGGAGAGCAGGTCGACCAGACCCCCGTAGTCCAGCTCGACCACGGACCGCGGATGGAACTCCTCCAACCAGCGGGCCGCCTCCTCCACCGCCTCGGTGATCGGCGCCTCGCCGACCGACTTGCGCAGCACCGACAGCGCCCGTGACGAGCGGCGTCGAGCCTTGGAGATCTCGGTGCGGTAGCGCAGCGCCCGTCGGCCCGGCTGGGTGACCAGGTCGCGTTCCGCCGGGTCGAAGAGCACGAACCACCGCAGCGGTACGCCCCAGGTGGCGATCTGCTCGTGCACCCGGGGCACCCCGTGCTCCAGCACCCGGGCGCCACTGCGCCAGTCGTCCACCACCGCCCTGGCCTGCCCGGCGAGCACCGGCGGCACGAAGGCGTCGGCGAGCACCGAGGGCACCCCGTCCCGGGCGCTGAGCGCCGCCTCAGCGACCCGGATGCGCAGGTTCCAGGGGCAGACCAGCAGGCCTTCGTCCGTCTCCAGGACGTACGCCTCCTCCGGCAGGTCCGGCAGCCGGGTCCAGCCAGCACCCAGCGCCTCGATCACCGCCGTCCGCTGCCGACCGGGCCCCTCGACCGGGGCTATCGCGCGCCCCTCCGAGACGTAGCGGCGCCAGTAGCTCTGCCGGTCTCGATCGAAGGCGGCCAGCGGTTCGTACACGCGCAGGTAAGAAGCGAAGAGCGACGGCACCGCGCGATCCTCCCACGAACCACGCCCGTACGCGGTCAGCGGCCGGAGCACGCGCGCCGCACCGTGGGACGGCCGCGGCGCGTCGAGCGCCCGCCCGGCGGCCGATACTAGGCTCGATCACACCGGCAGCATCCCCGCCGGGGTCCACCAGGTCCGCGTCCCACAAGGACGCACACCACAGTAGGAGCCAACAATGGGCGTATTCGCGAGCACCGACGACCCGGTATCGACCGGTCACGAACAGGTCGTGTTCTGCCAGGACAAGCAGAGCGGCCTGAAGGCGATCATCGGGATCTACTCCACCGCGCTGGGCCCGGCGCTCGGGGGCACCCGCTTCTACCCGTACGCGAGCGAGGACGACGCCCTCGCCGACGTGCTGGACCTGTCCCGCGGAATGGCGTACAAGAACGCGCTCGCCGGGCTGGACCTGGGCGGCGGCAAGGCCGTCATCTGGGGCGACCCGGAGCAGATCAAGAGCGAGGCGCTGCTGCGCGCGTACGGCCGCTTCGTGGAGTCGCTGGGCGGCCGCTACTACACCGCCTGTGACGTCGGCACGTACGTGGCGGACATGGACGTGGTGGCCCGGGAGACCCGCTACGTGACCGGGCGCAGCGTGGAGCACGGTGGCGCCGGCGACTCGTCGATCCTCACCGCCTGGGGTGTCTTCCAGGGGATGCGGGCCGCGGCCGAGCACGTGTGGGGCACTCCGAGCCTGCGGGGCCGGCGGGTCGGCGTGGCCGGGCTGGGCAAGGTCGGCAAGTACCTCACCGGGCACCTGCTGGAGGATGGCGCCGAGGTGGTCGCCACCGACGTCAACCCGAAGGCGCTGGCGTGGGTGCGCAGCAACCACCCGCAGGTCACCCTCGTCGACGACTCCAGCGCGCTGGTCGCCGCGGACATCGACGTGTACGCGCCGTGCGCGCTGGGTGGCGCCCTGAACGACGACACCGTGCCGGCGTTGCGCGCCAAGGTGGTCACCGGGGCGGCGAACAACCAGCTCGCCCACCCGGGCATCGAGAAGCTGCTGGCCGACCGGGGCATCCTCTACACCCCCGACTACGTGGTCAACGCGGGCGGCGTGATCCAGGTGGCCGACGAGATCGAGGGCTTCAACTTCGACCGGGCGAAGCTGCGGGCGACCCGGATCTACGACACCACCCGCGAGATCCTGCACCTGGCTGACGCCGAGGGCGTGCCGCCGGCGGTGGCCGCCGACCGGCTGGCGGAGCGGCGGATGGCGGACGTCGGTCGGCTGCGCGCGATCCACCTGCGCTGAGCGCCTCCAGCCCCGGGGGCGGGTCGGCGAGATCCGCCTCCGGGCCTCGGTGCCGGGCCTCGCTGGGTAAGCTGAGCCGGGGTCAAATTTGATGCGGTTTGTCCGGTGTCACGGGTGCTAACCGTTCCGCTCCTTACCCGGTACACTGGGTGACGGCCGGATCGACGCGACGCGCAGAGCCGGCTGACGGTAACCCGAGGTGCCGAACGATGGCATCCCCATGTACCGTAAGAGCCACGAGAGATGCCTGACGTCATCGGGGCCCGCCTTCGGGCTGCCCCGCATTCTGTGCGAGGGGGTCGAGCCATGGGGCGCGGCCGTGCTAAGGCCAAGCAGACTAAGGTGGCGCGGGAGTTGAAGTACCACTCCCCGAACACCGACCTCACCGCTTTGCAGCGCGAACTGGCGGGTGCTGGTAAGTCTGAGCACCACTTCGACGACGACTCTAAAGAGTTCGTCGACGACGATGATGAGGATCACGCGGACGACGATCCGGATCCCTGGGTCCGTCCGACCCGCTGACCTCTCGACGCAGCTGAGCACGCGGTAACCCCCGCGTGCTCACGCACGTCCCGTGCACGTGCAGTCGCCGACGATCAGGGGCCTGGCCCGACCGGATCCACTCCGGTCGCTCGACAGGCCCCTGACAACGGCTCCCTCAGCGCGGGCGATTGTTCCAGTTGTAGAACGTCGGGATGTTCTCGAAGTGGTTCCAGGCGCAGACCGCGCTGGAGCCCTCCGCGCCCGACACCTCCGAACGCAGCCGCCGGGCGTCCTCGGCCTCCTGAAGCAGCGCGACGAGCGCGGGAGCCGCGTCCCGCACCCGTTCGGTAACTCCGTCGTCCGCTTCGCGCTCAGGCCGCCGGTGACTGGTGGTCTCGGGCATGCTCCAACACTCCCTCCAATAGGCGGATCTTGCTGTTGCGGCAGTGCTCGGTCTCCGTACCGTCAAAACGCCCCAGTTCGAAGTAACGGTTGGCGGCATGGCCACCACCGCAGAAGCCGAAGTACGGGCAGGATGCCCGACACGCCTCCACCCCGGCCAGGAACTCCCTCACCCACGGCGTCGTCGCCGCGTCGCCGAGGATCTGCGCCAACGGGGTCGTCAGCACGTTGCCGCTACTGAAGTCGCCGTAGTGCGGGTCGGTGAAACCGGCCAACTCCGGGGAGAGCACGATCACCGAGCCGTCGTGACCGATCGTGGGGATCGGGTCCAGGTGGCGGGGCAGCAATGCGTCCGCCGAGTTGTCGAGCACCGCCGCGGCGTAGCGCAACGACCACTCGATCTCCCGCAGGTGGATCCGGGGCTCCCGGCGCCACGCGCCGACCAACTCCGCCCAGAACGCGGACACCGCCGACGGGTCGTGGCGGTTGTCGCGGGTGTTGACCCCCTCGGTCTCCTCGATGTTGATGCCCAGCACGTCGCAGCCCAGCTCAAGGAAGTATTCGTACAGCTCGGTGGCGAGCCCCGGCTCGGGCCGGGACACCACGGCCAGCGCGGAGAAGGGCAGACCGCGCCGCCGCAGCACCGAGATGCCGTGCAGGATCCGGTCGTACGCCGGCTGACCGCCCCGGTTGACCCGGTCGCCGTTGCGCGCCCGGGGCCCGTCGACGCTCACGCTCACCCGCATCTCGTGCCGGGCGAAGAAATCGCACCAGTCGTCGTCGATGAGAGTGGCGTTGGTCTGCACATGGTGCTCGACCTCTGGCCCGAACGGGGCGATCAGATCGGCCAGGTGCTCTCGACCAGTGGCCAGGGGCTCGCCGCCATGCCACACGACGGAGAACCGACCGTTCGCCGCCCAGGGATTGACAGCTGCCGCGACCGCCTCGGCCACCGCCACCGGCATGCGGCGGTCGGCGGCGCGAAACGGCAGATAGCAGTACGCGCAGTCGAGGTTGCAGAGGGTGGTGGGCTGCATGACGACGTACGACGGGACGGCGGCCAGACCGCGCATCCCGCTGAACGACTGTCCCCGAGCAGCCATCGCCCTCCTCCGCCTAGCCTGAGGGTGCCCTTCAGGCTAGGCGGCATTGGCCACTCGGGTGAAGCCCTGATCAGGTGCCCGTACGATCACCGGAAAGTGATCATCCTCGGGTGTGCTGACCGACCATCTGCACGTTGCCGGTGCCCTCGATGATCTCGCCAGCCTGCCACGCCTCGACGCCACGACCGGTCAGGGTGGCCAGCGCCCGGTCGGCGTCCTCGGCCGACACGATCGCGAACATGCCGACGCCCATGTTGAAGGTCGACTCCATGTCGTGGTCGTCGATCCGACCCTTCGTCTGGATCAGGTCGAAGATCGGCTGCGGCTTCCAGGTGGACCGGTTGACCACCGCGTCGACGTGCTCGGGCAGCACCCGGACCAGGTTGCCGGGAATGCCGCCACCGGTGATGTGGGACAGCGCCCGCACCTCGGCCTCGGCGATCAGCTTGAGGCAGTCCTTGGCGTAGATCTTGGTCGGGGTGAGCAGCTCCTCGCCGAGGGTCCGCTGCCGACCGAAGTCGTCGATCACGATGTCCAGACGCATCCGGGCAGCGCCCAGCAGCACGTGCCGGACCAGTGAGTACCCGTTGGAGTGCAGGCCGGAGGAGCGCATGGCGATCACCACGTCGCCCACCTCGACCCGATCGGGGCTCAGGATGTCGGCTTCCTCGACCACGCCCACGCCGGTCGCGGAGATGTCGTACTCGTCCGGACGCAGGACGCCGGGGTGCTCGGCGGTCTCGCCGCCCAGCAGCGCGCAGCCGGCGTAGCGGCAGCCGTCGGCGATGCCCGCGCCGATCTCGGCGACCTTGTCCGGCACGACCTCGCCGGTGGCGATGTAGTCGAGCAGGAACAGCGGCTCGGCGCCGCAGGCCACCAGGTCGTCGACGACCATCGCGACCAGGTCGATGCCGACCGTGTCGTGAATGTCCATCTGCTGGGCGATCACCAGCTTGGTGCCCACCCCGTCGGTGGAGGACGCCAGGATCGGGCTCTTGTACTTCTTCGTGTCCAGCCGGAACAGGCCGGCGAAGCCACCGAGGTCACCGAGCACCTCGGGCCGGCGGGTCTGCCGCACCTTCGACTTGAGCAGCTCCACCGCGCGGTCACCCGCGTCGATGGAGACACCGGCATCGGCGTACGAGACCGAGCGTTTGCGCGCCTGGCGGCCAGCACCACCCGTCCACGGCTGGCGGTCGCCGCCGGCGCCGGTCGGGCTGCTTCCTGCGCCGCTGCGCTCGGACACGTGCGTCACGGTTCTCCCCTTTGGTTCTCGGTGCCGCCGGCGGTAGCCGGGCCGCGCCGGTTGGTGCTACGGGCGGTTTGCGGTAACGCCACCCGGAGTGGCGACGGACGAGCCGTTGGTGTGCGGGGCCTCCGACGCCGAGTTGGCGACGCGTCGACCCACCCCTTCGAGCACGTGCTTACCGATCAGGTTGCCGGCTGGCAACTCGATCGGGTACTCCCCATCGAAACACGCCCGACACAACCTGGTCTTCGGCTGCTCGGTCGCGGCGATCAGGCCGGGTAGAGAAACGAAGCCCAGCGTGTCGGCGCCGATGGAGCGCCGGATGCCGTCGTTGTCCAACCCGTTGGCCAGCAGCTCCGCCCGGGTGGCGAAGTCGATGCCGTAGAAGCACGGCCAGCTGACCGGCGGGGAGGAGATCCGGACGTGCACCTCCAGCGCCCCCGCCTCACGCAGCATCCGCACGATGGCGCGCTGGGTGTTGCCGCGCACGATCGAGTCGTCCACGACCACCAACCGCTTGCCGCGGACGTTCTCCCGCAGCGGGTTGAGCTTGAGCCGGATGCCGAGCTGACGCAGGGTCTGCGACGGCTGGATGAAGGTGCGACCCACGTACGGGTTCTTCATCAGGCCGGCGCCGTACGTGATGCCGGACGCCTCCGCGTACCCGATGGCGGCTGGGGTGCCCGACTCGGGCACCGGGATCACCAGGTCGGCCTCGACCGGGTGCTCCTTGGCCAACTGCCGGCCGATCTGCACCCGCGCCGAGTGGACGTTGCGTCCGGCGATCGTGGCGTCCGGGCGGGCGATGTAGACGTACTCGAAGAGGCAGCCCTTCGGCTCCGGCGCGGCGAACCGGGTGGAGCGCAGCCCGTTCTCGTCGATCGCGATCAGCTCGCCCGGCTCGACCTCGCGCACCACGCTGGCGCCGACGATGTCCAGGGCGGCCGTCTCGCTGGCGACGACCCAGCCGCGCTCCAGGCGGCCGAGCACCAGCGGACGGACACCGTGCGGATCGCGGGCCGCGTAGAGGGTCGACTCGTCCATGAAGACGAAGCTGAACGCGCCGCGCAACTGCGGCAGCACCTCCAGCGCGGCCGCCTCGACCGACAGATCCGGTCGGCTGGCGAGCAGCATCGTCACCAGGGAGGTGTCGTTTGTCGAGCCGTCAGCGATGAGGCCGCGCTCGGCGACCTCCTTCTCCAGCTCGGCCGTGTTGACCAGGTTGCCGTTGTGGGCCAGCGCGATGGTCGTGCCGGAGGTGGTCGACCGGATCGTCGGCTGGGCGTTCTCCCAGTTGGACGCGCCGGTGGTGGAGTATCGGGCGTGCCCGATAGCCAGGTGACCACGCAGGCTCGCCAGGGTGGGCTCGTCGAAGACCTGCGCCACCAGGCCAAGATCCTTGTAGACCACCACGCCGGAGCCATCGCTCACCGCGATGCCCGCCGCCTCCTGGCCGCGGTGCTGTAGGGCGTAGAGGCCGAAGTAGGTCAGATTGGCAACCTCTTCGCCGGGGGCCCAGACGCCGAAGACGCCGCAGGCATCCTGGGGGCCAGGTCGTTGGGGGTCAAGGTCGTGGCTCAGCCGGCCGTCGCCTCGGGGCACCTACCGCTCCCTCATGCTGGTCTGGACCGGCCGGGCGGGGATCACTGGAGGATCCACTCTCCTCTGCCGGGACCACTGTCATCGCCTGACAGTGTACGCGAATCGACGTCAACACAGAAAGTCACGATTCCGCTGCTCACCGTTACAGTCAGTGGGACATCGGGACGACTAGAGGGGCAGATACGCCGAGAGGTCCGCGCGGTTGCCGCTCATCTGGACACGACCGTCGGTCACCGCCTCCGCCCAGGTGACCCTGCCGGTCGCCAGTTCCAACCAGGTGTTCGGGGCCATCTCGACCACGTTTGGTGGATTTCCCCTGGTGTGTCGAGGCCCCGGTACGCACTGGATCGCCCCGTATGGTGGAACGCGCACCTCCACCGATCGGCCGGGGGCGCGCTCCTCGAGGACGGCCAACAACGACCGGACCGCCTCTCGGAACACCGGCCGTTCGGGTGTACGCCCCTCGTCGAGCGCCGACAACGCGGCCACAACGGCAGCGGACTTACTGTGCGGAGAGGACACGACGGGACGATACGACCCCCAGGCCAGACACGCGACGCTGGCCCTGGGTCGCGCTCATGCAGTCGGACAAGGCATAGTTGCCGACGGCGTATTCGTACCGTGATGATCCCCGGCCCGGCGCCCCGCCGGTCAGAGGGAAGTCAGCCCGGAAGGCGGTGGACGTGTCAACACACCGACGTGCCTGGAAGCAGCGGGCCGGTGTGGTCGTAGCGCTGGTTGCCGGCGCTCTGCTCGCCGTCCCCGCCACACCAGCCATGGCCGCAGATGTCAGCGTTTCCCCCGGCTCGATCACCGTAAACGCCGGCAGCGACGCCACGATCACTGTGAGCGTCACACCGGGTAACGGTGACGACAAGGCGACGATCAGCCTCGCCGGCCTGCCCTCGGGTGTTCGATGTGCCAGCGGTTGTGGCGAGATCGACCTGCCCGGCCTGGGCAATCAGCCGAGGTCGCAGCTGGTCCGGATCGCGGCCAACGACAACGCCGGCGACGCGACCGCGACGGTCACGGTGGCTGTCGAGGCCGAGTCCGGCCCGGACACCGCCAACGTCTCGCTGACCGTGAAGGGCAAGGCCGCTCCGCCGCCGCCGCAGAACCAGACCGTGCGGTCGGTCTCCGGCAAGGTAGTCGCACAGGCAAACGGCAAGGCCGTGCCGAACGCGGTGGTCATGCTGCGCGACAGCACCGGCCGACAGCTCGACACCACCAGCAACGGCAGCGGCGACTTCCGCTTCACCGGCACCACCGACAAGCCGATCGCACCCGGACGGATCGATCTGGGTGCCAGCTTCGACAACGTGGTGGCCACCAAGACGATCAACGCCGCCGCCGGACAGGCCGTCACCGGGCAACGAATCAGCCTCGCGATCAAGGTCGAGGTGACGCCCAGCGCCACCCCGTCCGCCACCCCCGAGGCCACCCCGACCGACGAGGTGACCGAGGAGGGCACCGAGGAGGAGCCCACCGAGGAGGCCAGCCAGGGTGCTCCGGCGAACGCCGCGAACAACGAGGACAGCGGCGGCATCGGCTCGTACCTGATCATTCTGCTCGGTGGTCTCCTGGTCGCCGCCGGTGTCGGCACGATCGTGCTGCTCTGGATGAAGCGCAGGGAGAACGGCGACGACGACGACGCCCCGGCAGCTGCCGGTGGCGGCGGTGCGGTGCCGCCCTCGCGCGGCGGGTTCCGCGGCCCCGACGACCAGACCCGGGTGGTCGGCGGTCGTCCCGGCGGTGGAGCAGACCCGACCATGGTCGGCGGCGCGGCGCTGAGCGAGGCGCCGACGATGATGCACCGACCGGTGGTCGACGACGTTCCGCCAGACCCGTACGGCGCGCCTGCCCAGGCGTACGGCGGCGCGGGTCAGCAGGGCTGGGGCGGCGCCGGCTACGGCGAGGAGCCAGCGTCCGCCGGGTACGGTGCCGGCGGCTACGGCAACGCCCCGGCTTCCGGTGGCGGCTACGGCGCTCCGGCCGGCCCGGAGGGCGGGTACGGTGCCGGTGCGGCCGGTGACGGTTACGGTGCCGGCTACGGGAACGCTCCAGCCTCCGGTGGCGGCTACGGCGGTCGTGACTACGACGCCCCGGGCGGCACCGCCGCCTACCCGCCGGCTCCCGCTGGCGGAGCGGCCTACGGCGAGCGGTTCGACGAGCCGACCGGCCGGTACACCGGCGACAGCACCCAGTACCCGGCCCCGGCCGACCCTTACGCCACCGGCGTCTACCAGCCGGAGCAGGGGCAGGGGTACGGCCAGCCCGACGCCGCCCCGTACGGCGGTCGCGCCGCAGAGCCGACCGCCGGATACGGCGCTCCGGAGGCTGGCGGGTACGACCAGGGCGGCTACGGTCAACCGGCCGGTGGATACGACCAAGGCGGCAACTACGGTCAGGAGCCTCCGCAGCAGCGCGGCGGCTACGACGACCGGGGCTACGACCAGGGCGGCTACGGCCAGCCCGCCGGTGGATACGACCAAGGCGGCAACTACGGCCAGGAGCCTCCGCAGCAGCGCGGCGGCTACGACGACCGGGGCTACGACCAGGGCGGCTACGGCCAGCCCGCCGGGCGGAACCGGCCGGACACTCCACCGCCGCCGACCGAGCGCGGCGGTCGCCGCCTCGACTGGCTGGACGACTGACCCCACCACAGCACATGGAAACGGCCACCCGGAGATCCGGGTGGCCGTTTCTGGCGGCGGTCAGGCGCGGTCAGGCGGCGGAGAAAACGCCCTGGTGCAGCACCGGCACGACGTCCGACACGCCGATCCGGACGGCGACGTCCACGTCCGCGGCGAAGCCGCTCTCGGTCAACTCCCGTCCGGAGACGCTGCCACGCACCGCGGCGGGCAGGTCCGGGGTGCTCGCCAGCGCGGCGAGCGCCATGGCCGCCTCCACCGAGAGCCCACCCGGCACGCCGGAGAGGGCGTCCAGCACCGAGGCGGCGCCGAGTTGGTCCTCCACCGACGGGCGCAGCGAACCGTCCGGCCACCGCTCCCCCGAGGCGATCACGCCGATCGGGGCGTCCAGCGTGCCGTACCCCTGGCGGCGCAGCCATTGCCCGACGGCGCGTGCGTTGCGCAGGCACGCCGCGACCACCGGCAGACCGGTGGCGCTGGCGGCGGCGCTGATGGCCGAGCCGTTCGGGGAGGGCAGCACGAGGTCCGCCACCACTGGTGCGCTGCTCAGCGCGGCGGGCGAGAGCGACCACGGATGTTCCGTGGTCGTCTGCCGCCGCCCGACAGCAGCGGTCGCACCGACCCGGACGGCGTACTCGGCGGCCTGCTCACCCCAGGGGAACGGGTGCACCCGCATGCCCCTGGCGACCGCTACCTCCACGGCGGTGGTGAACGAGAGAACGTCCACCACCACCAGCGCCGCGCAGACCCTGCCGAGTTCGGCCGCCCCGGTCAGCCCCCAGTCGAACCGGGCACCCGATCCAGGTTGGCCGTAGACGGCGGCCGTCAACGCCTCAGCGCTCGTCAGGCGACGGCTCGGTGTCACCGGAGTCAGACTCGGACGCCCCACCGGGCTGCTCCGACCCGATCGGCTCGACCGCGCCGGTCTCCGGAGAAGGACCCGAGGAAGCGATCGGCTCGGAGACCACCGCCGCCGCGTCGACCGACTCAGCCGGCGCGACCGGCAGCGGGACGGCCTCGACCGCACCCGCCACACCGGCAGCCGGCGCGGGCACCTCGACGGCCGCCGAGCCCCCGAAGAGGCGCGGCAACGTCTCGGTGTGCGCGGTGCGCAGCTCGTCCAGGCCGATCCGGAACTGGCCGTGCACCTCGAGCGCACCACCGGACGGGTCGGTGACGCCGATCAGCTCGAACGGCACGCCCCGCTCGGCGCAGAGCGCCGCGAACGCCTTGTCGTGGCCGCGCGGCACCGAGACCAGCGCCCGCGTGGCGGACTCGCTGAACAGGTAGACGAACGGCATCGAGCCCTCGGCGAACTGCTCCGGCACCGCGACCCGGGCACCGACGCCGCGACGCAGGCAGGACTCGACCAGGCTCTGGGCCAGGCCCCCGTCGGAGAGGTCGTGCGCGGAGGCCAGGTGACCGACGCGGGCCGCCTCGGCCAGCAACTCGGCGAGCGCCTTCTCGCGGAGAAGGTCGACCTGCGGCGGAATACCGCCGAGGTGCTCGTGCGTCACCCAGGCCCACTCCGAGCCGGACAGCTCCACGTTCGTCTCGCCGAGCAGGTAGAGCTGGTCGTGGTCGCCACCGGCGCGCGGCACGAAGCCCATCGGCACCCGGTCGGCGACGTTGTCCAGCACGCCCAGCACGCCGACCACCGGAGTCGGGTGGATGGCCGCCGCGCCGGTCTGGTTGTAGAAGCTGACGTTGCCGCCGGTCACCGGGATGCCCAGCTCCAGGCAGCCGTCCGCCAGGCCGCGCACGGCCTCGGCGAACTGCCACATCACGCCCGGGTCCTCCGGCGAGCCGAAGTTGAGGCAGTCGGTCACGGCGATCGGCTTCGCGCCGGTCACCGCCACGTTCCGGTACGCCTCAGCCAGGGCCAGCTTGGTGCCGTTGTACGGGTCCAGTCGGGCGTACCGGCCGTTGCCGTCGACCGACAGCGCCACACCGAGACCGGTCCGCTCGTCGATCCGGATCACGCCGCCGTCCTCCGGCTGGGCGAGCACTGTGTTGCCCAGCACGTAGCGGTCGTACTGCTCGGTGACCCAGCTCTTGTCGGCCAGGTTGGGCGATGCGATCATGCGCAGCACGGTCTCCCGCAGCGCCTCCGGGTCGGCCGGACGGGGCAGCGTCTCGGCCCGGTCGGCCTGGAGCAGGATCAGGTCGGCCGGCTCGCGCATCGGCCGGGCGTAGACCGGGCCGTCGTCGACCAGCGAACCCGGCGGCACGTCGACGACCAGGTGGTCCTGCCAGGTGATCAGCAGTCGACCCGGGCTGCCGTCCGGCTCCGGTGCGGTGACCTCACCGATCGCGGTGGCGAGGACGCCCCACTTGTCGCAGGTCTTGAGCACCGCGTCGAGCTTGTCCGGCGCGACGACCAGCAGCATCCGTTCCTGCGACTCGCTGGCCAGGATCTCGTGCGGGTCCATCGAGGGCTCGCGCAGCGGCACCCGCTCCAGCCAGACCCGCATGCCGGTGCCGGCGGCGGCGGCGGTCTCGGTGAGCGCGCAGGTCAGGCCGGCGCCGCCGAGGTCCTGGATGCCGACGACAAGTTGGCCGTCGTACAGCTCGAGGCATGCCTCGATCAGCAGCTTCTCGGTGAACGGGTCGCCGACCTGCACGGCGGGGCGGCGCGCCTCGCTGCCCTCGTCGAAGGTGGCGCTGGCCAGCACGGAGACGCCGCCGATGCCGTCGCGGCCGGTCTTGGCGCCCATCAGGACGACAACGTTGCCCGGGCCGGCGGCGGCCTTGTTCTGCAGCCGACTGACCGGCAGCACGCCCAGGCAGAGCGCGTTGAGCAGCGGGTTGCCCTGGTAGGAGGGGTCGAAGACCAGCTCGCCACCGATGTTGGGCAGGCCCAGGCAGTTGCCGTAGCCGCCCACGCCGGCGACCACACCGGTGAGCACCCGGGCGGTGTCCGGGTGGTCAGCGGCACCGAAGCGCAGCGGGTCCATCACCGCGACCGGGCGGGCGCCCATGGCGAGGATGTCCCGGACGATGCCACCGACGCCGGTCGCCGCGCCCTGGTACGGCTCGACGAAGCTCGGGTGGTTGTGCGACTCGACCTTGAAGGTCACCGCCAGCTCGTCGGAGATCTGCACGACACCGGCGTTCTCACCGATGCCGGCGAGCATCCGGTCGCTGTGCGGGGCCTTCTCGCCGAACTGGCGCAGGTGCACCTTGCTCGACTTGTAGGAGCAGTGCTCGCTCCACATGATCGAATACATCGCCAGCTCGGACTGCGTGGGCCGGCGGCCGAGGATCTGCCGGATCCGGTCGTACTCGTCGTCACGCAGGCCCAGCTCGGTGTACGGCTGAAGCTCGCCCGGGGTGCCACCGGCGCGCGGCACGGTGTCCACGCCCTCGGTCCAGACGGCGGCGGCCGGCTGGGCGGGAGCGGTTGCCGGTGCGACCGGCTGCGCCAGGCTCGGCTCGGCCGGCTGCGCCGGGGCGGAGTACGCCTCCGGTGTGTCCCGTACCGGGTCCGGATGGGTGGTCATGACCTCTCCTCGCTGCGCTCGTGCCCGCCAGGCCGGCGGTTGAGCTGACCGATGATCGTGCCGCCGGTCATGCCGGCGCCCCCACCAGGTGCTTGAGGACCGACGTGAAGAAGCCGAGGCCGTCCAGCGAGGGGCCGGTGAGCGCCTCCACCGCGTGCTCGGGGTGCGGCATGATGCCGACCACGTTGC
Organism: Micromonospora salmantinae; assembly: GCF_022230905.1. Taxonomy (NCBI): domain Bacteria; kingdom Bacillati; phylum Actinomycetota; class Actinomycetes; order Micromonosporales; family Micromonosporaceae; genus Micromonospora; species Micromonospora salmantinae. Next base: position 158,454 of record NZ_JAKKFG010000013.1, read on the forward strand.
CGGCGGCGTTGGTGATCGCGGCGATGTCGCGCTGGGACCCGTTGGGGTTGCCGCCGACGTAGCGGGCGACCACCCGACCTTCGGCTTCGAGCTGGTCCAGCGTCGCGGTGTCCGCGACGTAGCAGCCCTCGCCGTTCTTGACCGGGATGAGCACCTCCTGGCCGGGCTGGAACGCGTTGGTCCACGCCGTCCCGGCCGACTCGATGCGCAGGACCTGGTCCCGGTTGCGGAAGTGCAGGTGCTGGTTGCGGGTGAGCGCGCCGGGCAGCAGGTGCGCCTCGCAGAGGATCTGGAAGCCGTTGCAGATGCCGAGCACCGGCAGACCACCCTGGGCGGCGTCCACGATCGTCTCCATCACCGGGGCGAACCGGGCGATGGCACCGCACCGCAGGTAGTCACCGTAGGAGAAACCGCCGGGCAGGACGACAGCGTCGACACCGTGCAGCTCCGGGTCGCCGTGCCAGAGCCGGACCGGCTCAGCGCCGGCGATCCGGACGGCCCGGGCCGCGTCCCCGTCGTCGAGCGAGCCGGGGAAGGTGACCACACCGACCCGGGCGGTCACGAGCGGGCGTCCGCAGTCTCGTCGGCCTCGACCAGGCGGACGGTGAAGTCCTCGATGACCGGGTTGGCGAGCAGTTTGTCGGCAATCTCCCGAGCGCGGTCCAGGTCCGGTTCACCGGTGAACTCGATCTCGATCCGCCTGCCGATCCGAACCGAGGCGACGTCACCGACGCCGAGCCGGGGCAGCGCGTTTGCGACGGCCTGGCCCTGCGGATCAAGGATCTCGGGCTTGAGCATGACGTCGACGACGACGCGAGGCACTGGGCACTCCTGACTGTGTACGCAGTTGGGTGCCGACCCACAATGGGCGAGCGCAGCCAGCGTACCTGGCAGATATCGCCGCGGACGCACCGGCCGGGTGCAGTTCAGGCAGTGATCGACATTACTGACGCTCAGTCGGACCTGTCAGGCGCGACAGGCGGCCCTAGCAGGACAAATACGGCGCTGCGGGTGGCCGAATCGTTACATTGGGCAACCTCGATCAGCTCCTTGATAACGATCGCGTCCCGCCCTACTCTACATCGACGTAAGTCGATTCCGCCGGCTCCGGGAATCCCGCCGTCCGGCTCCATCCGCACCCGGCGACCCCGGGCGCGCCCCGTCCAAGGAGTCCACCCGATGCGCATCCGCCCCCTGCTCGCCGTACTCAGCACCGCGCTGGTCGGCGCCCTCGGCGTCACGTCCGCCGCGTCCGCCGCCCCCGCCGGCCCGCAACCCATCATCGGCGGCGGCACCGTCTCGTCCGCGCCCTGGGCCGCCGCGGTGCTCAGCAACGGCTCGTTCACCTGCTCCGGCAGCGTCATCGCCGCGCAGTGGGTGCTCACCGCCCGGCACTGCATCAGCGGCACCATGTCGGTGCGCGTCGGCAGCGTGAACCGCACCTCCGGCGGGGTCACCCGCACGGTCAGCGCCACCTACACCCGCTACGACCTCGCGCTCATGCGGCTCTCCAGCACCGTCAGCACCTCCGCGGTGAGCCTGGCCAGCAGCAACCCGCCGATCAACTCGACGAACTCGATCTACGGCTGGGGCATGACCTGCTACAGCGGCTGCTCGGCGTCCACCGTGCTGAAGACCGCCACCGTCCGGGTGACCAGCAACAGCGCCACCGACGCGTACGGCGGCCAGGCGATCCGCACCACCCGGATCAACGGCAACGCCTGGCGCGGTGACTCCGGTGGCCCGCAGTTCTACAACGGTCAGCAGGTCGGCGTCGCCTCCACCGCCGACGGGTCGAGCATCCAGAACTACGGCAGCGTTGCGTACAACCGGGCCTGGATCACCTCGGTGGCCGGTGTCTGACGGTTAGCGCCCCGCTCGGCGCGGATGGTCGGCCACGTGCCGGCCGTCCGCGCCGCGTCGTTTTGCAGCATCCGATCAGGTGAACAATGCACACGATCGGGTCGCGCCACTCCTGACAGCATCGGAACCGTGCTGGTCGTGACGACAGAGCAACTGCCCGGCTACGAGATCCGCCAGATTCTCGGTGAGGTGGTGTCATCGATGGCCAGGACGCGCAACCCGTACCGCGAGGGTGTGAAGAACCTGCGCGGTGGCGCGTACGACCCGATGGCCCCGGACAACCTGACCCGGTGGCGCACCGACTCGGTGGCCCGCCTCGGCGAGGAGGCACTGCGGCTCGGCGCGAACGCGGTGATCGGCATGCGGTTCGACAGTCGGGACTGTGGCGAGATGTGGATGGAGATCTGCGCGTACGGGACGGCGGTGGTCGCCGTACCCAAGATGCCCGAGGTCATGCCGGCCGACCAGCCGGCGGTCGCCGCCGGGACCGCGGAAATCGCGGGCTTCACCGAGTCTCCCGGCGGCATCGCCGAACCGGCCAGCGCCCCCAACCTGAGAACCGCCGCCGAAACCCCAACCGGCGAGTAACCCACCCACCGGCCCACCGGGCCCCCTCTCCCGTGTTGATCAAGAGGTTTCGGTCATCACGGAGATCGAAAATGACGCAAACCTCTTGATCACCCAGGGAAGGGCGGGCAACGCCGGGTGGGGTGGGTGGGGTGGGGTGGGTGGGGTTAGAGGATGGGGGGTGGGCTGTAGGTTGCCGCGTTTGGGTGGGCGGTCACCACGGTGGTGATGCGGCTTGTCACCGCTGCCACCTGGGCTTGGGCGGCGCCGACGAAGGCGTTGCGGTCGGCGACCAGGGTGTCGATGTCGGCGCGGGACAGGCCGAGTCGGCCGTCCGCCGCCAGGCGGTCGAAGAGGTCGTTCTCCGGTGAGCCCTTCTCGCGCATCGCCAGGGCCACCGCCACCGCGTGCTCCTTGATCACCTCGTGGGCGACCTCCCGGCCGACGCCCCGCCGGACCGCCGCGACCAGGATCTTCGTGGTGGCCAGGAACGGCAGGAAACGCTCCAGCTCGCGGTTGATCACCGCCGGGTACGAGCCGAACTCGTCGAGCACGGTGAGGAACGTCTGGAACAGCCCGTCGGCGGCGAAGAACGCGTCCGGCAGTGCCACCCGGCGGACCACCGAGCAGGACACGTCCCCCTCGTTCCACTGGTCACCGGCCAGCTCGCCGACCATCGACAGGTAACCCCGGATGATCACGGCGAAGCCGTTCACCCGCTCCGAGGAGCGGGTGTTCATCTTGTGCGGCATCGCGCTGGAACCGACCTGCCCCGGCTTGAAGCCCTCGGTCGCCAGCTCCTGACCGACCATCAATCGGATCGTGGTGGCCAGCGACGACGGCGCGGCGGCCGTCTGGGCCAGCGCGGCCAGCACGTCGAAGTCCAGCGAGCGCGGGTAGACCTGCCCGACGCTGTCCAGCACCCGGGAGAAGCCCAGGTGCTCGGCTACCCGTCGCTCCAGCTCGGCCACCTTGTCGGCGTCGCCGTCGAAGAGGTCGAGCTGGTCGGCGGCCGTGCCGACCGGTCCCTTGATCCCTCGCAGCGGGTAGCGGGCGATCAGCTCCTCCAGCCGCTCGTACGCGATCAGCAGCTCCTCCGCCGCCGACGCGAAGCGCTTGCCCAGCGTGGTGGCCTGCGCCGCCACGTTGTGCGAACGGCCGGTCATGACCAGCTCGGAGTGCTCGTGGGCCAGCCAGGCCAACCGGGCCAGGGTGGCCACCACCCGGTCGCGGATCAGCTCCAGTGAGGCGCGCACCTGGAGCTGCTCGACGTTCTCGGTGAGGTCCCGGGAGGTCATCCCCTTGTGCACGTGCTCGTGCCCGGCGAGCGCGCTGAACTCCTCGATCCGGGCCTTCACGTCGTGCCGGGTGACCCGCTCCCGCTCGGCGATCGAGGCGAGGTCGACCTGGTCGAGCACCCGCTCGTACGCCTCGACCACGCCGTCCGGCACCGGCACGCCCAGGTCGCGCTGAGCGCGGAGAACGGCGAGCCAGAGCCGCCGCTCCATCCGGACCTTCTCCTCCGGGGACCAGAGGGCGACCAGTTCAGGCGAGGCGTACCGGTTGGCCAGCACGTTGGGGATCGTCGTCACGTGCCTCATTCTCTCCTACCCGGCGGCCCGTCCGACCAGCAGGCCAGGGCGGGTGCCGGTGGGGCCGGTTGGCCGTTTTGTCGCCCGGGACGGTGCGCTATCAGCCGGTATCGGATCATCGTCTCCATCTGATCTCCGGCGAAGCCGAATCCACCCTTCACGACAGAGGGCACGCATGCGTAGAAGATCCCTCGCCGGCCTCACCGCGATCGCGGTGACCGGCGGCACCCTGCTGGCCACCGGCGCACCCGCCCAGGCAGACGACCCCATGATTCTGTACGTCAAGCAGGCCGACGCAAACTGCTCCGACCAGGGGCCCGGCTCCGACGACACGCCGTTCTGCACGATCGGTGCAGCAGCCGCCGTGGTGACCGCCCCTGGGGCGGTTCTTATCGAAGGCGGCACCTACGCCGAGCGCGTCACCGTCACCAGCTCCGGCACACCAGAGGCGCGGATCGCATTCACGGCCTGGAACGCCCGCACACCGGTGACGCTTGTCGGCCCGAACGCGGGCCTGGTCATCGGCGGCCAGCACGACATCCAGATCGAGAATATCAATGTCAGCGGGTCAACCGACGTACCCGCCCTCGATCTGCGTAACGCCTCGAACATCATGATCGCGGGCGGCAACTTCACGATGGCGAATGTCGCGACCGCGCCCGCCATCCGACTCGCCAATGTGAGGGTGGCGGCGCTGGAACACCTCACCGTCAGCGGGACGGCGCTTGCCGGCGGCCTGACAATGGATGTGTCCACCAGCGAGGTGCTCGTCGAGGACTCACTGGTGTCGACCGACCCGAAACACGTCGCCGTCGATGACGGCGTGGGCATTCGAGTCGACGGGCCACAAAACACGATCATCGACGGCGACGTCGCCGGCTTCTCCGGCGCTGCCATCGCGGTGGGCCCCGCCGCCGCCGGGACGGTGATCGCCAACAACCGGATCAAGGGCGGGATCGGGTACGGCATCCACAACCGCGGAGCCGTGGGCACTGCCATCGCCAACAACGAGATCCAGGACCGCTGCCTGGGCGGCATCCAGGTCGACGGTGCATCGTCGCAGGTCTCGGTGCAGAACAACGTGCTCCGCAACAACGCCGCCTTCAACCAGGGCTACTGCGACCCGCAGGCTCCCGAAGGCGCTGAGATCGCGGTCCACGACGCCGCGCTGAGCGGCACCGTGATCGATTACAACAACACCTGGCACCAGTCCGCGTCCGCGACCGGCTACTCGTGGAACGGAACCAGGATGGGTCTCACCCAGTTCCGCACCGTCACCGGGCAGGCCGCACACGACCGGTACACGTCGGATGTCCGGGAGAATGTCGACTCGGCGAACTCGACGGTGCCCGGCTACCAGGATCTCGACACCGAGGGCAAGCCACGCCGGGACGATCCGGCCGTGCCGAACACCGGCGCCGGCCCGATCGCGTACGCCGACCGTGGCGCTGCCGAGGCCATCAAACACCCGGTGTCGTCCTTCGACGCCACAGTGGACCTCGCCACGAGCACGGTCAGGGTGGACGCCTCCGCCTCGACGCCGGGCTTCGTCCCGATCCGTGATTACGAGTTCAGCTGGGGCGACGGAATCTCCACCCGCCAGTCCAGTCCGATCGCCACACACAAGTACGCCACGCCGGGCACCTACAACGTCACCGTCAGCCCCATCGGAACCGACGGCCTGAGCGGCAGCAGCACCGAGCAGGTCAGCGTGCTGCGGCGGACCGCTTCCGTGGGCCTGCTCGCGTTGTCCAACCGTCGCTACGTGGGTACAGCCGCGTCGGTTCTCCTGCCGAACCAGGTCGGGTTGACCGCCGCCGCGCAGTACGACCTGGCCGACGCCGGCAACGGCCAGGTGGCCCTCGTCGCGCGGGCCAACGGCCGCTACGTCACGCAGTTGGCCAACGAATCACTCAACGCCGAGAGTCAGATGGTCGGCGCCTCGGAGAAGTTCACAGTCGTCCGCAACAGTGACGGCACCGTCAGCCTCAAGGCGAGCAACAACCTGTACGCCACCGCCGATCCCAGCGGTGCTGTGACGCTCTCGGCGAGCCGGCCGACGATCAGCGCCTGGGAGAAGTTCGCCCAGGTTCCGGTCGCCGACGCGAACAGGTCGCTGAAGGCCAGCGTGAACGGCCGTTTCGTGATTGCCGACGGTGCCGGTGTGAAGCCACTGATCGCGAGCGCGGCGACCGCCGGTAGCTGGGAGCGGTTCGACTTCGCCGACCTCGGTAGCGGTCAGATCGCCCTCTTCGCCCGTGCCAACAGCCGTTTCGTGTCCGCCGACGGCGCGGGCGCCAAGCCGCTGTCGCGAACGCACCGACCGTCAGCACCTGGGAGCGTTTCACCATCGTGCGCAACAGCGACGGCACTGTCAGCTTCAAGGCCGGTATCAACAACAAGTACGTCAGCGCCGACGGCGCGGGCAGCAAGCCACTGATCGCCAACGGCCCGGCCATCAGCACCTGGGAGAGGTTCACCCTCGGCTGAGCCCTACCGCGCTATCGACGCCCGCCGGGACCCTCGGGTCCGGCGGGCGTCGCCTTGCACACTCCGCTCAGCGCTCCAGGATGGCGGTCACGCCCTGACCACCGGCGGCGCAGATGGAGATCAGCCCGCGCCCGTTGCCCCGCTCGGCCAGCAGCTTGGCCAGGGTCGCCACGATCCGTCCGCCGGTGGCGGCGAACGGATGCCCGGCGGCCAGCGACGAGCCGTTGACGTTGAGCCGGTCGGTGTCGATCGCGCCCAGCGGCGCGTCCAGGCCGAGCCGGTCCTTCGCGAACTCCGGCGACTCCCAGGCGGCGAGGGTGGCCAGTACCTGCGACGCGAACGCCTCGTGGATCTCGTAGTAGTCGAAGTCCTGCAACGTCAGCCCGGCACGGGCCAGCATCCGGGGCACCGCGTACGCGGGTGCCATCAGCAGCCCCTCGTCGCCGTGCACGAAGTCCACCGCCGCCGTCTCCGACCAGCTGAACCAGGCCAGCACGGGCAGGTGGTGCGCCGCGGCCCACTCCTCGCTGGCCAGCAGCACTGTGGACGCGCCGTCGGTGAGCGGTGACGAGTTGCCGGCCGTCATGGTGGCCTGCTCGGCGTCCGGGCCGCGGGTGCCGAAGACCGGCTTCAGCGAGGCGAGCTTCTCCAGGCTGCTGTCCGGACGCAGGTTCGCATCCCGGGTGAGCCCCAGGTACGGCGTCATCAGGTCGTCGAAGAAACCTCTGTCGTACGCGGCCGCGAGGCGCTGGTGTGAGCGCAGCGCCAGCTCGTCCTGGGAGCGCCGGTCGATCTGCCAGCGCAGGGCGGTCCGGGCGGCGTGGTCGCCCATGGACAGGCCGGTACGCGGCTCTGCGTTGCGCGGGATCTCCGGCTTGAACGGCTGAAGTGGGCGCAGCTTCGCCGCGATCTTGAGCCGTTCGCCCAGCGTGCGGGCCGAGTTGAGCTTGAGCAGCGTGCGGCGCATCTCCTCGTTGACGGCGAGCGGGGCGTCGGAGGTGGTGTCGACGCCGCCGGCGATGCCCACGTCGAGCTGACCGAGGGCGATCTTGTTGGCGACCAGGATGGTCGCCTCCAGGCCGGTGCCGCAGGCCTGCTGGATGTCGTACGCCGGGGTGTGTGGGTCGAGCCGGGAGCCGAGGACCACCTCGCGGGTGAGGTTGAAGTCGCGGGAGTGCTTGAGCACCGCACCGGTGACCACCTCGCCGATGCGCTGCCCGGCCAGCCCGTAGCGGGCGATCAGGCCGTCGAGCGCCGCGCCGAGCAGGTCCGCGTTTGACGCGTCCGCGTAGCGGGCGTTGGAACGGGCGAAGGGGATGCGGTTGCCCCCGATGACCGCGACCCGCCGGATGCTCTGCACGATCCGCCTCCTCGACATGTGTTGCTTGGACCCTACTGGCCAGTAGGCTACGCCCATGACCGACAGGTACGCGAGCTTCGTCCAATCGGCCGCCGGCCGCGCGCTGGTCAAGCGCCTCGGGCTGCCCGACCCGCCCCGACTGCGCCGACACCACCCCGGCGACCCGCTGCTGGCCGGCCCGGCCCTGCTCGGCGCGGCCACCGGCGCTCGGTACGCCAAACCGGTGGCCATGAGACTGACCGCCGCCGGGGTCGAGCTGGCCGACCCGGCCGCCGCCACCGAATGGGTCGGGGGCGCTCCGGCGCAGCATGCGCCGACCCGTTCGCACGGCGACAACCCGCGGCGGTACGGGGCACTGCTGTTCGACGCCACCGGGATCACCGACTCGACCGAGCTGCGCCAGCTCTACGACTTCTTCCACCCGCAGGCCCGGGCCGTGCTGCCCAGCGGCCGGGTGATCGTGCTCGGCAACCCGCCGCAGGAGTGCCCGACGCCCCGCGCGGCGACCGCCCAGCGCGCCCTCGAAGGATTCGTCCGCAGCATCGGCAAGGAGTTCGGCCGGGGCATCACCGCGCAACTCGTCCAGGTGGCCCGCGCCCAGGGCGACCCCAGCATCGGCCTCGAATCGACTCTCCGGTTCCTGCTGTCCGGCCGCTCCGCGTACGTGTCGGGGCAGGTCATCCGGGTCAGCGGCGGCGCGGCGAGCATCCCGGCCGACTGGGACCGCCCGCTGGACGGGCAGGTCGTGCTGGTCACCGGCGCCGCGCGGGGCATCGGTGCTGCGCTGGCGAAGGTGCTCGCCCGCGACGGCGCGAAGGTGGTGGCCCTGGACATCCCGGCTGCCGGTGACGCGCTCGCCGCGGTGGCGAACGACATCGGCGGCACCGCCGTCCAACTCGACCTGACCGCGCCGGACGCGCCGACCCGACTCGCCGAGCACCTGGCCAGCCGGCACGGCCGGGTCGACGTGGTGGTGCACAACGCCGGCATCACCCGGGACAAGACGCTCGGCCGGATGGACGCCGACCGGTGGGACCAGGTGATCGACGTCAACCTCTCCAGCCAGGAGCGGATCAACGACGTACTGCTGGAGCGGGAGCTGATCCCGTCCGGCGGGCGGATCATTTCGGTCTCCTCGATCGCCGGGATCGCCGGCAACCGGGGGCAGACCAACTACGCCACCAGCAAGGCCGGCGTGATCGGGCTGGTCGACTCACTCGCGCCGGCCCTGCGGGAGCGCGGGATCAGCGTCAACGCGGTGGCCCCCGGCTTCATCGAGACCCGGCTGACCGCGCGCATCCCGCTGGTGGTCCGCGAGGCGGGCCGGCGGATGAACAGCCTGGCCCAGGGCGGGTTGCCGGTGGACGTGGCCGAGACGATCGGCTGGCTGGCCTGGCCGGCCAGCGGCGCGGTCAGCGGAAACGTGGTCCGGGTCTGCGGCCAGAGCCTGCTGGGGGCGTGATGGGCGCGCGGCCGGAGTCGGGCAGCCGTACCCCCGTCGAGCTGCCCCGGATGCCGGCGGCCGGGGCGCTGCACCGACGGGCGTTGCTGGGCGCGCTGCCGGGCCTCGGCGGTGGGCGGCGCGGGCCCGACCTGCCGGCGGTCGAGTTGACAGTGGGCGGGGTGAGCGTCGACCGGGCGCAGCTGGCCGACTATGACCGGGTCTGCGGGTTCCGGCTCACCGATCGGCTGCCCGCGACGTTTCCGCACGTCATGGGTTTTCCGCTGGCCCTGCGCCTGATGACAGCGCCGGACTTCCCCCTCCCGCTGATCGGCCTGGTGCACGTCGGCAACCGGATCACCACGCACCGCCCGATCACCGCCGACGAGACCCTCGACTTCACCACGTACGCGGAGAACCTGCGCCCCCACGACCGGGGGCGGCAGGTGGAGGTGGTGCTGATCGGCTCGGTCGACGGGGAAGAGGTGTGGCGCGGCGTCTCGACGTACCTCGGTCGGGAACGCAAGCCGGGCGGGCGCGAGCCCGGCGAACGTCCCGCGGCGCCGACGGCCACCGCCCGCTGGCGGGTGGAACCGCGCATCGGTACGGAGTACGCGCGGGTCTCCGGTGACCACAACCCGATCCACACCTCCCGACTCGGTGCGCGGCTGTTCGGCTTCCGCCGTCCGATCGCGCACGGAATGTGGAGCAAGGCGCGCTGCCTGGCCGCGCTGGAGGCCCGGCTGCCGGACGCGTACACCGTCGAGGTCGCCTTCAAGCTGCCCGTGCCGCTGCCGAGCACCGTGAACTTCGCGGTCCTCCCGGACGGCGGGCTCGCCCTGCACGACTCGCGCGGCCGACCGCACCTGACGGGTCACCTGCGCTGAGAATTCCGAGCTTGGCAGAAGCTTCCTCGTGCGCTAAGTTGTTCTCACACCGAGATGTTCTCAGTATGAGAGAGACGTGATGAACGAGCAGGAGTTCCTGGCCGCGTACGACCCACGGGCCTACCCGTCGGTCGCCGTGACCGTCGACGTGGTGGCGCTGACCATCCGCGCCGGCGCACTGCACCTGCTGCTGATCCGGCGCGGCGAGGCACCCTTCGCCGGGCACTGGGCGCTGCCCGGGGGCTTCGTCCGCCCCGACGAGGACCTGACCGCCGGCGCCCGACGGGAGCTGGCCGAGGAAACCGGGCTCGGCGGCGAGGCGCTGCGCCGCGTACACCTGGAGCAGTTGGGCAGCTATGGCGCTCCCGACCGTGACCCGCGCATGCGGGTCGTCTCGATCGCGCACCTCGCGTTCGCCCCCGACCTGCCGGACCCGGCCGCCGGCAGCGACGCCGACGAGGCGATCTGGCTCCCGGTGACCGCGTTGACCAGCCGACAGCTCGCCTTCGACCACGGCCGGATCATCGACGACGCGTTGGAACGGGCCCGCTCCAAGCTGGAGTACACGCCGCTCGCCACCCGCTTCCTCGCCGCCGAGTTCACGATCAGCGAACTGCGCGCCGTCTACGAGACGGTCTGGGGGCACCCGCTGCACGCCGGCAACTTCCACCGCAAGGTGCTCTCCGTGCCGGGGTTCGTGGAGAGCACCGGCACCAGCACCGAGCGCGGTGGTGCCCGAGGCGGCCCGCGCGCCCGGCTCTACCGGGCCGGCGACGCCCGCCTGCTGCATCCGGCGCTGCTGCGCCCCGCCAGCGAGGAGACGGTGCGGTGAGGGCCACGGAGGCCATCCGCCTGGTCGCGGCCGCCCGCACCGACGCGGACCTGTTCGGCGCCGACCAGCCGGCCCACCGCTACCGCGAGCTGGTCGCGGCCCTGCACCCCGACCGCCTGCCGACCGACCCGGCGGTACGCGCCGAAGCCATCGACGCGTTCATCCACGTCACCACCCGGTGGCGGGCACGGCAGACCACCATCCTCGGCGACTACCGGCTCGGCGCGCCGGCCCACTCGGGTGACCTGGCCGACCTCTACGACGTCGGCGACGACCGGCTGCTCAAGCTCCCCCGACGGCCCACCGACAACGACCTGATGGTCCGCGAGGCGCACGCCCTGCGCACCATCGCCGAGCGCAGCGACCCGCGCTACCTGCCGTACGTGCCCCGGCTCGTCGACGAGTTCCGGCACCGCGACACCGCGACCGGCGCGGACCGGCGGATCAACGTGCTCGCCACCGCACCCGGCCTGCACGACCTCGACGAGGTGCGGCGCGCGTACCCCGACGGGCTGGACCCCCGGGACGTGGCCTGGATGTGGCGGCGGCTGCTGGTGGTGCTCGGCCTGGCCCACCGGGCGGGCGTGGTGCACGGCGCGGTCCTGCCCCGACACGTGCTGATCGAGCCGGACGCCCACGGCGTGGTGCTCGTCGACTGGTGCTTCTCCGCGGCCGTGGGCAGCACGATCCCGGCTGTCGTGCCCGGCCACCCGGACTGGTACCCGCCGGAAGTCTTGACCAAGCAGCCCTGCGGGCCGGGCACCGACATCGCGATGGCCAGCCACTGCATGAGCTGGCTGATGGGGCCGCGCGCGCCCCGCGAGCTGCACGCCTTCGCGCTGGGCTGCCGGCAACGGTCCCTGGGCGACCGGCCCGACGACGCCTGGCGCCTGCTGCGCGAACTCGACCAGGTGCTGGACCGGCTCTACGGGCCACGCACCTTCCGACCCTTCACCCTCACCCCCTAAGGAGCTGTCATGGGCAGTGGAATCTGGTCCACCGACGTGTACGACGCCGCCGACCGCTACCGCCGGTCCACCGGCAGGAGCGCCTTCTCCTACAGCGACAGCGGGGCGCGCACCGTGCACCCCGCGCTCGACCCCAGGGACGCGACCCGCGAGAGCCGCGATTCCGACGAGCACCCCCGGTCGACGCCAGTCGCGGTGCTCTTCGACGTGACCGGCTCGATGCGCACCGTGCCGCGGGTCCTGCAGACCAAGCTGCCGCAACTGCTCGGGCTGCTGCAACGGCAGGGCTACGCCAGCGACCCGCAGATCATGTTCGGTGCCATCGGCGACGCCACCTGCGACCGGGTGCCGTTGCAGGTGGGCCAGTTCGAGTCGGACAACCGGATGGACGACGACCTCGGCCAGATCGTGCTGGAGGGCGGCGGCGGCGGACAGATGAGCGAGTCGTACGAGCTGGCCATGTACTTCATGGCCCGGCACACAGTCACCGACAACTGGGAGAAGCGCGGCCGGCGCGGCTACCTGTTCATCATCGGCGACGAGCTGGCGTACCAGTGGGTGAAGGCCCGGGAGGTGGCCGGCCTGATCGGGGACGACCTCTCCGAGGACGTGCCGCTGCGGCAGGTGGTCGACGAGGTGACCCGCCGCTGGGACACCTACTACCTGCTCCCCGCCGGCAGCCACTACGCCGGCAACGCCAAGGTGCTCGACTTCTGGCGGGACCTGCTCGGGCAGAACACCGTCGTGCTCGACGACCTCGACGCGGTCTGCGAGACCATCGCGCTCACCATCGGCCTCGGCGAACAGGCCATCGACCTGGACGAGGGCCTGCGCGACCTGGACCGCGCCGGTTCCGGCGCCACCGGAACCGTGTCGAAGGCGCTGGCCCGCCTCGGCCGGGAACGGCGGGCCGAGGTGTCGACGCTGCCGGCGTTCACCGACACGGCCGGCGGGGTGACCCGGCTGTGAACCACCTGGCGGTGGTCGACCTCGGCTACGGCGACGCCGGCAAGGGCACTGTGGTGGACTGGCTCTGCGCCACCCGTCCCGTGCACACGGTGGTCCGCTTCAACGGGGGCGCGCAGGCGGCACACAACGTCGTGCTGCGCGACGGGCGGCACCACACGTTCGCGCAGTTCGGCGCCGGCACGTTCCATCCCGGTGTGCGTACGCACCTGTCCCGGCACGTGGTGGTGGACCCGCTGGCGTTGGCCGCCGAGGCCGGCCACCTAGCCACGGTCGGGGTGCCCGACGCGCTCGACCGGCTGACCGTCGACGGGGACGCGCTGCTCGCCACCCCGTACCACCGGGCCGCCAACCGGGCCCGCGAGACCGCCCGGGGAGCCGACCGGCACGGCTCCTGCGGGCTGGGGGTGGGCGAGGCCGTCGCGTACGGCCTCGCCCACCCCGACGACGCGCCGCGGGTCGCCGACTGCCACCACCCGGCACTGCTGCGCCGCCGGCTGACCACACTGCGGGACCGGCTGACCGCCGAGCTGGGCCCGCTGGAAGCGCCACCGATCGAGGACTGCCTGCCCGCGTTCACCGGGTTCGCCGACCGGGTCGCCGTCGTCGACGGCAGCTGGCTCGCCGGGGCGTTGCGCACCGGGACCTGCGTCTTCGAGGGCGCGCAGGGGGTGCTGCTCGACGAGTGGCACGGCTTCCACCCGTACACCACCTGGAGCACCACCACGTTCGCCAACGTCGACAGTCTGCTCGCCGAGGCGGGCCGGCCCGGCGACGTGACCCGGATCGGGGTGCTCCGCGTGGTGACCACCCGGCACGGGCACGGTCCGTTGGTGACCGAGGATCCGAGCCTGCCGTTCGCCGACGCGCACAACGCCACGAACCCCTGGCAGGGCCGGTTCCGGTTCGGCCACTTCGACGCGGTCGCCCACCGGTACGCCCTCGCCGCAGCCGGCGGTGTGGACGGTTTGGCCCTGACCCACCTCGACCTGGCCGGCCCCGACCTGCGGATCTGCCGCCGCTACGACACCACGGACCGGCTCACCCCGGGCCCGCCCGGTGACCTGGACCGGCAGGCCGCGCTCACCGCCCGCCTGCTGCGCTCCCGCCCGCTGTACGACGACAAACCGCAGGACTGGCCCGCAGCGGTAAGCGCGGAGCTGGACGCCCCGGTGGTGCTCACCTCGCACGGCCCCACCGCCAACGACAAGACCCCACACGGCCCCCTGCTAGCCCCACGAACCCTGGCCCACGCGGCCTGACCCACCCCGTCCCCGCCCCGCCCCGCCCCGCCCCGCCCCGCCCCGCCCCGCCCTGCCCCCGTCGATCTTGCACTTTCGGTAGTTGTTATGCAGCTTTTGCGGGGGTTGGTTCGGACACAAAGTGCAAGATCGGCGCGGGGAGAGGTGGGGGTTATCCAACGGCTTCGGCCACCGGGCGGGTCGCGCCCGGCGAGCATGGGGGCATGGACTCCGCGCTCGACCTGCTCCGACAGCTGGTCGCCTCACCGTGGGTGTACCTGCTGATCTTCGGGCTCACGGCGGTCGACGCGTTCTTTCCGGCCGTACCCGGCGAGGCGGCCGTCATCACCGCCGCCGTGCTCTCCACCAGCGGAAATCCCAAGCTGGCGGCGGTGATCGGCGCCGCCGCGCTGGGCGCCTGCGCCGGTGACCACGTCTCGTACGCCATCGGGCGCGGTGGCGGCGCGAGACGCCTCGCCGGGTTTCCCGACGGCAGCCGCCGACGAGCCAGCTCGGAGTGGGCCCGGCGCGCGCTGAACCGGCGCGGCGGGCTGATCCTGACCACCTCCCGGTACCTGCCGGGCGGGCGGACGGCCGTCACCCTCACCATGGGCGCGGTGCGCTATTCCCGCCGGTCGTTCCTGCTGTACGACGCGATTGCGACGGTCACCTGGGCCCTGTACTGCGGGCTGCTCGGCTACTTCGGTGGGCTGGCCTTCGAACGGCACCCCGTCAAGGGCGTCCTCGCCGGGATCGGCCTGTCGGTGATCGTCACGCTGGGCATCGAGGGCGTCCGTTGGCTGCGCCACCGGGCGCGCCAGCGCGCCGCCACCACCAGCACCACCGACCGGGCCGGATCGACCTGACACCCGTCACAGCAGGTCGGCGTCGTACACCAGGATGGCCAACTGCACACGGTTGCCCGCGTGGAGTTTCGCCAGCGCCCGGCTGACGTGTGCCTTGACCGTGGCCTCGCTCATCGTCAGCCGCCGGGCGATCTCCGCGTTGCCGTGCCCGCGCGCCACCTCCCGGACGATCGCCAGCTCCCGCTCGGTCAGCGGTGCGAGCCGCTCACGGGCCGCGTCCCGGCGGGCCGGGCCACGCTCGGCGAACGAGCTGATCAGACGCCGGGTCACCGTCGGGGCGAGCATCGCGTTGCCGGCGGCCACCGTACGGACGGCGGCGGCCAACTCCCGGGGCGGAGTGTCCTTGAGCAGGAAGCCGACAGCGCCGGCCCGCAGCGCGCGGTGCACGTACTCGTCGAGGTCGAAGGTGGTCAACATGATCACCTTTGGGCCGGCGGCGACGACGTCGGGCGCTGCGGTCAGCCCGTCGACGCCCGGCATCCGCACGTCGAGCAGCACCACGTCGGGGCGTAACCGCTGGGCCTGCTCCAGCGCGCCGGCGCCGTCCGCCGCCTCTCCGACGACAGTGATGTCCTCCGCCGCCTCAAGGATCAGCCGCAGCCCGGCCCGGACCAGCTGCTCGTCGTCGACCACCACCACCCGGATCACGCCGCACCCGCCAGCGGGATCAGAGCCCGGACCAGGAAGCCGCCGTCCACCGGAGCTGCCTCCAACCGGCCGCCGAGCAGCTCCACCCGCTCACGCAGCCCGAGCAGCCCCTGCCCGGCACCCGGCAGCGCCGACCCGCCCTCGGACGGGCCGTTGCGGACCAGCACCTCCAGCCCGTCGGGCAGGTAGCGCAGGCAGACCGTCGTCTCGGCGTCGGCCGCGTGTTTGCGCACGTTGGTCAGCGCCTCACGGACCACCCGGTACGCGGTACGCCCCAGCGTCGCCGGCAGTGCCGTCGGCACACCCTCGTCCTGCCGGGACACCCGCAGTCCGGCGGCACGGGACTCCCCGATCAACTCGTCCAACGTGTCGAGCCCCCGCTCCGGCGTCACGGCCGGGCCGGCCTGGCGCAGCACACCCAGCACCTCGCGCAGGTCGGTGAGCGCCTGCCTGCCGGTCGTCCGGATCAGCGCGGCGGCCTCGACGGTCGCCGGGTCCACGGCGGTCACCTCCAGCGCCCCGGCATGCACCACCATCAACGAGACCCGGTGTGCCACCACGTCGTGCATCTCCCGGGCGATCCGGGTCCGCTCCTCGGCACGGACCCGGTCGGCGCGGGCCTCCTGCTCGCGTTCCAGCCGCTCGGCCCGGTCCCGCAGAGCGGCGAGCGTGTCCTGACGGGCCCGCACCCAGAGGCCGAAGACCAACGGAAGCCCCACCAGGCAGGCGGCGAGCAGCAGCACGTTGCCGGTGCTGGCGGTGGTGATCCGGCGTACGCCACCCACCGCCAGCCCGACCAGCACCCCGCCGGTCAGCACCAGGGCCGCACCGGCGAGGTAACCGGCGAGTTGGCGACCGCGCAACCGCAGACCCGCCTGGTACGAGGCCAGCACCCCGGCGGCCGCCGCGGCGAGCACCAACCAGCCGACCGCCGCGGCCAGGAACAACGGCCAGCGGCGGGTCCGGACCGTACCGGCGGCCCATGCTGAGCCCAGTGCGATCAGCAGCACGACCACGCTCGGCAGCGGCGAGTGGACCCCGATGTCACCGGTCGCGCTGGCCCACACGGCCGCGGCGACCAGGACGGCGAGCAGCGGCGGGGCGTACCGATGGACGACCCGCCGGAGGGCGACGGCGTTGGAGGCCACGCAGCGAGCCTAGGGCTCAGCCGACGTGTCGGGCCGCCCCACAGCGCCGTACCGGGGTGAGGTGGGGGATGACCCCGATGCACAGTCCGGGCCGGCCGCTACCTAAGTAGTGCCGCCCACCTGACCACTGGCCGATGTCGGGAGCCGCCGCGCCGACCAGCATCGGGATCATGGATCTGCTCGACCTGCTGCACGACACGATGTCCTCACCCTGGGTGTACCTGGCGATCTTTGCGATCGCGGTGCTCGACGGCTTCTTCCCGGTGGTGCCGAGCGAGACGGCGGTGATCACCGCAGGGGTGTTCGCGGCCTCCGGAGCGCCGTACCTGCCGGCGGTGATCCTGGTGGCAGCCGCCGGGGCGCTGGTCGGCGACCACGTCTCGTACGCCATCGGGCGGGGTGGCGGCACCCGGCTGCTCGACCGGCTGCCCCCCGACGGTCGACGCCGAGGCGCCATCGACCGGGCCCGTCGGGGGATCGCCACCCGGGGCGGTCTGATCCTCACCGTGGCCCGCTACGTTCCGGGCGGCCGGACCGCTGTCACCCTCACCATGGGCGCGGTGCGCTATCCACGGCGACGGTTCCTGGCCTTCGACGCGCTGGCCGCCAGCTCGTGGGGGCTCTACTCGGCGCTGGTCGGCTACGTCGGCGGGCTGGCCTTCGAGCAGGACCCGCTGCGCGGTCTCCTGCTCGGTCTGGGCCTCGCCCTGACGGTGACGGTGGTCGTCGAGGTGGTTCGCTGGCTCCGCAACCGCCGCCGTACGGCGCGGGTCGGCGAGCCGGGCACCGACGCCGTTCCCGCCGGGGCCGTCAGTCGGCCGGCGGACGCCAGGTGACGCCGTGCAGCAGTTGGGCGGCACCGAGCCAGGCCACGTTCATCATCCGGGTGGCAGTCTTCTCCGGCTCCGCGTCCGGGTGGTCCGCGAGCCAGTCGGCCAACGACTCGGTCGCGCCGACCAGGGCGTACGCGACGACCTCCAGGTCGATGGCGGCGATCTCGCGGCCATCGGCGCGCAGCGCGTGGTCGAGCATTCCGGCGACCACCTCGACCAGCCGGGCCCGCATGGTGGCCAACTCGCCGGCGAACGGCTGCTCGCCCCGGGCCTGCCGGTAGAGCACCGCCCAGCCGTCCCGATGGGCGCCCACGAAGCCGAAGAACGCCCTCAGCCCGCGCCAGAGCCGCTCGTCGGCCGGCAGGTCGGGAGCCGCCGCCCCGGCGATGGCCTGCATCATCCGGGTGCCCTCCCGGTGCAGGCAAGCGACGAAGAGCTCCTCCTTGGTGCCGAGGTACGCGTACACCATGGGTTTGGAGATGCCGGCGTCCTCGGCGATCTCGTCCATGCTGGCGGCGTGGAAGCCACGTCGGGAGAAGACCTTGACGGCCGCGTCGAGCATCTGCTGCTCGCGGACGGCGCGAGGCAGGCGCTTGAAGGCGGGGACGCTGGACACCTTGCGAGCATACCTACTCGTGCGTAGGGTTACGCGCGAGTAGCCAATCTTCCGGAAGGCGCACCTGATGACTGACTTCGACCCGGCCACCTTCGCCAACGTGGGCCCCAAGGAGTTCGCCCAGCTGGTCAAGTCCACCCCGGACGACAAGATCGCCCAGGTGATGTCCGGCGACCTGCGCGACAAGGTCCTGGGCGAGGTGTTCGGCCGGATGCCGTCGCTGTTCCGCGCGGACCGGGCCGGTTCCACAAACGCGGTCATCCACTGGATCATCACCGGTCGCCCCGACGGCGGCAGCGACACCTACGAGGTGGTCATCGCCGACGGCACCTGCGTCGTGAACGAGACCCCGCAGCACGACCCGAAGCTGAGCCTCACCATGGGCCCGGTCGAGTTCCTGAAGATCGTCTCCGGTGGCGCCAACCCGGTGATGATGTTCATGACCGGCAAGTTGAAGGCGAAGGGCGACCTCGGCCTCGCCGCCAACATCGCCAACCTGTTCGACATCCCCAAGGCCTGACATGGCTGAGTTCTCGCTCGACCTGAACGAGGAACAGCGGGATCTACGCGACTGGGTGCACGGCTTCGCCGCCGAGGTCGTGCGCCCAGCCGCCGCCGAGTGGGACGAGCGCGAGGACACCCCCTGGCCGGTGATCCAGGAAGCCGCCAAGGTCGGCCTCTACGGCTTCGAGTTCCTCGCCACCTGCTGGGCCGACCCCACCGGGCTCTCCCTGCCGATCGCCAGCGAAGAACTGTTCTGGGGTGACGCCGGCATCGGCATGAGCATCTTCGGCACCTCACTCGCCGTCGCCGCCATCTACGGCGCCGGCACCCCCGACCAGATGGTCGAGTGGGTGCCGCAGTGCTTCGGCGACGTCGACTCGCCAGCCGTCGCCGCCTTCTGCACCAGCGAGCCGGAAGCCGGCTCCGACGTCGGCGCGATGCGCACCCGGGCCGTCTACGACGAGGCCACCGACGAGTGGGTGCTCACCGGCCAGAAGGCGTACGCCACCAACGGCGGAATCGCCGGAGTGCACGTGGTCACCGCCTCCGTCGACCCCGCGCTCGGCTCCCGGGGTCAGGCGGCGTTCGTCGTACCGCCGGGCACCCCCGGCCTGGCCGCCACCCGCAAGCTGCGCAAACTCGGCCTCCGCGCGTCACACACCGCCGACGTCTTCCTCGACGGGGTCCGCGTACCCGGCCGCTGCCTGCTCGGCGGACGAGACGCCCTGCTGGAACGACTCGACCGTGCCCGCTCCGGTCAGCGAGCCACCGGGCAGGCCGCGATGCGCACCTTCGAGCTGTCCCGACCCACCGTCGGCGCCCAGGCGCTCGGCGTGGCCCGGGCCGCCTACGAGTACGCCCTCGACTACGCGAAGGACCGGGTCCAGTTCGGACGCCCGATCATCGAGAACCAGGCGGTAGCGTTCGCGCTGGCCGACATGCGGATGGAGATCGACGCGGCGCGGCTGCTGGTCTGGCGGGCCTCGTGGATGGGCCGCAACAACCGCCCGTTCACCGCGGGCGAAGGATCGATGTCCAAGCTCAAGGCCGGCGAAGTGGCCGTTTCGGTCACCGAGAAGGCAGTGCAACTGCTCGGCGGGGCCGGCTTCCTGCGTGACCACCCGGTCGAGCGCTGGTACCGGGACGCCAAGATCTACACCATCTTCGAGGGCACCTCGGAAATCCAACGACTGGTCATCTCCCGGGCGATCTCCGGGATGCAGATCCGCTGACCGCCGTCGGCCCGACCCCTCCTCGACCAGGGTCGGGCCGACGGTGGCCCGGATTCCACGATCTGTGCCGTCTTTGTCACCCCACGCCGACGCCAACTGGGCCTTCAGCCGCGCCCAGTGCATGATCAAGGAAAGAAGCCCTGATGGACGGGCGGGCCGACGCCCCGTCCGCGCACCACCCGAGGAGGTCTGCGGCATGGACCTGCCGTTCATCGTTGCCACGCTGACCCGTCGCGGGCTGCTCACCCCCGGCAGCCCGGTCCGGGTCGCCTCGCAGCTCAACGCGTTGCGCACGTGGGGGTGGAGCCTGGCAGGCGAGCTACGCCAAGCAGCCGCCCGGGACCCGGGCCGACCCGCCGTCATCGACGAGAACGGCGTCGAGCTGACCTACCACGACCTGCTCGACCGAGCCGAGCGGATGGCCCGCTCGATGCGGGCCGGGCTCGGCGTACAGGCCGGCGACCGGATCGGCGTGCTCTGCCGCAACCACCACGGGCTGATCGAGACGATCGTCGCCGCCACCCTGCTCGGCGTCGACGCGGTACTTGTCAACACCGGGCTCAGCGCCGCCCAGCTGGGCACCGTCGCCGAGGAACAGCGGCTGCGGCTCCTCGTGCACGACGACGAGTTCGCCGAGCGGGTCCTCGGCCTCCCCGCCGAGCTGTCCCGGCTCGACGAACGCGCCCGCGAGGAGTTGGTGGCCGGGGCACTGCCGGGTGACCTCCACCCGCCCGAGCGCGACGGCCGGATCATCGTCCTCACCTCCGGCACCACCGGTACGCCCAAGGGCGCTCGCCGACCGACGCCCAGCGGCTTCGGTCCACTGGTGTCCATCATCGACCGCATCCCCCTGCACGCCCGGGACCGGGTGATGATCGCCGCGCCGATCTTCCACACCTGGGGATTCGCCGCCCTCCAGGTCTGCCTGGCACTACGAGCCACCATCGTGCTGCACCGCCGCTTCGACCCGGCCGCCACGCTCGCCGCCCTGAGCACGCACCGGTGCGACGCTCTCTTCGCCGTACCGGTGATGCTGCAACGGCTGCTGGAGGTGCCCCCGCCGGACCCGCGCCCCCCGCTCACTGTCGTCGCAGTGAGCGGCTCCGCCCTGCCCGGCGGGCTGGCCCCGAAGTTCATGGACGTCTACGGAGACGTCCTCTACAACCTCTACGGGTCCACCGAGGTCTCCTGGGCCTCCATCGCCGGCCCGCAGGACCTGCGTCAGGCACCCACCACCGCCGGTCGTCCCCCGCACGGCACCCGGCTGGAACTGCTCGACGACGACGGCCAACCCGTACCGGACGGACGGGTCGGGCGGATCCTCGTCGGCAACGAGATGCTCTTCGAGGGCTACACCTCAGGCGCCAACCGGGAAACCCACGACGGCCTGCTCGACACCGGCGACCTCGGCCGGCTCAACGCCGACGGGCTGCTCTTCGTCGACGGGCGGGCCGACGACATGATCGTCTCTGGCGGCGAGAACGTCTTCCCGTCCGAGGTGGAGGACCTGCTCGCGCAACTGCCACAGGTCCGCGAGGCGGCCGTGATCGGCGTGCCCGACCCCGAGTACGGCCAGCGCCTCTCCGCGTTCCTCGCCCTGCACCCCGGCGAGACCCTCGACCCCGAGGCGGTCCGCGAGTACGTCCGGCACTTCCTGGCCCGGTTCAGCGTCCCCCGGGACGTGATCTTCGTGAAGTACCTGCCTCGCAACGCCACCGGCAAGGTGCTCACCCGAGAACTGCGCCGCTACTACGGCTGACGGGCGGGGAGGCGCGGCGGCTGGTGCGTGCCCGCCGGGTCGAGGTCGGTGTTCAGCCGGGAATCGTGATCCGATCCTCGATCGCGGCGGCGGCGATGTCGGTGCGGTGCTGCGAGCCGGCCAACTCCACCCCGTCCACCAGCGCGTACGCGGCGTCCCGCGCGGCGGCCAGGTCGGCGCCGGTGGCCGTACCGCAGAGGACCCGGCCGCCGGCGGAGAGCAACGCGCCGTCGCTGGCCCGACGGGCGGTGCCCGCGTGGATGATGCCCGGACGGTCCGCACCGGTGATCACGTCGCCGGTGCGCGGCGCGGCCGGATAACCCGCCGAGGCGAGCACCACGGTCACGGCGCTGCCGTCGCGCCACCGCAGCGGCGGATGCTCGGCCAACGAGCCGGTGGCCGCCGCGTGCAGCAGCCCACCCAACGGGGTCTCCAGCAACGCGAGCACCACCTGGGTCTCCGGGTCACCGAAGCGCGCGTTGAACTCGATCACCCGAGGGCCGGCGGCGGTGATCGCGAGCCCGACGTAGAGCAGGCCGGCGAACGGGGTGCCCCGGCGACGCATCTCCGCGAGCGTCGGGTGGACCACATCGCGCATCACGTCGTCGACCAGGCCGGACGGGGCCCAGGCCAGTGGCGCGTACGCCCCCATGCCACCGGTGTTCGGCCCGGTGTCGCCGTCGCCGAGCCGCTTGAAGTCCTGTGCCGGCACCAGCGGCAGCGCCGCCTCGCCGTCGGTGACCACGAAGAGGCTGACCTCCGGGCCGTCGAGGAACTCCTCGACCACGACACGTCCACACTCGTCCGCGTGTGCCAACGCGGCGGCCCGGTCGTCGGTCACCACCACGCCCTTGCCGGCGGCGAGCCCGTCGTCCTTCACCACGTACGGCGCGCCGAACTCGTCCAGCGCCCGGGCGGTGCTCTCCTCGTCCGTGCAGACGTACGCCCGGGCGGTCGGCACGCCGGCGGCGGTCATCACGTCCTTGGCGAACGCCTTGGAGCCCTCCAACTGCGCGGCCGCACCGGATGGACCGAACACGGCGATGCCCTTGGCGCGTACCGCATCGGCGACCCCGGCGACAAGTGGCGCCTCGGGCCCGACCACCACCAGGTCAGCCGCCACCTCCACGGCCAACGCCGCCACCGCGGCCGGATCTGTCGGAGTGACCGCTCGCAGCTCAGCCACGCTGGCGATCCCCGGATTACCCGGCGCCGCAATCAGCGCGGAAACCCCAGGATCGTCCGTCAACCCAAGCGCAAGCGCGTGCTCCCGCCCGCCACCACCCACCAAAAGAACCCGCACGCCCGAGATCCTACTGTCCCCCTCCACCTCGCCCGCCCCCGTAGGGCCTCGGTGATCAAGAGGTTTGCGTCAGCGGTGGACTCGTTCTTGACGGAAACCTCTTGATCACCTTCGTTGGGCGACCGCGACTGCGATCGCTTGGCGGACCGTTTGGGGGATGTAGGTGGGGTGGAGGGTGTCCTGCCAGGTGAAACGGAGGATGGTCCAGCCAGCGTTGACCAGGCGGTTCTGGCGACGGCGGTCGGCGTAGGCGGCCTCCGGGGTGCCATGCGCGTCTCGGCCGTCCGCTTCGGCAATCAGCCTTGGGCCGCGCCAGCCCAGGTCGCCAATGCCGAGCAGATAGCCGTCATCGTCGCGCACTTCCAACTGCAGCGTGTCCGGCGGCACCCGGCCGTCCACGCACCGCAGCCGGCTACGCGTCTCCAGCGGCGACTGCGCCCGCCCGTCCGCCTCGGCGAGGCAGGCGCGTGCCATGACCGCGCCCCGACGTCCCCGGATCAGGCTCGGAATGGCCGCCAGATGTGCCGGATCGATGCGACCCTGGTTCAGAGCTGAGTCGAGGACCGAGACCGCTGGATAACGATCAACCCGAAGGATGACGTCCGAGACGGTGCGAAGCGGAGAGGTCGCCGGGATGCCCGCAACCTGGACGATGTCGCCGGGGCCGACGGTCACCTGATGCACCGTCAACCACGGCACCAGTGAGCGCTGAGGTCGGGGTCGATCGACTGGCACCGAGACGTGGACCTGTGCTGTCCGGCGAAGACCCGCGATGCCGTGCAACTCCAACGCGGAGTCCAGAACAGCGAAGGCGCCTGGGCCGAGGCTC
The DNA here is from genome assembly GCF_022230905.1 of Micromonospora salmantinae. Lineage (NCBI taxonomy): Bacteria > Bacillati > Actinomycetota > Actinomycetes > Micromonosporales > Micromonosporaceae > Micromonospora > Micromonospora salmantinae. The sequence goes on from NZ_JAKKFG010000013.1 coordinate 182,399, forward strand.
ATGACCGCAGCGCGGATTCGCGCCCGCCGACGCGTCGAATCACTCAACTCCGCTTCTGGAACGAAGCACCCACGGAGAAGCCGCTGCCACCTGCCGGACCGGTGCAACTGTCGGATCTGGTCCCTGGTCAGGCCGGCACGCAATGCCTGGCCCAGGGTGACCATGCCGTCCTGCCCGGCCGCAATGTGGTGAAGAAGTTGATGTGCACCCACACCCACACCCTGCCCACCCACCCCACTCGAACGAAGCCCCTGTGGACAACCCTCGAGCCCCTGTGGATAACCCCACAGTCCGCCTCGGTGATCAAGAGGTTTACGTCAACCTCACGACCAGATCTGACGCAAACCTCTTGATCACCGAGGCGGGCACCGGGTGGGGGTGGGGGTTGGGGGTTGGGGGGTGGGGGTGGTGGGGTTAGGGGAGGAGGGGGTGGAGGACTACGTTTTCTTCTCGGCCTGGGCCTACGCCTACGACGCTCACCCTCGTGTTGCAGAGTTCTTCGACCCTCGCGATGTAGCGGCGGGCGTTCTCCGGAAGGTCGTCGATGGTGCGGGCCTTGGTGATGTCCTCCCACCAGCCGTCGAGTTCCTCGAAGACGGGCTTGGCGTGGTGGAAGTCCGTCTGGCTCATCGGCATGTCGTCGACCCGGACGCCGTTGATCTCGTAGCCGACGCAGATCGGCACCTTGGGCAGGCCGGTGAGCACGTCCAGCTTGGTGATGACCAGGTCGGTGACGCCGTTGAGGCGGCAGGCGTACCGGGCGACGACCGCGTCGAACCACCCGCACCGGCGCTCCCGCCCGGTGGTGGTGCCGTACTCCGCGCCGATCTTGCGCAGGTGGTCACCGTTGGCGTCGAACAGCTCGGTCGGGAACGGCCCGGCACCCACCCGGGTGGTGTACGCCTTGCTCACCGCGATGACCTTGTTGATCGCGGTCGGCGGGATGCCCGCGCCCACGCAGGCGCCACCGGCGGTCGGGTTCGACGAGGTCACGAAGGGGTAGGTGCCGTGGTCCATGTCGAGCATGGTGGCCTGGGCGCCTTCCAGCAGCACCGTCTCGCCCCGGTCCAGGGCGTCCCAGAGCATCGCCCGGGTCTCCGCGATGTACGGCTTGAGCCGCTCGGCGTACGCCAGGTACTCCTCGACGGTCGCCTCGAGGTCGATCGCCTTGCGGTTGTAGACCTTGAACAGGATCTGGTTCTTCTCGCGCAGCGCGAGTTCCAGCTTCTTGCGCAGGATGCCCGGGTCGAGCAGGTCCTGGAGGCGGATGCCGATCCGGGCGACCTTGTCGCCGTACGCCGGGCCGATGCCGCGGCCGGTGGTGCCGATCCGGGACGAGCCGAGGTACCGCTCGATGACCCGGTCCAGCGCCCGGTGATGCGGCATGATCAGGTGCGCGTCACCGGAGATCCGCAGCCGGGACACGTCGACGCCGCGCTCCGCCAGGCCGTCGATCTCGGCGAGCAGCACCTTCGGGTCGACCACCACACCGTTGCCGATGACGATCATCGCGTTCGGCGAGAGCGCACCGGACGGCATCAGGTGCAGCGCGTACTTCTGGCCGTCCGGGGTGATCACGGTGTGCCCGGCGTTGTTGCCGCCGGAGTAGCGCACGACGTAGTCGACCCGCTCACCCAGCAGGTCGGTAACCTTGCCCTTGCCCTCGTCGCCCCACTGAGCGCCGATGAGCACGATCGCTGGCATCTTTTCCGCCTCCAGAAGGCTCGGGTGCCAGGTGGCGACCGCTCGGCGAGCCCGGGGTGTCAGGTTAACAAGTAGTGACGGCGCGGCCGGCAGGGGTCGCGTCGAGAGGCAGGAGGCTCCTTCCGTGTACGACGTGGTGCTGCTCACCCTCGGTTCGGAGCGGGACGCTCCCGGGGGCTGTGGCAGCGGCGGGGCCTGCTGCGGCGGCGCGACCGGGGCCGACACCGCCCCGACGAGCCAGACCGACACCGGCCAAGCCAACACCGACCAGACCGACAGCGGCCAGGCCAGCACCGACACCGGGCAGTGCGCGACGGAGCGGCCCCGGGTGCCGGTGCTGGCGTGCGCCGACGCGCTGAACGCCCGGGGCGCCCGGGTGGAGACGGTCACCGCCCGCTCCGACGCGGAGATCGACGCGGTGTTGGCCCGGCTCGACGGCCCGACCCGCCCGGACGGCCTGACCTGGCCGGATCCGGACAGCAAGACCCGGCTGGTCGTCGCCACGGCCAGCGACGGGCAGTTGCGCGCAGTGCTGCGCCGGCTGGTCAAGCGGTACGCCCCGGCGCCGAGCAAGCGCCCGGCGGACCTGCCCGGCAACCGGACCCTGCCCGACCTGCCGCCGGTGGCCGTACTCCCGCTCGACCCGGCCCGCGGCGGCACCCAGCGGGACCTGGTCGCGCAGCTCGGGCTGCCCCGTGACCCGGCGGCGGTGGCCACCGCGGTGCTGGACGGCACGCCGCGCCGGTTGGACCTGCTGCGCAACGACGGCGGCTCGGTGACCCTGGACGGCGCGCTCCTCGGCGCGGCCGACGACGCCGGCCGGCCGCTGCACTGGCGCGCCCGGGTGGAGGTCGACGACACCATCCTCACCGACGGTGCGGAACCGCTGCTGGCCTGCGCCGTCGGCAACGCCGGCGGGTACGCGACGCTCAACGACGTGACGCTGCTGACCGCGCCGGACCCGGCCGACGGCCAGGTCGAGGTCGCGGTGGCCGTGCCGGTGGTCGTCCGCTCGGCGTGGGGGCGCAAGCGGGTACGCCTCGAAGTTCGGCGGGCCCGTGGGCGGGCGGTGTCGGTGCTGCCCAGGGAGGGCAAGGTGCCGTACCTCGACGATGGTGTCGAGGGCGAGCTGACCCGGAAGCGTTCCTGGTGGGTCGAGCCGGGCGCGTGGGCGGTCTGGTCGATCTGACCTCGACCGCACCGACCGGCCGACCTGCCTGCGCCGATCGGCCCTGTTGGGCGATTGGGCCTATCCTCGCAGGAGGACTGGGGAGGGCCGTAATGGACGAGAACGCCGACCGGGCGCAGGTGCCCGGCCAGCAGCCGGTGCCGGAGCGGGACGTCGAACCACTCTGGCCGCCAGATCCGGGCGACCGGGGCGCGGTGCCGCCGTGGGCTGCGGTCACCGAGCAGCGGGGTGGGCCGTCGCCGGTCACACATCCGGTCACGCCACCGGTGGCCGCGCCGCCGATCGGGCGACCGCCGGTTCCCGGCCAGCCGGGCGCTGCGGCCCAGTCGCCGCCCTCGCCGTCGGACTACCCGTCGCTCACCGGTGCCGTCCCGGCGCCCGGGGGGTGGGGGGCCAGCGGCCCGTCCGGCGCCGGGTCGGGTTGGGCGCCGGCGCAGCCGAGTTGGCCGCCGCCGACCGACCCGGCCG
>NZ_JAKKFG010000014.1:0-253620 GCF_022230905.1 Micromonospora salmantinae
CGCCAACACCGTGCCGAACATCGTCTTCGAGATCGTCGCGGGCGGGGCGTTGGCCAGCCTGGTCGTGCCACTGCTGGCCGGGGCGGTCGCGGCGGAGGACCGGCGGACGGTGGCGGCCACCACCGGCGCCCTGCTCACCTGGACGGTGAGCCTGCTGGTTCCCCTCGCCGTGCTCGTCGCCCTGTTCGCCGACCCGATCATCTCGCTGATCAGCGAGGGACGATCGGCGGCGGAACTCGCCGCCGGCGCCCGGATGCTGCGCGTGTTCGCCCCGCAGTTGCCGCTCTACGGGATCGGCATCGTGCTCACCGGCGTGCTTCAGGCACACCGACGCTTCGCCTGGCCCGTCATCGCGCCGCTGCTGTCCAGCCTGACCGTGGTCGTCGTCTACGTGGCCTTCGGGGCCGCCCAGGGGCGGGGTGTGTCCGTGGCCCAGGTCGGCCGCAGCGGCGAACTGCTCCTCTCCGGCGGCACCACCCTGGGCGTGGTCGTGCTGTCGCTCTCGCTGCTGATCCCGCTGCGGCGGCTGCGGCTACGGCCCCGGTTCGGGTACGCCTTCACCGCCGACGCGCGGGCGCGGATCGGCGGGCTCGCCACGGCCGGCGCGGTGACGGTGGCCGCGCAGCAGGTCGCGCTCCTGGTGGTCCTCAACCGGGTCTCCGGAGGACCCACCGGTTCCCCCCAGGTGTTCAACCTGGCCCAGGCGATCTACCTGCTGCCGTGGGCGGTCCTCGCCGTGCCGTTGGCGGTGGCGTCCTATCCCACGCTGGCCACCGCCAGCGCCGCCGGCGACGAGGACGGTTATCGACGGACCCTCTCCGGCGCGGTGCGGGGCGTGCTGCTCTTCAGCTGCCTGGGCGTCGCGGCGTTGATCGGTACCGCGCAGCCGATCGCTGCCCTCTTCTACCCGGACAATCCGGCGTCGACCGCGGCGGCCATCAGCGGGTTCGCGCCGGGTCTGCTCGGCTACGGCTTGTTCGCGGTGCTGTCCCGGGCGCTGTACGCGCGCGGCGACACCCGGTCGGCGACGGTGGCGATCACCCTCGGCTGGCTGGTCGTTCCGGCCGTGGCGCTGCCGTTGACGGTGCTGCTGCCCACCGCCGACCGGGTGCTCGCTGTGACGTCCGCGAACTCGGTGGGGATGCTGGTGCTCGGCGCCCTGCTGCTCGTGGCGGTGCTGCGCAGCGCCGGCCGTCCCGCCCTCGCGGGAGCCGCACGGGCCGGAGCGGCAGGTGGCCTCGCCGGTGTGCTCGCCGGGCTCGCCGGGCTGGGCCTCAGCCGCTGGCTCGACCAGACGGACGGCGGCACCCCGACGACGGCGGCGGCGTTCGGTCAGGGCATGCTGTCCGGGGTTCTGGTTGGGGTTGTGTTCCTCGCCGTGGTCTGGTTCGTCGACCGGCGGGACGTACAGCCACTGCTCGCCGGGGTGCTGCGGCGTCTAGGCCGGCGGGGGCCGTCCGGCGGTGCGCCGACACCGGGCGCGGGCTCCGCGGAGCGGGGCGACGGGAAGGAGACGGCGACGCGATGACTGAGCCAGCTCTGCCTGCCGGCTGGTCGGGCACCGTCGCGTTGGTGCTCGCGTCCAGCACCGGCGGGGTGGGCCAGCATGTCCGTTCGGTGGCCCGTGGCCTCGTCGCGGGCGGCGCCACCGTTCTGGTCTGCGGGCCTGCCGCCACTCAGGAGCAGTTCGACTTCACCGGTGTGGGTGCGCGGTTCGAGCCGGTGGAGATCCCGGCCAGCCCGACTCCGGCCGACGGGCGGGCGGTGCTCGCGCTGCGCCGGGCGCTCGCCGCCGCTCACGTCGACGTGGTGCACGCGCACGGCCTGCGGGCCGGGTTGGTCGCCGTGCTGGCCCGTCCGGCCGCCCCGCTGATCGTCACCTGGCACAACGCGGTGCTCGCCGGGGGACTGCGGGGCGGAGTGTCCCGGCTCGTCGAACGGGTGGTCGCCCGGGGCGTGCGGGTGGCGCTCGGCGCCTCCGCGGACCTGGTGCGACGGGCCGGCGAGGTGGGCGCCGCCGATGCCCGGCTCGCCCCGGTCGCCGCGCCGACACTGCCCGCGCCGCGTCGACGCCCGGCGGCGGTACGCGCCGAGTTCGGCGTCCGCCCGGACCAGCCGTTGATCGTCTCGGTCGGTCGGTTGCACCCGCAGAAGCGCTACGACGTGCTGATCGACGCGGCGGCCCGCTGGCGTACGCGTACCCCGCCGCCGGTCGTGGTGATCGCGGGCAGCGGGCCGGCGTATCTGCCGCTCGCCGCGCGGACCTCCGCCGCCCGCGCCCCGGTGACCCTGTTGGGGCACCGCACCGACGTGGCCGACCTGCTCGCCGGCGCCGACCTGGCCGTGGTGACCAGCGACTGGGAGGCGCGACAACTCTTCGCCCAGGAGGCACTGCGCGCCGGCGTGCCACTGGTGGCCACCGCTGTCGGCGGGCTCCCGGACCTGGTCGGCGACGCCGCCACGCTGGTCCCCGCCGGTGACGTGGACGCTGTCGACGCGGCCGTACGCGCGTTGCTGGACGACCCGGCGGCGCGGGCGGAGTTGGGCCGGCGTGGCGCCGAACGGGCGGCGACGTGGCCGACCGAGGCGGACACCGTCGCCACGCTTGCCGCCCTCTACGCCGAGCTGGCCGGGAATCCCGGCGGTCCGGCGGCCGCCCCGGGCTCCGACGCCCCGAGAACGGGACACCGGTGATGCTGCGCCGACTCGCCCCCGCCCTGTTGACAGTGCTCGTGGTGGCGCTGGGCGTCACCGCGCTCGCCGCCCGCCCACCGCAGGGCACCCCGCAACGCACCGCCGATTTCGTGGTGCTCGCCGGGATCGCCGGACTGCGCTGGGAGGACGTGGATCCGCAGAGCACTCCGACGCTGTGGCGGATGGCCCAGGACGGCTCGATCGGCTCACTGTCGGTGCGTTCCGCGCACCGGCCCACCTGCCCGGTGGACGGCTGGTTGACACTGGGCGCGGGCAGCTTCGCCGCGTGGAACGGCAGCCGGTCGGTCGACGGTTGCCCGTCGGCGGCGGTGACTGTGGAACAACCGGACGGCATCGGCGCGAACCTGCCCGACCAGGAGAGCGTGGTCCAGTACAACCAGCAGCGGCTGCCCTGGGGCGCCATGCCCGGCTCGTTGTCCGAGTCGGTGCGGTGCTCCGTCGCCGTCGGCCCGGGCGCGGCAGTCGCCGCCGCCCGACCGTTCGGCCGCGTCGACCGGTACGCCTCGGGGTTGCCGGCCGACCCGCGGCCGCTGCTCGGCGCGTGTGTGCTGAGCATCGTCGACCTCGGCACCGTCAAGGGGGCCGACCCGGCCACCCGCGCCGAGGAGGCCCGCGCGGCGGACGCCGAGCTGGCCCGGGTGCTGGCGGCGCGACCCCCACGGTCGTTGGTGCTGGTCGCGGGGATCTCTGACACCACCCAGCCGGCCCGGCTGCACGTGGCGGTCGCCGACGGGCCGGGCTGGGAGCGGGGGTGGCTCACCTCGGCCAGCACCGGCCGGGACGGGTACCTGCAACTTGTCGACCTCGCGCCGACCGCCCTCGCCGCGTTGGGCCGGCCCATGCCGGAGCGGCTCTTCCTCGGCCGTCCGGCGATCAGCACCGGCGGCCGTCCTGCCGACCTGACCGAGGCCATCAACGCGCCGGCGAACGCCGACCGGGAGGCGGCCGCCCAGCGCTCCGTGTCCGGGGCGTTCTTCACGTTGCTCGCCGGGGTGCAGGTGCTGCTGGCGTTCGCGATGCTGCCGCTGCTGCGCCGGGCCCGTCCGCACGCCGGCCCGGCCGGTCCGACGCCCGTCTCCGGGCGGATCGTGGCGGTGATGGAGCTGCTGTTGGTCGCCGCGGCGTTGACAGTGCCGGCGGCGCTGCTGGCCGACGCGGTGCCCTGGTGGCGCGGTGAGCACCCCGGGTGGATCTTCGCCGGGGTGACGGCGCTGTTGGTGGCCGCCGGCACCGCGGCGGTGCGGTTCGCCCCCGGGTATGCGAACACCCTCGGGCCGCTCGGAGCGGTGGCCGGCCTCACCACGCTCGTGGTCGGGCTGGACGTGCTCACCGGGGCCCGCCTCCAGCTCAACAGCGTGGTCGGCTACTCCGCGTTGCAGGGCGGCCGGTACGCCGGGCTGAGCACTGTGGGGCTGGGAGTGTTCCTCGCCGGTGCGCTGGTCACCGGCGGCTGGTTCGCCCAACGGGTGCATCGGGGCTGGCGGCCGGCGGTGATGGTGGCGGTGGGTGGCCTCGCCGTGGTGGTGGTCGGCAGCCCGTACCTGGGCGCCGACCCGGTCGGCGCGATCGCGCTCACCGCCGGGGTGAGCGTCGCCGCCGTGATCAGCGCCGGCGGCTGGTTGACGATCAGCCGGCTGGCCTGGGCCACCATGGCCGCGCTTGCGGTCGGTATCGGGTTCGCGGTGGTGGACCTGCGGCGTCCTGCGGCGGAGCGGGGCAGCCTGGGTCGGTTCCTCTCCGCGCTCGGTGACGGCACCGGCGGGTTCGCCGTGCACCGGTCCAGCACGGAGAACTTCGAGACGTTGGTCAACAGCCCGCTGACGGTGCTGGCGCTGGCCGGCGGGTTGCTGGTGTGGTTCGCCCTGTTGCAGCCCTGGGGTGGGCTGATGCGGCTGTTCGGCATCTACCCGGCGGTCCGGGCCGCGCTCGCCGGCACTGTGGTCGCCGCGGTGCTCGGTGGTGTGCTCGACGGCGCGGCCCTGGACGTGATGGGCGCTGCCGCCGCCCTGGTGGTGCCGATGGCCGCCCTGGCGTCGCTACGGGTGCTCGGGCACGCCGCGGACCGGACCCGCCCGGCAGCGGGCCGCTCCCGCGCCAACGGCGCCGACGACGACTCGGGGTCCGGCGGGGTCGGCCCGGTCGGTGGGGGTGACGGTCCGACCGGCGGCGGTGGGCCACTGGGTGCCGTGCACCCCTGTCCGATCACCGGCCCGCCCCCGAGCGCATCGGCGAAGGTCGCCCGACCGGCGTCGGACACTGCGGGCGAGCGAGGCGGGGACGCCGACGAACCGGCCGGGCCGACAGCGAGCGGGTCGACGCCGGACGCCGAGCCGACGGTGCCCGTAGCGCCCCGGCAGGTCTCCCGGTCATCGACGGAGGTTGCCGCGTCCTGAGCGCCGGGCCTCGCCCGGATGGCCCGGAGGTGTCGCAGCCGGGGTGCGGCCTGCGGGTACCCGCCCGGGAGGTGTTACCGTCGAATCCCGTGGATCGCGTGATCACTTTGCTGATCGAGCACGGCGGTCTGCATGACCGCGACAGACGACACGGGAGCAGGCCTTGGCCCCATCAGCACGGACGACCAGGCACATTTTCGTCACCGGGGGCGTTGCCTCCTCGCTGGGTAAGGGCCTCACCGCCTCCAGCCTCGGCAACCTGCTGACCGCGCGCGGGTTGCGCGTGGTGATGCAGAAGCTCGACCCCTACCTGAACGTCGACCCGGGGACGATGAACCCGTTCCAGCACGGTGAGGTCTTCGTCACCGAGGACGGCGCCGAGACCGACCTCGACGTCGGGCACTACGAGCGGTTCCTCGACCGGGCGCTGTCCGGCAAGGCGAACGTCACCACCGGTCAGATCTACTCCGACGTGATCGCCAAAGAGCGGCGCGGCGAATACCTGGGCGACACCGTCCAGGTCATCCCGCACATCACCAACGAGATCAAGTCGCGGATCCTGGCGATGGCCGATCCGGACGAGGACGGCCAGGTCCCCGACGTGGTGATCACCGAGGTCGGTGGCACTGTCGGCGACATCGAGTCGCTGCCGTTTTTGGAGGCGATCCGTCAGGTCCGCCACGACCTGGGCCGCGACAACTGCTTCTACCTGCACGTCTCGTTGGTGCCGTACCTGGCGCCCTCGGGTGAGCTGAAGACCAAGCCGACGCAGCACTCGGTGGCGCAGCTGCGCAACATCGGTATCCAGCCGGACGCGATAGTGCTCCGCTGTGACCGGGAGATCCCGGTGAAGCTCAAGGAGAAGCTGTCGCTCTACTGCGACGTGGACGCCGAGGCGGTTGTCGCCGCCCCGGACGCCCCGAGCATCTACGACATCCCGAAGGTGCTGCACCGGGAGGGGCTCGACGCGTACGTGGTGCGCCGGCTGGGCCTCTCCTTCCGGGACGTGGACTGGGCCAGCTGGGACGACCTGCTGGAGCGGGTGCACCGTCCCCGGCACACCGTCACCGTCGCTGTGGTCGGCAAGTACGTCGACCTGCCCGACGCGTACCTGTCGGTGAGTGAGGCGATCCGGGCGGCGGGCTTCGGCCACCGGGCCCGGGTGCAGCTGCGCTGGGTGCCCAGCGACGAGTGCGTCACCGCGGCCGGCGCCGCCGCGGCGTTGGCCGGCGTGGACGGCATCCTCATCCCCGGCGGCTTCGGCGTCCGCGGCATCGAGGGCAAGATCGGCACCGCCCGGTACGCCCGCGAGGCCGGCATCCCGCTGCTCGGCCTCTGCCTCGGCCTGCAGTGCATGACCATCGAGGTGGCCCGGCACCTGGCCAACCTGGACGGCGCCAACTCGTTGGAGTTCGACGAGCAGGCGGCCCACCCGGTCATCGCCACGATGGCCGACCAGGAGGACATCGTCGCCGGTCGCGGCGACCTGGGCGGCACCATGCGGCTGGGCGCGTACCCGGCGACGTTGACCGAGGGCTCGATCGTCGCCGAGGCGTACGGCAGCACCGAGATCAGCGAGCGGCACCGGCACCGGTACGAGGTGAACAACGCCTACCGGGACGCGCTGACCAAGGCGGGCCTGCACATCTCCGGCACCTCGCCGGACGGCCGGCTGGTCGAGTTCATCGAACTGGACCGGAGCCTGCACCCGTTCTTCGTCGCCACCCAGGCGCACCCCGAGTTGAAGAGCCGCCCGACCCGCCCGCACCCGCTGTTCGCCTCGTTCGTCAAGGCCGCTGTGGCGTACTCGCAGGCCGACCAACTGCCGGTCGACCTGGACGCGGCGGAGGCCCCGACGACGCGTAAGGCCGCCCGCAACGGCGCCGCGACGAAGGCGTCGTCCACCTCGTGAGCAACCTGGAGCACCGTTACGAGGTGCGTTCCCGGGAGGAGCGGTACCGGGGGCGGATCTTCGACGTGGTCACCGAGGAGGTGACCATGCCGGGTGGTGGGACCGGGCTGCGGGACCTCGTCCGGCACGTCGGGGCGGTGGCGGTGGTGGCGCTCGACGACGCCGGCCAGGTGGTGCTGATCCGGCAGTACCGGCACCCGGTCGGGCGGCACCTGTGGGAGCTGCCGGCCGGTCTGATGGACGTCTCCGGCGAGGAGTTGCCGGTGGCCGCGTTGCGGGAGCTGGCCGAGGAGGCCGACCTCACCGCCGGGCAGGTCGACGTGCTTGTCGACCTGCACAGCTCGCCGGGGTTCACCAACGAGATCGTCCGGGTGTTCCTGGCCCGCGACCTCGCCGACGTGCCGGCCGACGAGCGGCACGAGCGCCACGATGAGGAGGCCGACCTCCAGGTCGTCCGGATCGACCTGGACGAGGCGGTCGCCATGGTCCTGGCCGGTGAGATCACCAACGCGTCCGCGGTGGCCGGGCTGCTGGCCGCGGCCCGCGCCCGGGACACCGGCTTCGCGCAGCTGCGTCGGTCGGACGCGCCGCTGCCGCGCTGAGCGTCGTCGCCGGTCCAGCCCGGTGGGGGAGTACGCACGAGAGGGGCCCCGCGGTCAGCCGCGGGGCCCCTCTCGTTGGTTGGTCTAGGAGTCGCGCAGCGGACGGCCCTGGGCGTCCGTGCCGCCGTTGACCAGGATGAGGATGCCGTCGACGACGCCCCAGAGAGCGCCGACGCCGCAGGTCACCAGGCTCACGACGAGCTGGAGAACGGCGATCTTGGTGTGTCCGGTGTAGAACCGACCGGCACCGAAGGTGCCGAGCAGGATGCCGAGGATGCCCGCGACGATCTTGCTCTTGTCGGAGACGCCCTGTGGGTACCCCGGCTGGGGGTAACCGGGCTGGTAAGGAGGAGTGGTCATGGGCGGACACATTAGTGATCCACTCGCCGGCTGTCCGCACCGCCGCCCGGCAGATGGGACGATAATGGTGAAACACTGTCCTGTCGGCTGAGGTGACGCTCGTCCGCCGAATCCCGGCGGCGCCCTGACACTTCGTCAGGACACCCGGGCACCGGGTGTCACTGTGCTGGCTCGCGGCGGCGCCGGGCGCGCCTAGACTGCCGCCGCAGGACCGGTGTACCGCGATGGCAAAGGGGCCGTCGTGGCACCGAGCAGTCGGGGGAGAGCAGCCCCGAAGAGAGGTGTCTGCATCGTGAAGGTCGGAATCCCACGCGAGGTCAAGAACCACGAGTACCGCGTGGCGATCACGCCAGCGGGTGTCAACGAGTTCACCCGCAGCGGCCACCAGGTCTTCGTCGAGTCCGGCGCCGGGGTTGGCTCCAGCATCACCGACGAGGAGTTCGCCACCGCCGGCGCGACGATCCTCGCCACCGCCGACGAGGTGTGGGAGACCGCCGAGCTGGTGCTCAAGGTCAAGGAGCCGATCGCCGAGGAGTACCACCGGATGCGCGAGGGGCAGGTGCTCTTCACCTACCTGCACCTGGCCGCCTCCAAGGAGTGCACCGACGCGCTGATCGACCGCCGGGTCACCGGCATCGCGTACGAGACCGTCGAGCTGCCCGACCGGTCGCTGCCGCTGCTCGCCCCGATGTCCGAGGTGGCCGGCCGGCTCGCCCCGCAGATGGGCGCCTTCTACATGATGCGCACCGGTGGTGGGCGCGGTGTGCTGCCCGGTGGTGTCTCCGGCGTCTACGCGGCCAAGACCGTGGTCATCGGCGCCGGCGTCTCCGGCATGAACGCCGCCGCCATCGCACTGGGCCTGCAGTCCGAGGTGCTGCTGCTGGACAAGAACGTCGCCCGGCTACGGCAGGCCGACGCGATCTACCGGGGCCACCTGCAGACCGTCGCCTCCAACGCGTACGAGGTCGAGCGCGCCGTGCTCGACGCCGACCTGGTCATCGGCGCGGTGCTGGTGCCCGGCACGAAGGCCCCGACGCTGATCTCCAACGAGCTGGTCTCCCGGATGAAGCCGGGCAGCGTGCTTGTCGACATCGCCATCGACCAGGGCGGCTGCTTCGAGGACTCGCGCCCCACCACGCACGCCGACCCGGTCTACAAGGTGCACGAGTCGATCTTCTACTGCGTCGCGAACATGCCCGGCGCAGTGCCGAACACCAGCACCTACGCCCTGACCAACGTCACCCTGCCGTACGCCCTGGAGCTGGCCAACCAGGGCTGGCGCGAGGCGCTGCGCAACGACCCGGCGCTCGCGCTGGGCCTCAACACCCACGCCGGGCAGGTCACCTACGGCCCCGTCGCCGAGGCGCACGGCATGGACGTGCTCCCGCTGGCCGACGCGCTGGCCTGAACGGTGGCGGGCTGACCGGCGACACGGACACCGCCGGCGTGGGCACAGCACCCACGCCGGCGCTGCACCGTGCCGTTCGCGGCTACCTCGACCACCTGACCGTCGAACGTGGCCTCTCCGCGAACACGCTCGCGTCGTACCGTCGGGATCTGGACCGCTATCTCGCCACCCTGGCCCATGCCGGCGTCACCGACCTCGCGTCGGTCGGCGCCGGCCTCGTCGAGTCGCACCTGGCGCGGCTGCGCGCCGGCGACGACGCGCACCCGCCGTTGGCGGTCTCCTCCGCCGCCCGCGCGGCCAGCGCGGTACGGGGCCTGCACCGCTTCGCGCTGCGCGAAGGCCTGGCCGGCGCCGATCCGAGCCGCGACGTCCGCCCGCCCACGCCGCCCCGACGGCTGCCCCGGGCGCTACCTGTCGACGACGTGGTCCGGCTGCTGGAAACCGCCGGCCCGATCACCGCGACCGGCGACGACGCGCCCCTCGCGCTGCGCGACCGGGCGCTGCTGGAGTTCCTGTACGGCACCGGCGCGCGCATCTCCGAAGCGGTCGGCGCCGCCGTGGACGACCTCGACACCGACGACGGCACGGTGCTGCTGCGCGGCAAGGGCGGCCGGGTGCGGCTGGTGCCCATCGGCGGGTACGCCGTCGACGCCGTCCGCGCCTACCTGGTCCGGGCCCGTCCCGGGCTGGCCGCCGGCGGCCGGGGCACCCCGGCGGTGTTCCTCAACGCGCGCGGCGGCGCGCTGTCCCGCCAGGGCGCCTGGGGCATCCTGCGCCGCGCCGCCGACCGGGCCGGGCTGCCCGTCGACGGGCCGGCCGCGGTCTCCCCACACACCCTGCGCCACTCCTACGCCACCCATCTGCTCGACGGCGGCGCCGACGTCCGGGTGGTCCAGGAGCTGCTCGGCCACGCCTCGGTGACCACCACGCAGGTCTACACGTTGGTCACCGTGGAGCGGTTGCGCGAGGTGTACGCCACCGCCCATCCGCGCGCCCAGGGCTGAACCGGTCGCGGTCGACGCCGACACGCCGGGCCGGTGCCGAACCCCCTGCTGGTCGGTGGCGTACAGTCGGCATCGGCGCGGACCTCCTGGAGCGACACGACCGGGGTGCGCAGCGGCGCCGCGAAGGACGTCGGACGGCTCCGACGCCGGGTGGGTCGTCGGGAGGGGGCAACGAGCACATGGCTGGCAACGGTGACCGTGCCGAGACCTGGACGTCGGAGCTCCGCGAGCAGCAGGCCACGCTCGGCGCGGACCTGGGTCCTGCGGACCCGGCTGCCTACACGATGCGCAAGCCCATCCCGGAGCCGATGCCCACCGATCGGCACGGCCCCGCGCGCATCATCGCGATGGCCAACCAGAAGGGTGGCGTCGGTAAGACCACCACCACCATCAACCTGGGCGCCGCGCTCGCGGAATATGGCCGCAAGGTGCTGCTGGTCGACTTCGACCCGCAGGGCGCGCTCTCGGTGGGGCTGGGCGTCAACCCGCACAACCTCGACCTGTCCATCTACAACCTGCTCATGCAGGACGACATCCTCGCCGAGGACGTCGTCATCAAGACCGACGTCGCGGGGCTGCACCTGCTGCCGGCCAACATCGACCTCTCCGCCGCCGAGATCCAGCTCGTCAACGAGGTCGCGCGGGAGATGGCCCTGGCCCGGGTCCTGCGCACGGTCCGCAAGGAGTACGACTACATCCTGATCGACTGCCAGCCGTCACTCGGCCTGCTGGCGATCAACGCGCTGACCGTCGCGCACGGCGTGCTCATCCCGCTGGAGTGCGAGTTCTTCAGCCTGCGCGGTGTGGCACTGCTGCTGGACACCATCGACAAGGTGCGCGAGCGGCTCAACTTCGACCTGGAGCTCGAAGGCATCCTCGCCACCATGTACGACAGCCGCACCACGCACTGCCGCCAGGTCCTCCAGCGGGTCGTGGAGGCGTTCGGCGACAAGGTCTACCAGACGGTCATCACCAAGACGGTGAAGTTCCCCGAGTCCACCGTGGCCGGTGCCCCCATCACGACGATGGACCCGGCCTCCTCCGGGGCACGTAACTACCGTCAGCTGGCCCGCGAGGTGATCGCCGCCCAGTCGGAGCGGTAGCCGGAACGCCCGGTGCCCGCCTCGTGGACTACGGTCGTCCGGTGACCGCGCCACCCCTCGACCCACCCGAGACCGCCGACGCGGCAGTGGTCGACGGTGTGCAGCCCGCTGACCCGGCTGCCACCGGGTTCACGGTGCGGCTGGCCAACTTCACCGGCCCGTTCGACCTGCTGTTGCAACTGATCGGCAAGCACAAACTCGACGTCACCGAGGTGGCCCTGCACACGGTCACCGACGAGTTCATCGCCTACATCAGGGCGATGGGCGACAACTGGGACCTGGACGAGGCCAGCGAGTTCCTGCTCATCGCCGCGACCCTGCTCGACCTGAAGGCGGCCCGGCTGCTGCCCGCCGCCGAGGTGGAGGACGAGGCCGACCTCGCCCTGCTGGAGGCACGGGACCTGCTCTTCGCCCGGCTGTTGCAGTACAAGGCGTACAAGGAGGCGGCGGCGCACATCGCCGAGTTGGAGGCCGTCGGCGGCCGACGCTATCCGCGTGCCGTCAGCCTGGAGGCCCGCTACGCCGAGGCGCTGCCCGACCTGGTGCTCGGCATCGGCCCCCAGCGGCTGCTGAAGCTGGCCGTGAAGGCGATGACCCCGAAGCCGGTGCCGGAGGTGTCCATCGCCCACGTGCACATGGTCCGGGTCAGTGTCCGGGAACACGCGGCGATCCTCGCCGCCCGGCTGCGCCGGGCCGGCACCGCCACGTTCTCGCTGCTCTGCGCGGACTGCGAGGCCACCCTGGAGGTGGTGGCCCGGTTCCTCGCGCTGCTGGAGCTGTACCGGGAGGGCCTGGTGTCGTTCGTGCAGGAGCAGGCCCTGGAGGAGTTGACAGTGCGCTGGACCGGCCCGGTCGACGGTGACACCGAGCTGCACGTCGACGAGTACGCCGGCACCCCGGCCGACCCGGAGTCGCCGGAGCCTGAGCCTGCGCTGGCAGGGGCCGAGCCTGGGCCGGCGAGGGCCGAGCCTGCGAGGAATGCGCCTGAGCCGGTGGGGGCAGAACCTGAGTCGCCGGGGGCTGACCTTGTGCCGACGCAGGAGGCCGGCGGGCCGGACGGGACGGGAACGACGGAGGGTGCGCGGGATGAGTGACGAGCAACGTCGGGACTCGCTGGCCGACCAGGCCGCCGCCTGGGTCCCCCCGTGGGACCGCCCACGCCCGCCCGCCACCGACACCCCCACGGACGAGGTGGGCCCGGGTGAGCCAGATCCCGTTGAGGCGGCCCCGGACGGGTTGGGTTCGGCGGGGCCGGACCTCGGTGCGGTGACGGACGCCACGGTGGGGGAGTCGGGTGGCGCTGGGGGCGTACCCCGGCGACAGCTGGCGGGGCGGCGGCGGGCGACTGTCGCGCCGGAGCCCGCGCCCGAGCTGTCCGATCCCGAGCTGCGCGGCGCGTTGGAGGCGATCCTGCTGGTCGTCGACGAGCCGGTCAGCGAGCTGGTGCTGGCGCAGGTGCTGGAGCAGCCCGCCGAACGGGTCGGGCCGATGCTCGACGAGATCGCCGCCGGTTACACGGCGGCCGGGCACGGGTTCGAGCTGCGGCGGGCGGCCGGCGGGTGGCGGCTGTACACCCGGCCGGAATACGCTACGTACGTTGAGCGGTTCGTGTTGGACGGGCAGTCCGTGCGGCTGACCCAGGCGGCGCTGGAGACGCTCGCCGTGGTTGCGTACAAGCAGCCGGTGACCCGTTCGCGAATCTCAGCCATCCGGGGTGTGAACTGCGACGGGGTCATCCGTACGCTGGTCACCCGTGGCCTCATCGAGGAGTGCGGCACCGAAACGGACAGCGGGGCGTTCCTCTACCGGACCACCACGTTGTTCCTGGAGAAGCTCGGGCTGAACACCGTCGACGAGCTGCCGCCCCTCGCACCCTTCCTGCCCGACGACGTAGAAGAGCTTGCTGATGCGACCCGATAACCGTTCCCCCAAAGCCGACGCGCCCGTCTACGAGGGGGCTGAGCGCCTGCAGAAGGTGCTCGCCGCCGCCGGCGTGGGTTCCCGGCGTGCCTGCGAAGACCTGATCTTCCGCCGCCGGGTCACGGTGGACGGGCGGGTCGCCAAGCTCGGCGACAAGGTCGACCCGGCCACCTCCGTGATCCACGTGGACGGTGAGCGCCTCCAGGTCGACATTCGCCTGGTCTACGTGGCGATGAACAAGCCGCGTGGGGTGGTTACCACCATGGCGGACGAAAAGGGACGCAACGAGCTGGCCGACTTCATCGGTGCCCGGCTGGAGCAGCGGGTCTACCACGTCGGGCGGCTCGACGCGGACAGTGAGGGCCTGCTGCTGCTCACTAACGACGGCACGCTCGCGCACAAGCTCATGCACCCCTCGTACCAGGTGCTGAAGACGTACCTCGCCGAGGTGGTCGGGCCGATCCCGCGCAACCTGAGCAAGCGGCTGCTGGCCGGTGTCGAGCTGGAGGACGGGCCGGTCAAGGTCGACTCGTTCAAGGTGGTGGACACTCTCGGTAAATCCGCCCAGGTGGAGCTGAGCCTGCACGAGGGGCGCAAGCACATCGTCCGGCGGCTGATGGATGAGGTTGGTCACCCGGTCACCCGGCTGGTGCGTACCTCGATCGGGCCGATCCGGCTCGGTGACCTGCGGACCGGGCGGATCCGTCGGTTGACCAACGCCGAGGTCGCCGCCCTGTTCAACGTGGTGGGTGACTGACCCCCGAGTTCGGGGTACGGCAGCCGGTAGGCTCCACCGATGGCCGGGACGCGGCCGCCCGGGTGGCGTGGGTCGCCTCCGGCGGCGTCGCGCGCGGGTCCGCCAATGGACCCGGGCATGATTGATGACGATTGACAACCGCTTGCGGCGCCAGATCACCGGGCGATCCGTGAGGTACGGGCTGAGGAGGACACGGTGGAGGAAAACGTACGGACCGGGCGATGTGTGGTCGCTGTGGACGGGCCGTCCGGTTCGGGTAAGTCCACCGTGTCGCGGCGGCTCGCCGTGAGCATCGGTGCGCGCTACCTGGACACCGGGGCGATGTACCGGGCGATCACGTGGGCCGTGCTGCGCTCCGGCGTGGATCTCACCGACGCCGCGTCGGTGGCCAAGGTCGCCGGCGAGGTCAACCTGCGCATCGGCACCCACCCGCAGGGGTACGCCGTGACCATCGACGGTGTGGGCGTGGACGCCGACATCCGTGGCGCCGAGGTGACCGGCGCGGTTTCCGCCGTCGCCGCCGTGCCGGCTGTCCGTGAGCTGCTCGTCACCCGGCAGCGCGAGATGATCGCCAACGCTGGCCGAATGGTGGTCGAGGGTCGCGACATCGGCTCGGTAGTCGCGCCGGACGCCGACCTGAAGGTCTTCCTGACCGCCTCCGAGGCGGCCCGTGCCGCCCGGCGCAGCGCCGAGGACGCCGCCGACGTGGCGGCCACGGCCGCCGATCTGGCCCGGCGGGACCATCTCGACTCGACCCGCAAGGTCAACCCGCTGGCGCAGGCGCCCGACGCGGTGGTGCTGGACACCACCGAGTTGGGCATCGACGAGGTCGTGGCGCGGCTGCGCGACCTGCTCACCGAGCGGGGCGTGGCATGAGCGAGCGAATCATCGGGGTTGTGTCTCATGACGCTCCGGAGCGAAGCGGAGGAACGGCATGAGTAGCGATGGTGGTGGGTGGGTCGAGCTGCGGGAGCCCGACGTCGTCGTCGAGGAACCGAGCGGCCCGCAGCCGGTGGTGGCCGTGGTCGGTCGCCCCAACGTGGGCAAGTCCACGCTGGTCAACCGAATCATCGGCCGCCGGCAGGCGGTCGTCGAGGACGTCCCTGGCGTGACCCGCGACCGGGTTCCGTACGACGCGCAGTGGAACGGCCGGGCGTTCACCGTGGTGGACACCGGCGGCTGGGAACCGGACGCGAAGGACCGGGCCGCGGCCATCGCGGCGCAGGCCGAGACGGCGGTCGTCACCGCCGACGTGGTGCTCTTCGTGGTCGACGCGATGGTGGGCTCCACCGACGTGGACGAGGCAGCGGTGAAGATGCTGCGGCGCAGCGCCAAGCCGGTGATCCTGGTGGCCAACAAAGCCGACAACAACTCCATCGAGATGGAGGCCACGTCGCTGTGGTCGCTCGGCCTCGGTGAGCCGTTCCCGGTGTCCGCGCTGCACGGACGCGGCTCCGGCGACCTGCTGGACGCCATTCTCGCCGCGCTGCCGGAGGCACCGGCGATCGTGGAGAACCGTCCGCGCGGACCGCGCCGGGTGGCGTTGGTCGGCCGGCCGAACGTCGGCAAGTCGAGCCTGCTCAACCGGTTCTCCGGCGAGGAGCGGGCGGTCGTCGACTCGGTGGCGGGCACCACTGTGGACCCGGTGGACAGCCTGGTCGAGATCGGCGGTCAGACCTGGCAACTGGTCGACACGGCCGGGCTGCGCAAGCGGGTCGGCAAGGCCAGCGGCACCGAGTACTACGCCAGCCTGCGGACCGCCGGCGCGATCGAGGCCGCCGAGGTGGCCGTGGTGCTGCTGGACTCCAGCGAACCGATCAGCGAGCAGGACCAGCGGATCCTGTCGATGGTGACCGAGTCCGGTCGGGCGCTGGTCATCGCGTTCAACAAGTGGGACCTGGTCGACGCCGACCGTCGGTACTACCTGGACAAGGAGATCGACCGGGAGTTGCGCCGCATCCCCTGGGCGATCCGGCTGAACCTGTCGGCGATGACCGGCCGCGCCGTGGACAAGCTGGCACCGGCCCTGAACAAGGCGCTGGCCAGCTGGGAAACCCGTGTACCGACCGCGCACCTCAACCAGTGGCTGACCGCGCTGGTGCAGGCCACCCCCCACCCGGTACGTGGTGGGCGGGCGCCGCGGATCCTGTTCGCGACGCAGGCCGGTGTGGCGCCGCCACGGTTCGTGCTCTTCACCACCGGCCCGCTGGACGCCGGCTACCAGCGCTTCGTCGAGCGCAAGCTCCGCGAGGAATTCGGGTACGAGGGCAGCCCGATCGAGATCTCGGTCCGCCCGCGCAAGAAGCTCGGCCCCGGCGGCCGAGGCAAGGCGCACGGCTGACGCGGTTCAGTTCTGCCAAATGCCGGATGGGCGCCCCGCCCATCCGGCATTTCCCTATCCAACCCCACCCTCCTAGGACGCTCTAGGGGTTGTGTGGTGGCTCCCTGTGGGGTGGTTCGGTTGCGTCGCGATGCCGGTGGGGCCTGTGCGGACGGGCCGCAGCTGCTGCGCTAAGCTGTACCGGCTGCCGCGGGGGAAACCACGCGGGGGCGGGACGTGGCGCAGCTTGGTAGCGCACTTGACTGGGGGTCAAGGGGTCGTCGGTTCGAATCCGGCCGTCCCGACCGATTGACCTGGGGAGATGAATGTCTTCTCAGGTGACGGCGGTAACATCCGGTAACGGATGATCTTTTCTGCAGTAACCGTGTGGACGGTTGGGCGTCGGCCCGACCGCCGTTGATAGCTCTGACCTGCCGTTTCATCCGCGATCTGGTGGAGCGGCATTTCGGTCTCTTGATTCCGCGGTAAGTGATGCCTGCGGCTGTCCCTTGGTCGCCGGTAGGGCATCGCTGTGGTTGCCACCTGGGGATGAGGCAGCCAGGAAATGGTCGCTGAGGAGCCAAGAGCGCGTCGCCGTGGCCGTCTCTGAGGTGTAGTCGAGCGAGGTTAACCAGGAATTCCAGGGCATGCCGCGCGGCATGTTAGTGGCACCACTCCTGGGTCAGCTGAGCTGGTCGCAGTCGGAGGCGACCAGCGCTGCCTGGTTCTAGACGGCAGACATCTGTCAACGCCGGCTGAATTATCACGCGGCGCCGACAACTTCCTCCGGGAACCCATCAGGCTTCTGATCCTGGATGTCCGTCAAAGCGGGTCAGGCCCTCGGGCCTTGCCGATCAAGCCGAGGTGGGTGTGCTCGAATCCTTCGGCCGTCTTGAGGCCGTAACCGAGGCCGCGATCGACGGCGATGTGGAACACCCAGGCAAGGGCCAGAACTCCGAGCCAACCGATCCGGTCGCCGAACCCGCCCGCGGCCACGGCTATCGCGCCCAGCGCAGCCGGCAGCGTGTAGGAGTGCGCCAGGTTGTAGCAGAAGGCCCCGAGGCGTGGCCCGCGCAGGTAACCGAGCATGGACAGGTCGAAGACGAGGAAGAGGGCAAGCAGCGACCACCACGGGTACCCGGCGGTGACGGTCACGACGACGGCGAGAGCCGCGACGACGAGGCCCTCGACGCGCTGCACTGCGACCGGACTCAGGTACGGCATCTCACACCTCGATGTCGGTCAGGGACACGGGTGGGGTTGTCTTCCCGTCGCTGGCCTGACCTCGGGAAGAGGATAGACCGGCGGTGACGACCCTCGTGCTCCCTTACCGGACAACAGCTTCGTCGAAGGCGACCAGCCGCCCCGCGAACCAGGCAGGGTCGGCCAGATGGGGGTAGTGGGTGACGGCCGGCGCCGATTCGACGAGCGCACCGGGAAGGCGGATGCGCAGCCAGTCGGGGTAGCCGTCGGCGAGGGGCAGGCCACGCAGTGACAGGTACGGCGTGGGTTGCTGTGCGTCGGCATCAGGTTCTCCATGTATGTGGTCAGCTCCTGCGGTCCGAGGTCGAGCAGAGGAGACCCTCAGCCACATGTCGGAGGCACCCGACCGGCGCGTGCGGATGAGCGCTCGCCTACCTGGCCAACGGCTCGCTGTCCCGCCTCTCCACCGTCGTCAAGCGGTTCGAGCAACGAGGTTGGGTCACACGATTTCCCGACTCGGCGGACCGTCGCTACACGATCGCCGCCCTCACCGACGCAGGCTACGACGTTGTTGTCGCGGCCGCGCCGGCCCATGTGCGCTCGGTGCGGCGGTACGTGCTCGACCCCCTCACCCCCGCCGACCGACGCGCCCTGATGCGCATCGCCACCAAACTCAAGGTGCGGCCGGTCGACCTGGCCCAGGAGACGACCGTTCCTCGATAGGCCCGGCCGGGCCGCCGCGATCCTCATCGCATCGGGTGCCGCTCGGCGAACTCCCATACGATCTGGCTGGCGTCGGGGCCCGCGTGATCGGTGTAGCGGCCGTCGCCGTCCGGGCCGGGCCAAGCGTGCCCCATGTTCTGGACGCGGTACGCCTCGACGATCGGCGAGCCGTCCGGTGCTGTGATCGTCGAATGCGTGTACGCATGCCGGCCCGCCTCGGCCGGCACGGACACGGTCTCCTCGGTCGGGTCGAGGCTGTTGTTGGGTAGTCCGTCGTCGACGAGGTCGCCCACGGCGGTCCAGTGTGCGACGAGTCGGGTGGCGACCAGGGGCGGCACGACCTCGTCCTGCTCGCCCTGGATGACCAGCAGCGGCACGCGCCGGGCCCGCTCACCCATCTGAGCCCAGGCTTGACGTGCCGTGTCCAGTGGCGACGTCGAGTCCGGGTTGTCCGGGTCGACCTGGTTGAGTCCGTACTCGCCGCCGGCGACCGAGGTCGCCGTGGCGAAGACGTCGGGGTAGGTCGCGGCGAGGATGACGGCGGTCCCCGCGCCCGACGAGGCGCCGGCCACGTGCACCTGATCCGGATCCGCGTCGTACTTCTCGACCACCTGGCGGGCGACACCGGCGAGCAGCGCGGGTTCGCCGCTGTCTCGGTGCTGCTCCCGGGGGTCGGTGGAGTTCCAGCAGGCGATCACGTTACGGGAGATCAGTTGCGTGGGATAGGCGACGATGAAGCCCTCCCGGTCGGCCAGGCGGTTGAACTGGGTCGTGGACTTCATGGAGTTCCACCCGTAGCCGGTCATGCCGCAGCCGTGGATCGCCATGACGACCGGCAGTCGGGCCGTCCCGTCGTGGTGGGGAGGAAGGTGGACCTGGTAGCGCTGCGAACCGGCGTCGCCGTCGTAGACGTGGTTGCGGTCGCCCTCGCCCATCTGCCAGGGCAGGCCGAGCTGAAGAGCGGCGACGCCGACGCTGACGGCGGCCACGACGGTCACGAGGACGCCGGAGACGATCCGGAGCCAGCGCCGTCGTGGAGGACGGGTGGGCTCGGCGTCGGCATCCGGTGCGGAAGGCGGGGAGGTCACGCGTGTCTCCTTTCTTGTGTGGAAGCGCTCTAATGGATATCGACACGGTGCGGCGTGGGTCTGGTGTGCCGGATAGCTGAGGTTGGCCGACGCCGTCACCGGCGTGGTAGTTGTCCCGCGCCAGGCATGGCGCAGCCTGAGCAGGACCTCGTCGGCGGTGCCCGCCAGGTGCACCTACGCCGGGACGAGCAGCGCTACCTCGCGCGGGCCGTCCCCGGTCGGCGCCCTGAGGATTTGGGTCGACGAGCCTCTCGTGGGCTGCTCACAGCACGGGCTGCACTAGTCCTGCAGCACGTACGTATGGAGTAGCGGGTCAGCCATCGGTGTCTGACCGCAGGGGTGACCCGCGTGGTCGCAGTACGGTTGAAGACGGCTCTGCCGGCAAGCACACAGGAAGGCCCTGGTCTCGGCGCGTGGGCCTTCCGGCGTGTCCACGCTCAGCTCTCCGTGCACGATCAACTGTCCGACGGAGTTGGGCGTGATCTGCGTGGGCCGGTCCGTGTCTCGGCCCCGCCGTCCACGAGTTCGTACTGCAGTGCCCCCGAGGGGCAGCGCCGCACCACTTCGGCCACGCGCTCGGCCTCGGCACCGTCGGGCCGAATCCACGGGCGCTGGCCCGTGTCGAAGACCTCCGGCAAGCCGCGGACGCACTCGGCGGCGTGCAAGCAACGCCTCGCCTCGAACGTGACAGTGATCTTATTGCCCTCGTACGCCTTCTTGTTGGCTCCGCTGCTCATAGCGGCCTCCGTCGTCGCGATGCTCGGCGGTTCAGTCACTGACCCTGCTGTAGGCCTGGTACACCAGGTTCTGATACTCGGGGTGCCTGGCGATCCACCCCGCGATAAATGGGCAGGTGGCCAGGACCAGCAGGTTCGCGGCGCGCGCCTCGTCGAGGGCGGTGCGGGCCAGTGCTGACCCGACTCCCCTTCCCTCGTACTCCGGCGAGACCTCGGTGTGTACGAACGCGACGAGTTCCGTGGTACGGATGTACTGCGCGACGCCCGCGACCTTGGACTCTCCGTCGACGCGGGCCTCGTATCGCTTGGCCTCGGGCACATCACTCACTCTTACCGCCATGTCTCCTCCAGGTGTCTTCAGCGTGGATCTCAAGCCACGGTGGTTCGGTCTAGTTGGTGCGTCACTTAACGTCACCGGCCTCCGGGGCCGACCCGTTATCAGGACTTGGTGGACAACGCGTCGCTGGACGTCGCCAAGTTGTGCGGGCGCAGCCGTCACCGCGTCGTCTCGGTGAAACGCGGCGATCCCGCGGTCACCACCCAGTGTGCGTCAGCAACCGGCCGCGACCAGTGACACCGCGTCACATGCGGTGATGACACGGCGCCACTACCGGGACCGGCTGCGTACGCGCTTCAAGGAGACCTGTCACCGAACGACTTAACGTCATCTACAGCGGCACTCATTCAGTGGTGCTCGATGCGCCAGCGTCTCTTGAACAGGACGACGAACGTCCCAAGCCCGAGCCCGACGGTCCCACTACCAGCGGAGACAGGCCAAGTGACGTTGGAGTATTAGCCGTGATCTTCACGGCTGATGTCGGGCATTCCGGTCCCGCGCTTGCAACCGTTCATGTCGACGCGGCCGGGTCCGGGGCGGGGCGCCGGCGGAACCGACCATGCCTCGCCCATCGCCGATCACCACCCTGTGTTCCGAGAACCAGGCCGTTGCTGGCGCTGAATCGAGGCAGACCTCGCATTCGCGTCTCAGCGTGGATCCTGACGAGGGAGCCACTCCGATCGGCGTCCTTGGCGTAATCCATTCCGTCGTCGCCACGACAGCAATAGTGGCAGTCTCGGGGAACTTCCTGTGCGTGCTCGTTGCCGTGCCACGCGAATCTCGGGTGCGCACCGCCACCGCGGCTCGGCGCACCCGGGATCGAGGCGCCCACGGGGCAGCGGCCGGCTCTTTACGACAACCTCGGACGCCGTCTCGTGCGACCTCGTCCGCTCGATCGGTGACCGGCACAGCGCGGCTCCCTTCGGGCACCGCAGGCCGGTGGAACCACACGCCGCAGCGCCGAGGTTCGGCGACGGCTACACCACCTCAGCCGGTCCGGAGCCGCTCGGACAGCTCGCAGACCGCCGCCTCGTATCGGTCGTCCGTCACGCACGGCTGATGACCGCACATCGCGGGCCAAACCGTGTCACGGCCTCGGGCATCGAGATCCTGCGGATCCCGAAGCCGGCGGTCCACCTCGGACCGCTGTCGCAGGGCGTCGTCACCCCCGCGTCCGGACGTGAAGATCCAGCCGCCGATGGGATCGGTGTCACGCCACAAGTTCACCCAGCGCCAGCCCAACCGGCGGCCGGCCTCACTCAGCACATCCCTGCCCACGTACGCCGGGAACAGGGTGCTGTAGAAGCGTCTGAGCGGGGAACCGTGCGTCAGCAGGGCGACCCTGGAGAGCACGGACGGCTCTAGTTGCAGGACGCTCGCCAGAGCGAGTACCGACCCGTGGCTGTGCGCCGCTACCAACACGTACCTCCCTTGCCGGACCAGCATGCTGATACGGCAGGCGAGTTCGGGCACGGCGCGCTCGGCGTAACACGGTGGGGCGAAGGGGTGAGCGGCACGCGGCCAGAACATCCCGAGGTCCCAGAGCATCCCGATGTAGCGACGAAAAGTGGCCATACGGTAGGCGAACAGCCCTCCGAAGAACAGACCGACGAACAGCAACGCCATCAGGTAGCTGCCCAACTGGGTGCCCGCACTGACGAAATCGGACGGCAGGTTGACCAGGCTCTCCACGGCGAGACTCGGCTGCAGCTCGTCGAGGGCCAGAGCTGTGAAAGCCAGGCTCAGCGCGACGAGGCAGCAGTAGGTCAGCCCGAGCGGGCACAGTCGTTCCGTGAATTGCGCCCGGGCGATTGCGTCGCGCACCTGTGTCCGCCGTCGGGCCGTCCTCGCATCCGCCTCAGGAAAGTCACGCGCGACGATGCCGTCCGCTGCCCGCCGTCGATGCCTCCGCGTGAACAGCACCATCACCGCACCCGCGACCGCTGCGCCAATGACCGACACGAAGAAGCCGAACATCGTCCACTTGTACGGCAGAACAGGGCTGGTGGGCAGCACGTCGGGGGTGGGCAGGTCGCGGTCGAGGTAATCCGATACGCGGTAGTTGAACTCGGTGGCGAAGCCGACCGCCAGTCCCACCGCCAGACACGCGAACAGCGGCGCACCCGACCAGCGCAGCCTCCCAAGGCTGCCCTCCCGGCCCACCAGTGCCGCGATCCCGAGCAGCGCCAGCAGGACGCCCTGCGTCCCGAAGAGCAGGACGACCGCGACGTCATGACCGGGCAGTCCGTTTCCGGCGGCCCACTCGCTGCGATCGAACGCGACCCGTCCGATGACGGCGATCGTCACCACCACGGCAGTCGACCGCAGGGCACGGACCACCCCATCGACCACCGGGGTGCCGGCTACGGAGTCGATCACCGAAGGTACGCACAGCAGCACGACACTGGCGACAAGGACGAGCACGGCGCAGACCGTGAGCAGGACGTTGAGAAGGCTCGGTCCACGCGCAGCCCACAACGCCGCAACCAGACTGAGATCGAGCACAGCGAGGCCGGTCGCCACATGGATGGAGCGAAGTCGCACCACTCCCGGCGTGGCGTTGGGTGTCCCGATCGCGCCCAGTGGTGTGTCGGCCGGCTCACCCGTAGGAGGGATGAAGTTGTCATACCAGCGACCGCACCGGGAGCCCACCAGCCACAACGCCCAGATCGCGGCGACGGGCACCAGCGCTAGCAGCGCAATGCGCAATCCGACCGGTTGACCGCCGAGCCAGGACAGCCAGGTCCGGCCCCCGAGACAACTACCCAGGGACATGCACTTGCAGGCGAGCAGGTCCAACGCCACACCGACGAAAGACAAGACGTACAGGGCCGTGAGGCTCAGGCCGACCAGCCTGCAACCTACCCAGACCACACCGCCGCTGACCTTCGCCCGCGGCCGCATCCATGCCGCCGCGTTGCACGCCATGAACGGCAACAGCAACACCAGCGACAGCGTCCTCGCGGCGGCTCCGCTCCGCAGATCGCTCCACCGGTATGTCTCCAACACCACGCCGCAGGCGCCTCGGGAGTCACCGTAGCCTCGGCGGGGCCGGTAGAAGCCGCCCTTGCTGTCGCCGGCGACCCGCTGCACGTGCGGCCGATCCAGGATGTCATCCGCGCCGGCACCCAACACGCCGTGCACCCGCAACTCAACGACGTCACCCGGCGGGTGGCACCCACCCCGTGCACGGCACGGCGATGATTCCGGCATTCTTACCTCGCAGGCTGGGACAGACCTCGGAGCGAAGCGCTGGCCAGCCGTGCATACCCGAACGAGCCCATTGCAGACGGGACTGCGTAGATTTCCGTCTTGACCTGGGTTTGGTCCGTTGGACAGGACGTTGATCCTGTCAGACCTGAAATATGCCTAGCAGTCGTAGTCGTAGCGCCGGTCGGCGTAGATCCGGTCGGGTCGGCTGCTCACCCCTCCTCACGTTCAGACAGAACGATCCTCGTGTCCCGAGGACACGCCCAACATCCTTTTGTTAGGGGTTCTTGGTGTTGGTGTCGATGGTGTAAACCACGTCTGGCCCGACGTCATGGCGGGTGATGCCGGGTACGTCGGGGATGTCAAGCAGTGGTTCGTACGGGGTACCTTGGACCCGGTCGCGCAGCAGGACGACGCTGCGGATGCCGAGCTGGTGCAACCGATCCAAGGCCGGCTCGCTGGGGAAGGTCGCCATAACGTCGCGGATCGCCTGACGGTTGGGTGTGGTGTAGCTAGCCGCACCGTTGACCATGGTGGGAAAACCGTCGGTCGACCAAAGTAGGACGTTGAGGTCGATACCGTCGTTGGACGGCAATACCATGATGGGAGCGTGCGCGGAGGCTAGCGCCATCGCGGCCGGTTTGGCTGGGGTTTGGGGGTGGTCCAGGTCAGGCAGGCCCTCAGCTAGCACGAGGACCAGCAACGGAACGGTCAGTAGCCGTGCCGCTCCCACCGACCATTTCGGCTCGGCGCCCCTGCGAGCCACCTCGGCCAGCTGGGTAACCAGGCCGGCCGCGAGGATGGCCAGGCAGAGAGTGGGCCACAAGATCAAGCGGCCTGGTGTACGGGATCCATCGAACCCGGGCACATAAAGATAGAGCAGGCGGTAGATCGGCCCGTTCGTGCCCAGCGCAAACAACACTCCGACGACCGCCCCAAACATCAGCAGAAGCCGTTGCACCGGTGACCAGCGGGACAGGAACAGGCCGGCGAAGGCCAGTAGATACAGTGCATACCCGCAAAGCAGCACTTTCTCAGTCGGTACGCCACCAAGAGCGGTGCGGGCGTCGTTGTGCAGGGTGCCCCAGGGCAGCGAGGACTGCGGCGCCACGAGAAGTCCGCGCAGTGTCGGGGAGAAGTGCGCGACGTAGTCCCAGTCCCGGGTGACATTTGGGTTGAGCTCGCGCACGTGTTGGTACGCGTACGCGAAGTATCCGGTCACCGCGGTGAAGACCAGCCCGCCGATCAGATTAGCGACGATCAGCCGGAGGCTGAGGCGTGGGCGGTGGATCAGCCAGGCTAAAAGTGTGATCAGGCAGAGGGCGGCGAGGACGTATACGAATCCCAGCCCGACGCCGAAGCCTAGGCTGACCTGCCAGGCCGCGACGAGCCAGCCGGCGAACGCCCAGCCCGGCCGGACTCGTTCGGCAAGGTAGCCGCGGGTGAACGAGAGTCCGTGGCCGCGCGCCAGCATCGCCAGGGCCAGAGTGATACCACCGGTGGAGAGAATGTTCAGATGGCCGTCGTGGCCGTAGCGCCAGGGCGCGTAGGCGAGGGCGGCCCCGGCTACCGCGGCGGCGACCTTGTTCGCGCCAAGTTGGCGCAGGAGCGCGTAGCCGCCGAGGAAGGCGAGCGCGAAAGCCAGCACGAACAGGATGTTGTAGCGCAGCACGGCGCCGACTACACCGTTGCCTATCAGCCCTGCCGGGGCATAGCCGAGCAGGCTGTCGTTCAGGGCTAGGCCGTACGTGTCGGGATAGAAGGCGTTGGTATCCCACAGGCCACGCAGACCGTGGGTGAGTGCGTGGCCACCCCATCCCACCAGCCATGCTTGGGCCGTCGGGTCACCCACGTCACCGACGATGGTGTGGGCCGGGTCGGCGATCGGCACAGTCTTGGCGCCGGCAGTCAGCACGCGAACCGCGTATGGCGGAATCAGCCAGATCATCGCGACAGCGAGGAGCACTGAACCGAGGCTCGCGATACTCAGTTCCCGCCGATGGACCCCACGTGTCAGCCAGTCCCTCGTGCCTCGACCGGCGCGCGCGAGTCGGCCAGTTTGTCCAAGCTCGCTGAGAGTGACGGCTGATGTGGGGCCTCCTGCCGGTGGCTCTACCTGCGTCATCACATTGACCCTCACTGTTGAACCGCCGCAGTAAATCATGAGCAGGGCGGCGCATAGAGTCAAGGCATCGACCAATGCCGTTCCGGTAGCCGGGCCTTACGCTGTCTATCAAAGGCGCCTTGTCACGCAGGAATCGCGATCGGTGCAGCGGCGCATCTCGCCGCTTCCGAAACAGGACATGCCAGGGCTGCTGCAGGCCCTCGCCCGGGTTCCGGACCCACGGGACGCTGGCGGCCGGATCCATCCGCTGCCGGGACTGCTCGCGATCGCGATCGCGGCGGTGGTTTCGGGACCGAGCCGCGTCGTGGAGACCGTCGAATGGGCCGCCGACCTGCCGGAGCGGCGTCGAAGCGATGGCTCGCCGAGCAGTTCCCTCCGCCAACGCGATGACAGGTTGCTCCACTGTCCACCGATCAACTCCCGAAGACCAGGACCAGGGACCGCCGACGATTCCCTGCTGCTAATCGAACACCTCGAACCGGTCCAGGAGTACGCCGGCCTCGTCGGACAATACGGCGGCCTCCAGTTCGAGCAGGGGTATCGCGTCGTTCCCGTGGTCGTCTTGTTCGACGAATGGTCTGCCCACGTACGGGTTCTTGCTGGTGCCGGTGGGGTCCGGGGTGTAACGCCAGTGTGCGTCGCGGTGGCGCCGGGCGATCTCGCCGACGTACCAGATCGCCCCCTGGACGAAGTCGTCGTCCGCCGGATCGCGCAGGGCGTCCTTGGCCGGGATCCGGCGTCGTACGATCTGCTCCAGTGCCAGCAATGACTCCGGGCTGAAGTCCAGATCGTCGGCTCGGCCGGTGGCGGCGGA
Organism: Micromonospora salmantinae; assembly: GCF_022230905.1. Lineage (NCBI taxonomy): Bacteria > Bacillati > Actinomycetota > Actinomycetes > Micromonosporales > Micromonosporaceae > Micromonospora > Micromonospora salmantinae. The sequence continues at coordinate 26,732 of NZ_JAKKFG010000014.1, forward strand.
CCACTCGGGGAATCCTTGTTCACGGATGGTCAGCCAGTGGGTGAGCCATGGATCGGTGGGTGCGGCATCCAAGGTCTCCGTGTGTAACGCCGGCTGGTCGGTGCGGCGCGGTTCCCAGAAGGGATCCTCGTTCCGGCGCGTGGCCGCTAGCGCTCGGATACGTTCGTACGTGGCCGACCACACCGTCCCGGTGCGGTGTACAAGGGCGTCAAGGACGAGCCGCATGGGCTCGGCCGTTTCGCCGACGCTGAGGTCGGTGACGGGGAGGTCGGAGTCCGGGTCCCAGGTCCAGGCGCCTCCGCCGATGGTGAGCAATACTTCCCCAAGGTAGCCGCCGGCTGCTTCGGCCAGTCCCTCGCGTGGCGGCTGCCCGGCCGGTGTCTCGGCGAGCAGTGTGTGTTCGAGGTCGCGTAGGGATTCGACGGAATTATCGAGGGACTCGTCGGGTCCGACGACGAAATCCCGGAGTCCCGCAAGCATCGGCTCGAGCCGCTCGCGCCAGTCGTCGAGCTTCGCTTCGGTCGCGTCCTGCACGAGGGTCACCGTAGCAATGCGGCGATGCCCGAAACCTTGCTGGACGATCAAGCCGCCAGAGGCAACTTCCCACCAACCGCAACGGGATCGGCGCTCGAACCCTGCGCCGGCGGTCGAGCCGGTCGACGTAATGTCGGCGCTGTCACCAGGTGGCCCGCACTCGGATGACGGGGGGCGAGTGGGTGGTCTATACGCCAGTTGTACGGCGATTGTACGGGCCACACCGTACCGTTCTGCTGTCCAGACCGGCCCATCGGGGAGCACCCCCGTGCGCCCTGGATGCGCGGCAACGCACGACGCCCAAGCGGGACCGTTCATCCACACCCCGCGCGCGGCGACCCTCGCCCCACAGTCGTACTACTGGAGGATCTTGCCTCATGCGTAAATCCATCGTGGCCGCCGCGACGGCGCTGAGCGTTGTCGCGACCGGTCTCGCCGTGGCTGGAGTCGTCGTGCCCGCCGGGCCGGCGGCTGCGGCGCTCAGTGACGTTCCCGCGGACTGTAGCGTCTCCACGGCGGCGTACCGTTCCGATGGACAGCGTCTCAGCTACGTGTACTCCGACAGGACGACCAGCACCAAGGCCTACGCCAACGACAACCTTGGCTGGGTGCCGTCGGCGCATCAGCAGATCGGTGCCTCTGGTGACGACACCAGCTTCCGCAGCACCGAGTACGCCACCCATCCGACCGACGGCTGGCTCTACAAGGTGAGCCGCCAGGGCGAGTTGGTCGACGGCACCTGGAGAGTCACGGCGATCACCGCCAGCCGCCTCAAGAACGGGTTCGCCGATACCCGCATCCTCGCATCGGCGTCGCCGTACCTCTACCGCGTGGCGGGCACTTCGCTCTACCGCTACACGGAGACCTACGTGGACGACGTGTTCACGCTCTCCGCGCCGGTGAGGCTGACCACCACCGGCTGGGACACGGTCAACACACTGACCTACGAGCGCAGCGGCGGAACGGGCAGCGCCGCCGTGGACGTGCTGATCGGTACCAAGGCCAACGGGGAGCTCAAGGAGTGGCGAGTCAACCGGGCCACCCCGACAACGATCACCTCGAAGGTACTGCGGTCGAGCGGCTGGGGACCCTTCACCAGCCTCAGCACGGGCTACTGTGACGCGCACCCCAACGGCCGGCCGCTGCTCGGGATCACCGCCGCCGGTTCGGCCTCCGTGCACTTCGACACCCTGAAGACGGACGGAGTCGGCACGGACATCAAGGGTGGCTCCCTCGGTTCGCTCGGCTGGACCGCGAAAGCTTACGGTCAGTAGCGGGAGGACCTCCGTGAGTCCGTCCGAGACTAGCTGTCCTCGGACGGACTCGTCCGAACTCACGACGGCGCCGTGCCGACGATCCTGACCCGGGATTGTCGGCACGGCGCCGTCGTGAGTTCGAGTGAAACGCCGTCCAACACCTTCAGTCCGTGTGCCGCCACACGCTACGTAGCCACGGGTGATCAGCGACCGGAAGGCGGCCGGACGTTGGCCTCGGTCGCGGTGACGCACACCTCGGACGGCGAGCCGAGATCGATGAGGCCGGTGTAGCTGCGCTTCAGCGACGCCGAGACGTCCGTGCCGAAGGTGACACGGTCGAGGCTGGAAGCGCCGCACGTCCTGAAGCCAGCGCACGTACCGCTCGATGCACACGCGAGCAACCGATAGCGGCTCTAGGTGTACTGCCCAGGGACGTTGGTCAACCTGGTGATGGGTGGCCGGCCGCTGGTGGCGGTGTGGGTCGGTGGTGATTGTAGTGATGTAGCCAGGCGGGTAGGTCTGTTCGGCGGGCGTTCTCAGAGCCGTAGAAGCGCCGTCGGCGATCGGCATCTTGCCGTGCGCGTCGAGGTAGGCCCGCATGACGACAAGCTCGTCCGAGGGCTCCTCGACCAGGATGGCGCGCTTCGCCCGAGGGGACCCGGCGACGGCTTCGTTCTACAGATGACGGGCTTGGTCTATCGTCACCGCTCGCTCGACACTCTCGCGTCCGACCGCGGCCGACGAGTCGCCGAGCGAGGAACCACGGCCACCGATGCATGATGCCGTCAGCCTCGGGTAACGGTTAGGGCTGAGGCGTGCCGGAAACGGCCTGCGAAGGAGGTGGAGCCATGGACCGAGCAGGATGGATTATTTCGATCATCGCCATCCTCCTCGTCGCGACGATCGCGTACCGCATCGAACGTCGTAGCAGGAGACGGTGAACTGATTGGCAAGTTGTCGCCGGCGGCGGCCGAATCCGTGGGGCTCACCGGCCCGCGAGCCGATCCGTCCTTCCCGTTCCGGCCGTCCGGCCGGCGACCGTCCCTCAAGGGAGGGTCTCATGAACCACCACGCAGCTACCACGAACGTGCTGGAGTTCCAGCCGACCGAAATCACTCCGTCGACTCTGACCTACACGCTGGAGGACCGTTCGGAGACCTTCGCGAAGTCGGTCGCGGACCTCAACGGCAAGATCCCGAACGTGCATCTGGCCGATGTCATTCGCGACGTGAACCATAGTGCGAAGGCCTCGTGCGGCAAGCCGCCGACCCCCGACTCCGTGCAGTTCTGTTGGAACGACGAGGACAACGAAGGCACCACGTGGATCCCGCAGGGGCTCACCGGGTCCTGGGACGCCGACGATGACGGCCGGTTCGGCGAGCACCGCGTCATCGCGGCGACCTGGTACGACGCCGAGGGTCTCGACGGCACCAACCGGGGCAGCCGGATCACGTTCGTCAACTACGACGACCCGGACAAGCCCGAGTACCGTCACGTCCTGCTTGTCGTTCCCGACCGCAAGGGCAGTTTCCACGCCGCGGTGTCGCACGTCGGCGGTGTCACCTGGGTCGGCTATCGGCTCTACGTCGCCGACACCAATGCGATCCGCCTGTTCGACCTGCACAACATCTGGCGCACGATTCCCGACCGTTCGCACAAGCGGATCGGGATGGTCGGCGGGAAGGCGTACGCGGCAGACTACCGCTACGCGGTCCCGCAGGTCGGCTACTACACGCCGCAACCGGACCCGACGCGGTTGCCGCTGCGCATTTCCTCGATCAGCCTCGACCGCAGCAGTTCGCCGAACTCGCTCATTACCGCGGAGTACAAGGAGGACCGCGAGGGAGTCCACTCGCCGAAACCCGCCGACGCGCGGATCGTCCGGTGGAACCTCGACGGTAAGGGCAAACTCGCGGCGTCCGATGGCCTGGTCAGCTCCGATGCGGTGTACGTGACGTCACGGGCGAACGTCAACGGCGCGATCACACACGGAGACGAGTTCGTGCTGACCAGCAGCGAGTTCGATCGCAAGCCCGCCTGGATCCACCGCGCCACCGTGGGCACCTCGCGGCAGTACACCAGCGTCGCGGCGGGAGGACCCGAGGACCTGACCTACCAGCCGCAGGGCAAGCGGATGTGGACACTCACCGAGTACGACGGGCAGCGCACGGTGTTCGGCATCCCACTGTCGTCGATCGGCGACGCCTGACCGCGTAGCCCAGTGCCCGCCGGACTCGCGCGGCCAAGCCACCACCCGCGCGAGCCGGTGCGGTGCCTGGCGCGGTCGCCGGCACCTCGCCCAGACCGGAATGACGCTCGACCCGGAACCGCCATGATCAATCAAGCCTCAACCGTTCAACCTCTGTAGCGTGGTCAGCGGCTACCGACGCTGAGGAGGGCCCTGTGCAGATCGCCGTCACCACTCCGAACGGCAACGTCGGACGCCACGTGGTTGCCATGCTGATCCGAGCCGGCGTGCGGCCGCTGGTGCTCGCCCGCCACCCGGACCGGCTGCCGCCGTCAGTGCGAGCCGAAGCCGACGTGGCGGCAGTCGACCTGTACGACGCGGACGGCGTGGTCGCCGCGACTCGGGGCGTGGACGCCCTCTACTGGGTCGACCCGACCACAGACAGCGAGGACCCGCTCGGCGACTATGCCCGGGCCACCACCGCCGTGGTTCGCGCGGTCACCGAGAACCAGCTCCGCCGGACCGTGTTCCAGAGCAGCGTCGGTGCCGAGCGCCGGCACGGGGCCGGAGAGATAGACGGCCTCGCCGCGACCGAGGTCGCCCTGGACGCCACCGGCACCACCGTCGCACACCTACGCTGCGGATTCTTCTTCACAAACCTCCTGCTTCAGCTCGACGCGATCCGCGGTGGACGAATCCCGATCATCCTGCCCGTCGATCAGCCAATGGCGTGGGTAGCTCCACGCGACATCGCCGAGGTCGCTGTCACCCGACTGCTGTCGCCGGCATGGTCCGGCCGCGTCGTGCAAGCCGTACACGGACCGACGGACCTCACCTGGGCACAAGCGGCCGAGATCGTCAGCGCGGCCACCGGGCAACCGTGCACCGTCGAGCGAATCCCCGACGAAACCATGCGCGAGAACCTGCGTGCCAGCGGGATGACGGCAGGGCTCACCGACGCCGTGATCGGCATGTCCAGCGGTCTGCGCGACGATTTCGTCCCCGAACAACCGCGCACCATACGAACCACGACACCCACCACCCTCGCCGCCTGGGCATACGACGTCCTGCGCACCCAGCTGTGATCGGAAACCTGGTCGCCGCTCAGCATCGGCTCAGGCAAGATCGGATCCGAGCTGAGGCGTAGCTGTCGATCTGGTGCCGTTGCCGAGGGGTATGGGTGTTCTCCGCCGCTGGCCTCTGAGCTGGACCGCCTGCGCGCCGGCGAGGCAACGTCTATCGATCTCGTTTGCCGAGGATGAGCGGCCAGAACGGTTTGGGTGCCCACTCTTTCGCTGTAATCGTCGCTTATGGGAAGGGGCGGACGTCGACCCTGCTGAGGCAGGCGTCCGGACCGGTGAGGTGGCAGGGGTGGCGTTGGGTACGCCGCGCGGCGCTCGCCTGGCGAACCTGACCCCACCCGGCGTGCCGGCCGTCCGCTGCTCGGTCGAGCTGTCGTACCTCCGTCACTCCTCGTCACGCCATCGGGATTGACCCCTCTTACCTACGTCCCATACCGTTGGCCACATCAATTCACGGGGGTGAATGATGTATCCAACGGATGTCTCTCGGTCCACTGTCCACCGGAGACGACTGCCTACTGGACGATCCAGGCCGCTGACGCCCACTGCGCCGGCCGAACGTCCGTCTCCGCGTACGGCGCTCCGGGTTGTGCCCGAGCTGATCCCGTACGTGTCAACGCCCTGCACGCCGCCGATCCGCGTCGGAAGCTGACGCGCGCTCGCCGAGCGGTCACCACCGACCCGCGCGCTAGCCCCAGTTCCGTCGGTCCCGACGGCGGCTCAGTTGCCAGGCCGCTCCCCGCGACCATCGCGCACCTCACGAGATCCCGATCCTCCCTAGCGACGACCAGGCCTGGCCTGGTCGGTTGGAGCTGCCATGTCTGTCCATGTTGGTCACGTCGCCGCCGGCCCAGCGAAGGCGAGCGGGCTGCCCAGCCGCAGCCGCTCCAACGGGTGGCCCGGATTGGCACGGCTGCGCTGGCTCGCGGCCGCCACCGCGCTGCTGATGCCGGTGGCGGGGTTGCCGGTGCTGGCCGAACGGCCGGCCGCCGCGGCACCCGCCGCTGCCCCCTGCGTGGCGGAGGCCGCCTCCCCGGCGCAGGCACTGGCCGTGGCGAAGGACTGTGCCGGGCCGGTGGTGGTCGGCTCGTCCCGCTCCGAGTACGCGCAGGTCACGGCGCAACCGGACGGTCGGCTCAGGTTCGAGTCGGGGGTGGTTCCGCAGTGGACCCGCCGCGCGGACGGCACCTGGGTGGACGTCGACCTCGACCTGGCCCGGGGCTCGGACGGACGGGTACGGCCGGCGGCGTCGGCGGCGGAGGTGGCGTTCTCCGGCGGCGGGTCGGCTCCGCTGGCGACCCTGACCAGGGATGGGAAGACCCTCACGGTGGGCTGGCCGGCCGCGCTGCCCGCGCCGGTGCTCACCGGCGACACCGCGACGTACCCCGAGGTGTTGCCCGGCGTCGACCTCGCGGTCCAGGCGACCCGGACCGGCTTCACCCACGTGCTGGTGGTGAAGACGGCCACGGCGGCGGCCAACCCGGCGCTGCGTCAGATCCGATTCGACCTGGGCGGCGACGCGCGGGCGGTCCGGTTGCCGGACGGGTCGTTGCGGGCCGACGTCGGCGCCACGGCTTTCGCCACGGCCACACCGGCGACGATGTGGAACTCCGCGGGTCAGACGACGATCGCCGGCCGGGCCGGTGTGGCGTCGGCGTCCGCCGAGCGCTCCTCGGTCGACGGACCGGCGGCGACCGCGCGGACCGTACTGGTGGAAACCGCCGTCGACGCCACTGGTGACCTGCTGCTGACCCCGGACCCGGCCATGCTCGGCGCAGACGAGGGCGACTTCCCGGTCTTCATCGACCCGGCCTGGTCGGTGAAGCAGAACCGCTGGGCGTACGCGACCAACAACGGCTGCTCCAACTCCGACGTCAGCGTGGCCCGGGTCGGGCTGAGCCCGGAAGGGCCCTGCCAGGGGCAGCTCTACCGGTCGTTCTTCCAGTTCCCCCTTACCGCCATGAAGGGGAAGCACATCGAGAGCGCGTACGTGCAGATGAAGCTGGACCACTCATGGTCGTGTGACGACAGTTGGGCCTACATGTACCACGTGCCGGCGATCGACCATGCCATGCAGGCGACCTGGTCGAAGATGAAGCTCAACGCGATCATGGACGGTGCGCCGGGGCACGCGAACGAGGCGGGTGGCTGTGGTGTCATCCAACCCGACATGATCATGAACTTCGAGTCCGGCGTGGTGACCTCGAAGGTCCAGGCCGTCGCCAGCGCGGGCGGCACCGCGATCACTGTCGGCTTCGCCGCCCGGGACAGCGGCGGTGACGGCGAGTCCACCCAGGGCCGGTGGAAGAAGTTCTTCCCGAACGACGCCAAGCTGATCGTCGACTACGACTCCATTCCGGGCAAGCCGAACGGTCTCCAGGTCGCCGGTGTCGCCTGCCTGCCCGACGGCGTACTGCCGATCGGCACGCTGGCCCCGAAGTTCTCCGCCGTCTATCCGGACGCCGACACCACCCAGAGCCTGACCGGCACCTACGAGTGGATCGAGGTGCCGGCTGCCGGCATCGGCACCGTCACCGACGCGTACCCGACCCGGCTGACCCGGCCGCCGACCGCGTCCGCACCCGCGAACGGCCGGGCCACCACCGCCGCCGTGGCCGTCGTCACCGGCAAGACGTACGCGTACCGGGTCACCGCCGTCGACCCGGCACCGTACTCGCGGTGGAGCGGCTGGTCGCCGTGGTGCCAGTTCACCGCCGACACCACAGTTCCCCCGGTCACGGTCACGCTCCAGGGCTCGCCGGGCGGGCCTGGTGAACCGGTCACCTTCCGGATCGAGTCGACCGCCACCGACGCCACGTCGTTCAAGTACGGCTGGACCGGCCCGACCACGGTGGTGACCGCCACCGGCACCCCGAAGAGCGCCACCGTGACGCTGCGACCCCCGAAGTACGGCCAGAACACGCTGTACGTCTCGGCCGTCGACGCCACCCGCAACGAGGGGTACGGCAGCGTCGAGTTCGTCGTCGACCGTCCCGCCCCGGCAATCGCCCGCTGGGGGCTGGAAACCTACCCGGGTGTCACCCAGGGCCAGGCGCTCGCCGACCAGCAGGGCGCGGTCGCCGGTGACACCCCGCTGGCCCCGACGAACGTCAGCTGGGCCGCCGACGCCCGGCTGCTCGGCGGCGGCAGCGCCGCGTTCAACGGCACCACCTCGCAGGCCGCCACCGCGGCTCCCGTGCTCGACACCACCAACTCGTTCAGCGTGGCCGCCTGGGTCAGGCCGGGTGCCCTGCCGACCAGCGACATGAAGGTGCTCACCCAGGACGCCACCGACGCCGCCCGGTTCGAGTTCGGCGTACGCCGGCAGGGCACCCCGCAGGTCCCGCACTGGTCGTTCGTCATGAAGGACACCTCGGCGCAGACCAGCGCGAGCCGGGTGGCGATCGCCCCGACCCCGTTCACCGCGGCCGAGGCGGCACGCTGGACCCACCTGGCCGGTGTCTACGACAGGACCGCCGGCAAGCTGCGCCTCTACGTCAACGGCGTCCGGGTGGCCGAGACCGACTACGTCGCGGCGCCCTGGCCCACCAGCGGTAAGTTCGTGGTCGGTCGAGGCTTCTCCGCGGGTCTCCCGTCGAACTGGTGGACCGGCAACATCGCCGACGTGCAGGTGTTCAACCGGGTGCTTGTCGACCACGACTTCACCGGCCAACTCGCCACCGACGAGTACTCCGGTGGCTTCGACGAACCCGGCATCCTCGCCCCGATCGAGGTCGGGCGCTGGGACATGAACGCCGCCAGGCCCTGTTACCAGGTCGGCATCCCGTCCACCTGCGAGGCACCGGACGGGGCGACGTGGGGCCGGCGGTTGAGTCTGACCCAGGGCGCGACTGTCGACGCCGGCTACCGCGACAGCGGCCTGATGCTCGACAAGCGCCACTTCGTGGAGGACCCGGCCGACCCGTACTTCGGCCTGTCCACGTTGGAGTACGGCTGGTCGCAGCGGAACCTGGCCGCCGAGGGCAGCCCGCCGCAGTGGCAGGACACCCCGGTGCTGCGTACCGACGACTCGTTCACCGTCTCGGTCTGGGTACGCCCGGACCAGTTCGAGCCCCGTACCTTCACCGCGGCCGGGCAGCGGGGCACCAAGGAGTCAGCCTTCTACCTCTCCCTGCGGGAGTACCGCCTTGCCAGCGGCGCGAGCGAGCACCGCTGGCGGTTCACCGTGGGCGGTGCGGACGACGACGTCACGCCGGTGCGCGTCCATGCCGAGGGAAACCGGCTGCTGACCGAGGACGACATCGGCACCTGGACCCACCTGGTCGGCGTCTACGACGCCCAGGCCACTGAGATCCGGCTGTACGTCAACGGCGTCCTGGAGCGGTCCGTGCCCTGCGCGGGGGTGTTCCGCGCGACGGGGCCGCTGACTGTGGGGGCGGCGTTGTTCACGGGCCCCGGCGAGCAGCCCCGCCTCGTCGACTACTTCCAGGGCGGCCTGGACGACCTGCTGGTCTACCAGGGCGCCCTGACCGACACCGCGGTTTCCGAACTGCACAAGTCCCAGGCACAGGCAGAGCTTCAGCCCTGAGCGCCGGTCAACCGCCGGACCGTTGACCGGCTCCGGTCCCACACATCCGACCTCGTCGACCCCTTATTCCGGAGGATCCAGTGAACGGTCCGCGTCAACGAGGCTCGGGTGCCAAGCCACCGGGTCGACCTCGTCAGGTGCTCGCCGCCATCGTCACCGCGGTGGTCGCGGGGTCGATGCTGGTGGCATCGCCGCCGACGGCGGGCGCGCTCGCCGCCCCGGAGCGCCTGCGGTCGCAGGCCGACCCGGTGGACAAGCACGGCGGGGAGGTACGCGGGATCGCCTGGCCCACACCGACCCCGGCGGGCAAGCCCGCCCCGGCGCCGGTGTGGCCCAAGGCGGGCCGGGCGGCGGCCTCGCTCGGGACCGGGCGCGCGGACACGTCGGGCACACCAGGCGTACGGGTCGGTCAGCTTCCGGTCTGGGTGAACCGGGCCGGTGGCTCCGCGAGCGGGGAGCCGACCGACGTCACGGTCGAGATCGTCGGTCGCGACGCGGTCGCACCGACCTGGCGGGACGGCGTGGTCCTGCAAGTGAGCGGTGCGCAACGGACTGCCGGGCCGGCGACGGCCAACCTGTCCGTCGACTACAACGAATTCCGCCACGCGTACGGAGGTAGCTGGGCTGACCGTCTGCGGCTGTGGCAGCTACCGCCCTGTGCCCTGAGCACACCGGAGGCTGCGGGCTGCCAGGCCAGCCCACTGCCTTCCCGGAACGACACCGTGACCGGTCGTGTTTCGGCTGACGTGTCGACGGCCGGCGGCAGCGTGGTCGCGCTGGCCGCCGACGCCAAGGGCTCGGCGGGCGACTTCACCGCCACCTCGCTGTCAGCGTCGGCCACCTGGACCGGCGGCGGCTCCACCGGCGGGTTCTCCTGGGCGTACCCGATGCGGACCCCGCCGGGGCTGAATGGTCCCAGTCCGACGGTCTCGTTGGCCTATTCGTCGGCGAGCGTCGACGGACGGTCGGCCGCCACGAACAACCAGCCGTCGTTCGTCGGCGAGGGTTTCGACTACTGGCCCGGCTACATCGAGCGCAGCTATGTGTCGTGCAGCGACGACAAGACCCCCGGCGCGAACAACGAGAAGAAGACCGGCGATCTCTGCTGGCGCTCCGACAACGCCACCATGACCCTGAACGGCACCGGTACGGAACTGGTGTTCCAGAACGGCAAGGGCTGGCATTCGCGCAGCGAGCAGGGCGCGAAGATCGAGAAGCTGGCGAACGCCACGAACGGCGACAACAACGGCGAGCACTGGCGGGTCACCACCACCGACGGGGTCCAGTACTACTTCGGGTTGAACAGCCTGCCCGGCCAGAGCAGCGGCACCAACTCGACCTGGACCGCACCCGTGTTCGGCAACCACGACAACGAGCCCTGCCACGCCAGCGAATTTCTCGACTCGGACTGCACCCAGGCGTGGCGATGGAACCTCGACTACGTCGTCGACCCGCGCGGCAACACGATGTCGTACTGGTACGACAGGGAGGACAACAAGTACGCGCAGAACCTGACCGCGGCGTCCGACGTCTCCTACGTGCGGGGCGGGATGATCCGCCGGATCGACTACGGCACCTGGGACCGCGGCGCCAGCGACCGGTCGACCACCCCGATCGCCCAGGTCCTGTTCACCCCGGCCGACCGGTGTGTCACGTCGAGCTGCGGCACCCACAACGCGACGAACTGGCCGGACGTGCCATGGGACCATGAGTGCACCGGGTCGGAGTGCGGCGACAACTTCTCCCCGACCTTCTGGACCACGAAACGACTCGCGAAGGTCACGACCCGGGTCTGGGACACGACGAAGGCGACCCCGGCCTGGCAGGACGTCGACTCCTGGACCCTCACCCACACGTTCCCGTCACCCGGCGACGGCACCAACGCGGGGTTGTGGCTCTCGTCCATCGCGCACACCGGTCACGTCGGCACGGCCGTCACCCTGCCGCCGATCACGTTCGAGCCGACCGCGATGCCGAACCGGGTCCTCACCGACTCGAACACGACGAACAACTGGCAGCGGATCGCCAACATCGTCGCCGAGACGGGTGCCAAGATCCAGGTCACCTACAGCCTGCCGGAATGCCACAAGGACAACGTTCCGAGCGCAGCGCACACCAACACCAAGCTCTGCTATCCGGTCATCGGACCCGACCCCAACGGTGCCGAGGACGCGCTGCTCACGGAGTGGTGGCACAAGTACGTGGTACGCCACGTGTCCGAGTCGGACGTGCAACTCGCCGGTGGACACCAGGCACCGCCGAAGTTCACCACCTACTCGTACGGCGGCAACCCGGCCTGGCACTACTCGGACGACGACGGTCTGATCAAACCGAAGTACAAGACCTGGAACCAGTTCCGGGGCTATTCGGAGGTCACCACCCGGGTCGGCGACACCGAGGGCCGGAAGACCCTGACCGTCACCAAGTATCTGCGCGGGATGCACGGTGACCGCTCCAGTCCCACGGGCGGCACCAGACAGGTCACCGTCGGCGCCTCGCTGGGCAACGAGACCGTTCACGACGAGGACTGGTTCGCCGGGTCGGTGCGTGAGGAGACCGTCTACAACGGCGACCTCGACAAGCCGGTCAGCAGAACCGTGAACGTGCCCTGGCAGTCCCCGCCGACCGCCAGTCGCACGATCAACAATGACCTGGTCACGGCCCGCTTCACGAACACCCGGCTGACCTATTCCGCGACCGCGCTCGGCGTGGACGGTGCGGCCGGCTGGCGGGTCACCCGCACCACGTCGGCGTTCGACGACACCCACGGCACCCTCGACTGGACCCAGGACGACGGCGACGTCAACGTGGTCGGTGACGAGCAGTGTGTCACCCAGACCTACAACCGCAACCTGGGCAGGAACCAGACCGGGCTGTTGAAGCGGGTCACCACGAACGCCCTGCCCTGTGGGACGGCACCGGTCAGCGCCGACGACGTCGTTGCCGACGCCCGTTACAGCTATGACGGTGCGGCCAGCGCGGACACCGCGCCGACCTACGGCTCCATCTCCCGGACCGAACAACTGCGCAACTGGACGGCCACGACCGGCACGGTTTTCCAGACGGAGGGCCAGGCTACCTACGACGCATTCGGACGGGCGGTCACCACTACCGACGCACGGTCGGTGACCACCGCGACCGCGTACACGCCGGCCGCGGGCGGGCCGGTGACCAGGGTCAGCAAGACCATCAAGAGCGGGTTCAACTGGACGAGCCACGAGGAGGTCTCGCCGTACTGGGGGACGGCCTGGAAGACCACCGACGTGAACTCCCGCGTGGCCGAGGTGACCCTGGACGGCCTGGGACGGACGACCCAGGTCTGGAAGGTGGGCTGGCCGAAGGCGGACAACCCGCAGAAGCCGTCCGCCCGCTACGTGTACACCTATTCACCGACCCGGTCCGACTACTCGTCGGTCAAGACCGAGACCCTGAACTCCGCCGGCAACTACCAGACGACGTACCAGATCTACGACGCGATGTTGCGGCCCCGCCAGACCCAGTCCTCCGGGATCGGCGGCGGTCGTCTCGTCACCGACACCATCTACGACCGCTGGGGGCGGACCGCCGCCGCGTACGGGGCGCACGCCGAGCCGGGCACCGCCTCGGGGACCCTGTGGTGGGAGCCCGAGTGGTCGGTACCGGCGGTCGCCCGCACCGAGTACGACGACGCCAGCCGCCCGATCGCGGAGGTCTCGCTCGCCGGGGACGGTGTGACGAACCTGGTAGAGAAGTGGCGGACCACTACGTCCTACCGGGGTGACAGCATCGCCCGCACCCCGGCCCCCGGTGACGTCCCCACCACCAAGTTCCTCGACCTCAAGGGCCGCGACGTCGAGGTACGCCAGCACACCACTGCGGCGGGTGTCTCCGGCGCGTACGACGCGGTCAGGTACACGTACAACCGGAAGAACCAGCTCACGAAGATCACCGACCCGGCCGGCAACGAGTGGACCTACAAGTACGACATCAGGGGTCGACAGATCGAGTCCCGCGACCCGGACAAGGGCACCAGCTTCTCCACCTACACCCTCTACGGCGACCTGGAGAAGAGCGTTGACGCCCGTGGTGAGGTGCTCGTCTACACCTACGACGCGATGGGCCGCCGGACCGGCCAGTACGACGATGCGGTCTCACCGGGCAAGCTGCGGGCCGAGTGGAAGTACGACCAGCTCTTCACCGGCGTCACCGTACGCGGACAGCTGACCCAGTCGACCCGGTACGAGCCGGCCGGCTCGACCAACGCGTACACCTGGCGGGCGATCAACTTCAACACCCGTTACCAGGTGGTCGGAGACCAGTACGTCATCCCGAGCACGGTGACCGGACTGGGACAGGAGTGGACCTACTCGTACGGGTTCGCCCCTACCGACGGAACACAAGTCTCGATCACGTACCCCGGTGCCGGGGGCCTCGCCGAGGAGACGGTGAGCACCGGCTACGACGGCACGACCGGACTGCCGCAGACGCTGACCACGAACCTGCCGACGGTCGGGTCGTACGTCGTCGGGCAGCAGTACACCGTGTACGGCGAGCCCACCGTCCTGACCCGGAAAACCGCCGGTGGGACGTACGTCGAGGACAACAACGTCTACGAGACGGACACCCGCCGGATCCGACAGACGACGATCAAGCCGGAGACCTCGGCCGGCACCATCTCCGACCGCACCTACTCCTACGACGCCGCCGGCAACATCCTGCAGCTCGTCGACAGGCCGGGGGTCGGGCAGGCCGAGAGCCAGTGCTTCCGGTACGACGGGCTGCGCCGCCTGACCTCGGCCTGGACACCCCGCGCCGGCGTGGAGTGCGCCACCGATCCGTCGGTGGGGAACCTGGGCGGACCCGCCCCCTACTGGACCGACTGGACGTTCGACCGGATCGGCAACCGGCTGACCCAGACCAGCCACGGCTCGACGGGCAACACCACGAACACGTACACGGTGCCCGCCAGCGGCGCGAACTCCGTACGGCCACACACGGTGACGTCCGTCCGGACCGAGGCACCCGGACAGGCGCCGGTGACCAAGTCGTACGGCTACAACGCCACCGGCGAGACCGTCACCCGGCCGGGTGTGGCCGCCGACCAGACGTTGGCCTGGGATGCCGAGGGTCGACTGACCAGCGTCACCGAAAGCGGCGCCACCCTGGCCAGTCACGTCTACAACGCCGAGGGCCAGCGGATCCTCCGCCGGGACGCCACCGGCACCACCCTCTACCTGCCCGGAATGGAGATCCGGCGAGACCTCGGCGCCGCACAGAACACCGCCATCCGCTACTACTCCTTCGCCGGCAAGTCGATCGCCAGCCGTTCGGGCGGCGGTGGACTGCAGTGGCTGTTCAGCGACCACCAGGGCACCCAACAGATCAGCGTGAACGCGGCGACCCAGGCGGTCACGATCCGCCGCCAGACCCCGTACGGCGCACCGCGCGGGGACCAGGCGGCCTGGCCCAACGGCAAGGGCTTCGTCGGTGGCGACATCGACTCGACCGGGCTGACCCACATCGGGGCACGGGAGTACGACCCGACGCTCGGCAGGTTCGTGTCGGTCGACCCGTTGATGGACCAGAGCCAACCGCAGCAGTGGCACGGCTACGCGTACGCCGGCAACTCGCCGATCACGTTCAGCGACCCGACCGGGCTGATCCAGGATGACGTCTGGGCCGGTCGGGCAAGTCCGGACGACGTAAAGCGGAACGACGGAGGCTCGGGTTCCGGTGGTGGTGGTGGCGGCGGTGGCTCGAAAGCCGGCCAACCGGATCGTGATGAGGAAGTCAAGAAGCGGCGAAAAGCCTACATCAATTTCACGGTTCGCTACATCGGTGACTGCGACACGTACGGCGGCTTCGGCGGCTACCGCTATTACAGGTGTCACATTTCCGACTTCACTCCGGCTGAACTCCAGGAGTCGCTTGCCGCCTTCATGTGTGAGGTCGAGGGCGAGTGCGCTATGCGGGACGCCCGGGCCAAGGAATCGAAGCTCAAGTTCTACGAGTGGATGAGCTGGATTCCTGGCATCGGGATTCCGTACTCCCTTGCGCTCGCCAAGGAAAAACTTGACAACGGCGACTACGTCGGGCTGGTTCTCGATCTCGCCGGAGCAATTCCGGTGGGCAAGGCCGCAAAATTTGTCGGCGAAGGTGCCGATCTTCTTTCTGGTGCCTCGAAGGCAGCCGATGACGTGGCCGAGGCGTGCAAGGTTGGCAACAGCTTTAGTCGGGACACGCCCGTACTCATGGCGGATGGTACGACAAAGAAGATTGGAGAAGTCCAGGTCGGTGACCTGGTGCAAGCAACCGACCCCCACGCTGGTGTTACTGCAGCCAAAGCGGTGACTCATATGCATTTGAATCGCGACTCGCAACTCACGACTCTCGTCGTGCTGCTGCCCACTGGCGCGATGGTCGATGTGGAAACCACGTGGGAGCACCCGTTTTGGTCCGTCTCCCGTGGCTACTGGGTCGACGCTGCTGAGCTTGTGGCGGGTGAGCGGCTGCGATCGAGTGCTGGGGGTGAGGTGCGAATCGCGAGCGTCCGGAACTACACTGGCGCCCAGTACATGCACAACCTCACCATTTCCGACATCCACACGTACTATGTGCTCGCCGGCAACACCCCGGTACTAGTACACAACTGCGACTGGACCAGCCCGGCCAGCCTAGATCGGCATTATATCGATCACGGTGAGGATCTCGGGCACTACACCAAGGGGGACTACGATCAAGGTTCCAAGGACTTGATGTGTGGTCCATGCCGCTCAGGCGTCCGGGAAAAGGATGCCATGATTGAGGGCAAGGTCTACCGGTGGGACCCGGAGACGAACGAATTCGGTGTCAAGGATCGCAGAACCGGAAAGATTATTAACTATTTTGACATCACAGACGCACATGGTGGCCCGGCCGCATATTGGGGGCGCCAACCGGGTCTGGAGAGGTAAAGCTCGTGGTGAACGGGCCTGGTGGTGACATGTCTCAGTTTAGGAATGTCCGAATCGACGAAAAGCCTGGTGTGCGGCATGCATGTCCATGCTGTGGTTATCTGACTCTCCTATCTCGTGGCTGGCATGAAGTCTGTCCGGTCTGCGGTTGGGATGATGACGGCCAAGATGATCACGATGCGAGCGAGTTACGGGGGGCCCCGAACAAAGTTAGCTTGGCGGACGCTAGGAAAAACTTCTTAGAGTTCGGGGCATCTGAACGGCGAAGAATGCAGCGAGTGAGGCCCCCACGGGACGATGAGCGCCCGCCGCCTGATGTACGGGTGAACCGGCCTGGCGCGGTCTGACTCTCCGTTGACCGACCGGAAGGCAGTCCGCACCTGTGGCGCGTGCCGCTGGTGCGGGCCGAACAGGTCCGTCCCGGGCTGGTACGGCTGCGGGCACTGCTGACCGACCCACTCACCAACCAAACACAGTGGACCTGCCAGGCGACGCCGCCGGCTGCTCCGGCGGTATGGGTAGCCGGGATCGACGCCGACGGCCGTTCGCGACCATCCGAAGCGCTGGAGTCTCCGGGGTAGTGGTCGCCGGGCTGACCGGCTACGGCAAGACCTCGTTCATCAATGCCCGGACTGCCAACTCGCACCGAGTCCGGCGGTGTAGTTCGTGCTCATCGACGGCAAGGGCGGTCCGGACTACGACGACCTGTTCGCTCGTGCCCGGCTGCACGCCAAAGACGAGCCGGAGCTGGTGCGCGATCACCTGGCGCGGGTGCGGGAGCTGATGGTGGCTCGCCAGCCGGCGATCCGGGCGGTGCTCGGGGTGAAGAACCTGTGGCACCTCGGCCCCTCGCCGGCCTGGCCGCTGGTGGTCGTGGTGATCGATGAGGCGCACACGTTCCTCAACGAGACCAAGGGCACCGATGCCGAGTCCAAGCGTCTGGACGCGCTGGCCCGGCAGACCGCCCGGCTGGTGGAGGAGCTGATCCGCAAGGGCCGCAACGTCGGCATCCAGGTCGTCCTCGCCACGCAGAAGGCCACCGGGGACGCGATCCCCACAAAGATCCGGGACAACTGCCAGGTCGCCGTGTCGTTCGCGCAGCGCACCAGCAAGGCGGCCACCGCCGTGCTCGGCGCCGACATTACCGCCGCACCGGATGAGCATCCGCGTCGGTTGCAGGCCACCGTCGCATGAGGTTTCGGTGACGGTCGAACTGGCCGAGGATGGGCTGCCGCAGGTTCGGTCAGTACGCACACCGTGAGACGCGCAGGCCTCCGGCGGCAGAGGAAGCGGGTGCGTTAAGACCTGGCCGCGTCCTGGGTAGGCCCCCCATTTACCCCCCGAAAACCCCCGGCTGAGGTTGACAACCAGTGATAAGACGTGACCACTGCTTGTTCGTGTCTGTGCAGTTCAGTGCCAATTTCTGATAATCAATGACAAGGCCCTGATGGCTACAGACGGTAACAAGGGGTCGTCGGTTCGAATCCGGCCGTCCCGACGCAGGACAGAGGGCTGATCCGGAAATCGCGTCGTCCCTTTCGCCGTTTTGGGGACCAAGATCAGTCAGTTGGAGTTGGCCTGGCGCTGCTTGACCGTCAGTCAAGCTTCAGCGACCGGTGCGGTTGATCGCCATATCCTCCTCTTGCTGTATCAAGGCGGTCCGCAAGCGGGCCACGCCGGCCCGGCCCCAGCCTGCTGGCGACGTCCGGCCGGCATCGGCCGGGTCGGTCGGCCACGCTTGGTGGGCGAGACGATGAGAAGACCACGGGGCTCCGCCCCGAACCACGACCCTCCTCAGAGATCAGCCGGGGGCGGATCACCTCATCGGGCACCACAAGAGCTACCAGCTTCCCCGGACGGGGCCAAGGTCGTTCGTCCGGGCGCTTCACCTTGTCCCCGTCCGGGGAGGCTGGACGGTCTGGCGACTGCCCGACGAGGAGATCAGCGACGTGACGTTGGTCGGCTACGTCGTTGTTGCTCCTGAGCCCTATGGCGTTTGCGGAGTCCCAGACAACCCGGGCCCAGTGCGAGTCACAAGCCCGTGCGTTGGCCACAGCTAGCACCGGGAGCGTAGGTGGTTGTCTCGGTACCACGAGCAGACCTTCGTCACACCGGGCACCTCCGCCAGGTGTCGCCGGAGCCGCTCCTGCCCGTCTGCGGGAAGGTTGGAGCGGAATTGGATGGTGATGGTGGGGCCTTCATCGTCGCCCGCAGCGTCGACGCGTACGCCACCTTCCACGCCATAGCCGGTAGCGGCAGGTTGGACGACGCGTTCAAACGTCGGCTCGGTCACCGTGAACTCGGAACTGGTGTGGACAATGAACCCAACCGGCGGGGACGTCAGCGCCGGGTAGATTCGCCCGGCCAGCGCCACGCCTGCAACGATCGCCAGCAACAGGCCGACGAGCACCGACACACGTGCCCGCCGCGGCGCCCGCCCCGGATCCGCAACCGCAGCCAAGAAAATCAGGGCGGCCGGGAAGAGCATCACGAGGGACGCGCCCACGACCGCCAGGCAAAGCACCAGGACTCCAGCTGCCAGGCAGGCGTATTCGAACGGTTTACGACGCACAGTGAACAGGGGGATCGCCGTAATAACGGCCGGAAGCCACCCCACCCAAACGCCTGAAACGTTGCCCAGCGCGAGGTGCGACCAGCCAGCGGTAAGAGTGGAGGTTAGGAGCGCGGCCACGGCCAAGGCGCGAGGCCACTTGTGTACCTTTTCCGTCGTCAGGTTCTGCCTGTTCACGGGAGGCATTGTGTCCTCCAGAGGTCATCAGGCCAAGGGTGCCAGCCGAACGAGCCGAACAGCGGCGGGTGGTCCTTAATGGAACCGAGGTGACCTCAGCGTCGGATTGCGGTCTCGGGGAGGGGCTTGCCCCCCAACGGTTTCATGGTTCACGTACGGTGGTCCTGTCTTCACACAAGCCAGCAGCGGGGAACATCTGCCTGACACGTTGGGGGGCGCGATGCGGAAACGCACGAGCTCTGGGGATCGGTTGACGCTGGTGAGCCTGGATTTTCTGGGGGATCTGGAGGATCTGCGGGGGCGTGTCCAACAGCTGCCCCACCAGCCAGGCGATGGGCCCCACGAAGATTCTCAGCATCAGGGCGCGGACCAGTCCGACTCCGTGTGGATCGTCGTCGACGCCCGCGGGCGGGTCACGAGCCTCGACATCAGCCGTCGTTGGCGTGAGCGCCTCGCAGTCAGCGAATTTGCGTTGGCGCTGTTTGAGGCTTACACCGACGCCGTGCGGAAGTCGGTTGAGGCCGGTGCGCTGGCTGCGGCGCGCAGGATGCCTGGTTCGGCTGACAGGTCACCAACTTTCTTGACCCTGCCGGAGCCCGAGCTTGGTGATGACGAGTGGCGTCGAGTCCGGTGGGCGCGACTCGACGCCATCGGAGCTGAGTTCCGTCGACTGAGCGAGCGGGAAAGCTCCGCGGACCGGGAGGAACGTGCGGTGTCAGGTCCGCACGGCTACGTGACGTTGCGACTCCTGGGAAACGGGCTTATCGGTATCACCGGTGAGGTCGCACGGATCGCCAGGGCGGATGCGGACCGAATGCGCACCGATGCTCTTGGCGCATTCGAGCAAGCCGGGCTGCGCGCTGATGCAGGGACGGAGGGTGGCCATGCCTGATATCGAGGTCCTCACCGAGGCTCTCCGAGACGAGGGGGTCAGATGGCGCAGGCTGTCGGACCGGATGGCGGACGTGCGGCAGGCGGCGAGTCAGCTTGAGCTTGCTCCGACGGCTTTCTTCATCGGCGACGCCAACATGGCCATCCACTCCACGTCATACGACAGCTTCCACTCGTTCATGCTGGATGTGATTTCCGGAGCGGTCGTGGAGTTCGAGCAGATCGCTGGGGCGCTTGACAGGGTGGCCAATGCATATGACCGGGCGGATGCCGTCGTCGACCTCGACTTGAACGCCATCTATCGGGCATAGGCCCGGTCGTAGATCGTCGGGGGAGGGCACTACTAGTGACACCTACGGAAGAACTAGAGCAATCGATTCTTGTGCAGCGCGGTATGTTCATCGGTGCGTTCGAGGTGATCGAGCCCGCAGTGGATCTTCTGATCGCGAAATTCAACGAGCTTGTCGGGGAGGTGAAGCAGTCGGCCTGGCTGCTCGGGCCAGCGGCGATCTTCATGGTCAAGCGGGATCTGGGAACCCTCCGGGCTGCCCTTGAGCAGCTCATTGGCAAGGTGGAGTACGCCTTGGAGCATCAAGTCCCGGTGCTGTCCCTGATACAGGCCAGCTTCGGCTGGCTTGCCGACGTGAAGCGGCCGATTTCGGATCTCTCGGTCGCGACCGTCCAGCCTGACAACAGGAACTTCGCCAAGTGGATGGGGGATGCGGCGAACGCCTACAACGCCGGGGCAGCGATCCAGCGGGCAGCCGTGGACGAAGTGACGAGCAGGGCCGAGTTCATCAGCAAGTGGCTGTTCGATGTCGTCACAGCCAACGTCGACTACGCCATCGGGCTTGCGCAAGTCGTCACGGATGTGCTGGGCAGAATCGCTCAGGGGCTGGCGGACGTGGCAGGCGTGGTCACCATACCCTGGGCGCTGGCTCTGCTGGCGGAATCGGTTGGCGACATTGTGGAGGGAACATTCAACCACTTGCTCACGGTCGCGCAGCGTCAGTTTGACGCCGCAGGAATGATGCGCGACATCGCGGGACAGATCACCGATCGCTCGAAACTTCCGGGCGGCAAGTGGCCGCAGATGGTCACTGGATGATGTAGTCAGGCAGCATCAGGCGGTCGGCACCAGGGCGAGTGTGCTTCGGAGCGCCTTCACCGTCGCCTGGGCCAGAAGCTCCGTGGGGACGAACTCGTCACCGCCGACTGCGAGCCAGACCTGCACGACCAGGTTGTTCTCCCGAGCCTGTGCCATGTGCTCCGCATACTTGAATCCGGGCTGTGATTGCCGGGTGTATGCCTCCGCCTCGTCGCCGATTCCTTCCAGCCCGCCCTCACGCCGCATGCTGGCGCCTTGGCGGGCTGTGCCGTACAGCTGCACCGCCTCTTCGGCTGACGCCGGTGTCGATGCCTCCACCCGAAAATTTGCCTCGTGGCCGTCCGCCGTCTCCATTTCGAACAGACAGGCAGCCCCCGGCGCCGTTAGCGGCGGAGTGGGATCTTCTCGCCGCACTGTGAGGGACAGTGCGGCGAGCGGAAGCATCTCGCGGTGCTCGCACAGACGCAGACCAGTCGCGTTGAAGCTGCGAGCAGGTACCAGCGATTGAGTCACGGCGGGAGTGGCGGTCCCCGGAGGAGGCCCTTCGGTCTTGACCGGACCACCGTCCACGGTGCCGTCGCAGGCGGCTGTAGCGGCGAGGACCGTCAGAACCGCGGCCGCCCGCCCCAGGGCTCGGGGTAACGTTGCCATCACATAGAGGATAGCCACAGCCGCGGCCAACCATCGTCCCTGCATCGGGCTTCTACCGTGGTGACCATGTCGGCGTACGAAAGTCCCGAGCAGATCGTCCATTCCCGTATGGTCAGTGCCTCTGGTGTCCTGGAGCACCGGGTCGACCTGCGCGGCTATCCCCATCGCTACCTGGCAGTGATGTCGGATCGAGGTATCGGCGTACAGAAGGTGACACACGCCATGGCTGCCGCTGAGTTGCTGGCGATGCAGGGCTGGAGACTTATGGACATATCGGAGTTCACGAGCAGTCGAATAGTGTTGGCTTTCCTGCAGCGAGGGTAAGGATGCCAGACCTTGTTGCTCAGGCTGCTCGGGTGGTCTGCAGATGGCGAAGCGGCCGCGCGCCTCTTGGTGGCGGCCGGCGGCCTCCCCGTTCACACCCCGCGAGCAGGTCGCAGCCGCGCAACCGTGCGGGCGGTCCAGGCTTGTGGCTGATCGAGTGCTGCCCGGTGCGGGCAGCATTCCGGCCGCGGACGACTGCCGACGGGTCTGTGCAGCTCAGCGTCACTTCTGGCGGTTAATGACAAGGTCGGGATGACGGCCGACGGTAACAACTTTTAGGTCAGCTGAACAACCGCCGGACCGTTCTCCCCAATCGGCGTCCCCGCCCACTTGTAGCGATAGGGGTGCTCGATTCCAACCGATCAAACGATCCGGCGAAGATGGTCTGCAACGCACAGTGACCATGGACGTCACCGGGAAAGGAGGCGACCGTGGCGGATGGCCGCTGGGCGAATCGGCTCCGGATACGTGCTGCCAGCGTCGCAGGCGCCGCCCTGTTGCTAACTGCCGGGATGACTGCGGCACTAGCCAACTTCGTCACCTGGTACTTCGCGGCCGGTCTGGGCGTGGCGTCCGGTGCCGCGGGCCTCTACGGCGGGGTGTGGTGGCAGCAGCGCACTGACCAGCGCGCCCGTGAGGACGCCTGGCGAGCGGCCACCACTGCGGCGCCTGGCAGCCACCCTTGGCAGGAAGGTGACGATGTCGGCTTGCTGACGATGCTGCTACCGGGCCGGCGGGCCGTGCCCTTCAGCGTGCTGCACGACCCGGCGGCCCGCCAGGTGGTGCGGTGGGCCCTCGCCGACTCACCGGCCCGCGCGTCCGTGCTCTACGTCGACGGAGTACCTGGCGCCGGCAAGAGCCGGCTGCTGGTCGAGGTGGCTGAGCGGCTCGCGCTCCCGTGCGCATGGGCGGTGCCCGGCAGGGGTGCGGCGGCGGTGTCCGCGGCGGCAGCGCTGCGGCGACGAGTGGTGCTCGTGGTCGACGACGCCGACACCTGCGACGACCTTCCCGCGACCCTGGAGGCGTGGGCTGAGGCCGTCGACAGCGACATCCGGTTGGTTGTTGTCAGCAGGGTGAACCACCCGTGGTGGGCCGCCGTGCGCGCCCGCCAGCCGGCCCGAGTGGTGGCGGGACTGCCGTACCGGCCGCAGGTGACGGTACCGGCGATCGTGGGCGACGCGAAGAGCCAGCAGCAAGCGTTCACGCGTGCCCTGCTGTGCTTCTCGAAGGAGTCGGCGTCGGTTCCCTCCGTGACGTTGAAGCCGAGTGACCCGCCTCCGTCGATCACGCTGCTGCACGCCGCTGCCGCGCTCGCCGCGCGAACCGATGTCGGTGGCACGGTCGACACCGCCACCGTAGTGGCCAACATCTTCACCGCCGAGCGGCGGCGTTGGCAGGAGTCCGCCCGGCAGGCGCACCTCCAAGACCTGCCCAGCATCGTCCTTGAGCAGGCGCTGCTGCTCGCCGTGCTGGTCGGTGCCGCCAATGAGGATGCCGCCCGCAGACTGCTCAGCCGGATATGGTCCCCAGCAGGTGGTATCGGCCCCGAGCGGGCGGGCCAGCTGGCCGACTGGCTCCGAGGGCTCTACCCGCAGCAAGTGCCGGACTGGCTGTCTCCGCGGCTGCCGGCGGTATTGCTGGAACGCTACGCGGTCAGCGCCGTCGCCCACAGCCCGATGTTCGCCCAGGCGTTGGCCAACGCCACCGCCGGGGACGAGGTTCGAACCCAACGCGCCCTGGGCACCCTGGCCAGAGCCGCGGCACACAGCCCAGACGCCATCGTGGCGCTCGGTGCGGTACTCGACCGCGACCCGCCACGAATGATCGCCGCCGCGATCAGGGTCGTTGCCACCGCGGAGCTACCGGTCGACGAGGCGATCGCGTCCTGCCTGGACCGGCACGCGGATCGGTTCAGCCCGACACAGCTGCGGCAGTTGAATGAGGCCATCCCGCAGGATGCGCGGACCAGCCGGTTGGCCCTCTGCGACGTTGCGCTCCTGCGGCGGTACGTCTCGCACCCCGACGTGGACCCGGACGATCTCGACACCCAGGCCGTTCGGCAACGCCTCGCGGCCGCGCTACGCGAGCAGGGCCGGTTCGGCGAAGCCGAGGTGGAGTTGCGCGGGGTCCTCGACGCGCGGTCGCGGCTGCTCGGCTCCGAGCATCCCGACACCCTGGACACCCGCAACCGGTTGGGCGTGGTGCTGGACATGCAGGCGGGTCGTGACGAGGCGGAAGCCCAGCTCCGTGCGGTTCTGGCCGCACGAATGCAACGCCTCGGCCCCGAGCACCGCGACACCCTGAACACCCGGCTGAGCCTGGCAGTCGTGCTGAACGGGCAGGGCCGCTACGACCAGGCGGAGGCGGAGTTCCGCGAGCTGCTTGCCGCGCAGACCCGGGTGCTCGGCTTGGAACACGACGACACCCTCACCACCTGCAACAATCTCGCGGTCGTGCTGCGCGAGCAGGGACGCCTCGGTGAGGCCGAGGCCGTCTTCCGCAGGCTGCTGGCGATCCGTACCGGGCTGTTTGGTGCGGCACATCCCCAGACCCTGGCCGTTCGCGGCAACCTCGCGGTGGTGTTGGAAAAGCAGGGGAACTACGACGCGGCGGAGGCGGAGTTCCGCGAACTGCTTGCCGAGTGGACGCGATTGTCGGGCGCGGCGCATCCGGACACCGTGAAGGTGCGCAACAGCCTCGCCGTCGTGCTCAGCGTGCAGGGGCGGCACAGCGAGGCGGAGGCGGAACTGCGCGAGGTGCTCGCTGCCCACACCCGGTCGCTCGGCGTCGAGCATCCCAGCACCCTGATCGTTCGCAGCAACCTCGCCATCGCGGTGGACGAGCAGGGACGACACGACGAGGCTGTTGCGGAGTTCCGTGCCGTGCTGGCCATCCGGGCGCGGACCCTGGGAGCCGAGCACCGCGAGACGCTGAGTACCCGCCACAGCATTGCGGTGGTGCTGCTCAGGTGGGGCCAATTCAGCGCGGCCGAGGCGGAACTGCGTGACCTGCTGGCCACCCGCACGCGGCTGCTCGGCGCGAACCATCCCGACGCCCTCAGCACCCACAGCGCCCTCGCCAGGGTGCTGGCCGACCAGGGCCGTTACGTGGAGGCGCAGACGGCGTTCCGGCACGTGCACGCCGGCTGGACCCGGGTGCTCGGCCCGGAACACCCCAAGACCCTGGCCGTCCTCAGCTACCTGCGCGCGAGTTCCCAGCCTGAGCGTCGGGACGGCCAGACGCAGAACCGGATCCTAAGGACGACCGAGTCAGGTCCGTAGATCTGTCGACTAACCTCGGTCCTTGATTTCGGGAACTCCTCGCCGAGCTGCCCGGCCATGGCTTCGATGACCCGCCCACTGAGTGGACCACGCTGCGCGTCGATGGTGAGACCAAGCGATCGGGCTCAGCAGCGCGGTCACACTCGTTGTGGCAGCATCACGCGGAGTTGCGCCACTTGCGGCCGTGCCGGCCGATGAGCCGATCGGCGTCGGTCGGGCCCCAGGAGGCGGCCTCGTAGGTGGGGATCGGCGAGTTGTCCTTCTCCCAGTTGTCGATGATCGGGTCGACGATCCGCCAGCACTGCTGCACCTCGTCGCTGCGGATGAACAGCGACGCGTCACCGATCAGCGCGTCCAGGAGCAGACGCTCGTACGCCTCCGGGGACTCCTCGACGAACGTCTGGTCGTAGGAGAACTCCATCGTGGCGGTGCGGACCCGGAAGGAGTGGCCCGGCACTTTGGCACCGAAGCGCAGCGAGATGCCCTCGTTGGGCTGGATCCGCAGGATCAGCGCGTCAGCATCGAGGCCGGTGAGCTGGTCGGTCGGGATCGGCAGGTGCGGCGGCCGCTGGAACTGCAGTGCCACCTCGGTGAGCCGGGCCGGCAGGCGCTTGCCGGTGCGTACGTAGAACGGCACCCCGGCCCAGCGCCAGTTGTCGACGTTGAGCCGCATCGCGGCGTAGGTCTCGGTCCGCGACAGGGGGTCGACGCCGGCCTCCTCGCGGTAGCCGGCCATCAGCTCCTCACGGGTGCCGCCCCGGGTGTACTGTCCCCGGACCGCGGCCTCGGCGATGTCCCGGTCGGTGGGGAGCCGGATCGCCTGCAGCAGCTTCACCTTCTCGTTGCGCAGGCCCTCAGCCTCGAAGGAGGCCGGTGGCTCCATCAATGCCAGCGCGAGAACCTGAAGCACGTGGTTCTGCACGATGTCCCGCATCGCGCCGGCTTCCTCGTAGAAGCCGCCGCGGCTGCCGACGCCGAGGGTCTCGGCGACGGTGATCTGCACGTGGTCGACCCAGGAGCGATCCCAGATGGGCTGGAAGATCGAGTTCGCGAAGCGCAGCGCCAGCACGTTCTGGACGGTGTCCTTGCCCAGGTAGTGATCGATGCGAAAGACCTGGTGTTCGTCGAACGCGCTGTGCACGACGCCGTCGAGCTCGCGGGCCGTGATCAGGTCGCGCCCGTACGGCTTCTCGATGACCAGGCGGGAGAAGGAGTCTTCGCGTGGCTGGTTGAGCCCGACACCGGCCAGTCCATTGATCACCGGCTCGAAGGCCCCGGCCGGGGTGGACAGATAGAAGAGGCGGTTGCCGGACGTGCCCCGCTGTGCGTCCAACTCGTCGAGGGTCTCCACGAGCCGCTTGTAGGTCTCCGGGTCGTCGTAGCCGCCGGCCACGTACCGCACGCCGCCCTGGAGTTGGCGCTTGCTGGCGAGGGTGCGTTCGCCCAGGGCGCTCTCGGCGAACTGCTCGTCGGTCATCGACGTACGGGCGACGCCGACCAGCGCGAACTGGTCCGGAAGCCGCTCATGCCGAGCCAGGCTCTCGATTGCGGGCAGCAGCTTCCGTCGGGTCAGGTCACCGGAGGCGCCGAAGATCACCAGCGTGGCCGGCGGGGCACTCCGCTCCTGGATGAGCTGAGATGCGTGGTCCATGGTCTGCGTTCCTCCGGGCACAAGGGGTGTGGGGTTGGGGGATGTCGTGCTGTCATGCCAGGAATTGTGCGGGCTTTGGCGGTATTGGCCGGGGGCCACGCGGCGTGGCCCGTTGGTCGCGGCCCTTGAGCGTCGCATGTCCAGCTGACGGGTAGGCGATTCGGTGCGGTCTGTCGGCGTACGCGGTGGTGGTACGAATGATCGTGGCCAGGTAGCCCGCGGAGGTCAACGGTCTCGCCGACGGCGGCGCCGGGGACCACCAGGGTGCGGCTGCGGCGTGGCGCTGGTCCGGTGGTGGTGGCCCAGCCTGATGTCGGTCTCATGATCGGGCTGTTCGTATCCGCCTGTGACGGGAAGATGATCGGCAGAATGCTCGCGCCGCAGCACCAGGCCGCAGCGGATTCTTGAGGTGCCCAACGCGAGCGGGAGCGGCGTCGGTGGGCGTTGGGGACCTCGTGCTCGCTGCGTCAGCCAGCTCCACCGCAGCGGTGTTGCCTGCGGCTCTTATCTCGGAACTGGGCGTAGCTCATCATCGCTGGTCTGCTGGTCCTCGGATGGCGTCCCGGCGCGCCCGCCGGATCCTCTGGATTCTGCGACTGGCCCGCAGCTCTACGGCGGCAGCGGCAGGTGGGGACCCGACGATTGTCAGGCCCCACCTTCATCGCCGCGTTCGGAGAATTGAGCGACGCTGCCGGCGTCAGCGCCCGGTGGGCACGATGTTTGAGGATTGCCCGTTCTGCTCGTCGCGCTTCAGGCGTTTCGCAGTCTGCTTCTCCTTGATCGTCTTGCCCTTCTTCTTGACGTTCGCCTTGCTCGTCGAGTCCTTGGACATGATCGAACCTCCTAGAGCAGGTCGGTGAACGTGGAGCGTGGTACTCGCCTGATCGCGGCGTGCAGGTGACGGAAGACCCGCGGCGGGCGCGAAGTCCTTCACTGCACGCCGACCCTACGCTGTTCCAGGTCTTGCCGACGTTGGGAAGCGCATCGACGATCGTGGGGCGATAGATCGTGCCGCCCCACCGCTACGGTAGGCGGGCCGCGATGGGTCGTTCTTGTTGACCGTAGGTCCCATGGTGGGGGAATGGGGTGCGGCGGGATTCTGACGGGCTGTCGGCCTGCCCCCGTTTACCCTCCCCGCTGCGGTCGGTAACAAGGGGTTTTGACAAGCAATGACAAGCCTTGACGAGGCTCGACGTGAGGTTCTACTGGGTTCAAATCTCCTCGTTCCCCACGAGGCTGGCCTGGCGAAAACCCCGCGGTCACGATAGCCGATACGTGCAGGAGGAGTCTGGAGGCGTGGAACCGGCGGCTGTAGAAGTCGCAGGTTTCGTGCTGGTAGAGCTTTGTGCGGTAGACGTTCGACGACCAGTGAGTCGTTCGGCTGGGGTGACTGTCTCACTGTTCGGCGGAGCGTATGTGGCTGCGGCGGTCACGACAATGGTCATACGCCCTCTCACTGGAGACGCCGTGCAGCAGACACCCGATTCGTCGGAGCCATCCGCTCAGCACCCGCCCGGAGTCGACGCGTCGCCGTCTGCTGGGCGGCCCTCGGTGCAGCCGGTGGTCCCGGGGGCCCAGCTTCGGGCGGGCGTGAGGGTGGGAATCGTCCTGTCAGTGGTAGTCGTTGGTGGACTCTTCATGTGCTGTGTCGGTGTGGGCGCTCTTGCCGCTGTCGGTTTGATCATCGGCGAGGCGTCACCTTCTCAATCCGCTCCGACCGTCTCTGCCGCCGGACCGACGCCGTCACCAACTACCCGAACACCCGAGCCGGCTCGCACCACCGCTCTACCTAGCCAACCTGCCACGCCCACCGCACAGCCGACTCGCCCACCGACGCCCGGAAAACGCCTACCTGCCTACGACGCCTTCGAGCGTCGGGACGTCAGCTCTGGATCCGGCGCTCGTCGTCTAGCCCTGCGGGTTGAACTACGCGTCTTTCCCGTCGACAGTCAGCAGGTCGTCGACGTGGCGACGCACGTCGTGGAGAGCCATCGAGGGCAGGGGTGGCAGGCGCTGTCGATCGTGATCACGTACGACCGACGTGAGGTGGTGCCCAGCTACGCGGTGTTCGAATGGGCGCCCGAGGGGCGCTGGACGGACGCCGCCGATGGAGACCCTGCTTCCTGGCAGGGCTACCGGCTCCATCAGGCTGTCGTCCGCGACAAGCTGACGCAGCCTGACAAGTGCCAGGTGCCGACGGAGCAGGCCTATGTGCTCAACGCCGAGTTCAACCAGGCAACCGAAGACGACGTCGACGTCAGCGAAGAAGCAGTGCTGGCAAATATCGCCGACCAGCACAGCATCTCGTCCGCCCGCGTTGAAGAACTGGTCCTGGCCGTCGAGGACTGGACGGTGTGTTGAGCGCCCAATACTGGGCGAGTCCACCCGGCCCTTTGGAGCGGCCTCCGAGAAGGCCAGCTTTCGCTGTTCCCCGCCTTGCCGGGGCCGGCGGCCGTCGTGACCCCACAGCGGGAGCCGCGGCAGCGCTGCCGAGGCAGTACCCCACGCAAGGTGCGACGCTTGCCCTTTTCAAAGTCACATCGGACCGGGCGGTCGCCGACCAGTATCTTGCCGGCCGGCCGGAACAACTCGCCCGAGATGGGATCACGTCGGCGCTGCTGACCTGGCTGGCCGAGCACGGCGGGCTCACCGCCCGCCAGCACAAGCAACTGCGGAGCCTGTTCCAGGCTTCTGGATTCGGGCAGTTGATGTCGGCCGGCAAACTATGGCTTCACGACGGTCCCTTGACGCGTTGTGCGTTGCTGCTGGACGGTGGCCGTGATTGCGTCGATCTCTACGGTGGATGTCGCCAGACGGCGGGGGAGAGTTAGCCATGCGCATCTGTATCGCCTGCCGGGCGACCCACGGCACCGTTGTTCGTATCGGTAGTTGGGGCGTGCCCCACGGTACTCCCGGGCATCAGGTCAACTACCGCTGGAGCAGTCTGTCCGCTTGTCCCTTGTGTGAGTCCGGCCTCCTCGTGCACTTCGATCATGATTGTTTCCACCAGCCCGGGGAGGAGCCGTGGGACATGGACTGGTCGTGGCCGGTCGCCGTTGACGGGGTTCAACGGTTGAAGCCTGCTCTTGCCCGGTGTCCGGATCCCTTGCGTCCGTTGTGCGAGTGCCTCGTGCACCGGTCGTTGCGGGACAGCATCGAGAGGCCGCCGTCGGGTGAGGTTCCGGTGACGGTTGTACTGGCTGAGGAAGGGCTGCCACAGGTTCGGCCAGTACGCATGCCGTGAGGCGGGCGGCAGCACGGTGGCA
Organism: Micromonospora salmantinae; assembly: GCF_022230905.1. NCBI lineage: Bacteria > Bacillati > Actinomycetota > Actinomycetes > Micromonosporales > Micromonosporaceae > Micromonospora > Micromonospora salmantinae. Next base: position 57,194 of record NZ_JAKKFG010000014.1, read on the forward strand.
GGGCCAGCCGGGGGCGATCAGACCTGGCGGGGTCTGTGAGGGACCCCCTTTTACCCCCCGAAAATCCCGCCCAACCGTTGGCGAAGGGTGACAAGGAGCGATGAGCGCATGGTGGTGTCTCTGCAGCTCAGCAACCACTTTTGGCAGGCAATGACAAGCTTCATTCGGCTACTGTCGGTAACAAGGGGTCGTCGGTTCGAATCCGGCCGTCCCGACAAACAAAAAGCCCTGACCGGCGGAAACGCTGGTCAGGGCTTTAAGTTTGTCTATGGGGTTTTGAACCGCGGAACCGATTGGGCCCCAGCTTCTGAATGCGGATCTTGCCGCAGGTGCCGACGGGTAGTTCAGGTCGGGTCGTGGGCTCAGCGCTCCGCGTCGGTGTGGTCGTCGAGCCAGCGTTCGACTTCGCTGCACGACGGCACCGTCGTCACCAGCGGCGGAGGCATCGGATGGGCATGGGCGACCTCTCTGTTGGCGTTCACCCTCCACGGGGCCGGGCTGGTCCGCCTTCCGAGCCGGCCTCGGTTGCTAATGTCCGACCTGGTCCCGGAGGTCGACGGAGTACCGCCGTACGTCGCTCAATAGCTCTCGATCGATCCCACCCGGCGACTGCCGCGGCTCATTGTCAACGACGGCCGAAAAGTCTTGACGCGCCGACGACAGCTCGCATCGCCAGAGGGCTCTGTGGCAGCGATTCACATCGGCAGGACCAGCCGGCGGCGTAGGTGGGCCGTGATGGGGCAACTCCGGTCACCCTGACAGCAAGCGGCGGCTCAGGCCGTCTGGTTCGTCACGGGGGCGTAGCGCAGGGGGCAGGCGCTCGGCCCGATTCCGTCGGCTGGATGCCTGCGGCCTTCTGTGCTCGTCTCTTATGCGCCTTGTTGCGTCTGCATGTTGCTGTTCGCATGTTGAAAATTGGCGGCAGGGGGCCAGTTCTGGCGGTGGGATTCCAGTCAATTGCGCTGTGGGAATCCTTTGCCGTCGGCTCATAGCGTGGGATGAGCGTCACGACTGAGGGGCAAAGGTGGGAATATGACCGCTTCGAGCGATTCGATATGGACGGCCATTATCTTGGCGATATCAGATTTGGCGCGGCCCTCCGATGATTGTCCAGGTGGGCTGGGCGGAGCCCCCGGAGCTCGGCAGCGGCCCGAGGCTCGTTGGCGATAGCCCTGGCGCAGTAGATGACAGGTGATTTATTGGGTTTCATGGACATCATTCCGCGCTTCTGGCTGTCGGTCCTTTTCTGCCGGTTGTGGTGCGATGTCGGAAAGAACTGCATCTCGACGCCACCTGTCAAATAGGGGTTGGCCGCGCCGGTTTGTTTCGACAATTGGCGGTGCTCCGGTATAGTGCGACCAATTCCCATTGAGTGTGCCGGAAGGCGTCTGGTCTGCGTGATGACACCTGGGCTGGAAAGCGCATCATCGAGCCCGCGCTTCGTCGGGCGACGACCACAGTTGGCACGTATCGGGAGAGCCCAGGCCACCGTGCTGAACCGTGGCTGGCAGATGGTTTGCGAGGTGGTCGGAGAGCCGGGCATCGGCAAGACCCGGTTCGTCCGCGAGGCCCTGGAGCGGTGCGACTCCACCGTCCCCTGGGCCGTCGGGACCTGTTCGCCGGATGAGCGAGGAGTCCCCTTCCATGTGTTTCGACATGCCTTCACCGAGGGGCAGTCACTCCGACGCGGGGTGCGTGCTGGACGGCCCACTGGGGAGAGCTGGGCGGAGTCCGTCGCCGCGGTGCCAGCGGCGCCGGCGCGGGCATCGGACGCCCGGCGGTTCCGGACTTACCAGCTGGCCCGCCGGCTGATCGGCCTGGCGGCACGGGACGGTCTGGTGCTGGTCCTCGACGACCTGCACTGGGCAGATGCCTCCTCCACCGGTCTGATCGCCCACCTGCTGCGGTATCCGGTGCCCGCCCCGCTGCTGCTCGTGCTCGTCTACCGCCCGCGGCAGATGGCGACTCCGATGCCGTTCGGACTACCGGATCCCGACAAGCACGCCGATGCGGAACCGACGTCACACGACCGGATCGAACTTCGCCCTCTCAGCCTCGCCGAGGTCGCGCTCCTGCACCCCCACACCGACCAAGTGGAGCTGCGCGCCCGGTACGACCTGACCGAGGGCAACCCCGGTTACCTGGCGGTGCTGCCGAGCGACCCCACCTCGAACAGCGCAGACCCGATCCGTGAAGCACAGGGTGGCCGGCTGTCCGACGCGGCGGTGGCCGTGCTGCGCCGCGAGTGGACGGACCTACCCCCCGTCGAGCTGGCCTGTCTGCGGGCCGGGGCGATCGTCGATGCGCCCTTCACCGCGGACCTGCTCGCCGAGGTTGCGCAGGTCCCGACGTCACTGGCGGTCGAGGCCTGCTGGCGGCTGGCCCGGCTTGACCTGATCCGCCGCGTCCCCGGCACTGGACGGTTCGCCTCCCGACACCCGGTGCTGCGGATGGCGGTCGCTCAGGACACCGACACGCAGTGGCAGGTGGAGGCGAGTGTGCGGGCGCTCACCGCGCTGGTCGATCTGGGCGCGCCACCCGCGGAACGGGCCCGCTACGCGGAGCGCCTGCTCGCCCTGCCAAACGGCGGCTGGGTCGACCGCTGCGTCAACGTGCTCTGCCGGGCCGCTCAGGAGGTCCGGCGCGAGACGCCGGACCTGGCCATCCGCTGGCTGCGGCTGGCGCTGCGTGCGCTGCGGCCGACGGCCGGTCTGACGCAACGTCGTCAGGACGTCTCGCTCGCGCTGGCCGAGATCACCGGGGAGGCGGGGAATCTGGCCGAGAGCAGGGCCCTGCTCCAGGAGATCGTGCCGCTGTTCTCCGCCGACCCGGAGGGACGGCGGGCGCAGGCAGTAGCTCTCTGGGCGCGTGTGGAACGTCTGCTCGGCAACTACGCGGAGGCGGTGGCCATCAGCCGGCGGGAGTTGTCCGCCCTGCCAGCCGATGCTGGACCTAGCGACGGCTACCGCCTCGCCACCGAGATCGGCGTCGCCGGCATCCTGGCCGGCCGCCCCGTGACCGGGCTGCCCGACGTGCTCAGCGGAGATCTCGGCGGCTCCGGCGCGGACCGGGCCAGCCTGCTGGCGGTGCGTAGTCTGGCCGCCGCCCTCGACGGCGCACTCGACGCCGCCCAGGGCTTGCTCGATGCCAGCGCCCGGATCGTCGACTCGCTGCCGGATCGGGACGTGCGGGACCACCCCGACTGCTTCACCGCACTCGGCCTGAGCGAGTTGTACCTCGAACGGCAGGCCGACGCGGTGCGGCACCTCGACCGAGGGCTGACGCTCGTCCGCGCCTCGCACCGCGACGACGGACTGTGCCAGCTGCTGCTCGGTCGTAGTCAAGTGGCCTACCACGGCGGGCAGCTGAACGCCGCCATCGGATTGGCTACCGAGGCGGGCATCGTTGCCCGGCGCATCGGCAGTCGCGACCTGCTGAGCTTCGCCCTGGCGTTCGAGGCGGAGGCGACGGCGTGGCGTGGTGGCCTTCGGGACGACGATCGGGCGGTGGCGCTGGCCCGCAGCGCCGCCGGAATCGCCACCGACCTCGCCACCTGGTGCGGTCGTACCGCCGCGACGGCGCTGGCGACCGCGGCGCTGCTGTCGGGTGATCCGGCGACCTGTGCCGAACTGGTGCGCTCAGCCGGCGGCGACAGCCGGCTGAGCCGTCTCCAGACGTCCCTCCGGCCCAGGTGGTACGAGCTGCTCTGCGCCGCCGCGCTCGTCGCGGGCGACGTGGCCGACGCCGAGCGGCAGGCGCGGCTGGCATTGGCCGAGGCGGATCAGGTCGGTCTGCCCGGGCAGCGGGGCTTCGCCGAGTCGGCGTACGGCGAGGTGCTGCTCGCCCGCGGCGAGGTCCGGGCGGCGCTGCTGCACCTGGAGACCGCGGCCGACCTGTTCCGCGCCGGCGGGATGGTGCTACGGCGCAGCCTTGCCCTGGCCTCCCTGGCCCGGGCAGCCGAAGCCGCCGACCAGGCCGGCCTGGCGGCGCGGGCCCGCCGCCGGGCGCTGGAACTGGCCGGGTGGTGCGGAACGGAACGGGTCGGCCTGCGACTGGCCCGTCCGGTCGGCCCGCGCGAGGTCGCCGCCCTGACCGACCGGGAGTGGCACATCGCGCGGCTGGCGGCGACCGGGGCCACCAGCCGACTGATCGGGCGGCAGCTGAACATCAGCCCCCGCACGGTTGAGGCGCACCTGACCCGCCTCTACCGCAAAACGGGCGTCGCGTCCCGGTCGGGCCTGGCCGCCTGGGTCGCTCGTCTCGATGACACCGATCGATGACTGCAATCCAGGCCGGATGACGTCGTTCGGTGCAACGTCGACAGGCCGGGCAGCACGAGGCCGCGCCGCCACCGTCGTAGCCGGACAGCCGCTCACATACTCGACTGCATCGGGCGCGATTCCCGTGGACCGGTGGTGGATGGAGGACGAGATGCTGGGCAGAAGATCCGTCAGGAGCCCGCGTACCCTCGCCGCGCCGGTGCCGGCGATGCCGTTCGCCGCCGCCACGGTGGCGCTGCTCGTGCTGACCGGCTGTGGTGGTGAGCCAGTGGACGCGGCCACCCCGGCGCCCCACGGTTCGGCCACTTTCGGTCGGGACCGGGCCGCGCTCGTGCTCACCGCCTTCGACCAGGCCGACTCGGCCGCCTCGGTGGCCGGTGACGTCGAGGCGCTGCGGGCGCAGGAGGTTTCGCCCTCGCTGGACCTCAGCATCGCCGCAGTACGTCGGGCCGCGTACAACCAGCGTGCGCAACCGTCCTTCCAGCACATAAACCCGGTCTTCGCGGTGCCACCCGCCGACCCGGCTTGTTTCCTCGCCACGGCGACTCTCCGGCTGACCGGCTCGGAGCTTGCGCCCACGGACGTCAGCCAGTTCGTGCTCAGTGCTGACGGCCAGTGGAAGCTCAGCCACAACGTTCAGGTCACCCAACCTTCGCTGGTGGTCGCCCGGAGCATCGACGGCCGGCCGGCTACCGCGGGCGGCGCCGCCCTGGACGAGACCAGCCGTCGGGCCCTCGCCGCCGAGGTGTTCGCCCGCAGCATCGGGTCCACGACGGGCAACCGGTCCCTCGTCGTGTCGAGCCCGCTGCTCGACGGCCAGTTCGCCGGCGGTTGGGAGGTCTACGGGCAGCAGCTCGCCGGTGTCGGCGGGGCCGTGCAGCGGACGATGGACCGGGTGGAGTGGTCCGACTGCGCGGTCGCGGTGCCGACCGGCACACTCACCTTCTTGACGATCCACGCCACCGACACGCTGCGCCCGGCGCCCGGCGGTCCGGCCACCGTCCGATTGGAACCGCAGAGCCCGGACCTGATCGCCACCGGTCACCTCAAGGCGATCAGCGGAAAGTCGATCCGGGTCACCCGGGTGGAGACCTTCGTGCTGCTTGTGCCGGCACAGACCGTCGGCACATCAGTGCTGGGGCTCAACGACACCGCGCTGACCGTCACCGCCGACTGACCCTGCCGCCGAGCGTCCACGGCGTCGGCGACGGCAGAAACCGGTGGCATCACTCGGATTGGACGCCACCGGACCGCGACGATGACAGCAGCCGTGATCGCCGGCGGGGCCGGCGGTGCCGCGGTCCGGCCACGAAGCTCGGGAGGAACCCATGTGGCGTCCGCGCTTCCGATCGGACTACGTGCCGGTGCGGCTGCCCGACGGTCCGCTCGTGGTGCTGGGGGAGACCCGCAGCCTACTCATCGACGACCCGGTCGCCGCGGACCTGGCCGAGCAGCTCGACGGTGCCGCCCCGTTGGCCGACGTGGTGGCCCGGCTGGCCACCCGACACCCGGTCACCGCCGTCGCCGCAGCCCTCGCCCGGCTGCGCGATCACGGCCTTCTGGTGTCCGGTCCGGCGCACACCTCGGCAGCCGAGGCCGCCGGCTGGGACGCCCGGGGTGTGCCGCCCGACGTCGGGCGGCGGTGGATGGCCGGGGGACGGGTCACCATCGTGGACCTCGGGGCGCCGCGGGTGGCCGAGACCGCCGACGCGCTGCGTGCCCTAGGCCTCGCCCCGACAGTGGTCGGGCCGGACGCACCGGACCCGGGCCCGGGCAACGCCCAGGTGCTGGTGCTGCCGTCGTCGATGCTCGACTCCCGGCTGGCGCTGATCAACGACCGCCACCTGGCCGCCGGTCGCGCGTGGACGCTGGCCCGGCCACACGGCAACGTCGTCTTCCTCGGCCCGCACCTCGTGCCGGGCCGTACCGGCTGCTGGGCCTGCCTGCGCCAACGCTGGCAGGAGAACGAACAGGTGAACGCCTTCCTCGACGGGCAGGACCTGGCCGCTCCGCTGCCGCAGCCCGGCCGCGCGGTCCTGCCCGGACTGGCCACCATGGCGGCCGGGCTGCTCGCTGCGGAGTTCGCCGTGCTCGCCGTCCGGGGCGCGTCACCCCGTCTCACCGGCCGGATGGTCGCCCTGGACACCCGGGACCTGAGCACGGAGAGCCACCAACTGGTACGCCAGCCGCAGTGCCCCGCCTGCGGTAACCCGGACCTCGTCCGCAAGGCCGAGCCACGGATCGACCTGCCACCGAGTGGCGCCCAGCCCAGTCGGGCCGGGGACTCGCGTGTCCGGGAACCCGCCGAGGCGTACGCCGCGCTCGTCCACCATGTCAGCCGGTATCTGGGCGTGGTGAGCCGGCTGACCCCGCTGGAGACGACCGACAACGGCGTCACCCACACCTACTCGGCCGGGCACAACTTCGCCCAGCCCCGCCAGCTCGCCGCGCTGCGCCGCAATCTGCGCGGGCAGAGCGGCGGCAAGGGCCGGACCGACCTGCAGGCCCGGATGAGCGCGGTCGGGGAGGCGGTGGAACGCTACTGCGGGGTGTGGCGCGGCGACCGCCCGGTGCACCGGGCGACCTACCGGCAGCTCGGTCCGGACCGCGCGGTACACCTGCGGGAGCTGCTGCTCTTCTCGGAACGCCAGTACGCCGACCGGCACCGGCTCAACCGCGACCTCGGCCACCTGCACCGCATTCCCCGCCCGCTGCCCGACGAGGTGGAGCTGGACTGGACCACGGGCTGGTCGCTGACCCGGCAGACACCGCGCGAGCTGCCCGCCGCGCACTGCTGGTACGGGCATCCGGAGCTGACCGGGCTGGGGGTGTGCTCGGCCGACTCCAACGGCTGCGCGGCCGGCGGCAACCTGTCCGAGGCAATCATGCAGGGCATCTGCGAACTCGTGGAGCGGGACAGCGTGGCCCTGTGGTGGTACCACCGATCCCGGATGCCCGGGGTGGACCTCGCCTCGTTCGGTGACCCGTGGACGGCCGCCTGCGTCGACCATCACACCACCGCGCTGGGCCGCGAACTGTGGGCCCTCGACCTGACCGCCGACCTCGGCGTACCCACGTTCGCCGCGGTGTCCCGGCGGGTCGACCGAGGGCCGGAGGACGTCCTGGTCGGCTTCGGCGCGCACCTGGACGCGCGGGTCGCGCTGACCCGGGCGCTCACCGAGGTGAACCAGTTCCTGCCCGCTGTCGCCGGTCCCACCTCCGCCCGCAACCGGTACGGCGTCGACGACCCGGACACCGCGCGTTGGTTCGGCACCGTGCGGGTGGCCGACCAGCCCTGGCTGACCCCGGATCCCACCCGGCCGTCGCGCACCGCGGCCGACCACCCGACGCTGACCACCGGCGACGTCGGGGATGACGTGCGTCGCTGTGTACGCCGGGTGGAACGGGCCGGCCTGGAGGTGATCGTCGTCGACCAGTCCCGTCCGGATGTCGACCTGGCGGTGGTGAAAGTCGTCGTGCCGGGCCTGCGGCACTTCTGGCGCCGGCTCGGTCCCGGCCGGCTGTGGGACGTGCCGGCCCGCCTCGGTCGGGGCCCACTGGCCGTCGACGAGACATCGGCCAATCCGCTGAACGTCTTCTTCTAGCCGGCGCTCCCGGGCCACCGGGACCGTGGGAAGGATGTGGGGATGGCCACCGTGGTGGACCCGGTCGCTCGGCGGTCATCGTGAGCGGCTCCGTCGGCGGTCCGCCGATTCAGGAGTCGTACCGGCTGCGCCGGGACGCTGAGCTGCGGCTCGGCGAGGACGGCTCGCTGACGCTGCGGCAGACCCGCTTCCAGCTCACCCTGGAGCAACCGGGCATGGGCCGGCGGGCGCTGCTGCTGCGGCTCGCCGCCGACTGGGTCAACGACGTCGAGGTCGGCCGGCTGATCAGCGGCCTGGAGGGAGAGAACCGGGTGTTGCCCGCGCAGTTGTTGTTGCGCCGGCTGCTCGCCCACTCCTGGCTGGAGCGCCGCGTACAGGTCGACGATCGGCCGCTGCTCGACCTGGTCCCCACCGGCCTGGGCCGGGGCAGTCTGCCGGAGGGTCGCCCACACACCCCCGGGGCCCGCTACCGGCTCTCCCGCTTCGCCGCCCTCCAGCACGAACGGGGCATGCTGGTGGCCGCATCACCGCTGAGCACCCTCGTTGTCGGCTGCGCCGACGCCGCCCTCGGCGCGGTACTGGCCGCCGCCGCGCCGGGCGTCGGACCCGAGACGGTGGCCCGCACGCTCGGCGTGCCGCCGGACGTCGCCGGACGGGTGCTCGACGAGCTGGCCACCGCCCGGATCCTGGTCACCGACGCCGAGTTCGAGGCGGAGTGCGACGACGCGCCGCTGGCCTACTGGTCGCCGGAGGAGCTGCGGCTGCACCACCGATCCCGGGCCGGCCGACACGCGCTGCCGGTGGGCGGAACCTACCGGATGCGGGGGAGCTTCACCCCGCAACCGCTGCGACGCCCGTACGACGGGGGTCGGGCGGTGGACCTGCCACTGCCGGACCTGGCGACGATCGCCAAAGCGGACCCCGCGTTCAGTCAGGTCGTCACGGACCGGCGCAGCGTGCGCGAACACGACGACACGGCGCCGCTGCCGCTGGAGCGGCTGGCGGAGTTCCTGCACCGGTCGCAGCACACCAGCGCCGTCGGCGAGGCCGGCGGGCAGGAGATCGGCCACCGGCCCTACCCGGGCGGCGGCGGTGTCTACGAGCTGGAGATCTACCCACTGGTCGCGCGCTGCGCCGGGCTCGACCCCGGGCTCTACCACTACGACGCCGTCGGGCACCGGCTGGAGCCGGTCGCCGGCTGGGGACCGGCCGCGGACCGGCTGCTGGCGTACGCCCGGGCGTCCGGCGCCCTGCCTCGGCCGCCGCAGACGGTCCTGGTGGTCACCGCCCGGGTCCAGCGGCTCATGTGGAAGTACGAAGGGATGAGCTACGCCATGATTCTCAAGGACGCGGGTGTGCTGACCCAGCAGATGTACCTCGTCGCCACCGCCATGGGGCTGGCGCCCTGCGCCCTCGGCGCCGGGGACTCCCAGGCCTTCGCCGAGTTGTCCGGGCTCGACCCGCTGGTCGAGCCGAGCGTGGCCGACTTCCTGCTCGGCTCCCGCCGCGCTCCCGGCCCGGCCGCGGCGCAGGGCCGGCCATGAAGTTCCGGCGGCAGGCGCTACGCCAGTTGGAAGCGCCCGAGCAACTGGACCGGGCGGTCCGGCTGACCACAGTGCCGAACTGGCTGGCCACCACCGCGCTGGTCATCGTCGTCGTCGCCGCAGGTGTCTGGTCGGTACGCACGGTGGTGCCCCGGACCGTCGAGGCGGCCGGGGTGCTGATCCACTCGAACGGGATCTCGGCCCTTGACGCGCTCGACAGCGGCCAGGTCACCAAGGTGTGGGCGGCACCGCACCAGCGGGTACCGAAGGGCACGCCCCTCTACAGCCTGCGCACGGCGGACGGCAAGGTGCGGGTGGAGACCGCGCCGGGTGACGCCTACGTCGTCGCCTGGCTGGTCTCGGAAGGCGAGATCGTCACCCCGGGTACGCACCTGGCCGACCTGGAACGGCTCGACACCGCCGGGGACGCGTTGCAGGCAGTCGTCTACGCCCCCGCGGTCGCCGCCCCGCTGCTGCAACCTGGTGTGACCGTCGAGGTGGCCGCCGCAGCCGCGCCGCGCAACGTGTTCGGCACCCTGGCCGGCCAGGTGACCACGGTCGGCGCCTTCCCGGAGACCGAGGCTTCGCTGCGCGCCTTCCTGGGCACCGGGTCGGACGTCCGGCGGCTGCTCGCCCGCGGCAGCGTGGTCCGGGTGACTGTCGCCCTGGAGCCCGACCCGGCCGCCCCGGGCGGCCTGCGCTGGACCAAGTCTCCGCCGCCGTTCCAGCTCAACTCGGCCAGCGAGGTCACCGCCTGGTTCACCGTGGACCAGGAACACCCGATCGACTGGTTGCTGCGCCGATGAGCGCGCCGACGACCGCCGTCAGCGGCACGGCGCTGCCCAGGATTCGGCGTCGACGGGTCCGTACGCCCACCCTGATCCAGATGGAGGCGGTGGAGTGCGGCGCCGCCGCGCTGGGGATCCTGCTCGCGCACCACGGTCGGCACGTGCCCCTTGAAGAGTTGCGCCGGGTGTGCGGCGTCAGCCGGGACGGCTCCACCGCGGCCACCGTGCTCAAGGGTGCCCGCCGCTACGGCATGGTGGCCAAGGGTTTCCAGATGGACCTGGCTGGCCTGGCCGCCGTGGCGTTACCGGCGGTGCTGTTCTGGCGCTTCGAGCACTTCGTGGTGTTGGAAGGGCTCGGCCGCAAGGTCTTCATCAACGATCCGGCCACCGGTCCCCGTGCGGTGAGCTGGGAGGAGTTCGACGGCGCCTTCACCGGCATCGTGCTCACCATGGAGCCCGGCCCCGAGTTTCGGCCCGGCGGCACCCGCTACCGGCTGCTGCGAGCGCTGGCCGAGCGGTGGCGTGGGCCGGGCTCGGCGATCGCGCAGATGCTGCTGCTCGGCCTGCTGATCGCCGTGGTCGGTCTGACCATCCCGGTGATGGCCAAGGTCTTCGTCGACCGGGTGCTGTTGCAGGAGGATCGGGCCGCGTTCGCCGGTCTGGTGGCGGCGGTGGCGGTGGCCACCGTGTTGACCTTCCTGGCCAGCCTGCTGCAGCAACGCCTGACCGTACGTGCGGAGACGGCGCTCGCCCTCGCCAGCGCCGCCCGGTTCTTCCGACATCTGCTGCGGCTGCCGCCGACCTTCTTCGACCAGCGGCAGGCCGCCGACCTCAGCCAGCGGGTCCGCGGCAACGAGGTGGTCGCCGAGGTGCTCACCCGCAGGACGGCCACCACGGTGGTGGACACCGGCCTGGTGCTGGCGTACGGGGCTCTGCTCTGCCATTACGACCTGCTGCTCGGACTGTGTGCGGTGGTCCTGGCCGGGCTGAACGTCAGCGTGCTGCGCTATGTCGCCTCGACCCGGTCCACCGCTGTCGCCGGTCTTCAGGCGGACCGCAGCAAGCTGGTGACGACGGTGTACACCACCGTCCAGATGATCGAGACGGTGAAGGCCGGCGGCGAGGAGGAACGCGCCGTGGCCCGGTTCGCGGCACGCCACGCCACCGTCGCCACCCGTCAGCAACGGCTGGGCGTGCCCACCGCGGTGCTCTCCGTCCTGCCGGCGCTGCTCGCCTCCGGGACCACCGCGGTGCTGCTGGGGCTGGGCAGCCGGCAGGTCGTGGCGGAGGCGATGAGCGTCGGCGTGCTGGTCGGCATGCAGAGCCTGGCCGCGGCGATGAACCGCCCGCTGGGCAACCTGACCGCGCTGGGCTCGCGGTTGCAGGACATGAGCGCCGACCTCAACCGGCTGCGTGACGTGGAACGGTATCCACTGCCGTCGGCCCAGGACCGACCCGCCCGACCGATGACGCCGATGGAGGGGCACCTGCGCATCGAGGAGGTCACCTTCGGCTACAACCCGTTGGGCCGTCCGCTGCTGGAGAATTTCAGCCTGGACCTGCCGCCGGGTGCCCGGGTGGCGCTGGTCGGGCGCTCGGGCAGTGGCAAGTCGACGGTCGGCCGGCTGGTCGCCGGGCTCTACCGCCCCTGGACCGGACGGGTCACCGTGGACGGACTTGAGCGGGCCGCGGCCGACGACGGGCTCTGGGCGGCCACCGTCGCCATGGTGGACCAGGACCAACGGCTGTTCGAGGGGACGGTCCGGGACAACGTCACCATGTGGGACCTTACGGTCGCCGATGAGGACGTCGTCACCGCGCTGACCGACGCGTGCCTCTACGACGAGGTCGCGGCCCGCCCGGGTGGCCTCGGCAGTCCGGTGCGGGAGAACGCCCGCAACTTCTCCGGTGGGCAGCGGCAGCGGCTGGAGATCGCCCGAGCGCTCGTACGCAATCCCCGGGTGCTGGTCCTGGACGAGGCCACCAGCGCGTTGGACGCCGAGACCGAACGTCGGATCGACCTGCACCTGCGCCGGCGGGGGGCGACCTGCCTGATCGTGGCCCACCGCCTGTCCACCGTCCGCGACTGCGACCTGATCGTCGTGCTGGACGGCGGCCGGGAGGTGGAGCGCGGCACCCACGAGCAGTTGGTCGCCCGGGACGGGGCGTACGCGCGCCTGGTCCGGGACCACTGACCACGACGATCCGAGGAGACGCTGATGAGTGGCGCGGTGGAGGATCCCCCGGCCGGCGGCCTGATCGGCTTCTGCGCGGACGGCGTACGCCAGGTCTGCCGCCTCGACGGCCCGGCGGCCGGCTGGCTGGTGACCGGCGGCGAGGCCGACCTGTTCGCGGTGCGCCGGGCCGGGATGAGCCCTTCGCGTCGTCACCATGTGGCCCGGCTGCCCGCGGGTGGCCTGGTGCCGACGTCCACCGCGATCGGCGCGTGGCAGTTGATCCTGGTGCCGCTGCCCGGCACGGAGCTGCGTGGGCTGTCCCGGCGTCACCTCTCCCTGCTGGAGCGGCATGTTCGGCTCGGCCGGGTGGCGGACCACGGGGCGTCGCTGCGGGCGCGGACCGCCGCGACTGAGCTGGTCGCGGCGGTTGACCTGGTGCTGGTCACCGTCGCCGACGCGCTGCGCCGCGGGCAGGCGCCCCGGGAGGCGTCAACCCTTCGCGGACGCGAGATCATTTCGCTGGCGCAGGGGAGTGCCCTCACCTCCACCGGCGGCGCCTGGTGGCTGCGCAGCGCCGGTGGACAACTGCGACGCAACGACGGTGGCCCGGCGGAGATGTCGGGGGAGCGGGAGCTGCTGCTGGTCGCCGAGCGGGACTGGGTGGTGGCCGAGTCGCCATGCGCGGTGGAGAGTCACGGCAGCTGGGACCTGCTGGTCAACGGTCAGCTCCGGTCGGCCGTCGACCAGCATGTGGCCCGGCTACTGCGGATGGTGGAGACCCGGATCGAGGAGGCCGACGCGGCGTTGCTGAGCGCCGTGCAGCGGCGCCGGGAGACCGACGCGGCGGTGCTCGCCGCGGCGGCCCGCCGGTCGATCGGGGTGATCGGCGCCGGCGGAGCGGTTCCGGTTCCCGACGGCGAGGCCGGCTTCGACCGGTATGGGCGGGCGGCCTCGGTGCTCCGGGTGGTCACCGAGGGGATGGGCAGCCCGATCAACGAGCCGGCTGACCGCAGCCGCGCGCCGCTGGACGACCGGGCGGCGGTGCACGCGGTGACCCGAGCTTCCAGCCTGTTCTTACGTGAGGTGCGGCTGCCGGACCGATGGTGGCGGCGGGACCTGGGGCCACTGGTGGGGTGGCGGGCCGGCGATGATCCGGAGCGCGCCGTCGCGGTGCCGCTGGTGTTCCGCCGGGGCCGTTACCACCACGTCGACCCGGACACCCGAGCGTACGCGCCGATCGACGCGACCGTGGCTGCGACGTTCGCCGCCGAGGCGACCGAGGTGCAGGCGCCGCTGCCGCCGACCGCTCGGATGCGCCACCTGCTGCGGGCCGGGCTGGTCGGTGCGTCCCGCGACGTACGGGGTCTGCTGTTCGCCGCCACCTGCGTGGCACTGCTGGGCCTGGGCGTGCCGCTGGCCACCGGCGAGGTGCTCGGCCAACTGGCCCGGCAGGGCGAGGTGAACGGCCTTGGCGGCTTCCTCGCGCTGATGCTCAGCGCTGCGGTGGTCGCGGGGCTGGTGGGTGTGGTGCAGAACCTGCGTCTGCTGCGGTTGGACGGCCGGATGCAGTCCGGCGCGCAGCTGGCGATCTGGGACCGGCTGATGCGGCTACCGGCCCGGTTCTTCGCCGGTCGCAGCAGCGGTGAGATCGCCAACTCGATGTTGGGGATCTCGTTCGTCGGTGAGGCGCTGAGCGCGCTGCTGCCGCAGCTCGTCTCGGCGGCCGCGACCGTCGCGGTGACCCTCGGCATGCTCCTGGTGGTCGAGCCCGTGCTCGGGCTGTGGGGAGCGGGGATCGTCGCCGTCACCATGCTGACCTTCGGCGCGTTCGCCGTGCTCATCGTCCGTCAGCAACGGTCCGCGCTGCCGGCCGAGCACCGGGCGGCGGCGATGACCAATCAACTGCTCGGCGGCATCGTCAAGATCAAACTGGCGGCGGCCGAAACCCGCGCCCACGCACGCTGGTCGGAGGTGGCCGCGACGGCCCGGGCGGCGCTGCAACGGGTCCGCCAGAGTCAGGCGGGCCTGGTCGCCTTCGGCACCGTGCTGCCGGTCGCCGGCCAACTGGTCCTGTTCGCCGTGCTGATGGGGCCGCTGACCGGCCGCGTCACGCCGGCCGACTTCTTCATCCTCAACGTCGGTTTCGCGATGCTGCTCGGCGCGCTGCTGGTGCTGGTCTCGGCCGGGGTCGAAGTGATCGCGGCAGTGCCCCGGCTGGGCAGCCTGCGGGAGATCCTGCGCGCCGAGCCCGAGGCGCGGCCGGACCGGGTGGATCCGGGCGAGTTGCGCGGCGAGATCGCGCTGCATCGGCTCACCTTCGCCTACCAGCCGGACGAGCCACCGGTGCTCGTCGACATCGACCTGCACGTCCGCCCGGGTGAGTTCGTCGCCATCGTCGGACCGAGTGGCTGCGGAAAGTCCACACTGCTCCGGTTGCTGCTCGGCTTTGAACGCCAGCAGCAGGGCGCGGTGCTCTACGACGGCCAGGACCTCTCCGAACTCGACGTCCACGCGGTCCGCCGGCAGTGCGGAGTGGTGCTGCAGGATGGTCAGCTCTTCGCCGGCTCGGTACGCGACAACATCTGCGGCGCCGGCAGCTTCCCACTCGACCAGGTCTGGGAGGCGGCCCGGATGGCGGGCCTCGCCGATGACCTGGAGGCGCTGCCGATGGGGATGAGCACGATGGTGCCGTTCGGCGGCGGGACGCTCTCCGTCGGGCAGCGTCAGCGAGTGCTGATCGCCCGCGCGCTGGCCCCGTTACCCCGGATCATCTTCCTCGACGAGGCGACGAGCGCTCTGGACAACCGGACCCAGGAGGTGGTCAGCCGGAGCACCGCGGCCCTGGCCGCGACCCGGGTGGTCATCGCCCACCGGTTGTCCACGGTCCGGGCGGCGGACACCATCGTGGTCCTCGAAGCAGGGCAGATCGTCCAGCGGGGTAGCTTCGACGAGTTGATGGAGCACCCGGAAGGGCTGTTCCACCGGTTGGCGCGGCGGCAACTGCTCACCGATCCGGAACCCTCCGACACCGTGCCGCAGAGCCGACAGGCGAACGGGCAGCCCGCGTCAAGCTGACGACCCGGTCAGCCGTTGTCGATGACCGTGCTGTCCTCCAGACACACGTCCGCGTCGAGGTGGTTCTCCAGCAGCTCGGCGATGTGCGCCTCCGACTGGTTCTCCACGGCGAGCCGGAACGCCTCGGTGAGCACGTTGACCACGCCCTGGGTCAGCAACAGGGTCTCCCGGTCGAGGTCGGCCCAGGACGACCGGGCGCCGCCGCGTACCAGCTCTGGGGCGAGGGTCAGCAGCCGGGCGGTGACGGCGGCGACCAGCTCGTCGGCCACCGGCCGGAGGCTGTCCAGCACCTCGCTGAGGGTCTGCAGTGCCGGCACCGTGCCCACCCGTACCCGGTGCAGATCCAGGGCCGCGCGCAGCGGGCGTGGCCGGACGGTGCGGACGGTGCCGTCGGTGGTCCGGCCGATCACGCCGTGCCGGGTCAGCGCGTGGGCCAGCGCGGGACGGTCGGCGGTCAGGCGTTGCAGCATCGCGGTGAGCCCGTCGGGCGCCTCGTCACTGGCCCGGACCCCGAGCATCGCCTCGATGGACACCAGGTTGAAGCCCTGCCGTTGCAGGGCGAGGATCGCGTCCAGTCGGCGGACGTGGGAGTCGTCGTAGAGCGCGGCCCGACCGTGGCGCACCGGCGGGGGCAGCAGCCGCCGGGCCTGGTGGGCTCGGATGTTGCGAGGCGACATCCCCACCTTGCGGGCGAGCTCGTCCACGCTGTACCCGATCGGGCCGCCGGGCGTCGTCGTCACCTCGTCGATGGTCACGGTGGCCTCCGGCAGCACTCGGTGAGCGGAACACGGCAACCCCGTCGAACCGCTGTCACGCTGTGCGGTCCGCCGATCGCAGCGTAGGTGTGGGCACCGGGCGGGTAAAAGGCGAGGAATTACTACTTGTCCACAGTGGTGACATTGATTAGGATCGCCATCCGCCGCAAGTCGCTGATTCCCAATTACCCGGCTTTCGCCGCAGCGCGACCTTTTCGCGGCCACATTCGATGAAATTCCCGCTCTCCGGGCGGACCGGATCCACCGGTGACCCACGATGAAGTGAAACCGGCGGCCCGGAACCTCCCGCGCTGCCTGTCGCCGCCTCCGGCGGCCGACCATCGAAGGGAGCAGGGTGTGACACCTGTCGATCGAGCGGTCTTCGTGGCCGCGTACAGCCGGCTGGTCGCCGACGTCTGGGCCGACCCGGTCAAGGAGCAGGCGCTCGACCGGGACCCGCGGGGGTTCCTCGCCGGCTACGGGCTCCAACTGTCCGAGGATGTGCAGGTCCGGGTGGTCCGGGACGTCGCCGACGCCGATCCGGATCTGGAGGTGCAGGTCGAGTCCTGGCAGCAGGCGGGCACCAGCGGCACCTTCGTGCTCTTCGTGCCGTCGCTGCTGCCGGTGGCTCAGGCGGAGTTGGCCGAGGACGAACTGGACAGCGTCGTCGCCGGCCTAGACCCCAGCTGTGCCTGCTGCTGCCCGTGCTGCTGCACCTGACACCGAAGTCTGCCGCGCATGAGCTGGCGCGGCAGATTCTGATGGCAGTCACAGCGAATCATTGATTGTCGAAGCTCGATTTTCGTAGCGTTCTCGCCACGGCGATCACCCCCCGTCTTGCAGCGACCCGAGGAAAGGACCGAACGATGAGCAACGACGAACAGGAATATGGCGCGAGGTTCGTGACGAAGTACTCGGAACTGGTCACCGCAGTGTGGCGCAGCGACGAGGAACTGCAGCGCCTGCTCGCCGACCCGACCGGCTACGCGACGGCGGCCGGCCTGCCGGTCGCCGCCGGCTCCCGGGTCGAGGTCGACCGCGCCCAGCCCGCCACGCTCTACACCAAGGACCAGGTCGTCGCCGACTGGGCTGGCACGCCCGGCCTGCACGTGCTGCACGTGCCCGAGGTGCCGCTGGTCGACCTCAACGAGCTGACCGAGGCCGAGTTGGAGACGGTCGCCGGCGGCGTGGCCCCGATCGCCGACAACAACGTCAACATCATCGCCGTCCTCATCCTCTGAGTTCCCCACCCCTCGCCGGGAGCCTCGATGACTGACACGACCGAGACCATCGCGTTCCGATCCGGCACCTACCGGACGGCCACCGTGGAGCAGACCTGGGAGCGGATCGGGGGCCTGCTCGACCGGTTCCGGATCACCCGGGTCGCCGACATAACCCGGCTCGACGAGATCGGCCTACCGGTGCACGTCGCCTACCGGCCGGTGGGAGCCACCATGGCGGTGAGCGTCGGCACCGGCGCCACGGCGACGCAGGCCCGGGTCAGCGCGGTCATGGAGAGCATCGAGTCCTGGCATGCCGAGAACCTCCGGCCGGGGACCGTCGTCCGGTCCCCGGCCGAGGCGCTCGACCTGCCCTACGACGTCCGGTGGCTGCACCTGGCGGAACGGTCACCCCTGACCCCCGCCGTCGAGCTCGACTGGGTGGCTGGCCGAGGGCTGGTGACCGGTGCGGACTGCCTGGTGCCCCGCGCCACCATCGAACTCGACTTCACCATCCGGCGGGGCTGGGACCGCGCCCTGTTCACCCCCAGCAGCAACGGGCTGGCCACCGGGAACACCTTCGCCGAGGCCAGCCTGCACGCTTTGCTGGAGGTCGTCGAGCGCGACTGCATCGCCCCGTACTGCACCTCACCGTTGGCCGAGCGCACCTACGCCGACCCGGGCACCGTCACCAACGTGATGACCCGCGCGGTGCACGAGGCGCTGGTGGCGGCCGGTTGCTGGGTGGAGGTCTGCGACATCACCAACGCGGTCGGCGTGCCCTGCTACGCCGCCTCGATCTGGTCGGAGGACCTGCCGGTCACCTTCGGCGGCTTCGGCTGCCACGTGGACCCGGAGATCGCCGTCGGTCGGGCCATGGCGGAGGCAGCGCAATCGCGGCTGGTCATGGTCTCCGGAGCCCGTGACGACATCGACGCCACCGCCTACCACGATGTCGGCGCACCGCCGGTGCCGCCGCCCACAGTCGACCGGCCCGTCCGGCCGGTCCGCCGGGATGCGCCACCCGTGGGGGACGTGACCCAGGTGCTGCGCGAGCTGGCGGCGCGGGTGCAACGGGTCACCGGCGTCGAGCCGTTCAGCGTCGACCTGACGCACGACGACATCGGCATTGCGGTGAGCAAGGTGTTCGCCCCCGGCCTGCGGATGTTCGACGAGCGGGCCCTGAGTACCCGACCAGGAGTGCCCCGTGACTGACGTCGTCTTCATCGGTCCGAGCCTCCCCGCCGACGAGGTCGGTCGGCTGCTGCCCGACGCGGTGGTGCTGCCGCCCGTCGCGCACGGCGACCTGCTCCGCCTGGACGTTGCCCCCGGCGACCGGGTCCTCGTCATCGACGGGTTCTTCCTGCAACACCCGCCGGTCCGCCACCGGGAGATCCTCGACCTGCTCGACCGTGGCGTGACCGTGGCCGGCGCCGCCAGCATGGGCGCACTGCGCGCCGCCGAGCTGTGGCCGTTCGGGATGCGGGGTGTGGGCGAGGTGTTCCGGCTCTACCGCGACGGGGTCGTCACGGGCGACGACGAGGTGGCCGTCGTGCACGGGCCCGCCGAGGAAGGCCACCGCGCCCTGAGCGTCCCGCTGGTGAACATCCGGGTCGCGCTGCGCCGCGCCGTCGCAGCCGGCGTACTCAGCGACGCCGAGGCGGTGCTGCTGCTGGACATCGGCCGGGACCTGCCCTTCCGGCGGCGGTCGTACCAGGCGCTGGAGCGCAGCGCGCCACCCGAGGCGGCGGCCGTGGTGGGCCGGTTCCTGACCTGGCACCGGCGCGACCCCTGCGACGCCAAGGGCGCCGACGCGCGGATGCTGCTGTCGATGGCGGCGGACAACGCGCCCGAGCTGTGCCCGGCGCACGCCGGCGACCAGCCGCTCGACAACCTGCACACCCGCTTTCTCGACAGCTGGCGCGCCCGGTTCGCCGGCGAGTCGGTCGGCGGGCACTGGGTCAGCGACCGGGAGGCCGCCGCGGTGCTGATGCTGCTGCATCCCGAGTCGGCGACCTGGCACCGGCGAGGGGTGCTGGCCGGGCTGGCAGAGGTCGACATCGACGACCCGATGGTCGAGGAGCGCGCCGGTGAGGTGGCCCACCGGCGAGGGCTGACCGGTGCGCCGCCGAGCGGGTGGGACTGGCTGACCGACCGGGAACGGGGTCTCGACGACCGCGAGGCGGTGCTGCGGGTGTTGGTGCGGGCGTTCGGCACCACGCCACACCGCAGCCTGGCTCTGTGGATGGTCGCGCCGCCGTTGCGTACCCCCGCGTTACTCACCGCGGCACGGCAGGTCGCGGCGACCGCGGCGTCGCTGAACGAGACGCTCGTCCCGCGTACGAAGGGGCATCGCCGACCGGGTGCTCGGCTGCACTTCCGCACCGAGATCGTCGACGCGTGCTTCGCGAGGCTGTGGGGCTGCGCCGCCGACGGGCTGGAAGCGGCGGCGTGGGACCGGGGCTTCGTCGACCTTGCGGCGTTCCGGTACGCCGCCGAACCGTTGGTCGCGTACATCAAGGCGTTCGGTGGCCCGCGACTGCCCGCGGTGGGCACGCGCACGCAGGACACCCTGGCCGGTTCCGCGGCCCGGGTCGGCTGAGGAGGAGTCGATGAGCGGCACGGTGAAGGCAGCACTGATCTACCCCCCGCTGACCGATCCCACCTCGGGATACCACTCCCTGAACTACCTCGATTCGTACGCCCGGGCACAGGGACACCAGCCGGCGGAGATCATCGACGCCAACATCGAGGCGTTCCACCACTCGTACACCCCGTCGGCGTACGACTGGCTTCGGCGGGAGCTGTCCCGGCTCTCGATCGACAACCTCAGCGGCCCGGACGCGCTGATGGCCCGGGCGAACCAGCTCGGCCTGCCCGACCCCGATCCGGAGCGGCTGCGCCGGTCGATCGGGGTGCTGCAGGATCCGACCCTGTTCTACGACTACCGGCACTACCAGGACGCCGTCGAGGGCGTCATCTCCTGGATGGACGCGCTCGGCACGGTCGGGTTCCCCGGGCAGTTCCACGCCGGCTTCCGGCTCCACCCACCGCCGATGATCTCGATCGGCTCGGTGGCCGCGCTGACGGACGAAGCGCTGCTCGCTCGGCTCAACCGACCCTTCCTGCCGTACTACGAGGACGTGCTGATCCCACGGCTGGCCGCTGGCGGGCACCAGGTGATCGGCATCAGCGCCACCTACCAGTGGCAGCTGCCGTTCGCGCTCTGGATCGCCCGACTCGTCCGGCAGGCCTGCCCGGACGTCTTCCTCATCGCGGGTGGCACGGAGATCTCCGACGTCTGGAAGTGCGCCAGCAAACCCGAGTACGTCTTCCAGGTGCTGGCCGACTTCGACGCGATCGTGGTCGGGGAGGGGGAAAGCGCCTACACCGAGATCCTGGACGCGGTGGCGGCGGGCACGCTGCCAGCCGGGCACCCCAACGTCCGGCTGCACCCCAAGTACGGCCGCCAGCGTCAACTGCCCCTGCGCTATGAACGCCTGGCGCAGGTGCCGGTCCCGGACTTCTCCGGCCTGCCCTGGGACCTCTACCTCAGCCCGGAGCGGTTCGTCTACTATTCGCCGACCCGAGGCTGCTACTGGAACAAGTGCACGTTCTGCGACTACGGACTGAACACCGACGGTCCCACCAGCCCATGGCGGCAGGACACGGTGAGCACCATGATCGCGGATGTCACCGAACTGTCGAAGTTCGCCAAGTTCATCTACTTCTCGGTCGATGTGCTCGCTCCCGCGACCATCCTGCGCTTCGCCGAGCAGGTCGTCGAGCGAGGGCTGGACTTCCGCTGGGGTGCCGAGATCCGGCTGGAGAAGTACTGGTCGGACGAGCGCTGCGACTTACTGAGGCGCAGCGGCTGCGTGGCCATCTCAGTCGGCTTCGAGTCCGGTAACCAGCGCGTCCTCGATCTGATCGACAAGGGCACGAAGCCGGAGCAGGCACGACGCACCATGATGGCGATGACCAAGGCGAACATTGGTGTGCAGATGATGGGCTTCACTGGTTTCCCCACCGAGACCCGCGAAGAGGCACTGGACAGCGTCAATTTCCTGCGTGACAACCCGGACCTGTGGACCCTCGGCGGGCTCGGCGACTTCATGCTGACGCCGGGCGCCATCGTCGCCAAGGAGCCGGACCGGTTCGGCATCACCAACGTGCGGCCGGTGGAGGGATCGGACATCGTCCGGATGCTCAAGTACGACGAGCCGGTCACCGCGGCGGCGCAGGCCGAGGTCGCCCAGGCAAAGGCTGGACTGAACCCCGGGCACTACCACCGTCCGTGGCTGGGCGCCACCGACACCCCGCACACGTTCTTCTACCACGACCGGTACGGCACCGCGGTACGCGGCCTCCTCGCCCACGACCGGGTACGCCACGACACCGACGACCAGACCGAGTTCCTCGCCAACGGCGCCTTCGTGGATCGCGACGACGAGCAGGTCTGGGACGCATACCGGCGAATCCGATCCGACGAGCAGGAAGGCGTCCCCGGCGACCTGCCGGCGGACCGGCACCTGTTCCGCCGGGTCGACGGCCAGGTGTTCGCACTCAACCGCAGCAGCCGGCTGTTCCTGGATCTCTTCCGCGCGCCGCTCACCCTCGCCGAGGCCCAGCGTCGGCTCTGGATCGTCGAACCGACTGTCGCGGACCGGGTCTGGCGAACCTTCATCGGGCAGCGGCTGATCCGCCGGCATCGGCTCCCGGCCGATCCGGAGCGGTGAACCGACTGCCAGGCAGGGCACGCACCCTGGGCGTCGGAATGCTCGGCTCAGCCGTCGTCATGTGAAAGGCCGGTCACTGTCGCTGCTCGGAGTCAGGGCGTGTCGGGTCCGGTCCCCGGTCCAGGCCGCTTCGAGGATCGCGGTCAGGCTGGCGGTGTCGGTCGGGCCTGGATGGTTCTGGATCAGGCGGGTGACCCCACTGGCCATTTCCGCGAAGCGCGGGAGGTCGGCGCGTGCCACGCCGATGTCCGCCAAGGTGCGAGGGATGCCGATGTCGGCAAGGAGCCCGTCGAGCCAGGTGAGGAACGTGTCGGCGGCCTCGGCATCCGAGGCGTCGGTCACGTCGAGCCCGCACACCCGGGCGAGGATGGCCAACCGGTCGCCGATGGCATCCCTGGCCGCGTCCAGCGCGTAGGGCAGTAGCAGCCCGACGCCCAGGCCGTGCGGCGTGTGCGTGGCTGCGCCGATCGGGTACTGGAGAGCGTGCGGGGCCGCGTTGCCCGCGTGGGAAAAGGCGAGCCCGGCGAGCATGGACCCGTAGGACATGTCCGCGCGCGCGTCCGTGTCGCCTCCGTCAGTGACAGCACGACGCAAACTACGGGCGATTCGCTCCGCGGCCCGGAGCGCGTAGTGGTCGGTGATCGGGTTGCGGCCGAGGAACACCTGCTCCACCGGGTCGCGCGGTCCGTGGGCCCGGGGTCGCGCGGTGTAGCTCTCCACCGCGTGACAGAACGCGTCGATGCCGGAGTGGGCGGTGACGGTCGCGGGGCAGGTGTAGGTGAGTTCGGGGTCGACGATGGCGAAGTCGGGCACGATGTGGACGCTGGAAACCCCCACCTTCAGCTCGCGGTCCGGGTCGGTCAACACCGAGACGGGTGTGAGCTCGGAGCCGGTGCCTGACGTCGTCGGGACCGCGACGAGGGGAAGCGTCGGCCCCGGCACCCTCGACTCGCCGTAGAAGTCGCGCGGGCTCCCACCGTGGCGCCGGATGACGCCGACGATTTTGGCGAGGTCGATCACCGTGCCGCCCCCGATGGCGAGGATCACGTCGGCGTCCACCTCGGCGGCGGCCGAGACGGCCACTGCGACATCGGAGAGTGGCACGTCCGGAGTCGCGTCGGAGAACACCTCGACGACCTTGACTTTCTCCCGGACGGCGGCCACGATCTCGGCCACGCCCGGCTGCCCCAGAAGAACCTGGTCGGTCACGATGAGGACTCGCGAGCCGCTCTCGGCCACCACTCGTGGGATGTTCTGCGCGACCCCTTCGCCCACTATCAACTGGCGTGGTCCACGGACGGTCTCAAGCATGTCGGTGCCTCTCCGGAACGTCGGCGATGTGCTGGGCGGACGTCCAGGTCACCTGCGAGACCGGGACGGCGTCGGCAAGGTTGGCCGCCCTGGTGGCGCGGTGATGCTCGGCGGGCGCCCGGAGCAGCAGGCCCGTCACGGTAGGTCGATCGCCACGTAGGTGAGGTCGAGGTATTCGAGGATGCCCTCGTGCGACCCCTCCTTGCCGATCCCGGACTGCTTCACGCCTCCGAACGGAGCTGACGGATCCGATATCAGACCACGGTTGATGCCGAGCATCCCCGTGTCCAGCCCCTCGGCGAACCGGAGCGCCCGCTGGAGGTCACGGGTGAAGACGTATCCGGCCAGGCCGTGCTCGGTGTCGTTGGCCTTCGCCATCACCTCGTCGTCGGACGTGAACGAGATGATCGGCGCCACCGGGCCGAAGATCTCCGCCTTCAGCATCCGCGCGTCTTCGGGCACGTCGACGAGAACGGTGGGCGGGTAGAAGTGGCCCGGCCCGTCCGGACGCTCGCCGCCCACCAGGACCCGGGCGCCGCGATCGACCGCGTCGGCGACCAGTTCGTCGATCTTGGTGACCGAGGCGTCGTCGATCAACGCCCCGACGTTCACGCCGTCGTCGAGACCATGGCCCATCGACAGCGCGCCCATCCGCTCGGCGAAGCGCGCCGCGAACTCCTCGCGTACGGGCTCCTCGACGTAGATCCGGTTGGCCGCGATGCAGGACTCCCCGATGTTGCGCATCTTGGCCACCATGGCACCGTCGAGCGCGACGTCCAGGTCAGCGTCGGCACACACGATCAGGGCCGCGTTGCCGCCCAGTTCCATGGACGTGCGCAGCACGTTGTCCGCAGCCTGTCGTAGCAGTACGCGCCCGACCTCGGTCGACCCGGTGAACGAGAGCTTGCGGGTCCGACCGTCGGCCAGCAGTGCGGAGATGACCTCGCCGGAACGCTTGGTGGTCACCACGTTGACGACGCCCGGGGGAACGCCGACCTCCTCCATGATGCGGGCCAGGAACAGCATGGTGAGTGGCGTCTGGCCTGCTGGCTTGGTGATCGTCGTACAGCCCGCGGCCAGCGCAGGAGCGATCTTGCGGGCACCCATGGCCAACGGAAAGTTCCAGGGCGTCACGAAGACGCACGGTCCGACCGGCTTCGGCACGGTGAGGATGCGGTATCCACCTGAGGGAGCGGTGCTGTAGCGCCCCTCGACGCGCACCGCCTCCTCGGCGAACCAACGGAAGAACTCGGCGCCGTAGGCCACCTCTCCACGAGCCTCGGCGAGCGGCTTGCCCATCTCGAGCGTGATCAGCCGGGCGACCTCCTCGGATCGCTCGGTCAGTGCCCGGTACGTCGCGGTCAACAACTCTGACCGTTTCCGCGGCGGGGTCGCCGCCCACTGCGCCATCGCCGTGCTCGCCGCGTCCAGGGCGGCGAGCCCGTCAACGACATCGGCGTCCGCCACCCCGGCGATGGTCTTGCCGGTGGCCGGGTCCTCGACGGCAAAGGTGGCTCCGCTTGCGGCGTCGCGCCAGGCGTCGCCGATCCGCAGCCGCCGATGCTCGGGGGCCAGCACGTTCATCGGGTCACTCATCGCGTCGCCTCCTGTGATCTTCTTCGTGATGTCCGGCGTGCCTCAGCGGTCGCGCTGCGCGCGGAGACGGACGGGTCACACGCCCTCGTCGGGGGGCGAGGTTGCCGGGCGGGTCGAATGTGGCCTCGGCCCGGTCTGCGGGGCGACGCCCCGCGCCGCCGATCGCCTTCGCGGGCCACGGCCGTCCCCGCGTCGTCAGGCCGTTGGCACTGGTGACGGTCCGCCGAGGCTCGATTGCCATGTGCTGGCGCATGTCGCCGTCGCCGCCGGGCGCCGTTACCGCCCCGCCTCGGACAGCGACAGCCCGGTGCCCGCATCGAACAGGTGCGCACGATCCAGATCGACAGTGACGAGCAGCCGCTCGCCCGGCGTACCGGTGACGGTGGGTCGTGCCTTGACCTTGAGGATCTCCGTCCCCACTCGGACGTCGACCACCGTTCGGTCACCGAGCGGCTCAAGCCCGTAGAGCTCACCCGACAACGACGCGTTCCCACGCTGCTCGACGGAGAGGTCCTCCGCCCGCAGGCCCAGCAGCAGCTCACGACCGTCCTCAGCCGTGGTCCAGCGGGGCCGCGGCAGCGTCCAGCCTGCCGCACCGACCAGACGATCTCCCTCGGTGTGGCAGGCGAGCAGGCTGATCGGGGGGCTCCCGACGAATCCTGCGACCCACTGGTTGGCGGGACGCTCGTACACCTCGGTCGGCGTCCCGACCTGTTGCACCTTCCCCTCCTTGAGGACTGCGACCTGGTCGGCCATGGACAGGGCCTCGACCTGGTCGTTTGTCACGTAGACGAAGGTCGCTCCGAGGCTGCGGTGGATGCGGGTGAGTTCGGTGCGCATCTCGACGCGGAGCTTGAGGTCAAGGTTCGTCAGCGGCTCGTCCATGAGAAACGCGCGCGGGCGACGGACCAGCGCCCGGGCGAGGGCGACGCGCTGCATCTCACCGCCCGACAACTGCGCGGGACGACGCTGCAGCAGACGTTCGATGTGCAACAGGCTCGACATCTGCTCCACGGCAGTGGCGATCTCGCCCGAAGAGCAGCGGCGTGCCCGCAGCGGCGACGCGATGTTCTCGTACACCGTGTGTCGCGGGTAGAGCGCGTAGCTCTGGAAGACCATGGCCAGGTCGCGTGCGGCCGGGGTGTCACCGGTCGCGTCCCTGCCGTCCAGATGCACCGACCCGGCGTCAAGCTTGTCAAGGCCGGCTATCGCTCGCAGGGTCGTCGTCTTGCCCGCCCCGGAGGGCCCGAGCACGACGAAGAACGAGCCGTCCGGCACGTCCAGCGTCACCCCGTCGAGGGCCTGGACTTTTCCGAAGGACTTGCGCAGCCCGTGCGCGGCAACGGTTCCCATCAGGCCACCAGCTCTTCCGTGCGCACGTCGTAGACCGCCGGCGTCCCGCCGGTGTGCCGTAGCCCGACCGTTGCGTCAGCGGCGAAACGGACAGTCGGTGGCATCCGAACCCGTACGTCGCGCTGGCCGCCGTGGTCGACCACGTAGATGATCTCGTCGCCCAGCCACTCCGCCGAGACCACGCGGGCCGGGACCGAACGTTCCGCCCCTGCTTCGGTGACTTCCAGCGCTTCCGGCCGGACGCCTGCGATCAGGCGACGGTCGCGCGGCAGGCCCGGCGGTGGCGCGAGGGCCAGCCCGCCCTGACCGCGCAGCTTCCCGTCAGCCACTTCCACCTCGATGAGGTTCATCGGCGGGGAGCCGATGAAAGCGGCGCAGAAGAGACTCGCCGGGCGGTCGTAGACCTCCAGCGGCGTGCCGATCTGCTCGACGCGGCCCTTGTTGAGGATGGCGATTCGGTGACCGAGCGACATCGCCTCGACCTGGTCGTGGGTGACGTAGACCATCGTCGCCCCCAGTTCCCCCTGCAGGTGCTTGATCTCCGTGCGCATGTCCGCCCTCAGCTCCGCGTCCAGATTGGTGAGAGGCTCGTCCATGAGGAAGGCGCGCGGTCGTCGCACCAGGGCGCGAGCGAGCGCGACGCGCTGCTGTTCCCCGCCGGACAGCTGACGCGGTCGCCGGTCCAGGAGCGGACCAAGCCGCATCAGCCGGGCGGCCTCGGTGACCCGCTCGTGCACCTCGGGCTTGGGCAGTCCCTCTGCCCGCAGCGGGAACGCCAGGTTGTCGCGGGTCTTCAGATGCGGGTAGAGGGCGTAGAACTGGAACACCATGGCGATGTCGCGCTCGGCGGGCGGCAGGTCGTTGACCAGCGTGTCGCCGATGCGGATGTCGCCCGTCGTCTGCCTCTCCAGGCCGGCTATGGCCCGCAGCGTGGTCGTCTTGCCGCAACCCGAGGGGCCGAGCATCACGAACAACTCGCCGTGGCCGATGGACAGGTCCACGTGCTCAACCGCGACCGTCCCGTCCGGGTAGCGCTTGTGCAGGGCGGTCACCTCGATGCCCGCCATCAGCGTCGCACCGCCCCGAGCGTCACGCCGGCGATGAGGTGCTTGCGCACCAGGTACGCGAAGACCAGCACCGGTAGGGCGAACACCACGGAGGCCGCGGCCACGAGGCCCCAGTCCGTAGTGGTGCCGCCGATGAGACCGGCGATGGCGGGCGGGGCCGTCCGGACGTCGTCGCTGGAGGTGAGGAAGGTGGCGAACACGAACTCGTTCCACGAGAAGATGAGTGCGAAGACCGCCGTCGCGGCGATGCCGGGCACGAGCAGGGGAAGGGTGAAGAGCCGGAACGCCTGCAAACGGGTGTAGCCGTCGAGCATGGCGGCATCCTCGTACTCGGCGGGCACCTCGTCGACGAACCCCTTCATCATCCAGATCGTGAACGGGACGTTGAACGCGGTGTAGATGAGGATCAGGCCGAGCTTGTTGTCGATGAGCCCGACCTGGCGGTACATGAGGAAGATCGGGACCACGACCACCACGGGCGGCATGAAGCGCGTGGACAGGATGAAGAACAGTTGGTCCTTCTTGGCCTTCACGGCGAAGCGTGAGTAGGCCCAGGCCGCCGGGACCCCCAGCACGGTGGCCAGCACCGTGGAGACCCCGGCTACCACGACGGAGTTGAGGAACGCGACGGACAAGGCCGAGCGACCGCCGTCGGGGTCGACGAACACGTCCTTGTAATGCTCCAGAGTTATCTTGAAGTCGAAGAACTTGGCCGGGATGGCGTAGACGTCCCGGTTCTCCTTGATGGACGTCTCGATCATCCACAGCACCGGAAAGAGCATCACGACGGCCAGCACGGTCAGCAGCGCGACCTCCAGCACCGAGCGGCCTCGACCGCCCAGGCGGCGCGCGGGGGGCGTGTGGTCCCGGGTAGGACCTGTGGACACGGCCTCGTCGACGGAGACGGCCATCAGCCCTCCTTGAGCTTGTTCAGGTAGCGCAGGTAGAACTGCGTGAGGACGATGACGACGAGGACCATGAGAATCCCGTACGCCGAAGCGGTTCCGGTGTTGAAGCCCAGGAACGCGACCTTGTAGATGTGGAACGACAACGTCTCGGTGGAGACACCCGGGCCTCCGTTGGTGAGGATGTAGACGAGGTCGAACAGCCGGAACGCCTCGATGGCCCTGAACATCACGGCAATGAGAAGCAGCGGCCATACCAGCGGAAGCGTGATGGTGCGGAACCGGAACCATTCGGACGCTCGGTCGATCGAGGCGGCCTCGTAGAGGTACTTGGGAACCGCGGTGAGGCCCGCGAGCGCGATGAGCATGATGAACGGCGTCCACTGCCAGGTGTCGACCACGATCAGGGAGAGCAGTGCCGTTCGCTGCCGGGTGAGCCACTCCACCTGCCCCAGGCCGACCGAGCCGAGCATGCTGTTGACCACGCCGAACTGCGCGTCGAGCATGAATCGCCAGAACAGCCCGACCACGACCGGCGACAGCATCATCGGAACCAGGAACAGAGTGGTCAGCACTCCTCGCCCATGTGTGCGCCGTGAGATCAGGTAGGCGATACCGAATCCGAGCACTGTCTGCAGGCCGACCGCGCCGACCACGTAGATCAACGTCGTCAGAGCCCTCGTGTGGACCTGCGCCGACGTCAGGATGGCGGTGTAGTTCCCGAATCCGATGAAATTGGCGGGCCCCCCGCGGGTGGCCGAGTAGTCCGTGAAAGACAGGTACAACGCCCACAGCAACGGAAACACCGACATGGCGAGCAACAGCAGCATCGCGGGGGAGATGAAGGCCACGGCGAGCCCCCGGTCGCCCAGCCGAGGGGACCTGCCCCGGGCAGGTGGCGTCGCGGACGCCACCTGCCCGGGATCGTCGGTCGTCAGAGGGACGGGGTCACTCACAGTCCGCCGCCACCCTTGCGGCTGCTCGAGTCGAGAACGCCCTGCTGCTCCTTGGCGATGTCGTCGAGCGCATCCTTCGGCTTCTTCGCGCCGTTGAGAGCCGCGTTCACGTTGGTGTTCTCGATGTCGACGAGGCGCGCGTACTCGGGCACGTTCCACATGTCCCGCATCCGCGGAACCGAGTCAGTGTACACCTGGTTGAACGGCCCGGCATTGAGGAACTCGGGCGACTCCAGGGCGTCCGTACGCGATGGCACGCCACCGGCCGCGGCCCACTTCTTCTGGATGTCAGCCCGCTCGAACCACTTCATGAAGTTCAGGGCCTCGGTCTGGTTCGCCGTGGCGGAGTAGGCCGACACGTGCATCCCCATACCGCCGAGAGGGACCAGGTTCGTCTTCTGGCTCGGCAGGGTGGCAAAACCCAGCTTGTCGAGGATCTGCTCCCGGCTGGTGCCGAGCGTCGACTGCTTCGGATCGAGCAGGCCGCCGCTCGCGGCGATCCAGTTGAACGCGATGCAGGCCTTGCCCTGGGCGACAGCCGCGTTCACCTCGTCGATGAACCAGTTGCCGGAGCCCTTGGCGGTCAGCGGCTTCATCTTGTTGACCAGGACGTCCATCGCCTCCTGGCCCGCTGCGTCGTTGATGACGCCATCGATCTTGCGCGTCTTGGAGTCCCAGAGGTTGCCGCCGTAGACGCCGTTGACAGTGTTGTAGGTGACGGCCGCGGCGTCGGAGCCGTTGGCCTGGTGGAAAGCCAGCCCGCTGACGCCAGGGTTGTCCGCCTGGCACTTCTCGGCGGCTGCGATCATTTGGTCCCAGGTCTGCGGCGGCTTGTCGCCGATCAGGTCCTTGCGGTAGATCATCGTCCAGGTGTCGCCGAGCAGCGGCAGTCCGTACAGACTGGCGTTCTCGTCGCGCTTGCCGGTCTCCGCCTGGGGGAACTGGCCGTAGGCCGCCAGGAGGTACGGGTTGTAGGCCGCGACGTCGATGTTCTCCTTGACGAAGTCGGTGAGGTCGAGGATGTTGCCGTTCGTCACGGCCTCGCCGATGTGTTGCGAGTCCAGGATCGCGATGTCGAAGTCGGTCTTGCGCGCCGCGAACTGGGTGAACATCGCGTCGTGCCAGTTCGCGTTCGGCACGGTGTTGACCTTGATGGTCGCGTTCGGCCGTTCCTTCTTGTACTCCGCGTTCGCGAAGGCTTCCAGTGCCTTGGCGGGCGGCCAGTCGAACCAGATGAAGCTGAGGGTCAGCGGATCCTTGGTGAGCTCCGGGATGGTCGCCGGCGCCTTGGGGGCGCTCGCCTTCTCGCCGTCGTCCTTGCCCTCGCCGCAAGCCGTCATGGTCGTGGCCACCAGCAGCATGGCCGCCGACGCCAGCCGTACCTTTCGGCCGGGAGCGGACATTCTTCCTATTCGCTTCGGATGGCGCATTTCAAGCCTGCTTTCTCGGTGGGGACTTCTAGAACCTCGCTATGTGCTTCGCCGAGCAGTTGCTGGGTTGTTCAGGCGTGTCGCCGGGCTGGCGCGGGGGCCGACCCGCGGACCGGCTCGAGCACGCTCATGGGAGCTCCAGGTGATCGAAGTGGAGCGATCGCGGGCGGTTCCGCGATCGTGCCGGACGGCGAGCATCCGGCACTTTTCCTATACGATCGAGTTGGGGCGTCAGCATGTCGCAGCCTTGTGACTGATGTCAACAGATTCCCGAAGGTGCAAGAAGGGACCTCACGTCACGATGGACGACGAAGCGATGATCGCGCGGGGCCGCAGGGCCGTGACGGGCGCAACGCTGCCGGGAAAATCTGGCGGCCGGCTTGCCGACGAGGTGTACGACACGCTGCTCGAACAGCTGATGTCGTTACGGATCGAGCCTGGCTCCCGCGTCACGATCGACGTCCTGGCTCGGGAGTTGGGGGTCTCGCAGACGCCGATCCGAGACGCTCTGAACCGCATGGAGGCCGAGGGCCTGGTCGTGCGCGTACCCCATGCTGGCTACCGCATTCCCCCTCAAATAACCCGCCACCGATTCGAGGACATGCTCGAGGTCCGCCTGCTCCTCGAGCCGGCGGCGGCGCGCAAATCCGCTGAACGCGCATCCTCGGAGCAGGTGGCCGGTCTGCGACGGATGCTGGAGGAGATGGCGGAGCTGGAGGGGGGCAACGGGCCCATGGCCTATGGCGCCTTCGGGCTACGCGACGCCGCCTTTCACGATCTCGTCGCCCTGAGCGCGGAGAACCAGGTCATCCGTGAAGCGCTCGCTCGCCTGCACAGCCACGTGCACCTCTTCCGGCTGCACCACGACACCCAGGTCACCCACCTCGCCATGGCCGAGCACGAGGAAGTTGTCGCCGCGATCGCCGCGCGTGACCCCGACGCCGCCGCCTACGCGATGCGTCGGCACATCCTGCGGTCCGGCGAGCGTTTTCGACGGTTGTTCGACGAGATCGAAGGCGCGGGCGCAATGGCGGTAGAGGCTTGACGGGCGCGCTGTGCCCAGGAATGCTGACTCAATCCTGATCGGATCGGATTGGATCCACCTCACCCGCCCCCAGATGCGAGGAGAAGCAGGTGCCCAGAGCGCTGCTCCTGACCGGCGACGCCGCCGAGGAGCTCGACACCATGTATCCCTACTACCGCGTGCAGGAGGGCGGCTGGGACGTCGACGTCTCGTCACGGACGATGCGCGACGTGCAACTGGTCATCCACGAGTTCGACCCCAACTCCGACGCCTACGTCGAGAAGAACGGCCGCAAGCTGCCGGTCGACGTGCCATGGGCGCAGGTCGACGTCGAGCGCTATGACGCCCTCATCATTCCTGGGGGACGCGCCCCCGAGTGGATCCGCGTCGACGCCGACGTCAGGCGCATCACCGAGCACTTCTTCGCGCGCAACCTTCCCATCGCGCTGGTGTGCCACGGCGCGCAGGTGCCAGCGGTGTACGGGCTGCTGAAGGGTCGAAAGACGGCGTGCTTCCCCCCGATCACCGGTGACATGGAGAACGCGGGCGCGACGGTCATCGACGCTCCCGACGTCGTGGACGGCAATCTCGTCTCCTGCCGGGGGTGGCCCGACATGCCGCAATTCGGCAGGGCGATGATGGAGCTCTTTTCGAAGTCTGTCGACCCCGCATCGGCATGAGCACACCTGGCCTGCCCCGGTGACGGCACTTCGGACCGTCACAGTCGACGGTTCCCCCGTCCACGTCCTGGAGAGCGGCACGGGGCCCGCGGTGCTGATGCTGCACGGCTCCGGACCCGGCACGACCGGGTCCGGCGCCTGGGCGACGACGGCGCAGGCGCTGGGCGCGTCCTGGCACCTGGTGGCTCCTGACCAGGCGGGGTTCGGCCGTACACCCATCCCGGCGGGCGCCAGGGGTGGGCTCCGGCTGTGGACGGAGCAGGCCGCGGGCCTGATGGATGCTCTCGGTATTGAGCACTACGCCGTGGTGGGTCACTCGATGGGCGGTGCTGTGGCGCTGGCGTTGGCGGCCGCGCGCCCCCAGCAGGTCACCCGTGTCGTGGCGGTCTCGACGATGGGCGCCCCGGGGGCGCCGCTGTCCGCCGAACTCGACGCGGTCTGGGCCGCCCCCGCCGGCCCGATCGGGGCACGGGACATGCTGAGTCGCCTCGTTCTCGACCAGGCTCTCGTGACCGATTCGGCCGTCGAGGCCCGTGCAGCCGCGATGCGAGCGGGGGAGGCCGCATTCGCGTCGTTGTTCCCGCCGCCCAGGGCACGATGGGTCGACGAGCTCACGCTCTCGGCGCAAACGCTGGCAGCGGTGCGCGCGCCCGTGCTGCTCGTTCACGGCGCCGAGGACCGGGTCACCCCGCCTGAGACGGCAGCCCAGCCCTTGCTCGACCACTTGGCCGACGTCCGTCTGCACGTGTTCGGCCGATGCGGGCACGTGCCGTCGATCGAGCACCCGCAGGAGTTCAGGCAACTGCTGTCGTGCTTCCTCCGCCCGGACCGAGGTCACTAACTGCTGCGGCAGGCCGCACGACCTCAGGGCCCAGGTGCTCCTGAGCGCCAGGACGACGACCGTGCGGAGTCACGTCAGGTCATGAGAGCGAACCCGTGCCCCGCCGACCTGAGGTCGACGGGGCACGGTTGGTGCAGCGGGTAGGTCAGGCGACGAAGCGGGTCTTGCGGCGGCGGGCCACCACGAAGCCCGCGGCGCCGGCGGCGAGCAGTACGCCACCGATGCCGGCGGTCAGGCCGGCCTTGGCACCGGTGATCGGCAGCGAGCCATCGGTGTCCCCGCCTCCCTGGCCGTCATCCCCGCCGGGATTCTCGCTCCCACCGTCAGCGCTCGCGATGATGGTGATCGTCGCACTGTCGTTGGCTGGGTTGAGGTCCACGCCCGTGTCGAAGGTCAGCCGCACCTGGGCGGCCCGGGCGCCGGCCTCGTCGAGGCGCAGCTCGAACTCGTACTCGATTTTCTCGCCCTGCGCCAGGCGTCTGTTCTCGCCGCAGCGGTACTCCTTGGCGCCGAGCTTTCCAGGCACCCAGTCGCCGTAGCTCGAGCAGGTCATCGGAACGCGTACGGCCGTGACGCCAGTCGGCAGCGAGAGTACGGTACGGGCCCGCAGATCCTTGGCTCCGTCAACGTTGACAGCCGCCGGGCCGTTGTTGACGTAGCCGACCTTCAACGGCACAGTGGCGCCGACCTTTCCGGTCGCGGTCGCCGGCGTCCCGAGCGCCGCCACCTCAGCCCCCTGGTCACCGCTGACCTGGAGTCTCATCACCGTAGTGCCGTTCTGGTCGTTGACGTCTGTCTGCCGCGACCTGCTTTGTAGACCAACCGGCTCAAGCCTCAGCTCCCCCTCGGTGCCCTGCTGCCCAAGTCGCGCTGGGTTGAAGGACTGGGACTCCTCCCAGTCTGCCGGCGTGTACCAGTGCGCCACGCCGGTGTGTCCGTTCGGGGCCGGATCGTCGGTCGGCACTGTGAAACCGAAGCTGGAGTCCAGCCGTGCGGCGCCGCCCGGCGCGATGGTGTTGGGGAACCGGCAGGCGAAGGCGTGGCGGAAGGAGTCGGCAGGGCTGTACTCGCAGTTCTTGTACCGCTTCGACGGGCCGAGACCGTAGCCGCCTTCGAAGAACAGCACCACGCTGTGGACGGCTTTCTCGCCGCGGTTCGCCACTGTGAGCGGGACGTCGAGCGTGCCGCCGAGGACGCCTGTCAGCTGGAGCCCCTGCTCGATGCCGGCGAGATCCACGCCCTCACCGATGCTGACGCTCGAGTGGTAGGTGGCCGAACCGCCGTCGCCATCGGTGACGGTGAACTTGATATCGCCCTGCTGGTCGGGCGTGGCGCTCTTCTTCGCCCGCACGACCAGGTTGACCATGGTCATGTACGTGTAGTAGTCGTTTTCCTCAGCCACCACCTTGCAGGTGAGGATCGCACCAGACTCGGTACAGGAGTCAGTACTGCCGTCGTTCCTCACGTCGGCGAAGCCAGCGACCTTGCTCCGGTCCACCTTGACCGTGTATTCGCCCCACTCCATGGTGCTGGTGCGGGTACGGGCAAAGAGGTTCGATCCTTTAGCAGGACCACCGGGGGCGACAACCACATCCCTGGCGTAGAAATCGAGGTCGTCGGCGGCAGGGGCGGCGAAGGCGGGGATCGCGGAGACGGCGATGAGCGCGCCTACGACCCCGAACCCGGCAAGCCAGCGCCGGGCGAGTTGCTTGGGCATTACCGGGTTCCTCCGTGGGATTGATCAGTGAAGCCCGTGGAGCTTATGAGGCCGTTAGGGCTGGTGCCGCCCCGCTCGGGCGCCAGCGGCGGATACGGGCCGAACGGAGGGCCGGCATCGCCCTAAGGTCGGGTGCCGCACCAGGGCGATGTCATTTTTCTGATCCTCCGGGAACGAGCCTTTAGCATGGAGTCATGACCGTAGATCTGTTCGCGGGCATCCCCGTTAGCGACTACGCCGCCGCGGCGGCCTGGTACGAGCGACTCCTCGGCGCCCCGCCGTCGTTCCTGCCGAACGACACCGAGGCGGTGTGGGAACTCGCCGAGCACCGGTACGTGTTCATCGAGGTGCGGCCCGACCATGCCGGGCACGCCATGCACACCGTCTTCGTCAGCGACTTCGACGCCCGCATCGCGCAGATCGCCGAGCGCGGCCTGGAGCCGGCCGGGCGCGAGACCTACGACAACGGCGTCCGCAAGGCCACCTTCCGCGACCCGGACGGCAACGAGATCGGCATCGGCGGCGAGCCGGCCTGACGGAGGCCCGTGTGGTTCACCACCACGACCAGGCCGTGCCGGCGGACCACCAGCGGACCACCCTCAGGTTCCGAAGTGGTCGCCGGATACCGAGAGTCATACACGGCGCGGCGCGGCTCCGTCCTGCCAGCGGTAGAGGTCGCGCAGCAGGGAGACCTCGGCGCCGTGATGGATCAGCTCCCTGTTGACGTGCAGGACGATGCCCTCCATGGGAAACCGCTCGGGACCCACAGCGGGCGGATTCTCCAGGTCGGCGTCCGAGAGTTCGCGGACCCCCGCGTTCCATCTCCCATACATCTCGTCGAGCTGTTTCAGCGCCTCGTCGGCGGTCCCCGCGTAGGCGAACGTCTGGGAGTTGACGTCCTGGCCGCCGAAGTGCCATCCGACCCGGTAGCCCAGGCAGGAGACGATGATGTGCGCCAGCCGCCAGGCAATCGTGGTCACCGGCGACGGCACCGGATCTGGGGACGCGAAGTCCATCGTCCATTCCCCCGAACCCGCCGCCATCGGTGCGGCCGACGTGCCACGTGGGCGGATGCTCCAGCAGCCACGCACCGGCTCCCAGAAGTACTCCTCATCGGCGAGACCGTGCAGCCGCGGCCGCAGGTTCTTGTGCCAGTGCCGGTCCAGCTGGTCCGCGATTCGCTCGCTTCTTGTCATTTCCGCACGTTACCGGGAGCAGAAGCCTGACTGCGTCCCTCGCGGACGCCGTCGCCGGCCATGGGCCTCGAGCGCATACCGCACCAGGGGATGACGCTGGGGCTGCTGTGCCCTTCGGGCCGCGCCGCGTGAGTGACTGTTGACATTGACAACCCGGCTGGCTGGGTCGGGTTTCCATGACCCAGGTGTGCCAGTCTCGACCGATGACGCGCATGGCAGACCTGGGAGCGGTCGATTGGCCGCCTGCTCCGATCAGGACCGAGAGGCTCGTGCTCCGTGCGCCCGAGGCCCGGGACCGTGCTGCGTTCATCGAGCTGCTGGCGTCGCCAAAGGTGAACACCTACCTCGGTGGTCCGCGCCTGCCTGGAGAGCTTGAGCGCGAGATGCCCGGAGTGCCCGAGCGGTGGCCCGGGAGCTTCGTCGTTGATCTCGACGGGGCGATGATCGGCCAGATCCTGCTCAGGAGAGCAACGGGCCACCATCGCCCGGCTGCCATGGGGAAGGTCGACCTCGGCTACCTGTTCCTGCCACAGGCGTGGGGATTCGGGTACGCCGCCGAGGCGTGCGCGGCGGCACTCGACTGGCTCGACGGGGTCCTCCCCGGCGATCCGGTGGTGCTCGCCACCCAAACCGCCAACGTCGGCTCGATGCGCCTTGCGGCAAAGCTCGGGTTCGTGGAGGTGGAGCGGTTCCACGCCTGGGACGCCGAGCAGTGGCTCGGCCTGCGGTCCCCGGTCGCGCCGTCTGCTTGAGCTGGTGCCGGACAGTACTGCTGGGGCGGAGCCCAGTGATGTTCCATCAGGCTCATCGTGGATTGCCTCGACGGGTGGCTAAAGCCGGGATGTGGATCCCGCAACAGAGGCGCCCGAGCCTGCATCGGAGTGAGCCTGGGGACGGCCGCCTAACGCGGCCGTCCCCAGAGGTAGCGCGGGTGTCACCCGAGGTTCAGCGGATCGTCGCCCCGCCGGTGGGGGTCGGCTGGACCCGCTCGAACCGCACCTTGCTCAGCCACCCCGGGAGGTCACTGAGCACGTACAGCTCGCCGTTCACGTCGGCGCCGAACGCCGTCGGCTGAGTGGGGAAGGTGCCGATCTCAGCGGACTCGTAGCCACCCGTGGACTTGGGACGCACGGCGAAAGCGCGGGTCGAGCAGTAGTCGCTAGCGATGTAGGTACCCCGCGCCTCCGGGGTGACGGACCCCCGGTACACCAGGCCGCCGATGATGGAGCAGTTCTCCGTCATGTAGTGGTCGTACTCGACGATCGGGTCGGTGAGCCGCACGCCCGGCCGGCACTGCGTCTCGTCGAAGACCGGCGTGCCCTCTCGACAGGACCAGCCGAGGTTCGCGCCACGCTGCGACGGGCGGACGTGGTTGATCTCCTCGATCAGACCCTGGCCGACGTCACCGATCCACAGCGAGTTGTCGGCCGGGTCGATGGAGAACTTCCACGGGTTGCGCAGCCCGTAGACCCAGATTTCCGGCCGCGCGCCCGCCGTGCGGACGAACGGGTTGTCGTAGGGCACGCAGTAGGGCTTTCCCCCGCAGCTGCGGTTGACGTCGATTCGCAGAATCTTGCCGAGCAGGGTGCCGAGGTTCTGGCCGCTCTTGAACGGGTCGTTCGCGAAGCCACCGTCGCCGAGGGACCAGTAGAGGTAGCCGTCGCGGCCGAAGGCCACCTGTCCGCCGTTGTGGTTGCCGTACTCGGCGTGCTCCTGGGTGAGCAGCACCTGCACCCGATCAGGAGCGTTGATGGGCACTCGCGCCAGGGTCAGCGCGCCGGCCGGCAGGCTCGTGTAGGCCACGTAGAGCATCCCGGTCCGCGCGAAGTTCGGCGCCGGAGTGATGCCGAGAAGGCCGCGCTCGTTGTCCGACGCGTCGATCCGGGCGGTCAGGTCGATCACCGGGTCGGGGGCCAGGCCGGTGTCGGGGTGGTAGGCGCGGACAGTGCCGTTCTTCTCCGCGATCAGCATCCGGCCGTCCGGCAGGCCAGTGATCGCGATCGGACGCTGCAGACCGAAAGCCACCCGTTCGGAGACCACGGTCAGCTCAGCGAGTGCCACAGCACGGGGTTTGGATGGGCCGGCCGCGGCGGTGCCGGCCACCGGCGATGGTGGCGACAGAGACGCAGCCAGGGCCAGAACGAGCAACCCGGCCAGCATGGCGGCCGGGCGACGACGTCGTCGTGACATGTTCAGCTCCTCGAGCAGGTGGGTGGTGGACACGGTCTGGGAGCGTTCCCACAATACATTGGTTGAGATCTATATCAAACCGACGTCTGCGTGTTCCGTTCGATCTTGTGACTGATTCCTGCACCACGGCCTGGGAAGCGGCGAGCGGAGGACGGCACGGATTCCTTCGGCGGGACGGGTGACAACGGGCGGTAGGGTGAGTCACCGACCGATGCGAACGGTGGTGCCGGTGAGTCTGATCCAGGCGGGTGTCACCGCGACGACGACAATGCTGGCCGTCCTGATCGGTGGGTGGCTCACCGTCCGGGCCCAGGATCGGCTGTGGCGGCGCGACCAGGATCGACAGTGGCGAGACATCCGGCTGAACGCGTACACCGACTTCATCAGCGCCGTCCGGGAGTACGTGGCCCACGTCCTCAACCCGGCGGCGCGCATCACAGCGGTACCGCGCCCGCGTGATCCGGGTGATCTCATGCCGTTCTTCGACGACGAGGGAAGCCGCTACCGGGAGCGGCTGGAGAGCACCAAGACCGCGCTTCGGCTGGTGGCCGGCAATGTCGAGGTGGTGAGCGGCTCGTCGGAGCTGGTGCGCCAGGCCCGGCTCCTGGCGGCCACACGAGCGGGTAGCGAGGCCCAGGCGTTGCCCGCGGATCGGTTCGACGCCCTGTGGGAGACGGAGCGCCGCTTCATCGAGGTGGCCCGGGCCGAACTCGGGCTGCCCTCCGCGTTCGTGCCATGACCGGTCAACGCCCGCCCGTCACGGTCACGCCAGACGCGCCGCCGTCATTCCAGGCCGAAGTCGGCGGGGCTGTCAGCAGCTCTGGCTCTGAACGCAGTCGCTAGGGGCTCGCCTCGAGGGCCGAGGAGGGTCTCCAGGTCGTCGTCCGGGGAATCGGCGCGGTCACCGTCCAGGTCGTGCTCGATGACGTCTGTTAGCAGCTCGGCGAGTTCCGCCAAACCGAAGTACCGCATCGCGTCCATGGCCCGTCTCAGCCGGAAGGGCTCGTTCACCTCAACAGCGAAGCCCAGGCCACCACCCATCACTGAGTTGTAGACACGTAGCAGATACGACAGCTGCACGATCCCGGGTGGAGTGCCGTCGGGAGCCTCGCCGTCAGCGCCGTAGTCAGCGGCGTGGTTCCAGATGATGTTCAGGTCATCCAGCTCGGCGTGCGTCCACACCTCCTCCACCTCATCCACCTCATCCACCGCGCACCTGGGTCCCATGCGAGCGGTTTGTGTCATGAGGTGGAGGTCGGCGCACAGACGCAGGGTATCGAGCAGGCAACCTCCCGGCGGCGCTCGTCATCCGCGCTCAGCCGCACGACCTGCGCCTCACGGACAGCAGCGTGTGGGGCGCCACGCCAGACACCACGTGAGCGTTGGCGCAACTCCGCTGGTGGCCGGCTCGTTGGTAGCGAGGGGCGGACGGAGGCGGACGATGGCGGCGGGGCGGGGTGCCGAGCTGCTGCGCCCTCCAAGGAGTTCGGGTCGGGCGACGTTCCTGGAGCTGTTCTTCGATCTGGCCTTCGTTGTGGCCCTCACCCGGGTCTCGCAACGATTCGCCGGCTTGAGCGATGACACCGGTTTGACGCTCGTCACGGGGTTCGGGCGTACCCTGCTGCTCTTTCTGGCGCTCTGGTTGATCTGGTCGCACACCGCCTGGATCACCAGCCGGTACGAACCGGAGCAGCCGATCATTCAGGCTGTCGTGGTCGGCACCATGTTCGCCGGCCTGGTCATGGCGGTGACGCTGCCCCGCGCCATGGAGGAGCGAGCACTGCCGTTCGCGGTCGCGTACCTCTTGGTGATGGTGGTGCGGCCGCTCGTGGTCGCCGTCGCGCTGCGTGGCCATCCGCGACGGCTGGTGCCCTTCCGGCTTGTCGTGTGGGCTCTGGCGAGCGCCCCGCTGTGGCTGGCCGGCGCGTTGGGCCCGGATCACCTCCGCCTGCCGCTGTGGGTTGTCGCCCTCGCTGTCGACTACCTCGCCTGGATATTGGGCTGGCCGCTGCCGTGGCTCGGGGTCTCGAAGGTGGGTCGGTGGCGGATCGCGGGGACCCATCTCGCGGACCGTTATCAGCAGATGGTCCTCATCGCGCTCGGTGAGTCGATTCTGGTTATCGGCGTGGTCTTCAGCGGCGCGGACTACTCGGCGGAGCGCGCAGCCGCCTTCGCGGTCGCGTTCGCCACCAGCGCGCTGCTCTGGCGGATCTACTTCCACCGCGCCGGTCTGCTGCTGACCGAGGCGTTCGATCGGGCGGGTATGCCCGGCCGGCTGGGCGCGGTGTCGGAACGGACGCATCTGTTGATTGTGCTGAGCGTGCTCGTCACGGCGGTCGGATACGAGCTGGTGATCGATCATCCGTTCGGGCAGCCTCGACCCAGTTGGCTGCTGTTCGTGGTGGGCGGTCCAATGCTCTTCCTCGTCGCCCGGATGCGGCTGGAGTACGAGATCTTCGGCCAGGCCTCCCGAACCCAGATCATCGGCTTGGCCGCCCTCCTGCTGTTGACACCGTTGTTGGCCCGTTGGACGCCGATGGCCGGGCTGAGCGTGGTGGCCGGAGTGCTGGCCCTGGTCGCGCTCCTGGACGCGCTGCGAAGGTGGGGCCAGCCGCTGGAGGTTTCCGCCTCGCCAATCGGACGGGAGACGTCCGGAGATCGCGACTCCGAGGCGTGACGCGGAGGTCGGTCGCCGCGCTAACCCGTTTCGTCGCGTAACCGCCCGACCAGGCACGACTGCGCGCTCGCGTCGAACCGGTGCCTCTTTGCCCCGGCTGGCGGCGAGTTCAAACGCCATCGCGGCCACTAGATAGAACGGTCGGTCTTGACGGCGGAAAGCTGAGCAGGTACGGTTTTGCAGACAGAACGTTCGTTCCACCTGCTGCAGTTCGGGGTGGACGACTGTGCCTGAAGGAGAGCGCCGTGCCCACCAAGATCACCATTGTCATCGGTAACCCCGCCGACCCGGACGAGTTCGAGAAGGTCTACGCCGACGTACGCCGGGCCGCACAGACGTTCCCGAAGCTTCAGCGGGTCGAGTCGGCCAAG
This sequence comes from Micromonospora salmantinae, assembly GCF_022230905.1. Classification (NCBI taxonomy): domain Bacteria; kingdom Bacillati; phylum Actinomycetota; class Actinomycetes; order Micromonosporales; family Micromonosporaceae; genus Micromonospora; species Micromonospora salmantinae. The sequence continues at coordinate 98,691 of NZ_JAKKFG010000014.1, forward strand.
GTGTGGCCGAAGGAGGACGGCACGCCCACTCCCGCGTACCGGACGCTCGACCTGTACTTCGCCAGCTACGAGGACGCCGCTGCCGCAGTAGTGACGCCCGCCGCCGGTGCCGTCTTCGGTGGGCTCCAGGGCGCCCAGGTCGAGATCACGGGGCTGTTCTCGAACATCGAGTAGCACCGCCCTTCCCCTTCCAGCGGTGGCTCGCCCCCCGCTGGGAGTCCCTTCGCTCCGGAATCACCGAGAGGATGACCATGACCACCGTTGCCGTTCCCGGCATCTCGACGACGGCCGCTGCCCTGCGGCGGTTGTACTTCGGTCGCTTCGCCTTCGCAATCGTCTGGGCTGCCGTGACGTTCCCACTCGCCAAGCACCTCAACCCCCTCACCGCCGCGCTGCTGGTGCTCTACCCGCTGTTCGACGTGGCCGCCGCCATCGTCGACGTCCGAGCGTCGCGGGCCACCGGATCGCCCACCCTGCTGTACGTGAACGTCGCGATCAGCCTGCTCGCCGCGGTGGGCCTGGGCGTTGCCAGCGCGTCCGGCATCCCTGCGGTTCTGCGCGTCTGGGGCGCCTGGGCGGTCGTGGCCGGACTGGTTCAGCTGATCGTGGCCGTCACCCGCCGCAAGATGGGTGGCCAATGGCCGATGATCATCAGCGGTGGCATCTCCGTCATCGCCGGCGGATCGTTCGTCGCGGCCGCCTCCGCGGACAACCCGGCGCTGACCAACGCGATCGGCTACGCCATCCCCGGCGCGATCTTCTTCCTCATCGCGGCCATCCGCCTCGGCCGCGCCGCGAAGGGAAACTGACGTGCAGAACGCCACGTACGACGTCGTTGTCATCGGTGCGGGGCCGGTGGGGGAGAACGTCGCCGACCGCGTCGTGCAGGGCGGCCTGACCGCCGCGATCGTCGAGCGGGAACTGGTGGGTGGCGAGTGCTCGTACTGGGCCTGCATGCCGACCAAGGCGCTGCTGCGCAGCCAGACCGCGCTGCGGGCGGCTCGTCAGCTGCCCGGCGCGCGGGAGGCGGTGACCGGCGAGCTGGACGCGGCGGCCGTGCTGCGCCGCCGGGACGCCTTCGCCTCGCACTGGAAGGACGACGGGCAGGTGTCGTGGCTGAACTCCGCGGGCATCGCCCTGTATCGGGGTCAGGGGCGGATCGGCGCCGACCGGATCGTCGAGGTGACCGGCGCGGACAGCGCCACCACCTCGCTCACCGCCCGACACGCGGTGGTCATCGCGACCGGAAGTGGCGCACTGGTGCCGGACATCGCCGGTCTGCGCGAGGCGGCACCGTGGACCAGCCGTGAGGCAGCCGCCGCGAGCGCGGTTCCCGGCCGGCTCGCCATCATCGGTGGTGGCGTGGTGGCCACGGAGATGGCGACCGCGTACGCCGGCCTCGGATCGGCGGTGACGGTGCTGGTGCGCGACGGAGTGCTCACGCTGGCGGAGCCGTTCGTCGGCGAGCGGGTCACGCAGTCTCTGCGCGAAGCTGGCGTCTCGGTGCGTCTCGGTGCCGAGGTCACGTCGGTGAAACGCGACGGCGACGGCACGGTGCACCTCACGCTCGCCGACGGCGCACAGGTCGAGGCCGACGAAATCCTCGTCGCGATCGGCCGCACGCCGAACACGCACGACGTCGGCCTCGACCGGATCGGCCTGAAGCCGGGCGCCTGGCTCACTGTCGACGACACCCTGCGGGTGGTCGACGGTGCCGGCGCGTTGGTCGGCGACGGATGGCTGTACGCGGCCGGGGACGTCAACCGGCGTGTGCTCCTGACCCACCAGGGCAAGTACCAGGCTCGCGCGGTGGGCGACGTGATCGCGGCGCGGGCCAGGGGCGAAGCGGCAGACGACCGCCCGTGGGGTCGGCACGTCGCCACCGCCGACGAGCGCGCCGTGCCGCAGATCGTCTTCACCGACCCGGAGATCGCGTCGGTGGGGCTGACGGCAGCCGCCGCCGAGGCCGCCGGGCTGCGGATCCGGGTCGTCGACTACGACCTGGCCGCCGTCGCCGGGGCCGCGCTGCACGCCGACGGCTACCAGGGGCAGGCCCGGATGGTCGTGGACGAGGACCGGCGGGTGATCGTCGGCCTCACCCTCGTCGGCCCGGACGTCGCGGAACTGATCCACGCCGCGACGATCGCCATCGTCGGTGAGGTCCCACTGGAGCGGCTGTGGCACGCCGTGCCCGCGTACCCGACCGTCAGCGAGGTCTGGCTGCGCCTGCTGGAGGCGTACGGCCGCTGACCTGAGCCGTGCGGCCGTCCGCGCCATCGCCGACGAGCTGGGTCATCCCTCACCCGGGGTGGCCCAGCTCTAGTCGTGCGGGCTGGTCGCGCAGGGGCTAACCGGCTGACTCCGCCGACTGACGCTCCGAGTTGATCCTGAGCAGTCCTTCGATACCGCGCAGGAAGGTCTCGGACACCATTGGGGGGTCGGAGAGGCATCCGGCTGCCATGGCGCCGTCGCGGAGCATGACGAAGTGGCGCGCTGCGGGATCCGCCGTTCCTTCGTGGACCTGTGTCATGAGCGTGGTGATGGTGTCCAGGAACCATTGCCGGTGGGCCACGAGTTCTTGGTGCACCGGATGGTTCGTATCGGGATATTCCGCCGCGGCGTTCAGGAACGCGCACCCACGGAACCCGGGGGACTGGATGTTCTGGGCGATGGAATTGGCGATGGCCAGGAGCGGATCGACCGGCGATCGGTTGGCGGCGAGGGCCTCGTCGACCATGCCGCGCTCCAGTTGATGCACCTCACGCAGGTAGGCCAGGATGAGGTCGTCCTTGCTGGGGAAGTGTCGGTAGAAAGTAGCCCTGGTCACCTTCGCCTCGGCGATGATCCGGTCGACGCCGACGGCGTGAATGCCCTCCGCGTAGAAGATCCTGGTCGCCGTGCGGAGAAGCTTCAGGCGTGCCTCGGAGGGCCGGGCAGTGGGTTCGTCGCTCGCCATCCCACCATCTTAGCGACAGAACGTTCGGTCTTATCCTTGTCGGAGGGTTTTGGCGTGGCACTCCGGTGGCCGCCCAGCGTGCGGACAGCGATCGCCAGCTCAGGTCGTGTCCGAGTCCGATACCGGCCAGGCGTTTGGCGAGGCGCTTCGTTCTTCGATCTCGCTGACAGTGGCCTCATCAATGCTGAATTCTGGATGCTGCAACCCCATCTGAGTCGGGATCGCGGGCTGATTCACGGGGAAATGCTCCGCCGACCGACCTCGTCCGTCCCGGCCTGCAACCGCGGGCAGCGGGTGGCGAGGCCTCTCGAAAGGAACTCCAGATGAGCACTGCTTCTGACATGTCTGCCCAGGAGATGCCGACAGTTGTGCTGATCCACGGGGCATTCGCCGGCTCGTCGAGTTGGAATGGGGTGATTGCCAACCTCAAGGGCCGGGGTTACCCGGTCATTGCCGTCGCCAACCCGCTGCGCGGTGTGCAGAAGGACGCCGCTTACGTTCGGGCCCTTCTGGACAGCTTGCCCGGACCGGTGGTGATGGCCGCCCATTCCTACGGCGGGCTGGTCATGACCGAGGCCGCCGCCGGTGCCGCCAACGTCAAGGCCCTGGTGTACGTCGCCAGCGTGAGCCCGGACGTAGGCGAAAGTGTGATCGGGTTGCTCACCAAGTACCCCGGGAGTCAGCTCGCCACCAGCATCAACATGGTGTCGATCCCCTCCGATGACGGCGGCACGACAATGGATCAGTACATCTTCCAGGACAAGTTCCCCGAGGTGTTCGCCGCCGACGTCGACAGCGGCACCGCCGAAGTCATGGCGGCAACGCAACGGCCCGCCTCTGCGAGCGCCCAGGAGGAGAGCGTGACCAAGGCCGCCTGGAAGACGATCCCCTCCTGGACCCTCATCACTACCCAGGACCAGGGCATTCCGCCGGACCTGCAGCGCTTCCTGGCCGACCGGGCGGGGTCCACGGCGGTTGAGATCGCCGCTTCCCACGCGGTGGCAGTCTCGCAACCCGGCCCGGTCGCAGACCTCATCGACACCGCCGCCCGCGCCACCGCCCGCTCGATGCAGATGTCAAAGAGCCGTCAAGGTTGACGAGGGCTCGCCGAATCGGCCGCTGCGGGGTAGCCCGCCCGGGCGAAGGGCCCGATCATCCCGGCACGGAGAGCGCTTCAACGCAGTGACCACCCCGAATGCCCTCTCAAGGTGCGAGGCTAGTTGATCCGGTGCGCGCTGTAGATGTACAGGACACTTGGATCCGCAGCCCTTCGGTACCACAAGAGGCCGGCTGGGCTGACGCAGCGTCCGTCCATGATGTAGGTGTATTCGGGGTACGCGTATCCTGCCACCCCGGACGAACTGCTGTAGCCGTAGCGCCATGGGGCCTCGGCGAACCGCATTTCTATGTACTTCGTAGTCGTGCAACCCGCAGCGAACGCGGGAGTCGGCACGGCCAGCGTGCTCAGCGGAAGTACGATGGCTGCTGCCAGCGCTAGCAGTGATCTCCTCAAGATCTTGCCTCACTCTCTGCGCGGCTGCCGTTTGAGTGAGCCGGCAGCGATGACGGATTGCCGAACATGTCCGAGGTTCGCACCCGTGTGGGTGAAACTGGTTTCCCAGCTTCGATTGACCAACGTCACGGGTGATGGGATTTCACCGTATGGGCGCTGAACAGGCGGTCGCTACCGCCGATGGCTGTCCCGAACACAAGCGCGCTTGTCCAGGCTGCTCACCGGCCTGTTCGGACTTGTTCGAACGCTCGCCAGGAGGTGAGCGACCATTCCTGGTTCAGCAGAAAAGCCCGCATCTCGAACAGCATCCGACAGCCGTCATGGGTGTGCCGATTGCTGCGTGAGTGTGAGCTGTCCGAGTTCCTGGGTGCATCGGGTGAGCGCGACGTAGAGGCCGTTCCAACCGCGCGGTTCGGCGGCGACGCCCTGAGGGTCGATGAGGAGCGTCGCGTCCCATTCCAGTCCCTTGGACTGGGTCGCGGTGAGCACTGGCACACCACTCAGCAAGGCTTGGAGTGTGGCGATGCGCTCCGCGGGGGCGATGACGCCGACCGTGCCGCCCCGCCACCGTTGCCGTAACTGTCGCACTGCCTCCACGGCGGTGCCGGCAAGCTCAGCGTGTGTGGTCGTGCGCTCCCAGGGGGCGATGCCGGAGGAGCGTACCGCTCGTGGCGGAGTGTTCCGGCTGCCAGCCTTCTTCAAGACCGGTTCGGTGAGGTCCATGACCTCGCGCGGGGTCCGGTAGCAGATGGTGAGTTCCGCGGCGGTCCAGCGGTCTCCGAAGGCAGCCCGCACCGCTTGCGCCCAACTGGTGTGCCGGTGGGCTGCCTCGGCCTGGTCGATGTCGCCGACGGCGGTGATGGAGCGACTGGGACAGCGCCGGAGGACCATCTGCCACTGCATCTCGGACAGTTCCTGCGCCTCGTCGATGACGACGTGGCCGTACACCCAGCCGCGCTGGCGGCGAGCACGTTCGGCGAGGAACTCGCCCTGTGGTTGCGGGGTGTCGACCTCGCCGAGCAGGTCGGCGACGGCGTCGAGCAGGGCGATGTCGCTTGATGCCCATGGGGTGGGCTCGGCGGCGACGGCAGTCATCTCCTCGGGGGACAGCTGCGGGGCGAACCTGGCCAGCAGGGTGCGGTCGGTCAGGAGGTCACCCAGCAGGGTTTCGGGGTCGAGGGTGGGCCACCATGCCTCGATGAACCGGGCGATGGTGGCGTTCTCGGCGATACGACAACGAAGCTGCTCCACTTCCTCCTCGGACAGCAACCCGTCGATGTCGCTGCCGGTGGACGTCCGGGTGGAGGAGTGGTCGTTCGCCATGCTCTTGTCGACGCGGGCGAGGATGTCCTCGAAGCCCTCCTCCATCTCCTCCATCAGCGCCTCGCGCTGCTCGGCGACGACATCGGCCAGGAGGTGGTGCAACTGCTCGACGAACGCCGCGCGGGCACGGTGGTACGGGCGTCCCTGCACCGCCGAGGCGAACGCCTGCGCCACAGTCGGGGCTGGAATGACGTAGAAATCGCCCTCCCAGCGCAGCTTCAGCTCGCGCGGTCGGGGGAGCAGCGACGCGACGTAGCCTTCGAGCGTGGGCTGCCAGAGGGCGCGGCCCTTGATCTCGGCGAGAAGTCGGCTCTCGTCGCGGCCCACGTGGATGTCGGCCAGCAGGGTGTCGCAGGTCGCCGAGACGACGGCGGTCTCACCGAGCGCCGGCAGCACCTGGGCGATGTACTGGAGGAACCGCGGTGAGGGGCCCAGGACCAGGACCGCCTGGTCGGCCATCTTTCGGTGGGTGAACAGCAGGTACGCGACGCGGTGCAGGGCAACCACCGTCTTGCCCGTGCCGGGACCGCCCTGGACGATCAGCGGGCCGGTCGCCTGGGCCCGGATGATGTCGTCCTGTTCGCGTTGCAGGGTGGAGATCGCCGTCGACATGTGACCGGTGCGGCGCTGGTCGAGGGCGGCCAGGAGAGCGCCCTCGCCGACGAGTTCCGACGTTGCGCTCCCGTCCAGTGGCTCGTCGTCCACCCCGACGACGGCCGATCCCGTCGTACGGATGTGCCGGCGCCGTGCCTGACCCTGGGGGTCGACAGCCGTCGCGGTGTAGAACGGCCGAGCTGCCGGAGCGCGCCAGTCCACCAGCAGTGGCTCACTGTCCTCTCCGTCGTCACGGAGACCGATACGGCCCACGTGGCGCACTGTGCCGTCGAGGCCGTCGAGGCGGCCGAAGACCAGCCCTTCCTCTGCGCGCCGTAGCTCGTCGTACTGCTGGCGGAGCATGCGCTGCCGGGCCCGCTCCAACGCGTCCAGGGGCTCTGACGAAAGCTCGACCTGTAGGTGATCGGCCAGCCTGTCGCGCCGGGCGGTGGCCAGGTCCAGAAATGCCTGTTCCTCGGCGACCGCGGATCGGCGCGCCGCACCCTCTGCGGTAGAGGCCGGCAGTTGGCCGTCAGGTGCTACTTCGCCGACGCCAGCGGTGCCGTTGCTCAGGGCAGACTTCTGGTGCATTCGCGAATCCTTGTATCGGGGTAACCCTCGGCCCGGATGAGCCGCAGCGCATTCGGCGGCAAGCATAGAGTTGGTTCCCCTCAACGACCAGGAAATCCGCCGGCAGAGATCGGCATCTCAATGCCTTGCAGTTCCGGGGTTGCTTGTGGCCTCACCAGTGCCATTGTCTTATTGACAGTCGAGTCTTCTTCTGTTCTGCGGATGCTTTCCGAGCAGGGAGTTGCTCTTCGGCCTCCGGCCGGGGGTTGGGTGTTATCAGCCGGACCCCGGGCGGAGTCGACTGTCGCATCAAGGGCGGTGAGGGCTGTCCCGCGCAGGTCAGCTCAACGTGAAGGACGCGTCGTCGACGTCGAAGGTGGTGGCGCCGTTGCCGGCCGTCTCGCTGGAGAGGAAGCTGACCGTCGCGGTGCGTTCGGTCGCGGCGGTTCCGCTCGACATGACGTACTGCCGCCACTGCGCCCCGCCGTCGAAGGCCAGCGAGAACCTCGTCTTCGGGGGTATCCCGGTGACGGCCAGTCCGACGTTCAGGTAGTCGCCGCGGCTGGTCTCCGTGGTGGTGGTCCGCACCCAGAAGCGGACCGTCAGGTCGCAGTTGGCCGGCACTGTGACGGTGGTGCGCAGCAGGTCGGCACGCGTCACGTCCAGCCCGGCGAAGGTGGCGTACGCGCGGCCGGTGTGTGCGGGCCGGGTCGCGTCGCCGAGCACGACGATGCGGGGGCCGGCCGTCCAGCCGGTGGTGCCGCCCTCGAACCCCGGGTTCGGGTGGATCTGCCCGGTGCAGGGCGGGTCGGCCGCTGGCTGGCCGTGGGATGCGCCGCCCGTGGCCAGGAGCAGCGCTGTCGCAACCGAGATGGTGGTGACGAATGCCTTCATCGGTTCCTCCAGCGTCAATACATTCGAGATGGTCGATGCATATCGACCATGCGCGATGGGCGGAGGCGCGTCAAGTCCTTCCCGTCGTCGGCTCGGCGCCGACGTCGGCTGACCGGAACATGCTGGTGCTACCGGCGGCGGCGGGCCTCGGCCTCGGTGTCGAGCAGGTCGTTGAGCGTCAGCGCTGAGTTGATCAATGAGAGGTGGCTGAACGCCTGGGGATAGTTGCCGATCTGCTCCCCGGTCACGGCGATCTCCTCGGCATATAGGCCGAGGTGGTTGCTGAAGGTGAACATCTTCTCGAACGTGAGTCGGGCGTCGTCGAGGCGGCCGGCACGGGCCAGCGCCTCGACGTACCAGAAGGTGCACATGTTGAAGGTTCCCTCGTGGCCCGGGAGTCCGTCGGGGGAGTGGACCGGGTCGTACCGGTGGACCAGGCTGTCGGAGACCAGCTCGCGCTCGATCGCCTGCAGGGTGGACTGCCACAGAGGGTCGCTCGGCGTGACGAAACCGACCGCCGGCATGGCGAGCAGCGCCGCGTCCAGCACGTTCTCGTCGTACGCCTGCACGAAGGTGCCGCGGGCCCGGTCGTATCCGCGCTCCATGACCTGGTTGTAGATGCGGTTGCGCTGCTCGGTCCAGCAGGTCATGTCCCCGGGGCGGCCGGTGCGGGTGGCCAGCCGGATGGCCCGGTCCAGCGCGACCCAGGACATCACCCGACCGAAGGTGTAGTTGCGGGGGTGGTGGCGGCTCTCCCAGATGCCGGCGTCGGGTTGGTCCCAGTTGTGGCAGAGCCAGTCGACCAGCCGGACGGTGCTCTTCCACACCTGGTGCGAGACGCGGATGCCCTGCTCGTCGGCGAGGTGCATGGCGTAGAGGGCCTCGCCGTGGATGTCGAGCTGGAGCTGGTCGGCGGCGCCGTTGCCGATCCGCACCGGCCGGGAGCCCCGGTAGCCCTCCAGGTGGTCCAGCACCTCCTCGTGCAGGTCGGAGGAGCCGTCCACCCGGTACATGATCTTCAGCGGGTCCTGGTGGTCGCCGGCCTCGCGGATCCGCTCGTCCAGCCAGTTCATGTACTGGCTGACCTCCTCGGTGAAGCCGAGGCCGAGCAGCGCGTGCACCGAGAACGACGTGTCGCGTACCCAGGTGTAGCGGTAGTCCCAGTTGCGGGTTCCGCCGACCAGTTCGGGCAGCGCGGTGGTGGGTGCGGCGATCATCGCGCCGGTCGGCGCGTACGTCATGAGTTTGAGCGTGATGGCCGAGCGCTCGACCATCTCCCGCCAGCGGCCGGTGTAGCGGGAACGTTCGAGCCAGCGCCGCCAGTAGTCCCGGGTCCACTCGAACATGCCCTGGATCTCTTCCGGCGCGAAGATGCGCGGTTCGGCGCCGCCCGTCTCCAGGACCACTCCGCCGGTGTCGCCCTCGTTCAGCGTGCCGTACGCGACCAGGTCGCCGCCCTCAAGGTGGACGTCACCCTGTTCGGAGATCAACCGCCGCACCGGGTCGACCGGGTTGAACGTCAGCGTCGCCGACCGGCTGCGGAAGACGTAACCGTTGCGGTGGCGCTCAAGCTGATGCTCTTCGCGGGCGTAGTCGAACCGCGGCCGGCACTCCACCCGGAAGCGCATGCTGCCGCGGACCATGGTGACGGTGCGGACCAGCCGGTGCGCGTCGGTGGCCCGCTCGCCGGTGACCGGCATGAAGTCCGTCACCTCGGCCACCCCGTCGGCGCTGATGAACCGGGTGATCAGGATGGGTGTGCCGGGCAGGTAGAGCTGCTTGGTCACGTACCGCACGTCGTGCGGCGCGATCTGGAAGTAGCCCCCCTTCTCCTTGTCGAGCAGGGCGGCGAAGATGCTCGGCGAGTCGAACCGCGGCGCGCAGAACCAGTCGACCGTCCCGTCGCACGTCACCAGCGCGGCGGTCTGCAGGTCGCCGATGAGCCCGTGATCCTCGATCGCCGGATAGCTGTCCACGTCTCTCCCCGGTTCGGCTGCGTCCTGCGCACCGAACATAGGGGAGGAATTGTCGACTTAGGTGAGATTCACGTTCTGCCACCCTGTCGCGTGCGCCCACGTGCCACGGCGACGGCCGGGTCCTGCGGTGGCTGGCCCGGGCGTCAGTGCAGCGGGCGGCAGGAGGAACGGATGACCAGCTCGGTGGGGAGCCGGATGTGGGTGTCGCGTTCCACGCCGGCGATCAGGTCGACGAGCAGGCGCAACGCCTCGGCGCCCATCCGTTGCAGCGGCTGCATGATGGTCGTCAGCGGCGGGTTGACCAGCGCCGACTCCGGCACGTTGTCAAAGCCGATCACCGACAGGTCGTCGGGCACCGACAGGCCCATGTCGCGGGCCACGGTCATCGTGGAGATTGCGGAGAGGTCGTTACCCGCGAAGATCGCGCTCGGCCGGTCGGTGAGGGCGAGCAGCTCCGCGGCCGTGCCGGCGGCGCTCTCGATCCGGAACCCGCCGACGCGCACGAGCCGCTCGTCCACCGGCACGCCGGCCTCGGCCATCGCGCTGCGGAAGCCGGCCTCGCGCAGCTGCGCGGACTTCAGGTCGGTGCGTCCACTGATGTGCCCGATCCGCGTGTGGCCGAGGGACAGCAGGTAGTTGGTCGCCAGCACCGCGCCGGCGAAGTTGTCCGAATCGACGGTGGGCAGGTCGGACGGCCCGGTGTGTGGGTCGACGGCCACGACGTGGAAGCTGTGTTCGGTCTCGACCACTGTCGGCGTGACGATCACGGCGCCGTCGATGAGTGTGCCGGAGAGCCGGGCGAGCGAGCGCCGCTCCCACCCCACGGCGGCGCCCTCGCCGTCCCCGCTGGAGTAGGCAAGCAGTTGGTATCCGCTCCCGGCGACCTCCTGCGACGCCCCCTTGAGCAGTTCGGTCGAGAACGGCTCGAACTCGGCGACCAGGATGCCGAGCACGTTGGTGCGGTGGCTGCGCAGGCTCTGCGCCCCCAGGCTCGCCTCGTAGCCGAGCTCGTGGATGACCTGCTGGACGCGTTCCACGGTTGCCTGGGCCACGCCGTAGCGGCCGTTGACGACCTTCGACACGGTCGCGACCGAGACGCCGGCAGTACGTGCCACATCCGACATCTTGACGCGCTGCTGAAACACCACGTCGATGATGATAGGGCCCCGCCGGGGGCCCGTCGTCAGCGACTCGAAAACGTTATCGATACCGATTGACATCAAGTTACATGACTGTAAAACTTCGCCGCAGGCCGAGTACCGCGACTGACTAGTCGAGGAGACATCGATGGCAACGAAGCGGCGTGCGAGTGCCGTCCTGGCACTGTTAATGACAAGTGTTGTCGTCCTCGCCGGGTGTTCCGGCGGCGGCGAAGAGGCGGCCCCTCAGAGCGAGCTGTACAAGGACCCGGTGACCCTGAGCTGGTGGCACAACGCCTCACAGGATGGGCCCGGCAAGACCTACTGGGAGAAGGTCGCCAAGGACTTCTCCGCACTTCACCCCACCGTCAAGATCGAGATCGAGGCGATCGAGACGAACCAGCTCCAGCGCACCCGGCTCCCTGCCGCGCTGCTGAGCAGCGACCCGCCGGACATCTTCCAGGCCTGGGGCGGCGGCGAGATGAGCGAGCAGGTGGAGGCCGACTACCTCAAGGAGATCACCGACCAGACCAAGACCGAGGTCGGCGACATCGGCAGCGCCGCGGAGATCTGGCAGGTCAAGGGCAAGCAGTACGGCCTGCCGTTCCGGATGGGCATCGAGGGCATCTGGTACAACAAGGAAATGTTCGCCAGGGCGGGCATCGCGGCTCCGCCGACCACCTTCGAGGAGCTCAACACCGCGGTCACCAAGCTCAAGGCGATCAACGTCATTCCGATCGCCGTGGGTGCCGGTGACAAGTGGCCGGCCGCGCACTGGTGGTACAACATGGCGCTGCGCGCCTGCTCGGTCGACGCCCTCAAGAAGGCCTCCGCGGAGAAGAACTTCGACGATCCGTGCTTCGTGAAGGCCGGCCAGGATCTGAAGGCGTTCATCGACACCAAGCCGTTCCAGCCCAACTTCATCGCCACGCCGGGCCAGAACGACCCGACCAGCGCCAACGGCATGCTCGCCAACGGCAAGGCCGCGATGGAGCTCATGGGTGACTGGAACCGCGGCACGCTGGACACCGTCACCACGGACAAGGCGAAGCTCGCGTCGTTCCTCGGCTGGTTCCCGGTGCCGGCGATCTCCGGTTCCCCGGGCGACCCGAAGGCGGCTCTCGGCGGTGGCGACGGGTTCTCCTGCGCCAAGAACGCCCCGGCGGAGTGCGTCGAGTTCCTCAAGTACATCGTGAGCCCCGAGGTGCAGAAGGGCTACGCCGAGACCGGCACCGGCCTGCCTGTCGCCAAGGGCGCGGCGGACGCCGTGAAGGACCCCGCGCTGAAGTCCATCCTGGAGGCCACCTCCGGGGCGAGCTACGTCCAGCTCTGGCTGGACACGGCGTACGGCAGCACGGTCGGCAACGCGATGAACGACGCGATCGTCGCCATCTTCGCCGGCAACGGGACGCCTGAGAAGGTCGTCTCGGCAATGAAGGCGGCCGCAAGCAAGTGACCTCCGCCAACCAGATCCGTATGCCCGCCGGCGACGCTTCCGCGTCGCCGGCGGGCCCCCACAAGGCCGGGCGCGAGTCCGCCCGCCGCGCCGACAACCGCCGTAAGTGGTACGAGATCATCGGGCTCACCACGCCGGCCGTTCTGATCTACGTGATGTTCGTGCTGGTGCCGATGGGCTTCGCGGTCTACTACAGCCTGTTCCGGTGGCGCGGGGTCGGCCCTCCCACCGAGTTCGTCGGTCTGCGGAACTACACCCTCGCCTTCCAGGACCCGATCTTCCTCGACGCGTTGCGCAACAACGCGATCATCGTGTTCGGGTCGCTGCTGATCCAGGGCCCGATCGCCCTGGGCGTCGCCCTGCTGCTCAACCGTCGCTTCCGTGGGCGGGCCGTGTTCCGCCTGCTGGTGTTCGTGCCGTACGTGCTGGCCGAGGTCACCGTCGGCATCATGTGGAAGCTGTTGCTGACCGACGAAGGCACCGTCGACGCGCTGCTGCGGTCCCTCGGAATGGGCGGCCTGGTGCAAGCCTGGCTGGCGGACCTGGATGTGGTCATCTGGACCCTGCTGGCCATCCTCACCTGGAAATACGTCGGCTTCGCCATCATTTTGCTCCTCGCCGGACTGTCCAATGTGCCGGACGAGCTGACCGAGGCGGCGGCCATCGACGGCGCGAGCTGGTGGCAGATCCAACGGCACGTCACGATCCCGCTGCTCGGCCCGACGATCCGGATCTGGATGTTCCTGTCCATGATCGGCTCGCTGCAGATCTTCGACATGATCTGGGTGACCTCGGTGCCCGCGGTGCGGTCCCTCGGCGCATCGGCCACCATGGCGACGTACATGGTGGACAACGGGTTCTTCGCCCGGCTGTGGGGCTATGGCAACGCCGTGGCGGTAATCCTGTTCGTCATCTCCTTCGTGGCGGCGCTGCTGTTCCAGCGGTTCCTGCTCCGCCGCGACATCGAGGGCGCCATCACCGGAAGGGCGAAGTGACGATGGCCGTGAACTCGGTTCTCCCCCCGTCCACCGGACGCCGTCAGGTTTCCTGGGGCACGCCGCTCACCTACGCGCTCGCCCTCGCGATCGCGGCGGTGTCGATCGCCCCGGTCATCTACGTGGTCATCGGCGGGTTCCGCACCACCCCGCAGATCGTCGCGGACCCGGCCGGCCTGCCCGACCCGTTCGTGTGGGACAACTACGCCAGGGTGCTGACCCAGAGCAACTTCTGGCAACAGGCGTTCAACAGCGCGGTCATCGCCCTGGGCACCACGCTGGCCGTGGTGGTGCTCGGACTGGCCGCCGCGTTCGTGCTCGCCCGCTACAGGTTCCGCGGGCGGGAAGGGCTCTACACCTTCTTCACCCTCGGCCTGCTGTTTCCGGCCGGGGCGGCGATCCTGCCGCTCTACCTCATGCTGCGTGACCTGAACCTGATCAACTCCTACTACGCGGTGATTCTGCCGCAGGTCGCCTTCTCACTGCCACTGACGATCGTGATCCTGCGTCCCTTCCTCTCGGCCATCCCGAGAGAGTTGGAGGACGCCGCCGCCATCGATGGTGCGAGTCGGCTCGGCTTCCTCTGGCGCGTCGCGATGCCGCTGTCGCGGCCCGCGCTCGTCACAGTTGGCGTCCTGGCGTTCGTGGCGAGCTGGAACTCGTTCCTGCTGCCGCTGCTCGTGCTCAGCGACGTCAACCTGCACACCCTGCCGCTGGGCGTGCAGAACTTCTCCAGCCAGTACACCACCGACACGGCAGGCGTCCTCGCCTTCACCTCGCTGGCGATGCTGCCGGCACTGCTCTTCTTCACGCTCGCGGAGAAGCAGATCGTCGGTGGTCTGCAGGGTGCGGTCAAGGGCTGAGCGGCAGCGGTACGAGCACAACCACAGGAAGGCACAGCATGACTGAGGTCCACGCGGTGGTGGGCAGCCCGGCGCCGGCTCAGGCAGGGCCGGAGCACGGACGACCGGACGGGCAAGACGGCGAGGCCCGCGTACGCGATCTCCTCGGCCGGATGACGATCGAGGAGAAGATCGCCCAGCTCGTCGGCTTCTGGGAAAAGGAGGACGGCGAGGCGGTCGCACCGATGCAGGGAGAGTTCGGCGTGGCCGTCACGCTCGACGACTTCTCCCGGCACGGGCTCGGTCACCTCACCCGCACCTACGGCACCCGCCCCGTGGACGCGGCCGAACACGCGGCCTGGTTGTGGAAGTTCCAGCGCGACCTGGTCACCGGGACCCGGCTCGGCATCCCGGCGATCGTTCACGAGGAGTGCCTCACCGGGCTGTCCGCGTGGAAGGCGGCCACCTTCCCCACCCCGCTGGCCTGGGGTGCCGCATTCGACCCCGAACTGGTCACCGAGATGGCCGCGGCGATCGGCGCCTCGATGCGGACCCTGGGCGTGCACCAGGGGCTCTCTCCGGTGCTCGACGTGATCCGCGACCCCCGCTGGGGTCGGGTCGACGAATGCATCGCCGAAGACCCGTACCTGGTCGGCACCATCGGCACGTCGTACGTGCGTGGTCTGCAGTCGCAGGGGGTGCACGCCACCCTCAAGCACTTCGCCGGCTACTCCGCCTCGCGCGCCGGGCGCAACTTCGGGCCGGTGCACATCGGCCGCCGGGAACTGGCCGACGTACTGCTTCCCCCGTTCGAGATGGCGATCATCGACGGCGACGCGCGCAGCGTCATGCACTCGTACACCGAGATCGACGGGGTGCCGGTCGCCGCCGACCCGACCATGCTGACCGGTATCCTGCGGGACCAGTGGGGCTTCGACGGCACGGTGGTGGCCGACTACTACGGGGTCGCGTTCCTGAACCTGCTGCACCACGTGGCGAGCGATCACGCGGACGCCGCCGGGCAGGCGTTGAGCGCCGGCCTCGACGTCGAACTGCCGACCGGCGACGCCTATCTGACCCTGCGGGAGTCGGTGCTGGAGGGCAAGCTCGACGAGGCGCTCATCGACCGCGCGGTGCTGCGGGTACTGCGCCAGAAGCTGGACCTGGGTCTGCTCGACGCGACCTTCGACGACGAGCCGCCCCAGGCGATCGACCTCGACTCGCCCGAGCACCGGTCGATCGCCCGCCGGCTTGCCGAAGAATCGGTCGTACTGGTCGCCAACCGGGACGTGCTGCCGCTGCCCGCCGGGCAACGGGTGGCCCTCATCGGCCCGAACGCCGACCGGCAGAGCGCGCTCTTCGGGTGCTACTCATTCCTCAACCACGTCCTCGTCCAGCACCCCGGCGCGGAGACCGGCATCGAGGTCCCCACCGTGCTCGACGCCGTGCGGGCCGAGTTCGGCGGCGATCTCGTCACCTGGGCACGCGGCTGCGACGTGGACACCGACGACCGTTCCGGCTTCGACGAGGCCGTCGCCACGGCCTCCGCCGCGGACGTGGCCGTCCTGGTCGTCGGCGACCACGCCGGCCTCTTCGGACGCGGCACGGTCGGCGAAGGCTGCGACCGGGACGACCTGGAGTTGCCCGGCGTCCAGCGCGAACTGGTCGAGTCGGTGTTGGCAACCGGCACACCGGTCGTCCTCGTGCTGGTCACCGGTCGGCCGTACGCGGTCGGCTGGGCGCTCCCGCGCTGCGCGGCGGTGGTGCAGGCGTTCTTCCCGGGCGAGGAGGGCGCCGGGGCGATCGCGGGGGTGCTCTCCGGGCGGGTCAACCCGTCGGGCCGGCTGCCGGTCACCCTGCCCGGGTCGGCCGGCGCGCAGCCGTACTCCTACCTGCACCCCACTCTCGGTGCGGGCAACGCGGGGACCAACCTGCCGGCGACGCCCGTGGCGTCGTTCGGCCACGGCCTGTCCTACACGACGTTCGCGTACAGCGAGCTCACCGTGCCCGGCACGACGCCCACCGATGGGGCGGTAGGGGTGACCGTGCGGGTGACGAACACCGGCGCGGTCGTCGGCGACGACGTGGTCCAGCTCTACGGTCGTGACGTGGTCGCCTCGGTGACCCGACCGGTGGCGCAGCTGCTCGGCTACCGGCGAGTCCGTCTGGAACCGGGCCAGTCCGTCACGGTCGAGCTGACGGTGCCCACCACCCGTCTGGCCTTCTCCGACCGTACGTTCACCCGCGTGGTGGAGCCCGGCGACGTCGAGCTGTGGGTCGGCACCAGCGCGCGGCGGGATGCCCAGGCGGTGACCACGCTGGTCGGTGACACCGTCCGGGTGACCAACACCTCCCCACGCTGGACCACCACCGACGTGCGCTGAGAGCCGGTCCGCCGATTGCCCCCAACGGACAGTCGGCGGACCGGCCCCACTCGCGCGCCGGTTCTCCGCGGTGACCTCGCACGGCAGCACCGGGTCCGGCACCCAGCTGGGCCGGCGACGCCAGCACGACGACGTGCTACTCCCGCACGCGGTCCTGGTGCGGGCCGAGCTGGCTGATCTCGTACCCGTCGGGGTAGCTCTTGGCCTTGATCCCGTCGGCGAACAACGCGGTCGTCCGTGGTGCCCCGAACCATCGCTGCAACCGCGAGCGCGTCCGCAAGGCCAGGTGCAACCCCGCCCGGACCGGCCAGACCGGCGTGTCGACCCGCGTTGCGCGCCGCAGCGGTGCGTCGTAAAGGGCGCTGACCAGCGCGTTTCCCAGTGGGGTGAGCGTCCTGGGGATCCGGGTGAGCATCAGCATGCGGGTGGCGCGTTCGATGGCCGCCGCGTCGTCGTTGGGTTGCAGGTGAGCTGCGTCGTGCGCGTCGAACCAGGTCTCGAACTCGTCGTACGACCCGGGGATGTCGGTGATGCCCATCCGTCGGCCGAGTTCCCGGTAGAAGAGGTACGTGGCGTGACGTTCGTGGCAGCAGGGCGGGCGCCAGCCGTACTCCTGCAACCACCGGGTGGGGATCACGACCAGGCAGCCGAGGACGTAGCGGAAGTCGTCGTTGCTGATGTCGTACCGGCGGTGGATCTGGTTGACGCGCCGCAACGCCTCGCGGCCCCGAGGCTGGTCGAAGCCGTTGAGCACCATCTCGTACATCAGCAGGCCGGTCTCGTCGATCCGCTTCTGGGTGCGTTCGGTCAGCTCGCCAGTGGCGGTGTGCACGGCGGCGATGGCGGGGATGGAGAAGGACCGGTTGAAGGCGAGGTTGAGCCCGAGTTTCATGTCCCACGGAAACTCGTAGCGCAGCATGGTCTGGTAGATGACCAGGTAGTCGTGCTCCGGGTCGAGAGCACCGGTGCGGGTCAGGTTGTCGTAGCGGCCTCTCATCGGGGGACCCCCGGGCCCTGGCCACCAAACCAGGTGACGGTGGTCAGCCGGGCGCCGAGTAACCGGCGCGCCCGGGTGACCTGACGCGCGTTCGCGTCGAGCACCGCTCGTGCCAGGGCGGGAACGGTGGCGATGGGCGCGAGGAGAACGAGCGCGGCGACGGCGAGCGGCAGCCGAGCACCCGCGAAGGCAGTGCGTCGCAGGAACAGCCCGGATGCGTCCCCGCGCAGCAGTACACCGTCGAAATCGAAGATCACGGTGTCTGCGGTCGACGCCCTCATCGGTCTATCGACCCCGGTGCCGCGGGCGGTTCGCCATCAACCGAGTGTACGGGTGGGTCAGGTCGGCTCGGCCGTGGTCGGTAGCACCGCGATCAGGTCGAGCACCTCGACGGCGTGGGCCGGGCCGACGGTGTCGGTGAGGATGGCCGTGAACGCCTCCGCGCCGAGCCCGGCCCGCAGTTCGCGCAGCGCGTTGAGGTCGAGCGCCGCGTTCGTCGACCCGATCTGCCGGTCGATGCTCAGTGCCTCGACGATCAGCGGGATGCCCTCCGCCGGGTGGCCCTGCTCGACGCGCAGCTGCCCGATCGCCACCTGGTCCAGTGCCACCTCCTCCCAGTTGCCCTGCTCGCGGTCGATCCGCAGGCAGGTCCGGTAGCACCGCTCGGCCAGCGCCTGGTCGCCGCGCAGCCCAGCCACCCGGCCGAGGTGGAAGGTGCTGTTGGAGACGCCCGACAGGTTCCCGAGCCGCTTCTTGATCGCGATGGAGCGGCGGTAGAACCCATCCGCACCGGCGAGGTCCTCCTGCTCCTCACAGACCCGGCCGAGCTGGTGCAGGACGATGGCCTGGTTGGGCTCGTGGCGCAGCACGCGGTAGACCTCCAACGCCTGCTCGTAGCGGGACCGGGCCTCGGCCAGCCGGCGGGTCTCCAGGCCCACCCGGCCAAGGTCCTCGTGGCACTTGGCGACCCCCGCCTGGTGGCCGGCGGCGGCGCAGATCGGCAACGCTCGCAGCAGGCACATCCGGGCGGTGCCGAACTCACCCGCCTGGGCGGCGGCGATGGCGAGCAGGACGTACCCACTGCCGAGCGGCGTCGGGTGGGAAACGTCGAACCGGAACCGCAGGTACGCCTCGACCCACTCGGCCCGCTGCGCCGCCTGCCGCCGGTCGAGGTGTCGGGCCAGCAGGGCGGAGAAGGCTCGCGCGCCCAGTTCCAGGCGCTGCACGGCCAGCCATTCCAGGGCTGCCTGGAACGGCGGCTGGTCGTCCCCGCCGATCGCGTTCAGGGTGTGCGGCACCGCCTCGGCAGCCCGGCCGAGGACGGTTCGGACGCCGCCGAGCAGTTCGTCGCAGCGGCGCAGGAGCGGGTCCTCGTCGAGGGCCGCGACGATCGTCCGCGCGCGGGCGAAGCAGCTCTCGGCGAATTCGAGGTCGTCGAGGTCGCGGGAGAGGTGACCGAGCAGCAGCGAGCACTCCGCGATGTGACCGTTGCTGCCGACCTCCTCGAAGATCTTCAGGGCGGCGCGGACCCGCTCCTCGGCGGTCTCGTACGCGAACTGGGCGAGGGCGATCCGCCCGAGCATCACCAGCCCGCTGCCCTGCTGGACCCGGACGCCCAACCGTCCGTAGGTGCTGATCGCCACCTGGATGCACTGCTCCGCCTTCACGAGGTCGCGGGCCTCGAAGGCGAGTACGCCGATCTGGTGGTGGCTCGCCGCGATCCCCTCCAGGTCGTCGAGGTCCCGGGCGATCGCCAGCTCCTCCAGGTACCGCGACATGGCCAGCTCGGCGTCGCCGTTGCCGCGGGCGATGCCGGCGAGCTGGTGCAGGGTCCGGGAGACCGCCGAGCGGTCGTCGAGCCGGCTCAGGATCGTCAAGGCATCCTGGAACAACCGGTCCGCGGTCACCCGGTCACCCCGGTTGTCGGCGACCAGGCCCAACTGGTGCAGGAGTTTGCCGACCCCGCTGTCGTCGCCGAGATCCCGGTAGACGGCCAGCGCCGCCTCGTAGCGCTGCGTCGCCTGCGGGTATTCGCCCCGGCTCAGGTGCACGTCGCCGAGTCCCTTGAGGAAGCTCGCCCCGCGCGCCGAGCCCGGCGACGCCATCGGCAGCAGCTCCCGCCAGATCTTCTCCTCCCAGGCCCAGTGCCCGGCCGCGTGCAACTCCTGACAGGCCAGTTCGGAGTAGGTGACGACCTCGTCGGTGTCACCTGCGGCCAGGTGGTGGTACCGCGCCTCGACGACCCGGCGGATGAAGTCGTGCTGGTCGGTGCTGGACCGGGCCCGCCAGCCCCAGTAACGGCCCGCCCGGCGGTGCGCGTCGACCACCGCGTCGCTGCCGGCGATCCGCAGCAGGCTCGCCGCCGTCCACCGGTGCACCAGGTGACCCCCGGTCACCGGGGCGAGCAGCCCCAGCTGCGACAGCGTCTGGACCGACTCGTCCAGCCCCGCCGGTTCCGGTGGTGGGGCGTCGCCGTCCGTCGGGTCGGCGAGCTGCCAGGCGAGGCCGGTCCGGTCGACCGGGGTGCGGTACACCGCCGCGCCGAGCAGCAACCGACGGGCCGCCGGGACGGCCACCAGACCGGCGAGCAGCCGGGGCAGCAGCACATCCTCGGCGGCCAGCGCGCCGGCCTCGGCCAGCGGCGTGCCGACCGCCGCCGGCCCGGCGTCCCGGCCGCCACCGACCGCGGCCAGTCGGCCGGCCACCTCGTCGGATCGGGCGTTGCCGCCGCGCAGCAGGCCGTCGAGGTATTCCAGCGCGCGTGGGTGACCACCCAGCCGGTGCCACATCCGTTGCTGTTCCGCCGGCGCCAGTTGGCCCACCCCTGGCAGCCGCCAGAGCAGCTTGCGGGTCTCCTGCCAGGTGAGCGGACCGAGGTGACAGGTTTCCAGACCGGCGACCGGGAACGGGTGCCGGCTTGTCACGACCAGCTCGTGGTGGGACGCCCAGGCGGCGAGGAACGCGGCCAGGTCCGTGTCGGCCAACCGGTGCTCGGTGTCCAGGGCGTCCTCGGCGTTGTCGAGGACGAGCAGCAGCGGCGGGCCGCCGGCGCCGATCGCGTCCAACCGTCGCCGCCAGTCCTGGCCCGGCGCGGCGAGAGCGACGAGCCATCGCCGCAGCGGGTCGTCCGGGGCCGCTGCCGCGCACCGGCTCTCCACCTGGCGGCGCAGCTCGTCGAGGATCCCGTCGACTGTGGCGTCCCCGTGGGTCGCCACGACGATGCCACACGCGTCGCGGAACCGCCGCGCGAGTTCGGCGGCGAGACTCGTCTTGCCGATCCCGCCGATGCCGTGGACGAGCACCCGAAGCTTTCCTCGCGACAGCCGACGCAGGATCTCCCGGCGGCCAACGAAGTCCGTGGGTGCGCGCACCACGCCGTCCCCGACGATCGACTGGCCGGGCGGCACGGCGACGGCAGCGCCGCCTCGTCCACCGGCCAGCCGCAGCCCGGGGTCGGCCAGGAACAGCGTCGGCATCCACCACTCGGCGGAGGTCGGGGCCAGCTCGCGGCGTACGGCGGAGACCTCCGCCAACAGCTCCGGCTCGCTGCGGGCGGCCAACCGCTCGTAGAGCCGAGCGCAGAACTCGATGGCGTACCCGTCGCTGACCGTCCCGTTCATCGCCAGCACCGCCGGCGCGCCGTGGGTCAGCAGAGCGCCGGCCAACCCGGGCAGCTCCCGTTGATCCTGCCGAGCGGTGGAGCAGCCGGCCAGCACGATCAACGGTACGGTCCGGCCCGGCGGCAGCACCTCGGCCAGGAACCGCGCGGCGTCCACGCGGTCCTCCGCGCCGGTGGGGGTCTCCAGCAGCAGCGCGCCTGGGCGCGCGTGACTGGAGACGTGCAGGACGTGGAACGGCTCCTCGGCGAGGGCGGCCCTGATCGCGGCGGCGCTGCCCCACTCCAGGACGCGCACCCGCACCCCGTGCCGATGCCCGGGTTCCACAGCGCCGAGGATCCGACCGAGTTCCCGCTCGTGGTCCAGCAGCGGCTGGGTCGAGTCGTCCGGGCTCGCGATCGCCGCGAGCATCCGCAGTGGGCCGTCCACCCGGACCGTGGGTGCCGGTGTGTCGGGGCCGGTCCGGCAGACGTCGACGTCGGGGTGCAGCGCCAGCGGCAGTTCCTCGCCGGGCAGTACCAGGGTCTCCCAGGGCAGGTCGGCCAGGGCCGGGTCGACGACCTCGATGCCGAGCCGGTGCCGGCCGGGGCGGGCCAGTTCGGTGCGCAGGGCCGGACCGGGGGCGTCGAGGAAGCGGCGGCCGAGCGCGACGCCGACCTGGTACGACAGCTCCACCGAGGGGCCGCCGCGCAGTCGCCAGAGCAGGTCGGCGGTGCGTTGATCGGCGGGGCCCACCGGGTGTCGGCGCCGGTCGCCGCGGACGGCCAGGACCACGTCGGTCGCGCTGACTGTCAACCGGATCACGAAGGCCCCCTGCGGTCGCCCGGCGGACGACCCGACGCCGGGATGGATTGCCGGGCTGACCGATACTGTATCCATGGCTGACGATCCTGAGGAGCTTGTGCAAGTCAATGCCGTGCGGATCAACGACAGCGGCGAGCTGGAGTTCTACGACGGCCAGCGCTGGGTGCCGTACACCGATCTGCCCGACGACGAGAACGGCCCGCTGGGTGTCGTCTTCCGCGACGACAGCCGATGACCGGGGAATCGCCGACGGGCGGCGCGGGGTTGGACGCGTTGCCGTCCCCGTTGGACTCGGTCGCGGACAGTCGGGCGGCGGCACGATGGATCATCTCCTCGGCCGGCGCCGTGGGCGCGCTGCTGCTCGGCGGCGGCCCGCTGATCGCCGCCGGCAAGGTCACCGACTGGGCTCACGCGGCGTGGGCGGGCGGCGGTCTGCTGGTGACGCTGCTCGGCGTGGCCTGGGCGATCTGGCGGACCAGCGAGGTGCTCGTCCCGCCGATGACCACGCCGGCGACGCTCACCGGGCCGCAGCTGCGCGGCCTGCGCGAGCGGCTGGAGGCCGAGCCCTGGTACCACTTCGGCGGGTACGCCGGTGACGTCGACGGTCTGCTGCGTCATCGCCGGATCGCTGCGGAGATCACCTGCCGCCTGTCGACGGCCCCGCCGCAGGAGCGGGCCGCCCTCCGGGCAGGGCTCGCCACCGCGCGCCGCAACATCGCCCGGACCGACCCGTACCTGCGCTGGCTGCTCGCCACGGCGCACGCCTGGCAGGTCAGGGAGGCGTTGCGCCGGGCCCGCCGGCAGACCTTCCTGGGCGCCGCGCTGGTGGTGGTCGGGGCAGTGGTGTTCATCGCCGCGACCGCCGGATAGCGCGCCGCCTCGTCGGGCTACGACGAAAGCGGCGCGCCATCAAACAGTCGGTCAGTACGGATATCCGGGGATGTTGAGTCGCACGCTGTACAGCCCGGAGTCGCCCCACCGGCCCGACGTGACGAAGAGGGTCTGCCGGTCGGGGCCGCCGAATGCCACGTTGGTCGTGCCGGAGTTGCCGGACCGGATCGTGCCGAGCTGGGTGCCCGCGGGGGAGTAGACGTGGACCAGGGAGTCCCCGCCCGAGGTCCAGTACACGTTGCCGGCGCAGTCGATCGTGCCGCCGTCCGGGCCGCCGATGTAGTTCACGAAGACGCTGCGGGCGCCGATGCTGCCGTCGGGCTGGACCGCGTACTTGTAAATCTTGTTCTCGGAGTAGGCGCCCACGTACAGTGCGGTCCCGTCCGGCGAGAGCGAGATGCCGTTGGGTTGGCGCAACCGGTCGTCGACCAGCGACACCTGCCCGTTGGAGACGCGGAAGACACTGGTACGCCCGCTCATCTGGTCCGGGCGGTTGCCGCGCTGGAAGTTGGGGTCGGTGAAGTAGACGACGCCGTCGGAACGGACCGCGACGTCGTTCGGCGAGTTGAACGCCCGGCCCTGGTGGTTCGGCGCGACGGTGCTGCGGGCCCGGTCGCTCAACCGGTACGCGGACACGTTCCGCTGGTCGTGGGTGGCGGCGACGAGCTGCTGGCCGTCGGCGCTGAGTGCCAGGCCGTTGCTGCCGGCGTCGGCGATGAACGTGTCGAAGCTTCCCGTCGGGGTGAACCGGCGGATCGTCGACGGCTGGACGTTGTACGGCCCGGTGCCGGCGGTCATGTCGGACATCAGCAGGTAGCCGCCGTCGGCGACCCAGACCGGCCCTTCGAGGAACGTGAACCCGCCCTGGATTCGCGGGGCCGTCACGGTGCTGGCCGGCAGCGGTGGGCCGTAACTGGCCCCCGTCGGGCAGGCCCCGGGCGGTGCGCCGGGCGGACCGGCGAGCGCGACGTGAGCGCTGACATGCGCAGCGTCGGCGGCGGCACCGGCGGGCAGTGGGGTGGCGCTGACCGCAAGGCACAGGCCGGCCAGTACGGCAATGGTTGGACGCCAGGTCATCGAATACTCCAATCGGCGTCGAGGGTTGCGATGGCCGGCGTGCGAGGTCGGTGGCTGGCACGGCATGAGGGCGGGCCGTCGAGGTGGGTATTCGGGAGCCTAGGTTATGAGCGGGCCACCCGCAGCAACCTTTCGCCGTTTATTCCGAGCGGGACGAGGACACCAAACGCAACGACGCTGGTCAATGCTATAACGGTCTCCGAGAATCCTTCCGGTACGACCACAGTGGACACATCAGTGGTGACTCGAGGCTGATCTGTCCGCCGCCGCCGGGGCCGGGCGGGACACCCCCCCGGCCCGGCCGAGCGGCAGGGCTTTCGAGCGTTCTTCGACGGGGACGCAACCTGATGGTCGTCCGGTCCCGTCGAGCTTGCGGAGGAGGGAGCCTCGATGGTGGATGCCGAGGGTGAGTTCGTGGAGTACGTCTCCGCGCGACTGCCGAGCCTGCATCGGACCGCGTTCCTGATGTGCGGCGACGCCCATCTGGCCGACGACGTGGTGCAGCAGACGGTCACGGCGCTCTACGTGAACTGGCGCCGGGTCAGCCGGGCCGACAACGTCGACGCGTACGTACATCGGATGCTGGTGCACAAGCTCGTCGATGAGAAGCGGTTGAGCTGGGCGAAGGTTCGCCTGCTGGGGTCGGCGCCGGCGCCGGAGCGATCGCCGGTCACGCCGCACGACGACCTGGCCGAGCGGGACAGCCTGCTCGCCGCGCTCGCCCGCCTCCCGCGTGGCCAGCGCACCGTGCTGGTCCTGCGGTTCCTGTGCGACCTGTCGTTGACCGACACGGCCGCCGCGATGGGCTGCTCCGAAGGCAACGTGAAGTCGCAGACGGCTCGGGCGTTGGCGGCCGTCCGCCAGGTGCTCGACGTCACCGAGATGTCAGTGAGGAGTCCGAGATGACCACGGTGGACGAGCAGCGGATCGCCGAGCTGCTGCGGTCGGCGCCGGTACCGGAGCCGCGGGTCGACCTGAGCCGGGCGGTCCGCGACGGCCGGCGGAGCCGCCAGCGTCGCCGAGTAGGCGGGATCGCCGCGCTGACGGTGCTGGCCGGGGTCGGTGTTGTGGGCGCCGTCCAGGTTGGCGGGACCACCAGCCCGCCGGCTCCCACCACGCCGGCGCTCGCGGTGTCACCGGCGGAGACCGGGTCGGCCGCCCCCCGCCCGCCGGTCACCTGCCAGGCGTCGTGGTTGCCGCAGCCGGTCGGCGGTCCGGTCGCGGTGGCCAACAGAGTCGATCCCACCGGACGGCACATCGTCGGCGACATCGGCACCGGGCAGGAGGACGGACGGGTGGTGCTGTGGACCGACGGCCGGCCGGTCGTCCTGCCGGCGGCCGCGCGGCACGCGGCCGCTGTCAACACCCGTGGCTATGTGGTCGGCACCAACGGCGACGGCACCGGTTGGCTGTACCGGGACGGGAAGCTGCGTTTCCTGGCCACCCCGCCCGGCTACGACGCGGTGCTCGTGCACGCCGTCAACGCCCGGGGCGACATCGTCGGCACCGCCCGCAGGTCCGACGACTCGCACCAGGCCGTGCGGTGGTCGACGGACCACCCCGAGAAGCACCGGCTGGTCGGCCAGCGGGGGTCGTCCGCGACCGGGATCACCGAGGACGGCACGATCGTCGGCACCGTGGGCGAACGGCCCTACCGGTGGACGCCGCAGGGCGTCGGGGCGGCGCTGGCAGTGCCCGACGGCTACCCGCGGGCGTCGGTCGACTCGGCGCGTGGCGAATGGGCGATCGGCACCGTTCCCGGCGACCAACGAAGTGGCGCCGTGCAGATGCTGCCGGTGCGGTGGAATCTCGCCACCGGGGCGGTGAGCCTGTTGCCCTTCCCGGGGGCGAGCGGCATCGCCGGCAATGGTGACGTGCTGGTCGCCGACGGCGCGCCGCTGGTCGTGGCCCCGGACGGCACCTCCCGCCGGTTGCCGGGCCGACCGGAGGTCCGGGCGACAGAGGCGGGCACGTACACGGCCGAGGGGATCAGCGACGACGGTCTGACGGTGGTCGGGGCCGTCTACGAGAACCAGGCGTATCGGCCGCTGGTGTGGCGCTGCGCACGCTGAGGGGGTGAGCGATCCAGCCCGAACTCCGTCGTGGGGGCGTGTCGTCCGGACCGTTTCAACCGACCGGGTCCGTGGGTACGCTCCCACCGGCTGATCACCCGATCGACGGAGACTCCCGTGATTATGGCTCTGCTGCTCGACCTCGCCAACATCGTCGGTGGCTTCCTGCTCGCCGTTGCGGTGCTGCGGCTGCTGCCGCGGGTCGGCGACGACCTGGGCCGCCTCGCCGGTCGGGCCGCCCCGATCGCGTGGGTGGTCGGCCTCGTGGCCCTGGTGACCGGCGGTTATTACCTCATCGTCCACCTGGTGTCCGGGCCCCGGGTGTTCCACTTCGAGGTGGTGGGGATCGGTGTGGGGCTCGCCCTGCTGTGGGGCCGGTTGACCGGACGGTCGACGCCCCGCGACGAGCAGTCGGACGGTGCCACCGGCGTCCGGCTCTTGCTCGCGATTTTTGGCCTCATCGCGATCGCCGTCGGCGTTCAGGGGCTGTTCACCCCGGACGGCTGACAGCGAGTCACCGGGTCACGTGGTGGACGGTCGCGGCGCCCAGGTGCCTGCGGCGCTCGCTATCAGGAGTATCACCGCTGGCAGGAACGCGACACCGATGCCCAGCCCGAGCAGCAGACCCCATCCGGTGAGGACGAGCGCGGCCACCAGATCGACGACCAGGGCCAGCCGACCGGCCCGTTGCGCGAGAACGGGCAGCAGCGCCGCGACGACGGGAACGCCGAGCAGATAGCTGGCCGCGGCGCCCGAGTCGTCCACGGTGAAGGGAGCCAGCACGGCGGCCACCAGCGCGGTGATCGCCAGGGCCGACCATCTGAGCACCGACCGGGTGTTGGTCGGCTTACGGACCAGGACCACAAGCCCGACGAGCAGGACACCCACGACTGCGCCGACGGTCGCCAGACCAGTCATCTCGTTCTCCTCGACCGCCGCAGGTGGCGTTTGATCGAAGACGGCGGATCGTCGTCTCCGTGTCCCACCATACGGCCGGTCGGCCACTTGAGACCGATCGTGGCCAGGTCCGTCCGTCCGTGAGCGATGCCGAAGCGCGGGTGCGAGGCCGGCACCGACGTCAGCCGGCGTCCAGCACCTCTCGCAGCCGCGCGGCGAACTCCTCGGGCTTGCCCGCGTAGCCGAACTCGCCGCCGAGGAATCCGCCGTGGTGGCTCGGGAACACCACGGCCTCCTGGCCGAGCAGCGCCGCAAGGCCCAGGGCGGTGCGAGCGGTGTACGTGCCGGCCGACTCCTCGCCGACAGCGACCACGATCCGGGTGGGCGCGGCGGTGAGCACGCTCGCGTCGGGACGGTAGTCGGTGATCGCCCACGAGCTTTGCGACAGCAGCGGGTCGTCTCGGCTGCCGTCGTCGTCGGCGGCCATGCCGAACATCGCCGGGTCGGGAGCGGGCTGGGCGAAGTAGGCATCGGTGAACTCGCCCTGCCAGGACGTCATGGCGATGAACGCGGCCATCCCCGCCCCCGAGCCCTTCGCCTGGTACGCCTCGTAGAAGCCGGCTCGGGCGCGCTCGGCGGCCGTGGCGTCGGGGAGCACGGCGTTGATCGGCGCTTCGTGCGCCACCAGGGTGGCGACGTCGTCGGGGTGGGTGGCGACCAGTTCGAGTGCGGTCACCGCGCCGCCGCTACTGGCGAACACGTCGACCGGACCGACGTCGAGCGCCTGAAGGAGCGCGTGCAGGTCGGCGGCCTGCTGCTGCGGCGTGTGGTCGGACCGACCGTCCTTGCGGACGCTACGGCCCAGACCACGCGGGTCGTAGGTGAGGACCGTGCGGTCCGTGAAGTGCGGGGCGAGCTGGACGAATCCCTCCGCCGCCATCGGCTGGCCGATCATGAGCAGCGCACGATGGGCGCCAGTGGGAGGTAGCGGGCCGCGGACGTCGTAGACCAGGTCGACGCCGGGAATGACCAGGGTGTGCGTCTGGATGTCCTGCATCCGATGAGACTACGGGCGGCTGGCCTGAGTCGTGGTGCCTTGCGGGCGGCGAGCCATCCGGTTCTTCGGGACGGCGCTCGTGCCCCGGCGGGGGCGAAGGTCAGGTGCTACCGATCGGTGCCGCGGCGAATGGTCGCGGCCATCTGCGACGAGTCGTGGCCCGGCTCGACTCCGTCGACGAGAATCACCTCGCCGGTGAGGTGCCTCGTCCGCAGGGGCTTGATCTCCTGATAGGCGCTGGACTGGTACCAGGAGCGGGCCCGGTTCAGGTCGGGAAACTCAATGACGATCACGTCGCCGGGCCAGTCGCCCTCCAGGACGTCGATGGTGCCGCCGTGGACGATGAACCGGCCCGCGAAAGGCGCGAGGGTGGCGTCGATTCGCTCCAGGTACGTCAGTACCTCGGCGTGGACGGGCGCCTTCCGGAGGTGTGCGAGCGCGTACGCGGTCATGATTGCCTGCCTTTGCGTTTGGTCTTCTGACGTCGGTCGCGGTGGTGGCGGGCGGCGTGGGCCGCCGCGTCGCGGCACCGGACCGGTCGTGCCGGAAGAACTATGTCCGCTGTCGTGGTGGGCTGTCGATTACCTCGCAGGTAATGGCCCGGCTGTCGGTGCGGAATTAGGGTCGGTGAGTGACGATCTCGACCCGGCACGGGCGACCAGTGGGGGAGCTGCTGCGCGACTGGCGCCGGACTCGCGGAATGAGCCAGCTCGACCTGTCGATCGAGGCTGGAGTGTCGGCCCGGCACCTGAGCTTCGTCGAGACCGGGCGATCCCGGCCGAGCCCCGACCTCATCCTGCGGCTGGCCGAACACCTGGAGATGCCGCTGGCCGAGCGCAACACGATGTTGCTGGCCGGCGGTTACGCGCCCGCCTACGCCCGCCACGAACTGAGCGACCCCGAGCTGGCACCGGTACGGGCCGCCGTACGGCAGATCCTCGACGGTCACAGCCCGTACCCCGCGCTGCTCGTGGACCAGCACTGGCACCTCGTCGACGCCAACCCTGCCGTCGCCCTGTTCACCATGGACGCACAGCCCCACCTGCTCACCCCACCGATCAACGTGCTGCGCCTCAGCCTGCACCCCGACGGTCTGGCACCGCGCATCGTCAACCTGCCCGAGTGGCGCGCCCACCTGCTGAAACGGCTGCACCAGCAGGCGGCGACGACCAACGACCCGATCCTGTACGACCTGCACGAGGAGCTTCGCGGCTATCCCGGTCGCGACGTCGACACGACACCGCCAGACGATGCCCTCTCACGTGTTCTCGTTCCGCTTCGCTACCGGCACGGTGACCAGGAGCTGTCCTTCGTCAGCACCACGACCCTCTTCGGTACGCCGCGGGATGTCACAGTCGCCGGGTTGGCCGTCGAGGCGTTCTTTCCCGCTGACTCGGCCACCACGCAAACCCTCCGGGCCCGTGCCGCGTCGTGACTCGGCCGCTGCCCGTCACCTCGGGGGCGCGGGCGGCGGCTGACGGAGCGCGTCGTCGATGCTGCCGGGCATCCGCCGGGCCACTCCCGCGAGGAGATCCGCTACCTGCACGCGCGGATCGTCGCGGGAGTCGACCATCACCAGCCCGGCCAGGGGTGACACCCCGTTCGGCAAGGCCCCGGCCCGGTTGACGCCGGCCGGCGGTGGGTGGCCGTCGTCGGCCAACACCCGCTGGAGGCGGGTCAGTCGGTCGGCCGTCAGGGCGCTCTGCTCGTCGTGGGTCACCAGCACCTGCCGCTGGCCGCCGCTCCAGGACAGGACCGTCTCCGCCAGCGCCGGCAGCAGCGGTTCCAGTGGGGGAGGGACCGTGCGGTCGTCGACGTCGAGCCTGGCTACCACGGCCCGCACGTGGCTCGGGCGGAGCCCGTCGAGGACGGCGTCGGCCACCGTGCCGAGGCCGTGTCGCCGCAGCGCGTCGCGGGCCTGGAAGAACCGCTGCACGGTCTGGTCGACCGGAAGTCGCCGTTTCATCCGGACCAGATCGACGAACGCCGACAGGAAGACGCCCCAGTCGCCTCCGGCCGAGCGTCCGGCCTCGTGCAGGGCGAGAGCCGCCGGATGGTGCTCGCGAGCCAGGCGGGTGCCCGCCGCGTACGACGGCTCGGTCAGCAGGAAGTCCACGATCCGGGTGACGAGGAAGAACTCCTTGTCGATGAGGTGGACGTGCGCGCGGCCGGCCAGCGCCGCCAGGAACCACTCCAGTGCCTCCTGCGCACCCGAGCCGCGCAGGAACCGACCGGACTTGAGCTCGTGCGGTGCGAACCGGAACCCGGACCGCAGGGCGGTGATGAGCGCGACCGCCTCGTGGCCGGCCAGGTCGACGCTCGCGTGCGTGATCACCGGGGCTGTCGAGTGCAGCAGGTTCGTACCCGAGAATCCCGACTCGTCGCAGGCGATCTCCACGACGGCCCCGACCACCACCGCGCCGCCGGGCGGTAGTCCACCTTGAAGAGGCGATCTCACCCCCGAACTCCCGCCATGCCGCCCATGGTCACCCGTGCGCCGGCAGAGAACAACCCGATTGCGTACGGGCGCCGGGCGCGTCGATCCCACCTGCTCACGTACATCTGATGTATGTCCATCGGGGTTGGTGGTCGTCGGCGTGATTCTGGCGGATTGGTGTGCTGTGCCGCGTCGGTCCGCCGCTGCGCACCCGTCCATTCGTCTCGCTGACCGGCCAGAGGGGCGGGGTGTCCACCCATCGATCGACCGTTGCCTATTCTGTGGCCTCGGAGTAACCTTCCCGAAACACATCAGATGTCTGGCTCGCCAAGGCCCGGCGTCGGCCTGCTCAGGCAGGGTCCCGGTTGGCGCCACCAAGCGGATCCCCATGTCGAGTCCCATAGTTGTCACGCTTCGGGGTGGCCGGACTGGTCACCGTTTGGAGGATCGATGTCAGACCTGACCCGACGGCAGGCCCTCAAGGTCGGCGCAGCCGGCGCGGGCGGTGCTCTCCTGCCGGTGCCCTGGACCGCCGCGGCGCGAGCGGACTCGGTGGCGCCGCCGCAGGTGTTGGCCGCCGGGGACCTCGCCCTCTGGTACGACGAAGGGGCCGGGACCGACTGGCTGCGGGCGCTGCCGATCGGCAACGGCCGGCTCGGCGCCATGGTCTTCGGCAACGTCGACGCCGAGCGACTTCAGCTCAACGAGGACACCGTCTGGGCCGGCGGGCCGCACGATCCCAGCAACCCCAGAGGCGCGGGAGCCCTCGCGGAGATCCGGCGGCTGGTCAACGCGAACCAGTGGACCCAGGCCCAGGATCTGATCAACCAGACCATGATGGGCAACCCCGGCGGCCAGTTGGCCTACCAGACCGTCGGCAACCTGCGGCTCGCCTTCGGTTCCGCCAGCGGAGCGTCACAGTACGACCGGACGCTCGACCTCACCACCGCCACCGTGACGACGTCGTACGTGCTGAACGGCGTTCGTCACCAGCGGGAGGTGTTCGCCAGCGCGCCCGACCAGGTCATCGCGATGCGACTGACCGCCGACCGCACCGGCTCGATCAGCTTTACCGCCACCTTCGACAGCCCGCAGCGCACCACGGTGTCCAGCCCGGACGGCACCACGATCGGCCTCGACGGTGTCTCCGGAAACATGGAGGGCGTCACTGGCGCGGTCCGCTTCCTGGCCCTGGCCAACGCGACAGTCAGCGGCGGCAGCGTGTCCAGCTCCGGCGGCACCCTGCGGGTGACCAACGCCAACAGCGTGACCCTACTGATCTCCATCGGCTCCAGCTACGTCAACTACCGCAACGTCGGCGGCGACTACCAGGGCATCGCCCGACAGCGCCTCACCGCCGCGCGGGCCAGCAGCTACGACCAACTGCGCAGCCGGCACGTGGCCGACTACCAGGCGCTGTTCGGCCGGGTCACCCTCGATCTGGGCCGCACGTCCGCGGCCGACCAGACGACGGATGTCCGCATCGCCCAGCACAACAGCGTCAACGACCCGCAGTTCTCCACGCTGCTGTTCCAGTACGGGCGCTACCTGCTGATCTCGTCGTCGCGGCCCGGCACCCAGCCGGCCAACCTCCAGGGCATCTGGAACGACTCGCTGGCCCCGGCGTGGGACTCGAAATACACGATCAACGCCAACCTGCCGATGAACTACTGGCCGGCCAACACCACGAACCTGGCCGAGTGCCACAACCCGGTCTTCGACATGGTCAGGGATCTC
Organism: Micromonospora salmantinae; assembly: GCF_022230905.1. Classification (NCBI taxonomy): domain Bacteria; kingdom Bacillati; phylum Actinomycetota; class Actinomycetes; order Micromonosporales; family Micromonosporaceae; genus Micromonospora; species Micromonospora salmantinae. Next base: position 130,919 of record NZ_JAKKFG010000014.1, read on the forward strand.
GCCGTCGCCGGAGCGCGGACCGCCCAGGTGCAGTACGGCGCCGCCGGTGGCTGGGTCACCCACCACAACACCGACGCGTGGCGGGCCACCGCTGTGGTGGACGGCGCGTTCTGGGGCATGTGGCAGACCGGCGGCGCCTGGCTGTCCACGTTGATCTGGGACCACTACCTGTTCAACGGTGACATCGAGTTCCTGCGGACGAACTACCCGGCCATGAAGGGCGCGGCGCAGTTCTTCCTCAACACCCTGGTGACCGAGCCGACCCTCGGCTACCTGGTGACCAACCCGTCGAACTCGCCGGAGCTGAGCCACCACGCGAACGCCAGCGTGTGCGCCGGTCCGACAATGGACAACCAGATCCTGCGGGACCTGTTCGACGCCTGCGCCCGGGCCAGCGAGATCCTCAACGTGGACAGCACCTTCCGGGCGCAGGTTCGCGCCACCCGGGACCGGCTCCCGCCCATGAAGATCGGCTCGCGCGGCAACATCATGGAGTGGCTCTACGACTGGGTGGAGACCGAACCCAACCACCGGCACATCTCGCACCTCTACGGGCTGGCTCCCAGCAACCAGATCACCAAGCGCGGCACTCCGCAGCTGTTCGAGGCGGCCCGGCGGACCCTGGCGCTGCGCGGCGACGACGGCACGGGCTGGTCGCTGGCCTGGAAAATCAACTTCTGGGCTCGGATGGAGGAGGGCAAGCGGGCCCACGACCTGATCCGCTACCTCGCCACCACCGCGCGGCTCGCGCCGAACATGTTCGACCTGCACCCGCCGTTCCAGATCGACGGCAACTTCGGCGCCACCGCCGGCATCGCCGAAATGCTGTTGCAGAGCCACACCGGCGAGCTGCACGTGCTGCCCGCGCTGCCGCCGGCCTGGCCGAGCGGGCGGGTGACCGGCCTGCGCGGTCGGGGTGGGCACACGGTCGGCATCACCTGGGCGAGCGGTCTGGCCACCGAGATCCTCATCCGACCGGACCGCGCCGGCACCGTCCGCCTGCGCTCCCGGATCCTGACCGGCACCGTCACGGTGGTCGACACCGCAGACGGTACGGCGGCCCGGACCACCCGGATCGAGTCCGACCTGATCGAGGTCACCGTGCAGGCCGGACGCACCTACCGGGTCACCAGTTCCGGTGCCACCACGCCGACGCTGGAGCAGAGCTTCAGCAACGTCGGCATCACCAGCGACAGCAACACCAACGTCGGGAACTTCGACGGCGGCGGGGCCACGCTCTCCGCGCAGGCCCTGGCGCAGGCCGGTGCCAGCCCGGGCGGCACGGTGAGCCGCAACGGGGTCAACTTCCGCTGGCCCAACGTCAGCTCCGGGGCCGCCGACAACGCCATCGCCTCGGGCCAGACCATCGGCGTGACCGGCACCGGCAGCACGCTCGGCTTCCTGCTGACCGGCACCTACGGCGCGGTGTCGGGGACCGGCACTGTGGTCTACGCCGACGGCACCCGCCAGACGTTCACGTTGAGCACGCCCGACTGGTACGGCGGGCCGCACTCCGGGGGCACCGCGGCCATCGTGTCCGCGTACCAGAACCGGCCCAACAACGGCCGCCAAGCCACCGCCGCCTGCATCTACTACGTGGGTGTCGCCTTGCAGAGCAAGGCGGTGGCCTCGGTCGTGTTGCCCAACATCAGCGCCCGGCCGGCCACGAACGTGCCGACCATGCACATCTTCGCCATCGCGATCGGGGGCTGACGGCAACGAATCCTGCTCGGGGGAGCACGACCGGGCCCGTCCCCAACCGGGGACGGGCCCGGTCGCGGCTTGCGGTGCTGGCGTGGCTCCCGGGCAGATCGCACCGGTACGAAAGTCGCGGCGTCAGGCCGTCGCGGCGGACGCGGTATTGAGCGGTATACCTCAGAGGTATGAATATGACTCTGAGGTATACCGCTCAGCAGCACATCGACATACCGGTTCAGCGGATGCGCTCGCCGCGGCTCTCGATCCGGAAGTAGTCGAAGGCGACGTCGAGGTCGGTGGAGGTGCCGGCCCGGTTGAAGGCCAGCAGCCCGGCCTCCGTCGCCTCGGCGTTCAGCGTCTGGGAGCCGATGTAGCGGTAGACGCTTCCGTCGGTGGAGTAGTAGGCGCGGTAGCTGTTTCCGATCTTGGTCAGTCGCAGCCAGATGGCGCCGTCGGCCCCGACGATGCGCTGGGCGTCGGCTCCGGTGATCTCCAGGGTGGACGCCGTGCCGTTCTGCTCGCGCAGGAAGACGATCCGGGTCTTGTTGACCGCTGCGGTGGCGTTGCCCATCTCCCAGGCGAGCTTCACGTAGTTGTTGTCGTCCGCGTACCCGAGCACACCGCCCTGCTCGTTGTTGGTGGCCAGTGGGCGGGAGAAGACGACCCGGGACTCGGCCGTCCAGTCGCCGTCGACGTCCTGCAGGGCCAGGTTCCTCGCGGTGTTGGCGTTGCCCTGGAGGTCGCCCTGCTGCGCGGTGATGACCAGGGACCCGTCGGCCAGACGCCGGCTGCTCTCGTCCGGCCGGACCCACTGCCACTGCGGGCCGAGTTGGGCCGAGTCGAACTCGTCGCTGCCGGTGATGGTGGTGTTCAGGTCCACCGTGTAGACCGACGAGGCTCCACCGTTGGTGACGGTGACCCGAGCCTGCCCGGTGGGGCTGGTCGCCTGCTCGACCGCGACAGTGGCGGCGGGATCGGCGGCGCTGGCGGTGACCGTCGGCACGGTCGTGGTGCCGGCCGGCGTGAGGGCGTTGTAGCGCAGCACCGTCGGCGCGAAGGACTCCAGACGCTTACCGTCGACGCGCACTGCCGTCAGCGTCGTGTCGGGCACCAGGTTGAAGACGTAGTTCTTCACCAGGGGGCCGAAGAAGCTCTCCGTCGTGACCTTGACGACCGCCTGACCGGGTACGCCGGCCGCCTGGGAGACGATCTCGTAGCGGGCCTTCCGGTCGGCCGTCCGCACCTTCGTGATGGTCGGCGACGCCCCGGCCGGCAGCGGGATCGTGTACGCGGTGTCCGACAGGTTGAAGCCGCCGAACCTCTTCCCGTTCACCACGATCGTCGCCGACAGCGGGGCGTCGTCGACCGGGACGTCCCGCCCGCTGAACTCCTTCCAGTAGTTCACCGAGGTGTCCCGCCAGTCGGCGGCGTCCGCCTCGTGCACCGCCAGCTTGGCGCGTACCTCCGCGAACCGGCGTGCGTCGATGTCGGGTTGCAGCGCGTCCCAGGTCTCCCGCATCCAGGTCACGTACTGCACGCCCATCTGGTAGCGGTAGACCAACTCGTCCCAGAACGTCCGGCCGTTGTCCATCCGATGGCCCCACGGCACGTGGTGGAACCACATCAGCAGGTTCTCCGGGACCGAGTTGATGTTCCCGTAGCGCTGCTGCAACCGGGGGAAGTACTGGGCGGCCAGGTTGCTGCCGGTGGGGGAGCGGTCGAAGCCCAGACCGACGCTGTCGGCCTTGTTGTAGTAGATCGGGCTCCAGTCGTCGCGGCCCGCCCAGTCGGCGGGGTCGGGGCGGTAGTGGGCGCCCTCGGCGAACTGGTGGCCGATGCCCAGCGGCGTCTGGTAGCTGACCAGCGACTCCCAGGAGCCCATCATCATCCTGTGGATGGTGTCGACGACGCGCCGGTCGTTGCTCCAGGTCATCCGCGTCCAGTCGGTCGCGATGTCCGCCGAGTCGAGCGTCCAGTCCCACGCCTGACGTCCGAATGCGAAGAGGTTCGCCTGGGCGAAGTGGTGCCCGGTCAGGTTGTCCGCGTTGCCGAGGTTGGCGACACCCACGATGGCGGTGTCCGAGTGGTGCTGGGCGCTCCCGTCGACGACGTTGCCGACCAGGCGCTTCTTGAGCGGTTTTCCGTTCGCGTCGGTCGCGTACGTGTCGGTCTTGAGGATCTCCTCGTACATCGGGCCGAGGTAGGCCAGCATCCAGTTCTGGCCGGTGTACTCCTGCGTGATCTGGAGTTCCAGGGCCTGGTTGGTGTTCTCCATCCGGCCGAACATCGGGTGGATGGGCTCCCGGGCCTGGAAGTCCAGTGGCCCGTTCTTGGTCTGGAGGAACACGTTGTCGGCGAAGCGCCCCCGGCTGCCGTCCGGCTGCACCTCGTCGTCGATCGGCCCGAACTCCAGGTAGGCCCGCTTGAGCCGGTCGTTGTCGACCTCGGCGTTGTAGACGAACGTCCGCCAGTGCACCGTCATCCCGAGTGGTGCCACCGCGGCGGCGATGGCGTTGGCGCCGTCACCGTGGTCGTACCCGAAGTCCTGTGGCCCCGGCTGGCCCTCGGAGTTGGCCTTGACGGTGAGGCCCATGAAGTCCGGGATCGCGGCCTGGATCTGCTGGGCCCGGCGGTGCCACCAGCCCCGGAAATCCGCGCCGTACGGATCGAGCTGGCTGTTGGTCAGCGTGTCGGGGGCGAACCGGCTGTCGGTGGGCGCGGTGTAGCGGATGGACAGGCCCAGCCTGATCCCGTACGGACGCAGCGCGTCGGCGAGGGCAGCCTCCTGCGCGATGCGGGTGCTCGTCAGGTACGCGTTGTCGGCGTTGACGTTGTTGATGGTGATGCCGTTGATGCCCAGGGACGCCAACGCGCGGGCCATGACGAGGTAACGGTCGAGAATGACGGGCAGGTTCCGGCCGGCGCTGGCGCCGGTGGCGGCGAAGTTGAAGATCGCCCCGCTCTCCCCGTTCAGCCCGCCCAGCCCGGAGGCGTTGTTGCCCGCGTAGAGACGCTCGGTCTCCCAGTTGTTCAGCAGCCGATGCTTGATCTTCGGTGACTCCGCGACGCGGAGGTGGTCGATGGGTTTCTGGGTCTGCAGCAGCCGGAGGAAGGCGAAGGTGCCGTACAGCGCGCCGAGGTCGCTGTTGCCGGCGATGACGGTGAAGCGTGCCCTGCCCTTCGACACCGACCGGACGAGGTAGCCCTCGTCGCCCACAGTTGCCAGGTCGCGGGTCGCGATGGTGCGGGCCACCAGCGGGGAACTCGTCGGCGTGCCCACCACGACCGCGCCGTCGGGGACCGTGCCGCCGTCGACAGTCGCCACGGGCGTCGGTCGACCGAGCAGCCCGCCCAGACCGCGGACCAGTTCGTCCCGGGCGGCGTCCAGCGTGGTCTCGACGAGCTTCTCGCGCGAGTCGGGGGCCATGGCGAGGTCCGTCGTGTGCCGGTGGACCTTCGTGGCGTCGGCGTTCTCGACCACGATCGCCGTGGCCGCGCGGCGGTAGTCACGCAGCAGCTTCGCGTCGTCGACCGGCACGTACCGCAGCCACAGGTCGGAGCCGTTGTAGTCGTCCGGCGACGGGGCCGCGGCGACCGGCGTGGTGGTGGCGACCGTGAGGGTGGCAGCGACGGTGGCCAGTGCCGTGCCCAGCACGATGAGGGTTCGCCGTAGCCGGGGTACCGAAGCTGGGTTCATCGCCATCTCCTCGTTCGTTCGCTGGGGACGCCGTTCGGCCCGTCCCGCGAGCGCAACGACGTTGCTGGATGGATGCGCGTCGATCCTTCCCGGCGTGGCTCCGCCTCGGCAACGAGTTGTCGTTTCTTGTCGCGGGGCCGCGCGGCCCTCACGGCAGCTGGGCCGCCGGGCCGGGAACGGGTCGCTGTCGTACCCAGGCTGGTCGGGTCCGACCGGGGCTCGGGTTGCGTACGGCCGTCGAGTCGCGGACCACGAGGCGTACCGGCAGGACCATCGGCCGGCCGGTGTGCCCGGGTGCCCCCTCGATCATCGTGAGCAGGTGCCGGGTAGCGGCCGAGCCCTCCGCGTAGAGCGGTGCCGCGACGGTGGTGAGCCCGGGGGTGACGATGTCGGCGGCGAGGATGTTGTCGAAGCCGACGACGCTGACGTCGCCCGGAACGTTGACGCCCATCCGGCTGAGGCCGCGGATGATCCCGATGGCCATCTGGTCGTTGAAGGCCAGGACCGCCGTCGCGGGACGCGTGCACAGCTCCTGCGCGGCCCGCTCACCGCCGGCCAGGGTGGGGCTGAACGGCCCGATCTGGCGAACCTTGATCTCCAGCTCCATCCCCGCCTCGAGCAGCGAGCGCCAGCGCACACCATTGGGCCAGGACGCCTGCGGCCCCGCGACGTAGGTGATGTGGTCGTGCCCCAGCTCACCGAGGTGCTCGGCGGCCCGCCGCACGCCGCGAGGGTCGTCCGTGACGACGCACGGCACGTCGGCGAGAGCGCGGTTGAGAACCACCACCGGCCGCTGCTTGGCGACCATCCGGATGGCCGAGTCGGACATCCGGCTGCTGGCCAGCACGATGCCGTCGACTGTCGACATGGTGCGTTCGACCGCCGCCCGTTCCAGGCGGTCGGACTCCTGGGCGTCGATCAGCACGGTGGTGTATTCGCCGTCGGCCGCCACCTCCTGCGCGCCGCGCACGATCTCGGCGTACACCGGGTTGGTGATGTCGGCGATGACCAGCGCGATCATCTGCGTGCGGGACGTGGTGAGGGCGCGAGCGAGGGGGTTGGTCCGGTAGCCCAACCGCTCGGCGACCCGCCGGATCCGTTCGGCGGTCTCGGAGTTGACGCGACTCGGTCGGGAGAAGGCGCGGGACACAGTGGACGGCGAGACGTCCGCCTCGAGGGCGACGTCGTAGATCGTGACTCGCTTTCCCGGCGGCCTGGTGTGGTCGGGCATCTGCATGCTCCTCCCGGCTACGCGCCGTGATCATGGTATGGCGGCCGTGAATACTCGGCAATGCCCCCGCAACAATCCGGCGCTCCGATCACATTCGCGCGAGGCAATACATGGCAACCCGTTGCCGCCCCGGCGCGCCGGCTGCCTCAATCAGCACTGATGACACCTGGCGGAGGGAACGGCTCATGGGTATCTCGCGGCGCGGCGCTCTCCTGGTCACTGCATCGTCGCTCCTGGTGGGCACTGTCGGGTGCGGGGCACCCGAGGCCCCCGGCGACAGCACTGGCGACAGCACCGGTGAGGTGCCACAGCGGCCCGGTAAGGCCGTCACGCTCAACGTCCTCGACGTGGCGGGCAACCTCCAGCTGACCCAGGGGATGATCGACGAGTTCGTCTCGAAGAACCCCGACGTGATCTCCCGGGTGACCTACTCGAAGGCTCCGGCGCCCGAGCTGGCCGGAAAAATCAAGGCCCAGCAGGGGGCGGACCGGGTGGACATCGGCCTCGTGCTGACCGGCGTCGACGGCCTGGCCGCCGGGATCGAGCAGGGGCTCTGGATCGACGTGTTGCCGACCTTCCAGGACCGTCTCGGCGGCATGAGCAACTACCTGGAGCCGGCCGCCGCGATGCAGAAGCTCGCCGGCAACGCGGGCGTCACCGTCACCTACTACCCGTCAGGTCCGCTGCTCGAATATCTGCCGTCCCGACTGGCGACGCCACCCACCAGCGCGGAGGCGCTGCTCGCCTGGGCCAGAGCCAACCCCCGCAAATTCCAGTACGCCCGGCCGGCCAACTCCGGCCCGGGGCGGACGTTCCTGATGGGTCTGCCCTACATCCTGGGCGACTCGAACCCCAAGGACCCCACAGCGGGCTGGGACAAGACGTGGGCCTTCCTCAAGGAGCTGGGCCAGTACGTCGACTACTACCCGTCCGGCACCACCGAGACGATGAAGAACCTCGCCAACGGCACCGCGCACCTGATCGTCAGCACAACCGGTTGGGACATCAACCCGCGGGTGCTCGGCACGGTGCCCAAGGAGGCCAAAATCACCCCGATCGACGGCTTCCACTGGGTCACCGACGCGCACTACGCCGTCCTGCCCAAGGGCGTGTCGACCGACACCCAGGCCGCCGTGCTGGCCCTGCTGGCGTTCATGCTCACCCCTGAACAGCAGGCGAAGGCGTACGACGAGGGCTACTTCTACCCGGGCCCGGCGATCAAGGAGGTCCAGCTCTCGTCGGCGCCGCAGAAGAGCCAGGACGCGATCCGGGAGTTCGGTCGTCCCGAGTACGACGCGCTGATCGCCGGAAACCCGACCGAGGTCCCGCTCGACGCGAAGAGCCTGGTGGCGGCGTTCAGCCGCTGGGACCGCGAGATCGGCGGCGGCAAGGTCAAGCAGGGATGACCGCCTTCACCCAGCTGCGGCTGGACGGCGTGTCCCGCCGCTTCGGTGGCCAGGCCGCGCTCACCGAGCTGGACCTGACGATCGAGGCGGGGGAGTTCATCGCCCTGCTCGGCCCGTCCGGCTGCGGCAAGTCGACGGCGTTGAACTGCCTGGCCGGGCTGCTGCCGTTGACGGAGGGGAGCATCTGGCAGGACGAGCGCCGTATCGACACGCTCCCACCGGAGCGGCGCGGCTTCGGGATGGTGTTCCAGAGCTACGCCCTCTTTCCGCACCTGACGGTCCGGGCGAACATCGCCTTCGGGCTGCGGATGCGGCGGCTGCCCAAGGAGGAGACGCGCCGCCGTACGGAGGAGGCGGTGCGGCTGGTGCGGCTGGAGGACCACGTCGACAAGCTGCCCGGTCAGCTCTCGGGTGGTCAGCAGCAACGCGTCGCCATCGCCCGCGCCGTGGTGTTCGAACCGTCGCTGGTGCTGATGGACGAACCGTTGAGCAACCTCGACGCCAAACTGCGCCTCGAGATGCGGACCGAGATCCGCCGGCTGCACCAGTCGCTGGGGCTCACCACCGTCTACGTGACCCACGACCAGGAGGAGGCGCTCTCCCTGGCCGACCGGCTGGTGGTGCTGCGCGAGGGCCGCGTGCAGCAGATCGGCTCCCCCCGCGACCTGCACACCCGACCGGCGAACTGGCACGTCGCCGACTTCATGGGCTACCGCAACCTGTGGCGCGGGCGGGTTCAGCAGTCCGACGGCGACCGGGCCACCGTCGAGTCGTCCGGCCATCGCCTGCTCGGCGAGGTGGTGGGGGATCTTCAGCCCCGGGCGGACGCCGTGGTCGCGGTACGCCCCGAGGACATCCGCGTCGACCAGCCCGGCGAGACCCGCAACGCCATGTCGGCGACGGTCGAGGTGGTGGAGTACCAGGGCCGCGAGTTGGCGGCCGAGGCCCGAACCGACACCGGGCTGCTGCTGCACCTACGGACCGAGCAGCGGATCGCGCCGGGCGACCAGGTCAAGCTCGCCGTCGACCCGCAGCGGCTGCTCGTCTATCCCGCCGACGCGTCGCCGCAGCCCGACCGCCTCCCGGAGGCTGCGGGGACGACCCGGTGAGCGGGCCCGGGAGGCCGCTGGCGCACTGGCAGCACCGTCTCGCCGAGCGGGGCATCGACCGTCAGCTCTGGTTACTGGTCCCGGCCCTGATCTTCGTCATCGCCCTGTTCCTCTACCCGTTCTTCTACGGGCTGACGCTCTCGTTCCAGCCGACCCGGGGCGGGCCGTTCAGCGACTACGCAAGGTTCTTCTCCGACTCCTACGAGCGCGGCACGATCTGGATCACGCTGCGGATCGCGTTGCCCGCCGCGCTCCTGAACGTCCTCGCCGCCGTGCCGATCGCCTACCGGATGCGTGGCCGGTTCCGGGGCAAGCGGCTGGTCACCACGCTGCTGGTAGTGCCGATCACGCTCGGCACGGTCCTCACCGCACAGGGGTTGCTGAACTTCCTCGGCCCGACCGGCTGGTTCAACCGGATCCTGTTGGCCAGCAACCTCGTCGACGAGCCGGTGCGGCTGACCCACAACTACTGGGGCGTGTTCTTCTCGCTGGTGATCACCGGCTTTCCGTTCGCGTTCCTGCTGGTGCTGTCGTACCTGTCCGGCATCGACCCGACCCTGGAACGCGCGGCCGCGACGCTGGGGGCGGACTGGCGTCGCCGGTTCACCCGGATCACCCTGCCGCTGCTGATGCCCGGCCTCGCCACGACCTTCTGCCTGACGTTCGTCCTGGCGTTCAGCGTGTTCCCGTCTGCCGTTCTGGTCGGCAACCCGGCCGGGGAGACCCGGGTCATCTCCCTCGCCGCCTACCAGGCGGCCTACGAGCAGTACGACTACCCGTACGCGTCGGCGATCGCCATGATCATGGGCTTCGTCGAGCTGGTCATCATCGCTGTGGTGCTGGCCGCTCGCAGCCGCTTCTACACCGGCTCCACCGGAGGCAAGGGCTGATGGCAACGACCACCCAGGCCCCACCAGCGCGGCCCCCCGCCACCAGCACCGACCGGCGGCGGCGCATCGTCGCGCGCCCGGCCGCCTGGATCGTCTGGGGCGTCGTCATCTTCTTCTTCCTCAACCTGCTGGGCGTCGTGGCGTCCGTGCTGGTCAGTTCGTTCGGCCAGCGCTGGTTCGACACCTGGCTCCCGGACGGCTACACCACCAGCTGGTACGCCCGAGCCTGGGACGAATTCGCGCTCCTCCAGGTCATCGTCGTGACGCTGGAGGTCTCCGTACTCGTCGTGGGCCTCTCGCTGGTGATCGGCGTGCCGGCCGCCTACGCCCTCGCGCGGCGCTCGTTCCCGGGCAAACGGCTGATCTTCCTGGTGTTCCTGCTGCCCATCCTGATGCCCCCGATCACCTACGGCATCCCGCTGGCGACAGTCCTCTACAAGTTCGGCCTGGCCGGGCACATGTCCGGGGTAGTGCTCGCCAACCTCGTGCCGTCGGTGCCCTTCGTCATCCTGACCATGACCCCGTTCATCGAGCAGATCGACCCGAGGATCGAGAGCGCCGCGCGCATGTGCGGCGCGGGCCTGCGGACGGTGTTCCTCCGGATCCTCACGCCGCTGCTCGTGCCGGGCATCCTCGCCTCCGCGATCCTCGTGCTGGTCCGCACCGTGGGCATGTTCGAGCTCACCTTCCTGACCGCGGGACCGGACTCGCAGACCCTGGTGGTGGCGCTCTACTACTCGATGTCCGCGTCCGGGATCAGGGCCCAGCAGTCGGTCGACGCCATGGCGGTCATCTACACCTCGATGATGCTGGTCCTCCTCATCGTCGCGCTGCGCTACGTCAACCCGACCCAACTGGTGGCGCGGGTCAAGGACGAGCCGGAGCACTGAGGTCGGCGCCGGCGTCGAGGATCTCGCCCAGGCGACTCGCGACGGTGAGGAGCGCGGGCAGCCTCGCCCGCAGACCGCGATACGCCGCGGCGAGAGCCGGGTCCACCGCGACGGGCTCGCCGGCGGCGACCCCGGGATCGAGCTGGGTGACCGCCTCCTGAAGATCGGAGGTGTGGCCGATCGCGAAGAGCCCGAGCGCCGCCGCGCCGAGGGTGACGTGGTCGGCCACCCCCGCGACGCGGACCGGACAGTCCAGCACCGCCGCCATCACCGCGCGCCACAGCGGAGACCGGAAGGCGCCACCGGTCAGGCGGACGCTGCCGATCGGTGTCAGCTCGGCCAGCCGGTCCCGGACACCACCGAGTTGCAGGCAGACGCCTTCCACGGCGGCCCGGACCAGGTGGCCGCGCGAGTGCTCGCTGCGCAGCCCGAGGAACGCGCCCGGCGGGGCGCAGCCCTGCGGCGTCGCCTCATCGGCCCGCAGGTAGGGCAGCATCACGAGACCATCGCTGCCCGGTGCGATCCGCTCGGCGAGATCCAGGAGCGCGGGCGCGGCACTGTCGTCACCGAGGACACGCCCCGCCCACCGTACGACGTTGCCGCCGTTGCTGAGCGCACCGCCGACAACCCACGCGTCGTCGGTCAACGCACCGCAGGCGAACGACTCTGCCGGGTCGGTGAGGGGAGCCTCGACGACCGTCCGCAGGGCCCCGGTGGCCCCGAGCGTCAGGCCACCCACGGTGGGGTCGATCGCCGCCGCGCCCAGACTGCGCAACGGGCCGTCTCCCGCGCCGACGACCACCGGTGTGCCCGACGGCAGGCCGACCGCTCGCCCGGCCGTCGGCGACAACCGCAACACCGCCGTCGTCGGCAGCACCGGGGGCAACTGGCTCTCGGACACCCCAGCAAGATCGAGTACGGCGGTACTCCACAGCCGACGGTGCACGTCGAACATCCCGGTGCCGGATGCCGAGGACAACTCGGTCACCAACATCCCGGTGAGCCGATGGACCACGTAGTCCTTGAGGCCGATCCACCACCGCGTCGCCATGCAGAGGTACGGCTCGTGGCGGGCGAACCACAGGAGCTTGCAGAGCGGGTTCATCGGGTGCACGGGTGTGCCAGTCAACCGGTGCAGCTCCCGGCTCTGGCCGGACGACCGCAACTCACGGGCCGCCTCCGACGACCGCGTGTCGCGCCGGGTCAGCAGTGGCGTCACCGGCGTCATGGCCGCGTCCAGCCCGATCAGGCCGTACCTGGCGGAGCTCAGCGCGACGGCTACCACCTCCGCTCCGGCGGTGCCGGCCACACACGCGGACATCGCCGTGATGGTGGCCGCCATCAGCACGTCGGGCTCCTGTACCTGCCAGCCGGGCATCGGCTCGAGCAGTGGGTACTCCCGCGTCGCGACGTGTCGTGCGGTGCCGTCCAGGGCGAACGCGACAGCCCGCACGGCAGTGGGGCCCACGTCGACACCGACGATCACCCGACGCTCCGGCCCCATCCGCACATGGTCGAGCGGTGTTCGACGGACCGGCAAGCGGTTGCGGGCAGTTGTCGTCACGGCGGTGCGTTTGCTTGGAAGATCGGGTATCACCGACGCGAGTGGTGACAGGATTGGCGGCATGCCTGCTCGCGCACTGAGCTTCGGGATGGTGGCGGAGCAGTACGAACGGTACCGACCGGGCTACCCCGCCGAGCTTGTCGACCTGGTCCTGAGCTACGCGGGTCGGCCGATTCGAACGGCGCTGGAGATCGGGGCCGGAACGGGCAAGGCGACCCGACTGTTCGCCGCAGCGGGCGTCACTGTCACCGCCACCGAGCCGGACGGGGCAATGCTCGCCGAGCTGCGCAAGCACGTGCCAGCAGGCGTCGAGACCGTGCGGGCCGCGTTCGAGGACCTGCGGCCGGGCGCGAGGTACGACCTGGTCTACGCGGCGGCGGCTCTGCACTGGACGACACCGGAGGGGCGATGGTCGCGGGTGGCCGCGCTGCTGGAACCCGGCGGCGTGTTCGCCTCGTTCGGTGGACCAACCCAGCTGGTCGACCCGGCAGTGGCGGACGCTGTCCGCGCCGCCCGGGCACCCTTCCTGGAGAGCGACGAGATTCCCTCTCCCGACGGCACGCCCCCGGGGCAGGCCATGCAGTGGCCCGGCACCGAACTCCAACGCTCCGAATGGTTCACCGATGTGCGGCAGACCGTGATCGAGCGTCGACTGACGATGAGTGCGCGCGACTACGTCGGGCACCTGTCGACGATCTCGGCGTATCTTGAGCTGCCGGCCTCGAAGCAGGAGCAGGTCTTCAGCCGGATCGAGCGGATCCTGCCCGAGACGGTCGAGCTTGCCGCCGACATCCTCGTGCATCTCGCCCGCCGGCGCCCCGAGCAGTAGCGCCCGCTGGCGCTCAGACCAGGAACTCTTCCCGCATCCGCGCGCCCAGGTTGATCCCGCCGACCGCCCGAGGGCCGGCCGGATCGTGCACGGCGACGGTGTTGTTACGACGCATCAGCTCACGGACCGCGGGCGGCAGTCGCGGCGGATCGTCCATGGCCGCGAGGACCTGCCCGGCACTGACGATCAGTCGATTGGCCAGGGTGGCGGCATCGGTGTCCACCCGCACCCGGCCGTACTCCCAGCCGGAGGTGGTCAGGTCGAGCACCTCGAACACGCGGGTCACCAGCGGGTTCGGGTCGGTCACCCGGTCGAGCCGGGGCGCCCGGTTGCCGACCACGGTGACGGCGGCGGCCACCTGCGCGTACGGGTGGAAGCCGCACGGCAGTGCGAACAGCGGCCAGCGCAGGGCCGGGCCCGCCTCCTTCCACAGCGGCCGGTAGTTACGGCGGTGCACCAGCAGTCGCCGGCCGGTCCGTCGGTGGATGTCCTGGGCCTGGGCCTGAAGGTCCACGTGGGCCTCGTCGGCGACCTGACTCACGATCCGGGTCGCCACCACCAGGCCGTCGTCACTGTCGAGTGAACCGGTGAGCGCGTCGACCTGCTCGTTGAACCGGATCCGCGCGTGGGGGCCGTACCGGGACTGGACGTCGTGCAGCAGCGCCTGCTGTCGTCCCGGGTCGAGCTGGACTCGCCTACCGCCCAGCAATCGACGGAGCCAACGCATGTCGCCTCGATTCAGCAGAGCCGTCGCGGACGGCGGCAATGCTAGTGCGTCGACCCTCCCTCATGTTCCCACGGGGGGTTGGTCGACTCCTGTCTCGGAGACGGCGATCACCGTCGACGCGGCGTGATCAGCCCCGACTCGTACGCCCACACGACGAGCTGGGCCCGGTCGCGGCAGTGCAGCTTCGTCATCGCCCGGTTGACGTGTGTCTTGGCGGTCAGCGGGCTGATCACCATGCGCGCGGCGATCTCGTCGTTGGTGAGCCCTCGGGCGACCAGTTCGACGATCTCCTGCTCCCGGGCGGTCAGCACGTCGCGTCCGGCCGTCGGCACGGCCGGCGGTGGGCCGGCCACGAACTCACTGATCAGGGTGCGGGTGACGGTCGGCGCGAGCAGCGCGTCACCGCGCGCGACGACGGTGACGGCGTGCAGCAGGTCGGCGGGGTCGGCGTCCTTGAGAAGAAAGCCGCTGGCGCCCGCGCGAAGGGCGGCGAACACATAGGAGTCGAGCCCGTAGTTGGTGAGGATGAGAACGCGGATCGCGGCGAGGTCGGGATCGGCGGCGATGCGCCGGGTGGCCTCGATACCGTCGAGGCCCGGCATCTGCACGTCCATCAGGACGACGTCCGGGCGCAGACACCGGGACAGGTGGACGGCCGAGGTGCCGTCGGTCGCCTCACCGACGACCTCCAGATGGTCCTCGGCGTCGAGCAGTGCCCGGAAGCCGGCTCGCATCAGCGCCTGGTCGTCGGCGATCAGCACCCGGATCATCCCGGCTCCTCCGGGAGGCGGACGGTCATCGCGGGCCGTCCAGCGGGAAGGTGGCCCGTACGGTGAACCCGTGGTCGTCGCGCGCGGCGGTCCGCAGCGTGCCGCCCAGGGCGCTGACCCGCTCCCGCATGCCGCGCAGGCCCACGCCCGGGGTCAGCGGCTCAGCCGGCGACGCCTGACCGTCGTCGCTGACCGCGACGGTCAGCCCCGCCGGGGCGTACTCCACCTGGATGTGCGCGGTCGCGGGCCCTGCGTGGCGGGCCACGTTGGTGAGCGCCTCCTGGATGACCCGGTACCCGGCCTGGTCGACCTCGTCGGGCAGGTCCCCGCGCTGGCCGGTGACGGTCACCTGCACCGGTACGCCGACCGCCCGGGTCCGCTCGGCCAGCTCGTCCACCCGGGCCAGCCCGACCCGATCGCCGTCGGTCGGTGCGCGGAGGACGTCGAGGGTCGTGCGGAGTTCCCGCATCGCGGCGCCGCTGGCCTCCTGGATCGCCAGCAGCGTTGCCGACGGCTCCTCCCCGTGTTTGCGGGCCAGGTGCACGGCGATCCCCGCCTGCACCTTGATCACCGAGATGCTGTGGGTCAGGGAGTCGTGCAGGTCTCGGGCGATGCGCAGGCGCTCCTCCCCGGCGCGCCGCAACGCCATCTCCTCGCGGGTGCGTTCGGCCTCGATGGCCCGCTGCTCGACCTGCTCCAGGTACGCCCGACGCTGCCGGGCGACAAGCCCGGCGACGTTGGCCGCCACGAACCAGCCGAGCAGCAGGGCCGTCCGCTCGGCGACCAGTTGACCTGGCCGGCCGGCCGGCGCCATCGAGATGTCGCGGGCCAGGAAACTGCCGAGGAAGGCGAGGCTG
Source organism: Micromonospora salmantinae (assembly GCF_022230905.1). Classification (NCBI taxonomy): domain Bacteria; kingdom Bacillati; phylum Actinomycetota; class Actinomycetes; order Micromonosporales; family Micromonosporaceae; genus Micromonospora; species Micromonospora salmantinae. The sequence goes on from NZ_JAKKFG010000014.1 coordinate 146,587, forward strand.
GCCACGGCGGCCGCCCGGTGTCCCTGCCAGGCGCTGACGTAGACCGCGCAGAGGACGGGGAACGCGGCGGACACCCCGGGGTGCACCCGGACGTGAACGGCCAGCATGGCGACGGTGACGACGCCGAGCGCCACCACCGGGTAGCGCCGGCACACCGCCAGGGCCACCACAGTGGCCAGGACCAGGGCGACGTCGAGCACCTCGACCGGCCCGGCGTCCGGGGTGAGCACGGCGTTGCCGAGCAGAAGGACGCCGAGGGCGAGACCGCCGAGGGCGTACGGGAGGTCACGGCGCATGGTCGCACTGTAGAACGGCCGTCGTCGGTGGAGCATCCCGCGCGCGTGGTACCCGCGGCGTACCACGGATGCGGTATGAGCGGCAGCGCAAGTGTCTGCGGTGGCACGACGTTTTCCCGGCCCGCCGGAACAAGCATCGAGCCCATGACATACCGCTTCTTCACCCCCACGCCGACGAGGGCGGTCACCGGCCGCACCGGGGCCGTCTACCAACAGTTGCGCGACGACTTTCTCGGGCCGTTGCCGACCTTCCAGGCGCTCTCGGCCGTGCCGGAGGTGCTGGCGGCGACCTGGGCGCTGATGCGGGAGGCGCTGCTCGCCGGGGACGCTCCCCGGGTCGACCGCGAACTCGTCGCGGCTGCGGTGTCCCGGGCCAACCGCTGTCAGTTCTGCGTCGACGCTCACGTGCTGCTGCTGCATGCGCTGGGCGCACCGAGGCTGGCCGAGGCCGTCGCCCGGGGCGAGACGCCCGCCGAGCCGAGGCACGCCGCGCTCGTCGGCTGGGCGCAGGCGAGCCGCAGCCCCAGAGCCGCCGACTGGACCAGCACCCACGGCCCGGAGATCACCGGCACCCTGCTCGCCTTCCACTTCATCAACCGGGTCGTCTCCGCGTTGCTCGACCCCGATCTGCTCCCCGGCGGCCTGCAACGCTCCCCGCTGGTGCGCTCGGTCGGCGGCCGGCTCTACGCCAAGGCGGCCCGGGAGTCGAAGGAGCCCGGCCGGAGCCTTCCGCTTCTCGACGCCGACCCGGCGGCATCACCTCCCGCCTGGGCGGGGGACAGCCCGGTGGGCGTCGCCTACGCGTCGCTGCGGAACGCCGCCAACCTGGGTGGGGACCTGCTGCTGGGCGACGTGGCGCGCCGGACCGTCACGGCCACCGTGCGCTGGGAGGACGGGCGGTTCCCGGCCCGGCCCGCGGACTGGGCCGTCGACCTGGTCCGGGACGTGCCCGGCAGGGACCGCATCGGGACCCGGATCGCGTTGCTGGCGGCGTTCGCGCCCAGCGCGATCAGCCCGGGCGACGTCGCTCTCTGGCGGCTCTCCCACCCCGCCGATGCCGACCTCGTGCGGTTGGTCGCGTACGGGGCGATCACGGCCACCGATCACGTCGCCCGGGCCCTCGCCTCGGCGCGCCTCTAGGAGGTAACCCATGCGCAAGGCTCTCGTCATCGTCAGCGCCGTGCTGCTCGTCGCGTTCGCAGTGCAGTTCGTCCTCGCCGCCGTGGGCGGGTTCACCAGACCCGCCGGTGACGACGCGTACGCGCTGCACAGCGTCAACGGCATGGCGGTCATCCCGATTCTCACAGTGCTCACCGCAGTGTTCGCCGCGCTGGCGAAGGCGCCAGGAAAGGTCATCGGACTGGCGATCGTGCCGATCGGCCTCGTCCTCCTCCAGCCGATCATCGCCATGCTGGCCGAGGCGTCCACCGACGCGTCGGGTGTCAGCACCCCGCTCGGCCTGACCATCGGTGGGTTGCACGCGCTCAACGGAATCATCGCGGTGCACGTCGTGGTCGGCGTCCATCGCGCGGCGCGACAGCTGGCCGTCCCGGCTCCCGCCGGCGCGGCTCGGCTGGTCACCCGGGAAGAAGAGCCGGCGTGACCACCGGGTCGCTGCTCGTGGCCGACCTCGTGATCGCGGTCCTCGCGTCCGCCGCCTGGCTGGGCGGTGGCGCCGCGTCCGCCGCCCGTCGCCGCCCGCTCGCACTGGGACTGGCGGCCGTCGCGCTGCTCGCCACGCTCGCCCGCGCGATCACGATCACCGCCCTCGCCCGCGCCGGCTGGTGGTTCGCCGCGGAGAAGGTCCTCATCGCGGCCCCACTGTCGCTCGCGGCGGTGGGCGTCGCCGGTCCGCGGTTGCTGCGGGCCCCGGGCGACATCCGGGCCGTCGCGGTTCCGCTGCTCTTCGCCGGGTACGCCACGAGCAGCGCCCTGCTCGTGACGATCCTGCACGGCTACCCGGCGTCGGCCGGGGCGGGGCTGCTCGCGGTCGCCGGGGTCGTGGCGGCCACGGTGATCTCGGCGCGTGCGCTCGGTGCGCGCCCGTCCCGAACGGTGTCCCGGGTGGCCCTCGTGGTGGCGGTCGCGGCGCTGCTGACCGGAACCGGGCTGACCGTCGCCCCGGGCGCCGCACCCGCCGTACCGCATGATCATGGTTTCCCGGCGGCCCGGATCGCCGACGAACCCACCCGGCGGTTCACCCTGACCGCCGCAACCGCCACCGTGGACGCGGGCGGCCGGAACGTCGCGGCGTGGGCGTTCAACGGGCAGGTCCCCGGACCGGAGCTGACCGCCACCGTCGGCGACGTCCTGGAGGTGACGCTACGCAACCGCGACATCGGGCGCGGGGTCACACTGCACTGGCACGGGTACGACGTGCCGAACGATCAGGACGGGGTACCCGGGGTGACGCAGGCGGCGGTGCGGCCCGGGCAGGAGTTCGTCTACCGGTTCCGCGCCGACCAGGCCGGAACGTACTGGTACCACACGCATTCGGCCTCCGATGTCGGCGTGCGGATGGGTCTCTACGGTGTGCTGGTGGTGCGACCGGGCCCGGTGACCGGCCTCGACGTCACAGTGCCGGTGCACACCCTGGCGGGCCGTCCGTTGCCCGCGCCGAGAGTGGAGCAGGTCGACGCCGGCCTGCCGGTGCGGTTGCGGCTGATCAACACCGACAGCACGACGCACCGGTACGCCCTGGCCGGGACCGCGTTCCGGGTGGCCGCGATCGACGGCGTCGACCTGCGCGGCCCGACGCCACTGGTGGACACCGCCGTGCTGATCCCGGCCGGGGGCCGCTACGACCTGGTCTTCGACGCGCCGGCGACCCCGGTGGCGCTGTTCGTCGACGGGCGGGCGGTCTACTCGACCGGCCCGGTGTCGACGGCGACCGGCGCCTGGCCGGTGCTCGATCCGCTCGGCTACGGCGCGACCGCTCCGGTGCCCTGGTCCCGGTTCGACAAGACGTTCACCCTCGTCCTCGATCGTGGCCTCGACCTGCGCAGACTGCTACCGCGGTACGCCCACACCGTCAACGGCGCGGCCGACCCGGACATCCCACCGCAGGTCGTACGCCTGGGCAACGTCGTACGGTTCACGATCGTCAACCGGTCGCAGGTCGTGCACCCGTGGCACCTGCACGGCCACCACGTCCTGGTGCTGACCCGCGACGGAGAACCGGCGGCCGGAAGCCCGTTGTGGCTGGACTCGTTCGACGTCCGTCCGGGCGAGGTGTGGGAGGTGGCGTTCCGGGCCGACAACCCGGGAATGTGGGCCAATCACTGCCACAACCTGGCGCACGCCGACGCCGGGATGACGCTGCATCTCATGTACTCGTGATCGCGGCGGCCTGTAGTTTTCTGTCATGACTGAGGACACCTTCCGTTCGGTGGCGATCGAGCGCACCAGCCTGGGCAACTACGTCGTGCGGAACTCCCGTGGCGGCTCGGTGTCGTTGGGCACGGGCGAGGACGGCAGTTTCACGCCGGTGGAGTTGCTGCTGGCCGCCATCGGTGGCTGTACCGCTGTCGATGTGGACCACATCACCAGTCGTCGTGCCGAGCCGACCGGGTTCGCCGTCGCCGTCACCGGCGACAAGATCCGCGACGAGGCCGGCGGAAACCGGATGCGCAACCTGCGGGTCGAGTTCACAGTGACGTTCCCCGAGGGCGCGGAGGGCGACGCGGCCCGTGCGGCGCTGCCCCGGTCGTTGCAGCAGTCGCACGATCGGTTGTGCACCGTTTCCCGTACCGTCGAGCTCGGCACTCCCGTCGCGATCGCCGAGGGCCCCGGGCCCACCGGAGACTGACCGGCGCTGAGCACGGCTGCCGATATGCGGGCTAGCTGTACTGCCCTTGAGGGCGGTGGTGAAAGCCTGCGCGGGAGGGCCGTCGAGGTCCGAGCGTGCCCTAGTACTGCGCGGCAGTTGGTCAGGGGTAGCCATGTCGTCGGTAGTGGCAGTTTCGGGCATGGTGTTGGTGTCGTCGGCGCCATCGCGACCAGGCGGCGCGGCCGGCGAACCCGAGGCCCGATCCGGGCATGCGACCGGTCCAACTCCTCGTGCCAACGATCATCATCAGCGCCCGTCACAGGCAACCAACGGACCGACCCGAAGACGATTCGCCTACTGCCGTTGCGTTATGAGATGCCCGGACTCCCCGCGAGGCCGGGCGGATTGCTCGTATGGCTCCGGACAAGGAGATCGCGTCTTACGCTCTGAGCAAATGGGGGCGCTGGCCTGACACAAGGTCGGGCGGCGACTTCAAGGGCATTCTAGGCGGGAGGGAGCCTGCGTGGCTGGCAAGACGCAAGCGCGAACAGGCGGCGCAGAAGTGCGGCCGTTCAAGATAGAGGTTTCCGAGGCGGACCTTGAGGACCTACGCGCGCGCATCAAGGCCACGCGCTGGCCTGAGAAGGAGACCGTTGATGATGATTCGCAGGGCGTGCCGCTCGCGCTCATGCAGGACCTCGCTCGTTACTGGGCGAATGATTACGACTGGCGCAAGTGCGAGGCGCGGCTGAAGGAGTTCCCCCACTTCGTCACCGAGATCGACGGTCTGGACATCCACTTCATCCACGTTCGCTCGCAGCACGAGGACGCGCTACCAATCGTCGTCTGCCACGGCTGGCCAGGATCGATCATCGAGCAACTGAAACTCATCGGCCGGCTCACAGATCCGACGGCGCATGGCGCGAGCGCGTCAGATGCCTTCCACGTCGTGATCCCGTCCATGCCCGGATACGGGTTCTCCGGCAAACCGACCACGACCGGCTGGGATCCCGTGCACATCGGGAAGGCCTACGTCGAGATCATGAAGCGGCTCGGGTACACGCGCTTCGTGGCGCAGGGCGGTGACTGGGGCGCGATCGTCGTTGACGCGATGGCCGGCGGCCGCGCTGACCCGGCGGCCGCCGAGCCGGCGCCGCCGGAGCTGATCGGCATCCACACCAACATGGCCGGCGCGATTCCGCCGGACCTCTTCGTGGCGTCCTTCGTCGGCACTCCGACGCCGTCCGGTCTCTCCGACGAGGAGTCGAGCACGTACGAGCAGTTGCTCAAGTTCTTTGGGTCGCACGTGGCGTACGGGCTGATCATGGGGACGCGCCCGCAGACGCTCTACGGGCTGGCCGACTCACCGATCGACCTCGCCGCCTTCATGATCGACCACGGCGACGGGGCCGGTCAGCCCGGCATCGTTCAGCAGGTTCTGGAGAAGCGTCTGAAAAATCCGAGCGACCTCACGCGCGACGACATCCTGGACAACATCACGCTCTTCTGGCTCACCAACACGGGGGTGTCCTCGGGGCGGCTGTACTGGGAGAGCAAACTCCCTTTCTTCGCCGTCAAGGGAGTGACGGTCCCGGTCGGCGTGAGCACCTTCGCCGACGAGATCTACCGGGTGCCCCGGAGCTGGGCGGAGCAGGCGTACCCCAACCTCGTCCACTACGCCCAGCACGACAGGGGCGGCCACTTCGCGGCGTGGGAACAGCCGCAGCTGCTTTCGGAAGACGTCCGCGAGACGTTCCGATCGCTGCGCTAGCCCGCAACCCGGCCAGCACGGCTGGGCCATGCCGGGGCAGGCAGGACTACCTGCCTGCCCCGTAGTTGGCTAGCGCGGCAACGGCAGTAGCTAACCGCCTTCGGGTCAGGTTCGTTGGTGTGCCTGTGACGGACGTTGATGTTGATCGTTGGCACGGGGAGTTGGACAGCCTGCATGCCCGGATCGGGCCTCGATTTCGCCGGTCGGAACCGCGGCGGCGGGTGCGCCAGTACCTGTGCGGCCTGGTGTCGGGCCTGGGCCGGAAGAACGGCTGGACCCTCGCGGAGCAGGCCGGTGATGTGTCGCCGGGCGGGATGCAGCGGTTGCTGCGGTGGGCGGACTGGGACGTCGACGCGGTCCGCCAGCGGGTTCACCGAGCCGGTGACGGTGTCGAAGCCCCCGTCGTCGCCGCTCGAAAAGCTCACCGTCGCTGTTCAGGGGCCGACGACCGCCGTCGCCGGGTCGCGGCTCACCTTCCGGGTGAGGCTGGGCAACCCGACCGACGGCACCCTCGTGCTGGACCCCTGCCCGGGCTTCCTGATGGAACGGTTCTCTCTCGGCGACGCGACAAACGACGCGGTGAACTCGGCCCAGCTGTACCGGCTGAACTGCCGCGCGCTCCCGCAGATCCCCGCCGGCGGCAGTGCCGTGTTCGAAATGGTCGCCGAGGTGCCGGCCTCGATGCGGGCCGGGCGCGAGCTGAGCGTGACGTGGAAGCTCTATCTGCCGCACTACGTGCAGCGGGGCAACCAGTTCGGTGTTCTCACCCTCACTGTCGTCTGAGGAAGGTCGCTGGCGGGCCAGCCGCGCCGGCGAAGTCGACGTAGCTGAGAACGGGAGATAGATGCTGTTGAGTGCATGGGAGCGCTCCCGTAACATACCTGACGCGGCCTGTTAACGCTCACAATCGGTCACCGCTCAGCGACCACCACCAATGTATAGGCCGCCGTCCCGCGAGGAGGGTGCTATATGACCAGATCCAGAGCCACCAATGTCGGTCTGGTTGCGGCCGGCGTCGGCTTACTGGTGTCGTCGACAGTTGTCGCGGCGCTGCCGGCCGGTGCCGCGGCCGAGGGTTGTTCGGTGAACTACGCCGTGTCGTCGCAGTGGCAGGGCGGCTTCGGCGCCAACGTGGCGATCACGAACCTGGGTGACCCGTTGAGCAGTTGGACGTTGACCTGGTCGTACGGCGCCGGACAGACGGTGACGCAGGCCTGGAACACGTCGCTGACGCAGAGCGGGTCGGCGGTGACCGCGAAGAACGTGAGCTACAACGCTGCGATCCCAGCCAACGGCACTGTGTCGTTCGGGTTCAACGGGTCCTGGACGGGCAGCAACCCCGACCCGACGAGCTTCGCCCTGAACGGTGTCACCTGCACCGGTGGCACGACGACTCCGCCGCCGACCGACCCGCCACCGACCACCCCGCCACCGACCACCCCACCGCCGACCGACCCGCCGCCGACGTGCAACCTTCCCTCGACGTACCGGTGGTCCTCCACCGGGGTGTTGGCGACCCCGAGGTCCGGCTGGGTGTCGCTCAAGGACTTCACCGTCGCCCCCTACAACGGCCAGCAACTCGTCTACGCCACCACCCACGACAACGGCACCCGGTGGGGCTCGATGAACTTCGGCCTCTTCACCAACTACTCGCAGATGGCCTCCGCCAGCCAGAACGCGATGAACAACGCGACAGTCGCGCCGTCGCTGTTCTTCTTCGCGCCGAAGAACATCTGGGTGCTCGCCTACCAGTGGGGTGGGCCTGCGTTCTCCTACCGGACCTCGACCAACCCGACCAACCCGAACGGCTGGTCCGCGGCACAGACCCTGTTCAGCGGAAGCATCACCGGTTCTGGCACCGGCCCGATCGACCAGGCTCTCATCGGTGACGACCAGAACATGTACCTGTTCTTCGCCGGGGACAACGGCAAGATCTACCGGGCCAGCATGCCGATCGGCAACTTCCCCGGCAGCTTCGGCTCCAACTACACGACCATCATGAGCGACACCACCAACAACCTGTTCGAGGCCGTCCAGGTCTACAAGCTCCAGGGCCAGAACCGTTACCTCATGATCGTCGAGGCGATCGGCTCGCAGGGACGCTACTTCCGCTCGTTCACGGCCACCAGCCTGGGCGGCTCGTGGACGCCGCAGGCCACCAGCGAGAGCAACCCGTTCGCCGGCAAGGCCAACAGCGGTGCCACCTGGACCAACGACATCAGCCACGGTGAGCTGCTGCGCACCAACGCCGACCAGACCATGACCGTCAACCCCTGCAACCTGCAACTGCTCTACCAAGGTCGTTCCCCCAACTCCGGCGGCGACTACGGCCTCCTGCCGTACCGGCCGGGTCTGCTGACCCTGCAGCGCCCGGTTTGATCACGCTCGACTGATCCGTAACGGGCGGGCTCGGCGTCACGCCGAGCCCGCCCCGGACAAAGACGGGATACGACACGCAGCAGCGGGGCGGCCTGTGGCTGACGAGTTTGGGACGATGCGCCGGTCGACCTACCGACATCACCCGACTCGAAGGGGCCCCCGCGATGGCAAAGGTCATCTCCACGCTGTTCATCTCGGCCGACGGTGTGGCCGAGATCGACCCTGACTGGCACTTCCCGTACTTCGACGAGAACATGGGCCGCGCCGTCACCGAGGACTATGACGCCGCCAACGTGCTGCTCATCGGCCGCGAGACGTACGACAGCTTCGCCGGGGCCTGGCCCGACCGGGAGGCCGCCGGTGGCGACGACGCACCGTTCGCCAAGCAACTCGGCGACATGCGCAAGGTCGTCGCCTCGCGCCAGCCGCTGGAGTTCTCCTGGCGTAACTCCGAGCTGATCGACGGGGACCTCATCGACGCCGTCAGCGCGCTCAAGGCCGATGCCGGCGTCCGGGGAATCCTCATCCCCGGGTCGATCTCCGTGGTGCAGCAACTGCTGGCCGCCGGCCTGGTCGACGAGCTGCGTCTGCTGGTGCATCCGGTGGCCGCGCGCAAGGGTCGCAAGCTGTTCGACGAGGGCGACGCGGCGTACCACCTGCGACTGGTGGCGTCGGAGGCGTTCCCGACCGGCGTCCTTCGCGTGATCTACGCGCCGGGCACGGCACCGACTTCGGTCGGTTACGCACCGCTTGATTGATCACCACTGATGTATCCCACACTCCGGACGGGCATTTAGTGAGGTCTATCGATATTGACGGTTGACGTCGGCGGCGACAGGATCTCGGGCACCACCACCCTGATCCCCTCCTGGGAGGCGCCATGACCCGTCCCCGCCTGCCCCGCCTGCGGGCAGCCACCCGGTTGGCCGCACTCGCCGTCGCCACCGCCGGCGTGCTGCTCACCGTCGCCACCCCCGCCAGCGCCGCCGTGCCCACCGGCCGTTACGTCGCGTTGGGCGACTCGTACACCGCAGGTCCGCTGATCCCCACCCAGGTCGACCTCAACTGCCTGCGGTCCAACCGCAACTACCCGTCCCTGGTGGCGGCGTCCGCCGGCTCGTCGTCGTTCGCCGACGTGAGCTGCTCCGGCGCCACCACTGACGACATCCTCTATGGCGGTAGCGGTCAACTGGGCATCACGTTGCCGCCGCAGCTCAACGCGGTCACGTCGAACACGTCGCTGGTGACGGTGCAGATCGGCGGCAACGACATCGGCTTCTCCGGCATCATCGGCGACTGCGCGGAGGCGAGCGTCAGCAGCCCGCTCGGATCTCCGTGCAAGAACCGGTACACCGCCGGAGGTGTCGACCAGTTGCAGGCGCGGATCGTCGCCGCCACGCCGAAGATCACCGCCGTGCTCCAGGCGGTCCGGCAGGCCGCACCGGGCGCGCGGGTCGTGGTGCTCGGCTATCCGGCGATCCTGCCGGACAGCGGTTACGGCTGCTGGCCGGTCGTTCCGATCGCCTACCAGGACGTGCCGTACCTGCGTGGCGTCGAGAAGTCGCTCAACGCGATGCTGGCCAGCGTCGCGAGCGCCAATGGCGCCACCTACGCCGACGTCTACACCCCGTCGATCGGCCGCGACGCGTGCAAGGGCAGCGGCACCCGGTGGGTCGAGGGTCTGGTGCCGCAGAACTCGGCCGCGCCGTTCCACCCCAACGCCCGAGGTGAGCAGGGCATGGCCACCGCCCTGATTGCCAGGCTGAACAGCTGACCGGGTCGTAGACGGCCGACGAGCCCGCCCCGCCGGCAGTGGCGGGGCGGGTTTCTCGTGCGGTGCGCCGACGCGGCGCGGTGCCCAGCCTCGCTGTGCTTGAGATCGAGGAGTCCGGGGTACCGAAAGCTATGCCGAATGTGGGGCAAGTCGTCGGAGACCGTTACCGCCTGGTCGAAAGCATCGCCAGCGGCGGAATGGGTGACGTGTGGCGGGCGGTCGACGAAACCCTCGACCGCTGCGTGGCGATCAAGATGCTGCAACCTCGGTTGGTTACCGACGGCGGCTTCGGCGAGCGGTTCCGGCGCGAGGCGCGGGCCATGGCAGCCCTGCGTCACCCAGGTGTCGCCCAGGTTTACGACTACGGTGAGGTGTCCCAGTCCGGAGCGCTGGACCTCGCCTACATCGTGATGGAATGCGTGCAGGGGCAGCCCCTGTCGGAGCGGATCGCCGAGGTCGGCCGGCTGGACGTGGCCGAGACGATGTCCATCGCCGCGCAGTCCGCCCGTGCGTTGCAGGCCGCGCATGACGCCGGTGTCGTGCACCGGGACGTCAAACCCAGCAATCTGATCATCGAGCCGGACGGGCACGTCGTACTCGTCGATTTCGGTGTTGCGGTGACGCGGGAGGCGACGAGCCTGACCGGAACGAACCAGATCGTCGGCACCGCCCTGTACATGGCGCCCGAGCAGGTCGCGAAGAACGAGACCACACCGGCGATCGACATTTACGCGCTGGGGGCTGTCGTCTACCACTGCCTCGCCGGTCGGCCACCGCACGAGGGCGAGAATGCCGTCGCGGTGGCGCTGCGGCATCTCGAAGAGGAACCGTCGCCGCTGCCCGAGGACGTTCCGCCGGAGGTCCGGCGTGTGGTCGCCACCGCGATGGCCAAGGAGCCCGCCCATCGCTTTCCGACGGCAGCGGCCATGGCCAGGGCGGCGCAGACGCTCGCGGCCCCGTCTGACCACCTGCCGTCCACCGCGACCGGGGCGACCGAGGTCGGGGTGCGAACCGAGGTAACGGCCGCCCGGCGGTCTGCCCTCGGCGGCACGGTGGGCCGGGCCGTCACTTCCGGGCCCAGAGCGCTCGCGGTGCTTCTCGGATCGTTTGCCGCCGCGGCTGCCGTCCTGGTGCTCGCCGATCCCATCGGGATCATGCCCGGCCCGACCGGGCGACCGTCGACGCCTCCCGTGGTGCCGCCCGCGGTGTCGCCAACGGTGCCGCCCCAGCGGGAACCGGGCCCCGGCGTCGGCGGCGGTGAACCAGCCACCCGCAGTTCTGCCGGCATGCCGGTCCGGGCGCCCGGCTCTCCGACCCCGACGCCCACCCCGGGCGAGGGGACGGTGGATCCGTCGACGCCGTCCGGTGGGAGCACTACGGATGCGCCCGGTCCCACCGCGTCCGAGAGCGCTCCTGCGGAGCCGACGAAAGCCCCGACGGCAGCCCCGACAGGCGGAACGACAGCGCCGCCGACCTCGGGGACGACGGAGAACCCAGCGGCGGACCCAACCTCGCAACCGTCGGCGGAGGAATCGACGGCCGGAGCAGAGACCGCGGTGCCGCAGGTGTAGCGGACGGCGGCAGCGGCCATGCTCTCGCAACTGGGCCGTGCCGCAAGGTCCGCCCTTTGCTCTGCACCCGCGGATGCGCCATGCAGTTGTAGGCCGGTGGTGCCTCGGCGGGTGCAGAGCAAAGGGCACGTCGAGCGGGGTCGGCCCGAGGCCGTCATGGACGCCGAGGCGGACGGGGGTTGCCTGCGACGCAGTCTGGCGTGGCGACCGAGGCCGCCACGCCAGAGGTGCGATGTGTCAGGAACCTATCGGGGTCAACTGGTGCGACAGGATATCGTCGGCCAGTTCCAGTTGCCGTTGGCCATGATCGTTACGCCGAAGTTGTTGCCGTTGCCGTTCGGCGTCGCGGTGACGGTGCCGCTGTTGCCGTTGACGGCGGCGTTCCAGCTGTTCTGAATGCTCTGGCCGCCACCGAGGCCGAGGCTGACGACCCAGTTGTTGGTGCCGCTGACCGCGACATTGAGGTTGAAACGGTCACCCCACTGCTGGCCGGCGGAGATCGTCGCGTTGCAGTTTCCGGTCCCCGGGTTGCCGGTGGGGGGCGGGGTGGTCGGGTTACCGCCGCCGCTGCCCTCCCGGACGGTGATGTCGGAGCTTCCGCTGCTCTGGTAACCCTCGGTGGCCATGACCTGGTAGCTGTGGTTGGTGCCGAGGTTCAGGCCGGCCCGGGCCCAAGCGTCGAAGTGGTTGGCGGTGGTGATGGTGCCACTCGAGCGCTTCTGCTGGCGGACGCTCCAGAACTGGTAGAACGTCTGGTTGCCGTCGATCGACGGGGCGTTGACCCGCTGGCTGCGGAGGATGTCGTAGGTGCCGCCGTCGGTGGTGACCGTGCCCATCCGCTGCGCGCCGCTGCTCGGGTTGTAGGTGCCGAAGTTCTCCACCACGTAGTACTCGATGAGCGGGTTGCGCGTCCATCCGTACAGGGCGAGGTAGGTGTTGTTGTTGCCCGGGTTGTAGCTGCCCGAGTAGGTGACCGTCCGTCGGTTGCCGGTGGCCCAACCCTTGCCGCCGACCCAGTTGTTGGTGCTCCTGTCCCAACTGCTGGTGTATCGGCCGTCGGCGCGCAGCGTCATGCTGGCGTTGCCGCTGTCCTTCCAGAACGAGAAGTAGTACCCGTTGTGCGTGCCGGTGAGGTTCGACGTGAGGGTGCGGTCGGCCTCGGCGTACGCGTTGGTGGCCGTCATCGTGCCGGCGACGGCCACGACGGCGGCGCATGCGGCGCCCAGGAGCAGCCGCATGCGGCCGCGGCCTCTCGGTTTGGTGTGGCTGGTGTCGGTCATGGAACTGTTGCCTCCTCTGACGGCTGGCGGGGGCCAGCGGCGCGGTACGCCTCGACAGGCTGCCGGTGGTCGGGTAAGGGCCACGGCGTCGTACCGCTCGGTGGTGGTGGGGCCGGTCGTCCTGCACGACGATCGGAGAAGGGGGTAGTGGTGGCTGGTGCTGACGACAATCGAGTGCCGTCGATGGCGACCGTATTAACCCAGCCGTCTACTTGTCAACAATTTTCGGAAACAGGGTGGCAACACCGCTGTCGTCACCGGAGCGGCATCCGTCCAGGTCAGTAGTCGATCAGAGTCCGGGGCGGTCACCGCGGCGTCGCAACACCTGCACACCGGTCGGGGTGGGGGTTGCCGAAAGTTCCGGAGTATTTCCGGACCAGGTGCCCCGGCCATGGCCAGCGGCGCGGGTAGACGCCCCCGTTGCCCGAGGGGTCAGCGACGCAGCAGGGCGTTGAGTCGGGCGGCCTGGCGGGTCAGGTGGTCGCGTTCGGCGAGGTTGGGGGCCTGCTGGGCAGCCTCGGCGTACAGCCGCGCCGCCGTTGCCAGGTCGCCGTCGCGCTCGTGCAGGTACGCCGCCACCGCCGTGTACCGGGGAAGCGCGTCGTCCACCGCCGCGAGCGCCTTCAGGCCGGCCCGGGGGCCGTCGGCCTCACCGACCGCCACCGCGCGGTTGAGTCGGACGACCGGGCTCCCGGTCAGGCGCGCCAGTTCGTCGTACCACTCCACGATCTGCACCCAGTCGGTCTCGGCGGCGGCCGGCGCGTCCGCGTGCAGCGCCGCGATGGCGGCCTGGGCCTGGAACTCACCGAGCTGGTCGCGGGCCAGGGCGGCCTGCAGAATCTCGACGCCCTCGGCGATCGACCGGGTGTCCCAGCGGCTGCGGTCCTGCTCGGCGAGCGGCACCAGGCTGCCGTCGGGCGCGGTCCGGGCGGCGCGCCGGGCGTGGTGCAACAGCATGAGGGCGAGCAGCCCCGCCACCTCGGGGTGGTCGATCGCGGCCGCGAGCTGCCGGGTGAGCCGGATGGCCTCGGCGGCGAGGTCCACGTCGCCGGAGTAGCCCTCGTTGAACACCAGGTAGAGGACGCGCAGCACGGTGGCGACGTCGCCGGGTCGGTCGAATCGCAGCCCGGAGACGGTGCGCTTGGCCCGGCTGATGCGCTGCGCCATGGTCGCCTCGGGCACCAGGTAGGCGTTCGCGATCTGCCGGGTGGTCAGCCCACCGACGGCGCGCAGCGTGAGCGCGACAGCGGACGACGGCGTCAGCGACGGGTGGGCGCACAGGAAGTAGAGCTGGAGTGTGTCGTCCACCGTGGGAGCGGGCCCTGGCGCCGGTTCCTCGTCGACGAGATCCTCACGCCGACGGCGAGCGGTGTCGGCTCGGGCCGCGTCGAGGAACCGTCGCCACGCCACAGTGGTCAGCCAGCCCAACGGGTCGCGCGGTGGGTCGGCCGGCCAGACCCGGACCGCCTCGACCAGGGCGTCCTGCACGGCGTCCTCGGCCGCCGCGAAGTCGATTCCGCGGCGGACGAGGATCCCGAGGACGCTCGGCGTGAGGCTGCGCAGCAGCGTCTCGTCCATCAGAACCGTCACTCAGTGATGGTGGGGGGCTCGCTCAGGAACGGGCGCAGCTCCAGCCACTCGTGGATCGGCTTCCCGCCCGCCCCGGGAGCGGCCGACAGCTCCCCGGCCAGCTCGACGGCCCGGTCGTGGCTGTCGACGTCGATCACCATCCAGCCGGCGATGAGATCCTTGGTCTCGGCGAACGGGCCGTCGGTGACCGGCGGGCGGCCCTCGCCGTCGTACCGGACGAACGTCCCCTCCGGGGCGAGTGCCTGGGCGTCAACGAACTCGCCGGTGCCCTCGAGTCGGGCCGCGAAGTCGCGCATGTACTGCATGTGGGCCGAGATCTCCGCCGGCGTCCACTGGTCCATCGGCACGTCGTTCACCGTGGCCGGGGTGCCCCGGTAGTGCTTGAGCAGCAGGTACTTGGCCATCGTGATGCTCCTTGGTGCTGGCTGCGACCCATCGTGGTCACGTTCACTGCGGGGACGAAGCCGGTCGGCACTTCTCGACATCGCTGTCCGATTTTTTTCCTCCCGCAGGTTAACCTCGGGTGAATCGTCCGCCGTTGGGGTACCTCGGGGGGCGCAAAACTTGATTCGTTCCAAAATAGTGAGCTAATGTTCGTACCCGTGATGTCCGACTTCGAGGCGCAGCTGCGGGCCGTCTCGTTGCGCGTGACCCGGCCCCGGTTGGCGGTGCTCGCGGCGCTGCGCGACCACCCGCACGTCGGCACCGACGCGGTGATCGCGCTGGTCCGCGCGAATCAACCCACTGTCTCGCACCAGGCGGTGTACGACGTGCTGCGCGTGCTCACCGACGCCGGCCTGGTGCGGCGCATCCAGCCGGCCGGGGCGACCGCCCGCTACGAGTCCCGGATCGCTGACAACCACCACCATGTCGTGTGCCGCTCCTGCGGCGCCATCGCCGACGTCGACTGCGCCGTCGGTCACGCCCCCTGTCTCACCGCCTCCGGCGACCACGGTTTCACGGTCGACGAGGCGGAGGTCGTCTACTGGGGCACCTGCCCCGACTGCGCGACCGACCGCACGCCCCAGAGATCCGCAAGCTCGGAAGGAAGTACATGAGCGACACCCAGGACAACGGCCCCGTCAGTGCGCAGGGCGTGGACCAGAAGGCAGCGGCCGGCTGCCCGGTCGCGCACGACTCGGTGACCGCGCACGGCAGCGAGAGTGAGAACCCGGCGATCGACTCGCCGACCCCGAAGACCGGCGGTCGTCCGCGCACCAACCGGGACTGGTGGCCCAACCAGCTCGACCTGTCGGTGCTGCACGCCCACTCGTCCAAGGGCAACCCGCTGGGCGAGGACTTCAGCTACGCCAAGGAGTTCGCGAAGCTCGACGTCGAGGCCCTCAAGCGCGACATCGTCGAGGTGCTCACCACCTCGCAGGACTGGTGGCCGGCCGACTTCGGCCACTACGGCGGCCTGATGATCCGGATGAGCTGGCACGCCGCCGGCACGTACCGCATCGAGGACGGCCGCGGCGGCGCCGGCGACGGTGGGCAGCGGTTCGCGCCGCTCAACAGCTGGCCGGACAACGCCAACCTGGACAAGGCCCGCCGGCTGCTCTGGCCGGTCAAGCAGAAGTACGGCCAGCAGATCTCCTGGGCCGACCTGCTCGTGCTCGCCGGCAATGTCGCCCTGGAGTCGATGGGCTTCAAGACCTTCGGCTTCGGCTTCGGTCGCGAGGACGTCTGGGAGCCCGAGGAGATCTTCTGGGGCCCGGAGGACACCTGGCTGGGCGACGAGCGGTACGCCTCCGAGAAGGAGATGGCGGCCGGCGTCGGCTCGACCGAGATGGGGCTGATCTACGTCAACCCGGAGGGCCCGCGCGGTAACGCGGACCCGGCCGCGGCGGCGCACTTCATCCGCGAGACCTTCGGCCGGATGGCGATGAACGACGAGGAGACCGTCGCCCTCATCGCCGGTGGTCACACCTTCGGTAAGACCCACGGTGCCGGCGTCGCCGACAACCACGTGGGCCCGGAGCCCGAGGGCGCTCCGCTGGAGGCGCAGGGCCTGGGTTGGCTGAGCACCCACGGCAGCGGCAAGGGCGCCGACACGATCACCAGTGGTCTCGAGGTGACGTGGACCGACGTGCCGACGCAGTGGAGCAACCGCTTCTTCGAGATCCTCTTCGGCTACGAGTGGGAACTCACCACCAGCCCCGGCGGCGCGAAGCAGTGGGTCGCCAAGGACGCCGAGGCGATCATCCCGGATCCCTTCGACCCGGCGAAGAAGCACCGGCCGACGATGCTCACGACCGACCTGTCGCTGCGCGTCGACCCGGCGTACGAGAAGATCTCCCGCCGTTTCCTGGAGAACCCCGACCAGTTCGCGCTGGCCTTCGCCAAGGCGTGGTACAAGCTGCTGCACCGCGACATGGGCCCGATCGAGCGCTTCCTCGGGCCGTGGGTGGCCGAGCCGCAGCTCTGGCAGGACCCGGTGCCGGCCGTCGACCACGAGCTGGTGGGCGACGCCGACATCACCGCGCTCAAGGCGAAGGTCCTGGAGTCCGGTCTCACGATCGACCAGCTGGTCTCCACCGCCTGGGCCTCCGCCGCGAGCTTCCGGCACACCGACAAGCGCGGTGGCGCCAACGGGGCGCGCATCCGTCTCGAGCCGCAGCGCAGCTGGGAGGTCAACCAGCCCGAGCAGCTGGCGGCCGTGCTGAGCGCCCTTGAAGGCATCCAGCAGGAGTTCAACGCCGCCGGCGGGGCGAGCATCTCGCTGGCCGACCTGATCGTGCTGGCCGGTTCGGCCGCCGTCGAGAAGGCGGCGCGGGACGCCGGCGTCGAGGTGACAGTGCCGTTCCGGCCGGGCCGCACCGACGCGACCCAGGAGCAGACCGACACCGACTCCTTCCGGGTCCTCGAGCCGCGCGCCGACGGTTTCCGCAACTACCTTCGCGCCGGCGAGAAGACCCAGCCGGAGGTGCTGCTCGTCGACCGTGCCTACATGCTCAACCTGACCGCGCCCGAGATGACCGTCCTCATCGGCGGTCTGCGCTCCCTCGGCGCCAACGTCGGCGGCAGCCAGCACGGCGTGCTCACCGACCGGCCGGGCGTGCTCACCAACGACTTCTTCGCCAACCTGCTCTCCCCGGGCACCCGGTGGAGCGCGTCGAAGTCCGACGAGCACGTGTACGAGATCCGCGACCTGGCCACCGACGAGGTGAAGTGGACCGCCACCGCGGTCGACCTCATCTTCGGGTCCAACTCGCAGCTGCGTGCCCTCGCCGAGGTCTACGCCAGCCAGGACGCCCGCGACAAGTTCGTGGCCGACTTCGTGGCCGCCTGGACCAAGGTCATGGAGCTCGACCGGTTCGATCTCGCCTGACAGGTACCACCGACGAGCCCCGGCCGATCCTTCAGGGATTGGCCGGGGCTCGTCGGCCTTGCACGGCTGTGGCCAGTTGCACGCTGGCCGATCGGGGCATCGCTGGTGACTTGATACCCCCGGGGGTATAGTCGAACGCAGGAGGTGTCGATGAAGCTTCGACCGGAGATGACGTCGGATGCGCTGACCAGGCTCAAGCGGGCCCGCGGTCAGCTCAACGCGGTTATCGAGATGATGGAGAGCGGTCAGGACTGCCGTGAGGCGCTGACCCAACTCGCCGCGGTGTCCAAGGCGATCGACCGAGCGGGTTTCAAGATCATTGCTTCGGGGATGCGGCACTGTGGGGCCGCGCGCGAACGTGGCGAGGAGCCGGAGATGACCGAGGAGGAGCTGGAGAAGCTCTTCCTGGCCCTCGCCTGAGGCGGCGCCAGGCCACCCACGCCGTAGCCGCGGCGTGGGTGGGTGTTGGTGGCAACGTAAGTGGAAAGACCGCACCATTGTGCCATTTGCATACCCCCCCGGGTATGAGAAGTTTGTCAAACTTGAAGGAGTGGACATGCCAGTTGAGGTTTCCGTCGTTGAGACGTCATCCCTCGGCGATCGCAGCTACCTCGCCTCCGACGGGCGGGTGGCGATCGTGGTCGACCCCCAGCGCGACATCGACCGCGTGATGTACCTCGCGGGGGCATTGGGCGTCCGCATCACCCACGTCCTGGAAACGCACGTCCACAACGACTACGTCTCCGGAGGGCTGGACCTTGCCCGGATCACCGGCGCCCACTATCTGGTGGCCGCTGCCGACGAGGTCCGATTCGAGCGGACGCCGATCTCCGACGGCGACCAGGTGACTGTCTCCGACTCGCTACGACTGCGGGTGATCGGTACGCCCGGTCACACCTTCCACCACCTGTCGTACGTGCTGGATGAGGCCAGCGACGGCGATTGGCGGCCGGTCGGTGTCTTCACCGGCGGATCACTGCTCTTCGGCACGACGGGCCGCACCGACCTGCTGGGCAAGCAGTACGCTCACGAGTTGGCCCACCACCAGCACGCCTCGGCGAGGCGGCTGGCGGATCTGCTGCCCGACGGGGCCGAGGTGTGGCCGACGCACGGGTTCGGCAGCTTCTGCTCAGCCAGTCAATCGGACGCCCCGGAGTCGACGATCGGCCGGGAGAAGGCGAAGAATCAGGTCCTGCGGCTTGCCGCGGACGACTTCGTCACGGAGACCCTCGCCGGTCTGGACGCCTACCCGGCGTACTACGCCCACATGGGCGTGGAGAACTTCGCCGGACCGGCCCCGGTCGACCTCACCCCGGTGAGCCGCGCCGATGCGGCCGAACTGCGCGAGCGGATGGCTGACGGGCAGTGGGTGGTGGACCTGAGGCACCGTAAGGCATATGCCGCCTTGCACCTGGCCGGCACGGTCAGCCTCGGCCTGGACGGCCCGATGTCCACCTGGCTCGGTTGGCTGATCGACTGGGGGGTGCCGATCACCCTGCTCGCCGAGACCCCGGGACAGGTCGCCGACGCCCAGCGTGAGCTGGTCCGGATCGGCATCGACCGTCCGGCCGCGCAGCTGACCGGTGAGGTGGAGCGGTGGGCAGCCGAGCCCGGCCAGCTGCGAGAACTGCGGATGACTGACTTCAAGGCCCTCGCGGCAGCCCGCGCGGGGCACGTCCCTGCCGGCCTTCCCGCCGCGGACGTGGTCCTCGACGTGCGCATGACCAACGAGTGGCGGAGCAGCCACATCGACGGTGCCCTGCACATCCCGCTGCCTGAACTGCCCATGCGGCTGGGCGAGGTGCCGGTCGGCGCCGTCTGGGTGCACTGCGGCTCCGGCTACCGGGCCACCGCGGCGGCGTCGCTGCTGGCGAACGCCGGCCGCGAGGTGGTCGTCATCGACGACACGTTCGGCCGGGCCGAGCGCGACGGCGTGGCGATGGCCACCGACGCCTGATCCGAACAGGACCGACCACCGGCCGGCGCCGTGCAGGTGTCGGTCGGATACCCCCTGCCATGTGTGTTGCGACCTGCCCGTGAAAGAGGAGAAATGAGCCCTTCCGAGACCGCCCGCCCCGCCACCATCGATGCCACCGGGCTGCGGGAACTGATCGACTCCGGCCACGCGCCGCGCCTGCTGGACGTGCGTACCCCGGCGGAGTTCGAGACGTCGCACATCCCCGGCTCCTACAACGTGCCGCTCGACCTGCTCAAGGAGCATCGCGAAGAGCTGCGCCGCCACCTGGACGAGGACGTCGTGCTGGTCTGTCGATCCGGTGCCCGCGCCACTCAGGCCGAGCAGACCCTGGCCGGGGTCGGTCTGCCGAACCTGAAGGTCCTCGACGGCGGCATCATGGCCTGGCAGGCGGCCAACGCGCCGATCAGGCAAGGTGCCCCCCGGTGGGACCTCGAACGCCAGGTCCGCCTCGTCGCCGGCTCGATCGTGCTGGTCAGCGTCCTCGGCTCGGTGTTCGTGCCGCAGCTGAAGTGGGTGGCCGGATTCATCGGTGCCGGCCTCACCTTCGCCGCTGTCACCAACACCTGCGCCATGGGCATGGTGCTCGGCAGACTGCCGTACAACCGGGGCGCCAACTGTGACCTGGACACCATCGTCGGCCAGTTGCGTGGCAGCATCGGTGAACGCGCATGACACCGACCCTGGCGCTGACCGTCGGGCTGGCCGTGCTGATCGGCGTCAGCCTCGGGCTACTCGGCGGCGGCGGATCGATCCTCGCCGTGCCGCTGCTGGTCTACGTCGCCGACCTGCCCACGAAAGAGGCCATCGCGACCTCGCTGCTCGTTGTCGGCGCCACCAGCGTGGTGGGCGTCCTGCCGCATGCTCGGGCCAACCGGGTGCGCTGGCGTACCGGCCTGATCTTCGGTTTCGCCGGCATGATCGGTGCCTACATCGGCGGACGCCTGGCCGGGTTCATCCCGGCGGCGTTTCTGCTCAGCGGATTCGCCGTGATGATGCTGGCCACCGCGGTCACGATGATTCGCGGTCGGCGCGACACCAAGGGCAGGGCAGTGCCGCACGAACTGCCGATGCTGCGGGTGATCCTCGACGGTCTGGTGGTCGGACTGGTGACCGGCCTGGTCGGTGCCGGCGGCGGCTTCCTGGTGGTGCCCGCCCTGGCCCTGCTCGGTGGCCTGCCGATGCCGGTCGCGGTCGGAACCTCGCTGGTGGTCATCGCGATGAAGTCGTTCGCCGGCCTCGCCGGCTACCTGTCCAGCGTAAGCATTGACTGGAACCTCGCGGCAGCGGTCACCGTCGCCGCCGTCGTCGGCAGCGTTGCCGGCGGGCGGCTCGCCGGTCGGATCCCCGCCGACGTCCTGCGCAAGTCGTTCGGCTGGTTCGTCGTGGTGATGGGCGTCCTCGTCCTCGTCCAGCAACTGCCCACGGAACTGCGGACCGACCCGCTGCTGTGGACCGGCATCGGTGTCCTCGCAGCGATCTCCGTCGCGCTGACCGTGCGGAAGGGCCGGAGCAAGGTGCTGACGCAGGGTGAGCCGGGCAGCCGCTGAGGTCTCGCCCGGCGCCATCACGGTCCACCTCGATGTCACCTGGATGACATTTCCTGTCTAGCGAATCCCATAGATGAATTTTTTATCCACTTGATCAGCTGGCGAACGGGCCCGTTCATGGCAAGGTGTTGATCTGCCCGGGCGGCGGGCGCGGACCTAGTCACGCGGGAGTCAACGTGGGCCATCCCAACCTGCAGGCCGAGGACGTGGACCAGCACGCCGGAAGCCGTGCGATACCCCGGCAGCGGGGGGTCCCCACCCGGGCGCCCGGAGCGGGCCCCGCCGACACCGGCACCGCCTGGCGACCGCTGCGGATCGCGATGATCGGCCAGAAGGGGATACCGGCGACCTACGGCGGCATCGAACGGCACGTGGAGGAGATGGCCAGCCGCCTCGCCAGCTACGGCCACGAGGTCACCGTCTACTGCCGACGGAGCTACGGGGAGACACCCGCCGACGGCTACCGGGGCGTACGGCTGCGCCAGACCCACACCATCGCGAGCAAGCACCTCGACGCCATCGTGCACGCGGCGACCTCGACCATGGCGGCGATGGCCGCGCGGCCAGACATCGTGCACTACCACGGGCTCGGGCCGGCCCTGGTCGCCCCACTCCCGCGTGCCCTGTCCCGGGCGCGCGTGGTGCTGACCGTGCACGGGCTGGACAACCAGCGGGGCAAGTGGGGGCTCGCCGCGCGGGCGGTGCTGGGCAGCGCCCACTGGTTCAGCGGGTACGTCCCGCACCAGCGGGTGGCGGTCTCCCAGGGGCTCGCCGCCCACTACGGCGCCCGGTTCGGCCGCCCGACGACCTACATCCCGAACGGCGTGAACCCGGCCCGACCGGTGCGGACCCGTCAGCTCCAGGACCGGTTCGGGCTGACCCCCGGTGGCTACCTGCTGCTGGTCGGTCGGCTGGTGCCGGAGAAGGCGGCCGACCTGCTGATCCGGGCCTTCCGCCGGACCGAGACCCCGATGCGCCTGGCGATCGTCGGCGGGTCGTCGTTCACCGACGACTTCGTGGACCGGCTGCGCCGGGAAGCCGGGGCGGACGACCGGATCGTCTTCACCGGGTTCGCCTACGGTGACCTGCTCGCCGAGCTGTACGCCGGTGCCGCAGGCTTCGTCCAACCGTCCCGGTTGGAGGGCCTGCCGTTGACGTTGCTGGAGGCGGCCGCGTACGGGCTGCCGGTGGTCGCCAGCGACATCGCGCCGCACGTCGAGGTGCTCAAGTCCGACGCCGCCGGCGGGCGGTTGTTCCGCGACGGCGACGAGGACGACCTGGTCCGGGTGTTGACGTCGCTGCTCGCCGACCTGCCGGCCGAACGGGCCGGTGCGGTGGCACTGGGCGAACGGATCACCAGCAGGTACAGCTGGGACACCGCCGCCCGCGAGTTGGAGCAGCTCTATCTCCGGCTGGCTCCGGAGCCGGGCCGCCGGGCCCGGGCACGACCCGCGCGGGCCGCCGACTGACCGGACGGCGTTGGCCGGGGGAGTCGGATCAGCCCCGCGGGGGACGGAGCAGTCGGCGCAACGGCCACTTCTGCCGTCGAGGTGACAGGACTAGATTGAACCGATCTTGTGCCGGGAGAACATCGGTTGGCCGCGCCCGGCAGCGGCCGGGCAGCGCCGATTCAGTTCAGTGGGATCAGTGGAACAACACACGCAGCAGGTCACTCCGCTCATGACCAGGCGGCTCGACCCGACCCGCCTGCTCACCGGCGGCGCGGCGCTGGCCGCCGCGGTGGTGGCGGTGGTCGCGGGTGTCTCCATGGCGGCCGGTGACCGCAGGGGCCTGGTGCTACCACTCGCGGCTGCCGCGGGGATCGCGGTGGCCGTCCTCGCGCTGACCCGGTTCGCCGGGTACGTGCTGCTGATGCTCGCGGTGCGCTCGTGCGTCGACCTGTTCAAGCTGACCGGCCCGAGCGCCGGCCAGGCCGACTCCGCCGGAACGGCCCGGGCGGTGGACCCCTCCACCCTGCTCGCCGTGCTGTTCCTCCTCGCCGCCGGGCTCTGGCTGGCCGCACAGCTCAGCCGGCACGGGCGGCTGCGCGGCTCCCCGCTGAGCTGGGCCATGCTGCTCGTCGGGGCCAGCAGCGTGGTCAGCGCCCTCGGTGCCAGCCGGCCGGCGAACAGCCTGTTGGAGGCGCTGCGGATCCTCACCGTGGTGG
This sequence comes from Micromonospora salmantinae, assembly GCF_022230905.1. NCBI lineage: Bacteria > Bacillati > Actinomycetota > Actinomycetes > Micromonosporales > Micromonosporaceae > Micromonospora > Micromonospora salmantinae. The sequence goes on from NZ_JAKKFG010000014.1 coordinate 170,040, forward strand.
TGATGTTCGTGGTGCTGGAACAGCTCATGCCGGACACCGCGGCGATCCGTCGGGTCCTGCTCGCCTGCTACGCCTCGCTGGTGCTGGCGCTGGGCTACACCGTGGTGCTGTCGCTGCTCGGCAACCCGCCGGCCGAGGTGAAGGGCGACTTCACCCGGATCAGCGGCACGTTCAGCCAGTCGACCACGTTCGGCCGCTACCTGATGTTCATGGTGATCTTCGGGTTCGCGGTGTACCGCTTCCTGGATCGTCGACTGCGGGTGTCCCTCGGGGTGCTGCTCGCGCTCTCGCTGCTGTTCCTGCTGCTCACCAACACCCGCAGCGCCCTGCTCGGCGCGGCGATCGGCCTGGTGGTGGTCGCGGCGCTGCACCGCAGCAGGCGGATGCTGGTCACCCTCTGCCTGGTGGCGGTCGCCGGGGTGGCACTGGTGCCCGCCGTCGGCGAACGCTTCGCCCAACTCGGTACGTCCCGCGCTGTCGGCGGAGACCCGACCGGAAACACCCTGGCCTGGCGGATCGGCTACTGGACCGAGATCGTCACGCTTGCCGAGCGGAACCCGGTGACCGGCATCGGGCCGAACATGACCCAGCGTGAGACCGACGAGGCGAAGAAGCCGCACAACGACTTCCTGCGGGCGTACGTGGAGACCGGACTGCTCGGTCTCGGGGCGTACCTGCTGATGCTGTTCGCCTTCCTGCACACCGCCCGGACCGCGCTGCGGCGCGCGCCTCCGGGCAGCTTCGAGCGCGGCGTCGCCGTTGGGTTCACCGGCTGCGCCGCCGCGTTCGTGGCGGTCAGCGCCGCCTCCAACGTCATTTCCAACGTGGTCACCCTCTGGTACTTCGTCGCGTTCGCCGCGGCGGCCAGCGTGATCGCCCGCCAACCGGCTCCGAACCTGACCGGCGAGCAGCCACGAGGCACGTCCGTCCCGGTTTGACTGAACGACAGCATTGGGGAAAAAGTGGAGATCGTCGACTACCTGCGGGTCGCCCGGCGGCGCCTCTGGGTACTCGTGGGGGTGCCGGTGCTCGCCACCGGCGCCGCGGCCGCCATCGTCCTGTTCGCGCCGCAGCAGTTCAGCGGGACCGCGTACGTGGCGGCGCCGGCCCTGGTGGGCGGCGCGGCCGGGACGCAGTACACCGGTACGCAGGCGGCGAACCAGTTCGTCGCGGCGTTCGGCGCGGCGGTCACCTCGCCCCGCGTCCTCGCCGACGTGGCCACTGACACCGGGGTGCCGCCGGAGCGGTTGCGTGACGGGCTCGCCATCACCCAGGTCGGCGCGAGCAGCCAACTGGAGGTGACGTACACCGCCGGCGACCGGGCGACTGTCGCGCCGGTGCTGACCGCGACCACCACCCGGGCGTTGGCCTTCCTCTTCTCCTCCCAGGTCGGCATCGCCACCGGTGAGGTCGAGGCGGCCAACGCCGACGTCACAGCGGCGACCAAGGCGATCGGTGAGTGGGAGAAGGCGAACAAGGTCTCCCAGCCGGACCGGATCTACCAGGCCACGCTGGGCGAGCTGACCAGCCTTCGCCAGCAGCAGCTCTCCATGCAGGCGGTCGGCAACGGCCGGGGTGTCGACGCGGCGACCGCCGCGATCACCGCCGCCCAGAAGAAGCTCGACGAGCTGGGGCCGAAGCTCCCCGACTACCAGGCCCTGCTCGCCCAGCGGGACGCGGCGACCAACGCCCTGTCCCAGGCGCGGGAGGGGTTGCAGGCGGCACGGGCGCAGGCCCAGGCCGCCGACCCCGCGCAGGTGACCAGCATCGGCGAGGCGCACGAGGTGAGCCGGATGACGGAGCTGGTGCGCACCGCCCTGCCGGTGGGCGGTGCGGGTCTGCTGCTCGGGGTGCTGCTGGTGGGCGTACTCGAACTGCTCTCCCGGGGTCGTGCCGCCGCCCGGCCGGTGGCCCCGGCGGTGACCACCGCGGCCCCCTCGGTGCCGGCGGAGACCGTGACCGCGGCACGGCCGTGACCGTCGGAGAACGGGCCGCCGGGTGCGCGAGGTGACCGGCCGGTCGCCGGCCGCGCCGGAGGCCGGCGACCAGCAGGTACGGGGCATGGCCCGCGGCGGTGTGCTGAACCTGGGCGGCGCCGTGCTCAGCCAGGTGGCGCTCTTCCTGGTCATGCTGTTGCTGGCCCGGGTCCTGGGTGTCCGCGAACTCGGCCGGTACGCCCAGGTCTACGCCGTGCTGTCGCTGCTGGGGCTGCTCTCGCTCTCCGGTTTCCGGGCCGGGCTGACCCGGTTCGTGGCGGTGCACCTCGCCGACGACGACCCGGCCGCCCTCCGGGGCGCGATCCGGCTCGGGCTCGGCATCTCGGCCGTGGCGTCCACAGTGATCGCCCTCGGTCTGGCGGTCGGCGCGCCGTGGCTCGCCGACGCCCTGCACGACCCGCAGCTCACCACCGGGCTGCGGCTGGCGGCGCTCTGCCTGCCCGCCGCCACCGTCTGCGAGGCCGCGCTCGCGGCCACCCGGGGGTGGCGCACGCAACGGGCCTATGCGCTCATCGGCCAGGTCTACGAGCCGGCCGCCCGGCTGGCGCTCACCGCGTTGGCGCTCGCCCTCGGGGCGGGCCTGACCGGCGCGTTCTGGGCGTTGGTGGCGGCGAGCTGGAGCGCGGCCGGGCTCGCCCTCGTGGCGCTCGCCCGGATGGTGCGCCGGGTGCCCGCCGCCCGGCCCGCGTACCGGCCGGGCGAGCTGTTCCGGTTCTCCACGGTCAGCTGGGTCTCCTCGCTGTCGTCCACCGGGCTGATCTGGGTGGACGCGCTGCTGCTCGGCTTCTTCGACTACGGTCCCGAGGCGATCGGCGTCTACCACGTGGCGACCCGGCTGGTCACGATCGCGGTGTTCGTGCTGGCACCGGTGAACGCCTCGTTCGGTCCGCACCTGGCGCACCTCTACCACCAGGGTCGGCTGGACGAGGTACGCCGGATCTACCGGGTCGCCACCGGCTGGGTGCTCCGGCTGTCGCTGCCGGCCTTCGTGGCGTTGCTGGTCTTCCCGGAGCAGTTGCTGCGCCTGGTCGGCGGGCCCGGTCTGGCCGGCGGTGCGGCGGTGACAGTGGTGCTGGCGCTCGGCCAACTCGTGAACGCCGCCACCGGGCCCTGCGGCACGCTGCTGAACATGTCCGGCCGGGTCTCGGTCAACATGGTGGACAACCTCGCCGCCCTGCTGCTCAACGTCCTGCTCAACCTCTGGCTCATCCCGGCGTACGGCATCCTCGGCGCGGCGGTGGCCTGGGCGGTGTCGTTGGCGGCGGTGAACGTCGCCCGGGTCTGGCAGGTGCGCGCGCAGGTGCACACCGTGCCGGTGACGGCGGGCATGGTCAAGGGCCTGGTCGCGGCGTTGGTCGCGATGGGAGTCGGGTTCGGTGTGCGGTGGTTGGTCGGGGGCGGGACCGCGCAACTCGCGGCCGGTCTGGCCGCGATCGGGGTGGCGTACGTCGCCGTGGTGTTCGCCCTCGGGCTCAGTCGGGAGGACGTCATGGTGTTGCGCTCGGTGACCCGCCGAGGTGGTCGACGCGCCCCGGCCGGCCCCGCCGGCCCCGCCGACCCCGCCGACGGTGCCGACGTGGGCGCCGGCCGTCCCGTGGTCCGCTCGTGACCGGCGTCGTGCGGCGCCAGGTCACCGACCGGCTGCGCCGGGGGCTACGCGGGGCGCGGGCCTGGGGGCGCGCGGCCCGGCCGGGAGAGCCCGGCCCGTTGCCCGACTTCCTGGTGATCGGTGGGCAGCGCTGTGGCACCACGTCGCTGTACCACCACCTCGCCACGCATCCCCAGGTCCGGGTGGCCAGCGGCAAGGAGTTGCAGTACTTCAGCGTCCACCATGGTCGGGGGGAGCGGTGGTACCGGGGGCACTTCCCGCGCCTCGCCCCGGGCGAGCGTACGTTCGAGGCGAGCCCCTACTACCTTTTCCACCCGAGCGTGCCGGCCCGGGTCGCGGCGACCCTGCCGCAGGCCCGCTTCGTCGCACTGTTGCGTGACCCGGTGCAGCGGGCGTACTCGCACTACCTGCACACCCGCTCGTACGGCGCCGAGCCGCTCTCCTTCGCCGACGCCCTCGACGCGGAGGAGGAGCGGCTGGCCCGGGCGACGCGGGGCGGCCCGGACAGCCCCGCTGCGCACCGGGCGTTGCGTAATTACTCGTACGCCGCCCGGGGTCGTTACGCCGAGCAGCTGGAACTGTGGTTCGCGCATGTCCCCCGGGAGCGGATCCACCTGGCCCGCACCGAGGACCTGCACGCCGACCCGGCCGGCACGTACGCCGACATCCTGCGCTTCCTCGGCCTGCCGGCCTTCCTTCCCGAGGCGTTCACCCGGCACACCCGTCGCGTCGACCACGGCCCCTCGCAGCTCACGCCGGAGCTGCGGGACCGGCTGAGCGAGCACTTCGCGCCGCACAACGAGCGCTTGGCCACGCTGCTCGGCTGGCCCGACCCCTAGCAGCTCCCGCATGGTGCCCGACCCGATCTGCTGCGACAGCTAGGAATCGCGGTGCGCTCCTTCCTGGCAATTAAGTTGCCCTTTCCGGAACGTGCAGAGCGGCTCATTTGCTCGTGCCGGATCAGCGCGCTATAACACCAGGGTGTCGAACCGGCCTTCCCGACGGCGGATGTGCCCACGCCATCCCGCGAGCAGTGCGATGAAAGTCCAGCCGATGCCACCGAGGGCCAGCGACCCCAGGTTGCCGCTGGAGTCGACCCGATCGGCCGCCTCGAGCGCGATCACCCCGTCTGGGTCGGTGAGTACGGTCAAGGTGTCGCCGATTTGGTAGCCGGGGTTGCTGCCCTGATAGGTCAGTGGCTCGTCGAGCCGACCATCGTCGCCCCGGAGCGCGAAAGTGTGCCGCTTACCGGCGACCTCGGCGTCGACGATGGTTACCTCCTGGCGGACGCCGCGCTGCTCCAGCGCCAGGTCGGGGGCGAGTCCCACCGATCCCACGAGTACGAACAGGGCGGGAAGGAACGCGAGCAGGGACAGCCACATCGCTCGGTGCAGCACACGTACGACGACCATGAAGACCAGGCAGAAGGCGAGTCCCGTCACGATTGAAATGGCCTTCGACCCGACCGTGGCGTACGCGATGGCGGTGTTCAGCCCGATGAAAGCCAGGCCGAGCAGCACCACCAGCGCCGTCCTTCTGACCGACTTGCCCGCCGTCCAGGCTCCCGCCCACGGGACGGAACCGGTCGGCGGCGCCCCGGCCGGGCCGAATCCGGCGGGAGCCTTTCCGGTGAATCGCTGGTCGCCTGGCCACCCGGGGGCGGGCTGGATCCGCCCCGGTGGTGTGGGTTCGGTAGGCACGGCCAAGATCGTAACAAGGGCTGACACCCCAACCTGAACGTGCGGAGGAGCGTCGTTGAGTCCCGTGATCGGCGAGCAGGCGCGATCAGGTGGTGGACGCCACGAGGTGAACGGAGAGGACCCACTCGGCAGCACACCGCGAGGCCCCAGTGCGCCCTCGCATTGATCAAGGGGGTTAAGTTGCTTACTGTCGACGGACAGCTCCGCAGCCTTCGAATGGTCGCGACCCCTAAACCCAGGTCTGGGCCTGATCGGCGCTGGCCGGTCACCCCCTTGAAGGAGACGACGTTGGGAAGAAGCGGCCTGCGGTGGTCGATACCGATCATCGCGTTCGTACTGGCCCTGACCTCGTTGACGGGCTGCGCCATCGACAAGGGCTCGGCACTCGCCGCGGACTTCGAGGAAGAGTGGGCCGGCACCCCGGACGTCGTCAAAATCGACACCACCGACAACAACACGCTGCCCTTCCTCGGAACGGCGAGTGGCGTGCTGATCCTCAAGGACGGCACCTCGGCCGACCGCGTGACCGAGCTGGGGAAGTACGTCGCCGGTCACGACAACACCACCGGCCGGATCACGGCGGACGGCATCACCTTCACCGTTGTCGCGGACAAGACCCGCGCCGGCAAGGTACTGGCGCTGTGGCACTCACTGACGGACGACGATCGGGTAGTGAACGGCGACATCAAGGATGCGCCCTGGAAAGAAAAGACCGACCGCTGGGAGATCAAGGTCACCGCGGTCAATCAGGCCGGCGCGATGGCGGTGTTCAAGGACATGATGGCAGACGGCGACCAGCACCAGCCACTCTCGAGAGTGACCTCGCTGGAGGTCAGCACGGAGCGCGGCGTGCGGCCCTCGCTCCGCGTCGAGACCGATTTCAACGACGGTTTTCCCGCCGAGGCGATCGCCGCGTACGACGCGGTGGTCGCTCGGTACCGCGTCGTCGGCGCGACTCTGCGACGTGGTCAGGCGACAGGACCGGCGGTGAGCATCGTCGTGGCGGACAGCGCGGATCTGGACCGTGCCGGCGAACTCGCCAGGACGGCGGCACCGACCCTCGGTGCCACCATCAAGATCACCAGCGACGTCGGCGACTGACCTGGCCGGGGACGCCTGAACCGGTGCGCGAATCGCGCCAGCAGATCATCCAGACCTGGCTAGCGCACGGCGGCGAGGATCCGGTCCACCGGCTGGTCGGCGCGGAGCAGGACGGGGACGTCGGTCACCGTCGTGCCGCCACCGGCCGCGTCCAGCGGGGAACCCACCGCCCCGGTCCGTCCGCCCGGTGTGGCCGGCACTGTCACCGGCGTGTTCGACGCCGACCAGAGCACCAGCGTGCTCGACCCGCCCCGGACGAACGCGACCCCGTGCAGTCTGCCGGCCACCGGGGCGGGCAGCGGGGTGACTGTGGCGTCCCGGGCCGCGTCGGCCAGGGCGGCCAGCATCCGGCCGGCGTCCCGTTCGGCGCCGTCCGGGTCGAGCAGGCCGTAGCGGACTTCGCTGCCGGCGGCGTTGTTCGGGTTGTACGCCAACGGCAGCCAACTGATCTCGCCGATCCCGCCGGCGACCAGCAGGGTGACCGTCTTGACCATCTCCGCCGCCCGGCTGGCCGGGTCACCGTCGCCGTCGCGCCAGAACTGCCCGACCTCCCACGCCTGGATCGGCACACCCTGCGGTGTGGTGGCGCGCAGGTAGTCCAGCAGCGGGGGCACCCCGTTGAAGTGCTCGTAGAAGTGCACCTGACGGACGTCGACGGTGCGGTCGGTCAGCAGCGACTCGGTCACCGCCAGGAAGCGCAGGCTGCGGGTGTTGGTCTCGGTGCCGAGCGCCCGGCGTAGTTGCGCCTCCCCGGTCACCGCCGGGATCTGCTGCCCCCGGGTGCCGACCCGACGCTGGAAGTACGCCTGGTAGGCGGCGATGGCCTCGGGCATCCGCCCGGCGCGCACCAGCCGGTCGGCGACACCCATGCCGTACGCGACGCTGCTGATGCCGGAGTCGACCACCCGCGCCTTCGGGTCGGTCGCGCGGATCGTCTCGGCGGCGGCCCGGACCAGCCGCGCGTACTCCTCGGGGCTGCCGGCCCAGTAGCTCGGCGCGTTGACCTCGTTCTCGATGGCGTACTCCCGCACCCCGTACGGGCCGTAGCGTTGCACCACCGAGCGGACGAACCGCTGGTATGCGCCGAGGTCGGTGGGCATCGCCGACTCGGTCTTGTTCGCCGCGCCCCGGGTGTAGCGGGCGGTGCCACCGGTCGCCCAGCACACGCCGGTGCGGATCTTGAGGTGCAGCGTGATGCCCAGCTCTCGGCTGCGCGAGGCGATCTCGTCCAGCCCGGCCCAGTCGGCCTGCCCCGAGGTCCGTTCGATCTCGCACCAGGAAATCTCCTCGTACGTCGCCGAACCGGCGAGCCGGCGCAGGTACGGCTCGAACTGCTGGTACCGCGACCAGTCCCAGTGCGCGCCGAACGGGTTGCTCACCCCGTCGACGGTGCTGGTGGTGCCGGGTGCCGCCGTCGTGGAGGGGGTGGCGGCCGGCGGCGGATCGTCGCCGCCGGCGGTGCAGCCGGCGGTGAGCAGGAGCGTGACGGCGACGGCGGTGGCGACCGCGCGCAGCCGGCCCGGGCGGGTCACCGGTAGCCCAGCGCGCGCAGGGTCGGACCGGAGAAGATCCGGACCAGCAGGCGGAGAAACGGGTCGAGTTCGCGGCGGTAGCTGCCCACCCGGGAACCGTAGATCGGCGCGGTGTCGCCCACCGCCGCGCGTCGTCGCTCCGCCTCGGTGGTGTACTTCTGGGCCACGTCGTGCTGCTTGCTGTCGTAGTCGAGGATGCCGTCCTCCCACGGCTCGCCGAGGAACTCGAAGAGACCCCGCATCGCCTTCTCCGGCTCGCTGACCGCCTGCTCGTACCGCAGCTCGTAGTAGCGGTCCGCCGGCAGGGTGGCGCCGACGGCCCGCGCGGCGCGGATGTAGCGCGGCCACTTCACCACGCACTTCACAGCGGACCAGTAGCCGAAGCGTTTGCGGTGCGAGACCACCACGTCGCGTCCGTCCCGGATGAGGTGCACGATCTGGGCGTCCGGGAAGACCTCGGTGACGAAGTCGAGCGACATCGCGTACAGCGGGGTCTTGTCGGCCCACCGGGTCTTGCCCCGCGCGGCGGCGTAGTCGGCGTGCACACCGCCGAAGAAGTCCCGGATCCGGCGCAGCCAGTCCTCGCGCGGAAAACCGAAGCGGGCCAGTCGTTCCCAGTCCCGGCCGACGATCCGTCGCAGGTCCGGCAGGAACCGGGTCTCCGGGCCGCAGCTGATCCGCGAGTGCGAGTCCAGGACGAGGCGCACCATGGTGGTGCCCGACCGCTGGCAGCCGACCAGGAAGATCGGCGCGGTACGGGTTCCGGTCTCAGCCACTGTCGACCGCCTTCGTCGTCTCGGATCGGGCGTCGGCCGCGGCGCTGTCGAGCCGGTCGGTCAGCTGGTCGCAGCGGGCCCGGACGCCCGTGTCGATCGGTAACCGTCGGTGACCTGCCGCGCCGTGCGACGCGCGTGGGGCGATGTGCGCGTGCAGCCGGGGATGGTAGGGAAAGTCGAGGAAGGCGCAGAGCCGTCGCAGCTGTGCGGCGGGCTCCGCGACGAGGCTGTCGTAGCGGCAGAGCAGCACGTCGGCCCGCCGGTCCAGGCCGAGCTGGAAGAACAGCGAGTTGCGGACGTACCAGAACAGCGCCGCGCCGCTGTGCGGATCCAACCGCTGCGGGTCGTGGGCCCGGATCAGCTCGATGGTGTCGGCGTCGAGGCGCTGCCCCTGCCACCGGCGGCCGATGCTTCCGTCGGCGATTGCGCGCAGGGCCCGCAGGTTCGCGTCACCGAACTTGGCGACCTCGGAGCGGGCCCGGTCGTCGACGTCGCGGTAGACCCAGAGCGCCCGGCCGGGTGTCAGCCCCGGCAGGGCCAGCAGTTCGTCCACGCGGTGGCTCTCGCAGAGCGGCTTGACCAGGACGTACGCGTGCCGGCTGCGGTGGAGGGTGGCGGTCAGCACCGGGTCCGGGCGCAGTTGGAAGCGGTGGAAGACAGTGCTGTCGTTCTCGTTGCGGACCTCGACCTCGGGGGCGGCGTCCAGGCCCCGGACCAGCATGTTCGTGCCGGAGCGTTGCAGACCGACCAGGTAGACCGGCATCGCCGAGCCAGGGCTTCGGCCGGCCCGCCGCCGCCAGCGTCGCTTCGCCAGGGCGGTGCCGATCCGGTCGACCGGGTTGAGGCGGTCCTCCTCGATCAGCCGTCCGATCCCCTCGGTACGCGCCCAGCGCAGATGCCGCCGGATCCGCCGCGCGGTGTACGCGAGCGCGGAGACCTCGTCGTCGGCTGCCACGGTCCTCCTCGTCGGACACCGGCCCGGCCCTGCACCAGAGCGGGTGCGACCGGCGGCAGCCAGGCTATCGGGAGATCATGGCGGGAGGCCAGGCCGCGGACCGCACGGGCAGACGAAGATCACCCGTTCAGCCACATGCCAAACGTGAGCTGGACTCGTCGACCCGCCCTGCATACCGTGGGGCCTGGCCGGGGCGGGCAGACCCCGGTCATCACCTCCGGGCCCGGTTCGCCCGATCGATGTGAGCAGGGCGAGTCGATGCGCGTGCTGCATGTGAACAAGTTCCTCTACCGCCGTGGCGGCGCGGAGGGGTATCTGCTCGATCTCGCCGACCTGCAACGGGCTGCCGGCGACACTGTCGCCTACTTCGGGATGAGCCACCCGGAGAACGAGTCGCCGCTGCCGTACGCCGCGCGGTTCCCGTCCGAAGTGGAGTTGGAGCCGGCGCCGAGCGGAGTGCGGCCCCGCGCGGTGGCCGTCGGGCGGATGCTGTGGTCACCGACGAGCCGCCGCGGGCTGACCCGGGTGATCGACGACTTTCGGCCGGACGTGCTGCACCTGCACAACATCTACCACCAGCTCTCCCCGTCGGTGCTCGCCGCGGCCCGCGCCGCCGGTGTGCCGTGCGTGCTGACCATGCACGACTACAAGCTCGCCTGCCCGAGCTACCAACTGCTGGACCGGGGCCGCCCCTGCCAGGCATGCGTCACCGGTGGCCCGTTGCAGGCGGCCCGTCGCCGCTGCAAGGACGGATCGCTGTCACGCAGTGGCCTGCTCGCCGTCGAGTCCTGGTTGCACAGGCAGTTCGACGCGTACGACCCGGTGCAGCTCTTCGTGAGCCCGAGCGGGTTCCTGGCCGACGTGATGCGCCGCGCCGGCGTCTACCCGGACCGGTTGCGGGTGGTCAACCACTTCGTCGACCTGACCGGCGTCGCGGCCAAGCAGACGCCCGGCGGTGGTGTCGTCTTCGCCGGGCGGCTGGCTCCGGAGAAGGGTGTCGACGTGCTGATCGAGGCGGCCGGCGCGCTCCCGGACGGGGTCAGCGTGGACGTCGCCGGAGACGGCCCGGCCCGGCCGGAGTTGGAGGCGCTCGCCGCGCGGCGGGTGCCCGGCCGGGTCCGGTTCCACGGCCGCCTCGACAAGCCGCGCCTGCACGAGCTGATCCGGTCGGCGGCGGTGGTCGCCGTTCCGTCCCGATGGCACGAGAACCAGCCGATGGCGGTGCTGGAGGCGTTCGCCTGCGGTGTGCCCGTGGTCACCACCGACCTGGGCGGGCTTCCCGAGCTGGTCCAGCCCGAGGTGGATGGCCACGTCGTCGCCGCCGACGCGCCGACGGCCCTCGGCGACGCGCTCAACGACCTGCTGGCCGACCCGGAGCGGGCGTACCGGATGGGCCGGGCCGGCCGGGCGAAGATCGCCGCCCAGTTCGCCCCGGACCAGCACCTGGACCGCATCCGTGGGCTGTACGCGGAGGCCGCCGAGGCGCTGCCGTCGCGGCGGCGGGCCGGCCGGGCGCCCGCCGGTGGGGGAGCGGCCCGGTGAGCCCGGTACGGGTGCTCTACCTCGCCGGCAGCGGTCGCAGTGGCAGCACGCTGGTCACCACGGTTTTGGGACAGTTGCCGGGCTTCTTCGCGGCGGGCGAGCTGCGGTACCTGTGGCGGCGCGGCATCCTGGAGAACCGGCAGTGCGGCTGCGGCTCCCCGGTGGCTGACTGCCCGCTCTGGGCCCGGGTGCGCGCCGACCTGACCGACGCCGACCCGGCCGGGATCGCCGCCCGGTTGGCCCGGCGGCTGCGGCTGCGCGGGCTGCCCGCACTGCTGCGCCGCCAGCGTCGGGGGCAGCCGCCGGTCGTGGGCCACCCCGACGACACGCAGTTGGCCCGGCTCTACGCCTCGATCGCCGAGCACGCCCTGGCCGGCCGGTCGGACGGTGTCATCGTCGACTCGTCCAAGCTGCCGCCGTACGGGGCCCTGCTCGGCAGCCTGCCCGGCATCGACCTGTTCGTCCTGCACGTGGTGCGCGACCCGCGCGCCACCGCCTACTCCTGGCGTCGCCGACGCCCGCTGGACGGACGCGCGGACGACGAGCTGATGAGCCGGCCACCGGTCGGCAAGGCCGCGCTGCTCTGGCTGGTCTGGAACACCGCGACGGTACGACTGTGGGGCGACCGCCGTGGTGCGCCGGGCCGCTACCTGCGGGTGCGGTACGAGGACTTCGTGGCCGATCCGGCCGGCGTCACCGCCCGGATCGCCGGCTTCGTCGGCGCGAGCCCCGACGAGCTTCCGTTTCCGACACCGGCCACGGTGCGACTCGCCCCCACCCACTCGGTGGCCGGCAACCCGTCGCGGCACCGCACCGGGCTGGTCGACGTGGTCGCCGACACCGAGTGGCTGACCGGGCTGCCCACCCGCGCGTACGCCGTGGTGACCGGGCTGACGGCCGTGGCGCTGACCCGGTTCGGCTACCCGTTGCGCCGCCCGGCGGCCACCTCTCCCGCCGCCCGCTTCAACGCGGACCCGACCGTCTCCCCGTCACCCGCCACCCGGCAGGAAGGCTGAACGATGCTCTCACTGGTGGTGGGCACCGGTCGTTGCGGTTCGACACTGGTCCAGGAGGTGCTCTCCCGGCATCCCGCTGTCGGCTTCGTCTCCGGTCTGGACGACAAACTGGCCCGGCTCAACCCCAAGGGCAGGTTCAACGGCGCGCTCTACCGGCGTTCGGCGCCGCGCCCGGCGGGGATGACCTCGCTGCGGTACAGTCGACGGTTGCTGGAGCGGGGCCGGTTCCGGGTGGCGCCGTCGGAGGCGTACCACCTGCTCGACCGGCAGGTGCTGGCCGGCTTCTCCCGACCGTGTCGGGACCTGGTGGCCGAGGACCTGACGCCGTTCGTGGCCCGGCGGCTGCGGGCCTTCTTCGACGAGCGGATCGCACGGCAGGGCTGTCAGCAGTTGGTGCAGCACCTCACCGGGTGGCCGCGGACCGGCCTGCTGCACGCCGCGTACCCGGAGCTGCGGGTGGTCAACGTGGTGCGCGACGGCCGGGCGGTGGCCAACTCGTGGCTCCAGATGGGCTGGTGGGACGGCTGGCGCGGACCGGACAACTGGATCTACGGCCCGCTCCCGTCCGACCTGCGCGAGGAGTGGGCCGAGTCCGGTCGCTCCTTCCAGGTGCTCGCCGCGCTGGGCTGGAAGATGCTGATGGACGCCTTCGCGCAGGCCCGGCTGCGTCACCCGGCCGACCAGTGGCTGGACGTGCGCTACGAGGACCTGGTCGAGCGGCCGCGCGAGCAGGTCGGCCGGATGCTCGACTTCCTCGGCCTGAGCTGGTCGACAGCCTTCGAGAAGGGCTTCTCCCGGTACGACTTCACAGTGGGCCGGGCGGAGGCGTACCGGGACGAACTCAGCCCGGCGCAGCTCGCCGCGATCGAACGGGTGCTGGAGAAGCCGCTGGCCGAGTGGGGCTACCCGGTCTAGGGGCTCTGTCGCCGTCCTCGCTATCGACGGAGGTCACGCGGGGCGGCTAATCTTTGGCCCCACACCATCGATGTGAGGAGATGCGATGGCGCGCCGTACCGGCCGACCCTCCTACCAGCTGGACAAGGCCGACGTGCGCCGCCAGCGCACAGTGCGCTTCGTGGCCGTCGCGGGCGTGATCGCACTGGTCACCGCGTTGCTGGGTGGGTTGATCGGCTACCAGTTGGGCCGTCCGGACGCGACCGAGGCGACCATCGCGAGCATCAAGCAGGACGAGGCGAAGCGGGACGCTCAGCAGATCGTGGAGCTGATCGAGACGGCCCGACGCGTCCGCGACCAGGTCGCCCCGGTGCTGACCGCCATCAAGACGGAGACGACCGGCGGACGTGTGCCGGATCCGGCGAAGGCACGCCAGTGGCAGGAGGTCATGCGCCAGGCGGCGGAGCCGTTCGCCGACCCGCCGTCGGGGACCACCGCCACCAACGTGGCGCGCGGAGGGTTGCGCGGAGCGGTCAAGCAGGCGTCGCTGGCCGTCGACGCCTACGCTCTGGCGGCCGGCGTTCCGGCCGCGCAACGGGCGGCCCTGCTGGACGTCACCGCGCGGCAGGCGGCCGAGGCCGCGACGATCTGGTCGGTCGCGGCGACCCAGCTCGACCAGATCAGCGTCGACTCCGGCCAGGGCCACCAGCACGTGTTCCTGGACACAGACCCGCACGAAGGGGCCCTCACCCCGGACGGGGCGGCCGAGGGAACCGGTGGCTGAGGCACGTTGCGGGGCAAGTGTCGGGTTTGCCGGCGGAGGTCGCCGGGCCGGGTCGGCCGAGCGGTCACGGCGTGATCTGGGGGCGACGCGCCGGATCGGGTACGGTCGCTTATCGCAAAGTCTATGAACCAGATTGGCTTTCTGTGCAATGGAAGCCGAATCGGAGGGACACAGCCGTGAGGTTCCCAAGCGCCGTCCGTCAGGCCGGCCTCGTCGTGGCCGTCGCCGCCCTCGCGCTGACCGCGGGTTGCGCGAAGAAGGACGACAGCGAGGTCCAGGCGAGCGGCGTCAAGCTGGTCGCGGCGGGCAAGCTGACCGTCTGCACCCACCTGCCGTACCCGCCGTTCCAGTCCAAGGACGCCAGCGGCAAGGTGACCGGCTTCGACGTCGAGATCATGGACCTGGTCGCCAAGGAACTCGGCGTCGAGCAGACGATCATCGACACCCCGTTCGAGGGGATCAAGTCCGGCCAGGACCTCAACACCGGCAAGTGCGACGCGGCCGCCGCCGGTATGACCATCACCGAGGAGCGGCGGAAGGTCGTCGACTTCTCCGATCCCTACTTCGACGCCACGCAGGCGATGCTGGTGAAGACTGGCAAGACCTACAAGTCGCTCGACGACCTCAAGGGCAAGAACCTCGGCATCCAGGCGGCCACCACGGGTCGTGACTACGCCAAGAAGTTCGAGGCGGAGAAGGGCCTGAAGCTCGTCGAGTTCGAGGACCTCGCCGCCCTCCAGCAGGCTGTCTCCAACGGCCAGGTCGAGGCCGCCATCAACGACCTGCCGGTCTGGACCGAGTACCTGAAGAAGAACCCGGGCGGGTTCGAGGTGGCCGCCGAGTTCGACACCGGCGAGCAGTACGGCTTCCCCGTGAAGAAGGCCGCCAACCCGGAGTTGCTCAAGAAGATCAACGAGGTGCTGGCCAAGGCCAAGCAGGACGGCACGTACAACACGATCTACGAGAAGTGGATCGGCAAGCAGCCGAGCGCCTGAGCCGCACAGCGGCCGAGCGCCGCGCAGTACCGGAGGGCGCGCGTCCCGCGCGCCCTCCGACGTCGGTAACCTCCGGGAAGGCAACGAGCGAACGTGAAGCTGCGACGCCGCCAGCGGGAGCGGCTGTCCCTCGGGCTCCAGTACCTGGTCTTCATCGCCATCATCGCCACGGTGCTCGTCGCCGCGGACTGGGACAGGTTGGCCGACGCGTTCTTCCGCGTCGACATCATCAAGTCGATGTTCCCGACGATCATCACCGTCGCGCTGCGCAACACCGTCCTCTACACGCTGGGCGCGTTCGCCTTCGGCCTCGTGTTCGGCACCATCCTGGCGCTGATGCGCCTGTCCCGGGTGGCGCCGTACCGCTGGGTGGCGACGGCGTACATCGAGCTGTTCCGGGGTCTGCCCGCGCTGCTGGTGCTCTTCCTCGTCGGGTACGGCATCCCGATCGCCTTCCCGGAGCGCGAGATTCCGGGCGGGGTGTTCGGTTCGATCGCGATCGGCCTCGGGTTGACCGCCGCGGCGTACATGGCGGAGACGATCCGAGCCGGCATCCAGGCCGTGCCGAAGGGGCAGATGGAGGCGGCGCGAACCCTCGGCATGTCGCACTTCACCGCCATGCGCACGATCGTCATCCCGCAGGCGTTCCGGATCGTGATCCCGCCACTGACGAACGAGCTCATCCTGCTCACCAAGGACTCGTCGCTGGCGTACGTGCTCGGGGTGACGGCGCAGACGATCGAGATCACCAAGTTCGGTCGGGACATGCTCAACGACCGGGTGAACGCGACGCCGCTGCTGGTGGCCGGCCTCGCCTACCTGGTGATCACCCTGCCGCTGTCGCAGGTGGTACGACGCCTCGAACTCCGCTACGCCAAGGCCCGGTGACCCCGATGACGACCACCCCATCCCGCCCCGCCGTGGAGATCCGCGACCTGCACAAGTCCTTCGGGCCGCTCAAGGTGCTCAAGGGCATCGACTTCGAGGTCGGCCAGGGCGAGGTGGTCTGCGTCATCGGGCCGTCCGGCTCCGGCAAGTCGACCCTGCTGCGCTGCGTCGATCTGCTGGAGGAGCCGACCGCCGGCAAGATCTGGGTGAACGGGGTCGAGATGACCGACCCGGACGTCGAGATCGACGCGGTCCGCCGCGGCATCGGCATGGTGTTCCAGTCGTTCAACCTGTTTCCGCACCTGACCGTCCTGAACAACCTCACCATCGCCCAGCGCCGGGTGCTCCGGCGAGGTCGGGCCGAGGCCGAGCGGATCGCCCGGGCCAACCTGGAGCGCGTCGGGCTGACCGACAAGGCCGACGCCTTCCCGGCGCAGCTCTCCGGTGGGCAGCAGCAGCGGGCGGCGATCGCCCGGTCGCTGTCGATGGAGCCGAAGCTGATGCTCTTCGACGAGCCGACCTCCGCGCTCGACCCGGAACTCGTCGGCGACGTGCTCACCGTCATGCGCAAGCTGGCCGAGGACGGCATGACGATGATGGTGGTCACCCA
Source organism: Micromonospora salmantinae (assembly GCF_022230905.1). Taxonomy (NCBI): domain Bacteria; kingdom Bacillati; phylum Actinomycetota; class Actinomycetes; order Micromonosporales; family Micromonosporaceae; genus Micromonospora; species Micromonospora salmantinae. Next base: position 186,439 of record NZ_JAKKFG010000014.1, read on the forward strand.
CGAGATGGCGTTCGCCCGCGACGTCGCCGACCGGGTCGTCTTCATGGACGGTGGCGTGGTGGTCGAGCAGGGGCCGCCGCAGGAGGTGCTGGGCGCGCCGAAGCACGAACGGACCCGCGCGTTCCTCTCCCGGGTCCTCGACCCGACCCACGTCGCACACCTCGGTCAGCCCGACCAGTCGCCCGCACCGCCGCAGATCCCCAGCCTGCCGACGGACGATCGCCACCACCCCTGACGACAGCTCCCGTACGTCCTTCCCGCCGGGTTGCCTCATCGATGGCAGCCCGGCGTTCATCTGTGCGCTGCCCGGTAGCGGGCGGCGGTGTCCGCCCGCTACCGGGCAGGTCGACGGCCTACGTGTCAGCTTCATGTCAATCGACTGACGTCGTGATGTCAAGGTAATCTTTTTGCAATCAGACCTGTACTTTCGTCGATGGATTACATAAGTTGCTGTCATCCATCGAAAGTTCTGAGTCTTCCGAGCAAAGTTCGCGACGAGCCTCACCCTCAGTCGTGCCACCGCCCTCGTGCTCGGCGGTCGATGCACCCTGCCCTCGTCGCGTCTTCGCCCGGTCGGGAACGGAGACCCATGGACGATCACGCTGGTGGCCCTCACCGCCACCTGTCCCGCAGATCGCTGATCGCCACCGGCGCGCTCGCCGCCGGGGCGCTGGGCGCGTCCGCCCCAACGATCGGCACCGCGTTCGGCGGCAGCCCCGCCCGGGCCGCCGCCGGTGTCACCAAGAAGATCACCATCTACGCCGAGCAGTTGCCCGGCAACCTGTTCGGGTACGGCCTGGCACCAGGTCAGGCCACCGTTCCGGGCCCGATCCTGGAGATGTACGAGGGTGACACCCTGGAGATCACCCTGGTCAACACCACCAACCAGCGGCTGTCCATCCATCCGCACGGGGTGGACTACAGCACCGAGTCCGATGGCAGCCCGTTCAACGCCTCGTTCAACAACCCGGGTGAGACGCGGACGTACGTCTGGCGCTCCCACGAGATGGTGGCCGCTGCGGGTCGGCGGTACATGCCGGGCAGCGCCGGCTACTGGCACTACCACGATCACGCGATGGGTACCGACCACGGCACCGGCGGTGTCGCGAAGGGACTGTACGGCGCGCTGATCGTCCGGCGTCGTGGCGACATCCTGCCGTCGAAGCAGTTCACAGCGGTGTTCCACGACATGATGATCAACAACAAGATGGCTCCGGCGACCCCGATGTTCGAGGCGAACCTGGGCGAGCGCGTCGAGTGGATCGCCATCGGCCACGGCAACCTGTTCCACACCTTCCACCTGCACGCGCACCGCTGGGCGGACAACCGCACCGGCATGTTGGAGGGGCCGAGCGACCCGAGCCTGGTGGTCGACAACAAGGACCTCAACCCCGGCAGCTCGTTCGGATTCCAGGTGCTGGCCGGGGAGGGCGTCGGACCCGGCGCGTGGATGTACCACTGCCACGTGCAGACGCACTCCGACGGCGGCATGGCCGGGATCTTCCTGGTGCGCAACGCCGACGGCAGCATGCCGCCGGGCGCCGAGGAGGCGATCCACCGGTTCCAGGGCCACACCCACACGCACGGAAGCTGACCGAACCGAAAGTGGGGACGGGCATGACCAGAAAACTACGACGAACCCTTGCCGCGGTAGCGGCCCTATCGACACTGCTCCCGGCGACGACGGCGGCCGCAGCCGCACCACGAACGGAGGCCGCCCCGCAGGCGGCGCAGCCGCAGCAGACCGCGGTCCTGGTGTTCCACGGCCCGGTGGCCGAGCAACAGGACCCGGTGTCGCGGGCGGTGGACACCATCAAACAGCTTGGTGCCGTTCATGACATCGATGTCACGGCCAGCACGGACCCGGGTGCCTTCACCGCGGCCGGGCTGTCCGCGTACCGCAGCGTGGTCTTTCTCTCCGCGACGGGCGCCGCGCTGAACCGCGACCAGGAGTCGGCGCTGCAGAACTACGTCAAGGCCGGCGGCGGTTTCGTCGGCATCGCCGACGCCGCCCGCGCCCAGGTCGACTCCACCTGGTTCACCGGGCTGATCGGCACCCGCCCGGCCGGCGCCATCCCGGTCGCCGAGCCGGTGACCCGGGTGACCGCCAGCGGTGAGAACCCACCCAACGAGACCAAGGAGAAGCTGACCGACGGCGACGCCAACACGAAGTGGCTGGTCCGCACCCCGACCGCCTGGGTGGCGTACGAGTTGGGCGCACCGAAGAAGATCACCGGGTACGCGCTCACGTCGGCAAACGACTCCTCCGGTCGGGACCCGAAGGACTGGACCCTGCAGGGCTCCACGGACGGCCAGAGCTGGACCGACCTGGACCGCCGCACCGGGCAGACCTTCCCGGACCGCTACCAGACCCGGCGGTTCGACATCGCCGCGCCGCAGGAGTTCACGCGCTACCGGCTGAACGTCACAGCGAACAGCGGTGAACCGCTGGTCCAACTCGCCGACCTGCGCCTGTTCACCGGCAGCACCACCGCCCCGGAGCCGCCCGCGGTGAACCGCGCGGTGGTGAACATCCTGGACCGCAAGCACCCGGCCACCGCGTCGCTGCCGCTGACCCTCACCCGGTCCGACCGCTGGGAGAACTGGGACCCGAACCCGATCGGCACCGTGCACACGCTCGCCCAGGTCGAGGAGCGGCACTACAACCCGGGGGCGGCCGCCAACGGCCCCTTCCACCCGGTGTCCTGGTGCCGGGACTACGACGGCGGCCGGTCGTTCTACACCGGCATGGGCCACACCGAGGGCAGCTACGGCGAGGAGGCGTTCCGCACGCACCTCGCCGGCGCTCTCAACTGGACCACCGGTCGGGTACGCGGCGACTGCCAGGCCACCATCGCCGCGAACTACAAGGTGGAGCGACTCACCGCGGCCAACCAGACCGGGCAGCTGGACCAGATCGGCGAGCCGCACGGGCTCACCATCGCCCCCGACGGCACTGTCTTCTACGTCGGCAAGGCGGCCTGCCCGAGCGGCCCGATCGCGGACTGGAACAACCCGAAGGTCGGCCTGGGCTGCGGCACCATCCACTCCTGGGACCCGCGCACCAAGCAGGTCAAGCTGCTCACCACCCTGGAGGTGATGGGCAACCGGGGCAGCGGCTCCGAGTTGGTCAAGAACGAGGAGGGTCTGCTCGGCATCGTGCCCGACCCCGCGTTCGCCGAGAACGGCTGGCTCTACGTCTACTGGATGCCGCACGACTCGGTCGACCGGGCGAAGCGCGTCGGTCAGCGAACCGTCTCGCGGTTCACCTACGACCGGCAGGCGCAGACCGTCGACCAGGCCACCCGCAAGGACCTGTTGCAGTTCCCGGTGCAGATCCACAGCTGCTGCCACGCCGGCGGCGGCATGGCGTTCGACGCGAAGGGCAACCTCTACGTCGGCTCCGGCGACAACAACTCCTCGGAGGGGTCGCAGGGTTACGCCGGCAACAACTGGACCGAGGAGTACCAGGGGATCTCGTTCCAGGACGCCCGCCGCACGTCGGGTAACACCAACGACCTCGCCGGCAAGATCATCCGGATTCACCCGGAGCCGGACGGCACGTACACCATCCCGGAGGGCAACCTGTTCCCACCGGGCACCGAGAAGACCCGGCCGGAGATCTACGTGATGGGCGTACGCAACATCGCCCGCCTCCAGATCGACCCTGTGCACCAGTGGCTGACCGCCGGCTGGGTCGGCCCGGACGCCTCGTCGCCCAGCCCCACCCTTGGCCCGGCGAAGTACGAGACGGCCACCATCATCACCTCGGCCGGCAACCAGGGCTGGCCGTACTGCATGGGCAACCGGCAGCCGTACCGCGACCGCAGCAACACCGACGCGACAGTGCTGACCGGCTGGTACGACTGCGACAACCTGAAGAACACCTCGCCGCGCAACAACGGACTGGAGGACATCCCGGCGGCCCGGGACAACATGATCTGGTACTCGCCCGACGGCGGCGGCCCGGTGTTCCCGAAGCGGACCGACGGCAGCGGCCTGCCGACCTACGTGGCGGCCGACGCCACCTACACGCAGCCGTACCTGCGCGGCGGCGGGCAGGCCATCATGTCCGGCCCGACGTACCACCGGAGCCTCGTCGACACCACCAGCGGCGTGGCCTGGCCGGAGCACTGGGACGGCAAGTGGTTCATCGGTGACCAGTCGAACTCCGCCAACCGGGTCGCGGTCACCGTCGACCCGGCCGGCGTGCCGCAGGCCGCCCCACCGGTGTACGCCGAGTCGCTGCGGGCCATCATCCCCGGTGGCAACGGCGACACCCGGTTGCAGAGCTGGATGGACGCGAAGTTCGGCCCGGACGGCGCGCTCTACCTGCTCGACTACGGCGGCGGCTTCTTCAGCCTGCACGCGAACCAGAAGCTGATCCGGGTCACCTACACCGGCGGGGCGCCCACTCCGGCACCGGCGGCGACCTCGGTCGCCGTGCAGAACAAGCCGCTGACCATCGCCTTCACCGGTTCCCGCTCCGGCGGCGTCAGCCACCGCTGGGACTTCGGCGACGGCGCCACGTCGACCGAGGCGGACCCCCGGCACACGTACGCCACTGTCGGCACCTACACCGCGAAGCTCACCGTCACGTACGCCGACGGTCAGACGGCGACAGTGCAGACCACTGTGACCGTGGGCTGCGCGGTGCCCGACGACCGGTCGACGGTGTGGCTCGGCGACACGGACACCGGGGTGCCCAGTCGCACCGTCGGGCAGGGCTGCACGGCCAACGACCTGATCGACGACGAGAGCACCTGGGCCGACCACAACGGTTTCGTCCGGCACGTCACCGCGGTGGCCCGCGCGTTGCAGGACGACGACCTGCTCAGCACCCGCGAAGCGGGCACCCTCACCCGCCTGGCCGCCGCGTCGGAGATCGGCCGGGACGGGCACACCGGGTACGAGCCGCTCTTCGACGGCACCGCCGAGTCGCTGCGCGGTTGGCAGCAGGCGCCGTCGGGACAGTTCGGCATCCAGCCGGACGGGTCGCTGCGCTCCAGCGGTGGCCTGGGCATGCTCTGGCACACCAAGGAGCTGGGCGACTTCTCGCTGAAGTTGCAGTTCCGGGACATCGCGCCGGGCACCGGCCGGGCCAACACCGGAGTCTTCATCCGGTTCCCGGACCTGCGAACGCCCCTCGACCAGCGGCCACCGGACAGCTGCGGCACTGTCGGGTCGGCGCGGACCTCGGCGGCCTGGATGGCGATCTACTGCGGACACGAGATCCAGATCTACGACGGTGACACCGGCGAGCCGCAGAAGACCGGCTCGGTCTACAACTTCGACCCGGTGCCGCTGGCCCAGGCCGGCGTGACGCCGAAGAACGAGTGGAACGACTACGAGATCCGCGCCGTCGGGCAGCACTACACGATGATCCGCAACGGCGTGGTGATCAACGAGTTCGACAACACGCCCGGCAAGCAGTCCTCGCGCGCCGGCGACCCGCCAACCGACCTGCGTCAGTTCCTGCGCGGCTTCATCGGCCTGCAGAACCACGGTGACAACGACCTGACCGAGTTCCGCAACATCCGTGCGCGGGAACTCTAGGAGTGACGATGACCCGACGACTGACGGCCGCGCTGGCGGCGCTCCTGCTCACGGTGATCCCGTTGGCAGTGGCGCCCGCCTCCGCCGCCCCGCGTGTCGCCGCCGACCAGGTGTTGACCTGGACCGCCGACGACAGCATCACCCAGTACAAGTCCGCGCCCACCACGGCGGTGGCCGGAGCGACAACGATCATCTGGGAGAACAGCGCGGCCACCGGAAACACCACCGGGATGCCGCACACCCTGACCTTCGACACCAGCACCGAGGGCTACAACCACGACGTCACACTCAACATCCTGGCCAGCCCGTTCGACGCCAACGACGGCCGCCACCAGGCGACAGTGACGCTGACCCCGGGCCGGTACCGGTACTTCTGCTCGATCCCCGGCCACAGCTCGATGGTCGGTGAGCTGGTGGTCACCGACGGCGGTGGCGGTGGCGACACCACAGCGCCGACAGTGACCGCCGCGGTCTCCGGCGACCAGGACCAGGACGGCAACTACCTCGGCGCGGCCACTGTGACAGTGACGGCCACCGACGCCGACTCGGGGGTGCAGACCGTCGAGTACCAGGTCGACGACACCAGTTTCCTGCCGTACGCCGAGCCGGTGCGGGTGACCGCGATCGGCGACCACGCGGTGCAGTTCCGCGCCACCGACCAGGCCGGCAACACCAGCGCCGTCGGCTCGGTGGCGTTCCGGATCGTCGAGCCGGGGGAGGACGACACCACGGCGCCGGTGGTCGCTGTCGCGCTGGCCGGCGACCGCGACGACGACGGCAACTTCATCGGTACGGCCACCGCCACGTTGACCGCCACCGACAGCGGATCCGGTGTCGCCACCATCGAGTACGCCCTGGACGGGGCGGCCTTCACCGGGTACACGAACCCGATCGCGGTGAGCGCGGCCGGGATGCACATGCTGCACTACCGGGCCACCGACGTCGCCGGCAACACGTCGGCGGAGCAGATGTCCCACTTCACAGTCGTCGAGCCGCAGGCCGAGGACACCACCCCACCCACTGTCGCCGCCACTGTGGCCGGTGATCGCAACGACGACGGCGGGTACGTCGGCGGCGCGACCGTCACCGTCACGGCCACCGACGCCGAGTCCGGCGTGGCGAAGATCGAGTACGCGCTCGACACCGGAGGCTGGACGGCGTACACCGCTCCGGTCGCCGTCCGCGCACCCGGCGCGCACACAGTGCGGTATCGGGCGACCGACACGGCGGGGAACTCCTCCACCGAGCAGTCGACGTCGTTCACAGTGGTGGTCGACGACACCGACCGCTGCCCCGACTCGGACACCCGGGCCACCGTGGTCATCGACGGGGGCGACACCGGTGTGGCCAACGTGGACACCGGCGACGGCTGCACCATCAACGACCTGATCGACGAACACGCCGACTACCCCGGGCACGCCGAATTCGTCCGCCACGTCGAAGCGGTCACCGCCGCGCTCGTGACCGGCGGCACGCTCGACCGGCGGCAGCAGGGCGCCATCGTCCGGGCCGCGGCCCGATCGGACGTCGGCGCATGAGTCCTCGAACCTCACCGACAGGGAGTACCACGATGCCCGGACGTACCGTCGCCAAGCTCGCCACCGTGAGCGCCGTCATCGCGGCCTCGGTGCTGGCCGTGGCGCCCACCGCACACGCCGACCTGGTCACCCACTGCATCGGCACCGGCGGCGCGGTGACCGTGCCCAACGACCTGCTCGTGCCCGCCGGCGAGTCCTGCGCGCTGACCGGCACCACTATCACCGGCAACGTCACCGTCGCGGCCGGCGGCAACCTGGTGGTGACCGGTGGTCGGGTCAGCGGCGAGGTACGCGTCGCCGCCGACGGGTACCTCGACGCGACCGAGACGACAGTCGACGGCCAGGTGGTGCTCGCGGCCGGGGGGTACGGCATCTTCCTGAAGGACGCCCGCACCGGCACCGTCACCGTACGGCCGAAGGGCTCCACCACCATCGACAGCTTCCTGTTCGCCGAGGCGTCGACGGTCACCGGGCACGTCAACGTCGGTGCCGGCGAGGTCCGGCTCGACCGGGGCACCCAGGTGCAGCGCAACCTCAGCAGCACCGGCACCTACTACACCGACCTGCACGACTCGTTCGTCGACGGCACGCTGTCGGTGCTCAACAGCGCCACCGGCAGCGTGGTGTGTGGCAGTGCGGTCCAGGGCCGGGCCACCTTCGCCGGCAACCTGGGCGGTGTGCAGCTCGGCCCGAACGGCGCCCTCGACAGCTGCGCCTCCGGCGGTTACTGGGGCGGGGACGTGAGCGTCACCAGCACCACCGGCGGCGTCACCGTCGATGACAACATCATCAACGGCCAGTTGGCGGTGACGTCCAACGACCCGGCCGCCCAGGTGGCCGCGAACAACCGGATCCGTGGAGGGGTGACCGGTGACCAGGCGGCCACGACCACCAACCGGTCGGCCCGGGTGGCCGGCCCGGACCGGGAGGACGCCGGTGACCAGCGGGCCGAGGTCCGCCGTACCTCGGCGGTGCAGGAGGCCACCGAGGCGGGCGCCGCCCGGCTCTAGCTGATCGACGCGACGGCGGCCGGCCACCCCCGCGTTCGGGGTGACCGGCCGCCGCCGTCGGGCCGCGTCGACTAGAAGTTACCGGCCGAGTTGCACTTGACGCCCTGGTCGAGGCAGTTGCGCACCCGTGCGGCGAGCGCCTCGTCCTTCCAGGCGTTGAAGAAGTCCGCGTGCATGGAGAACGACGTGCCGGACGCGAGGGTGATGCCGTCCGTGTTCGCGCTCAACGGGTACGAGATCACGAAGGACACCGACGGTACGGGCACCGGGTGACTCTTGGGGCAGGCCCCGGTGTGGTCCCCGTTCGCCATGTGCGCCTTGTGATCAGGGCTGTCCAGGTGCTTGCCGTCCCAGCAGTCCGGGAAGGTGATCTGCCGGACGATGTTCGCGGTCTTGGCACAGACCGGGAACGTCTTGTCGGCGCTGCGGCCGATCTCGCCGCCGATGCCGGCGCACCAGAAGTGGTTGCCCTGCTTGTCCGGGGTGTCGACCTGGTTCTTGGCGTCACCGGTGATCATTCGAAGGCCGAACGGGAAGGGCTGGGTCTTGCTCGGGTCCTTCAGGCGGGAACCGTAGTAGACGGTCACCTCCTTCGGGTCCACGACCTTGCCGTTCTGGTACATCGTCGGCACCCAGTAGGCGGACTGGTCGTCCGGCGAGTTGCAGGTGGTCGCCTTGGACGCCCGCAGCGAGTCGGCTGTCGAGTTGGCGTCGGTCGACTTGTTGCCCCAGAACGTGTGGTTGTGCGAGCCGCCCACCAGCTTCGGCAGCACGATCGGGTCGTCGCTGTTGTGGTGGCTGGTCGTACAGCCGACGTTGAATTCGGGCACCTTGACGGGGTTGCCGGTCACCGGCTTGGGCTTGCGCACGAAGAACGCCTTCGTCGCGGCGGCCTGCGAGGCGGCGTCGATGGTGATCCAGCCGCCGGATGCGGTGGGCGGGGCGGCGCTGGTCGCCGGCGTTCCCGGCTTGCCCGGCGCGGACGGGGTGCCCAGGGCGCTCGGCGTGGGCGACGGGTCGCCCGGGACGGTGGCCGTCGGCGCATCCGGGCCGGGCGAGCCGATGCCGGCGTCGCTGGACGGGCCGGCCCCGGCGGGGGTACCCGGCGCCTCCTTGCATCCGCCGGCGAGCGCCACGCTCACCAGCAGCAGGGCGGTGACGGAACGACGGTGTCGAGGGGTGGATCGGAGATTTATCAACGGGGGACGCACCTTTCTTCCGAGCACGAAGAATACGAGTCGGCCCCCTGCTCGTTTCCAACTGAAACGATTAATTCTCCCTTAAATATCGCTCTGCGATTGCCTGGTCAGGTTTGTGGAGTCGCCGTGATGTCGGCTCGATCTCAATTCCCTGATTTTTCTCCAAAAACTGTAATCGGCGACTGTGGCGGCACTCTGCTTTTCTACCGGTCTCCCCGGCCGCCGTCCTGCTCAGCACTTGTCGCGTGCCTTGCGCAGGAAGGTCTCCCGGGACACGACCCTCGTCGAGTCGTGTCCGCGCGGCGCCAGCACCTGGTCCGGGCCGATCCGTGGGAGGTCCGCGAGGGTGAAGTCCACCGAGATGGCGTTACGGCGGCTCGACCCGGTGACGGTGTAGGTGACCCCGGGCCGAAATTCGGTGAGCGGCTCGACGTCCGGATCGATGTCCGCCTCGGCCGCTGGGGTGTCGACAGCGTCGGCGACCTCCCAGCCCTCCGGCGGCTGACCCAGCAGGGTTACTTCCACGATCTCACTCGCGGGCGGGCCGTTGATGCTCCACCTGATCAGGGTTCGTTTGCCCGGATCACCCTGATGGTCGTTCTCGAACACGGCGAGGCGCGCGTCCCTGTCCTCGCAGGTGACCAGTACGCCGACCGGCTGACCATCCTGGACGGCGAGGGCGACGATCGGCTCATCCACCGGCGAGCAGGCGGTCAGGAGCAGGAGGGGAAGCGGGAGCAGAATCCATGGACGTCGTCTTCTGCGCATGTCGGCCAGCATTCCACGGCAGCATCACACTTCGATGCCCCGAGGATCACGAAAGGGAAGCGCAACCGAGGGGCCCGGACCGGCTGCCCTGCCGACCGTTCCCACCTTCGTTGCGTGATTTCCGGAAACAGCGCAGGGCGCCGCCGACGCGGAGAGAATTGCCGCCACGGAGCACGCGGAAGCCGGGGGACGTTCGATGGGTTTACGAAGGCGTATGGCGCTCGTTGCGGTGACCGTCGCGGCGACACCGCTGGTCCTCGGTGGGTGCACCACCGCGCGGAAGGCCGCCGTGCGTCCCGCCGAGCAGGTGGTGCCGTCGCCCGAACTGACCGTCACGCCCGCCGATCTCTCCCGGGACGTGCCGCTCAGCGCCGAGGTGGTTCCGCTCGTCACGGGCGGAAAGATCACCGCGGTGCGCATCGTCGACGACGCGGGCACGCTGGTCCGGGCGGAGCCACGCGAGGACGGCTCGGCCTGGGTGCCGAGCGTCCCGTTGCGCCCGCAGCACACCTACACCCTGGCGGTGACCGCCACCGGCGACTCCGGGCGGACCACCACCCGCACCACCACCTTCACCACCGCGGCGGCGTCGACGAAGCCGCAGGTGAGCAGCACCCTGTACTTCGCCGACAAGCAGACGTACGGCACCGCGATGCCGGTGACCATCGGCTTCGATCCGCCCATCGCCAGGGCCGCCCGCGCCGACGTGCAGCGTCGTTTGTTCGTCACCACGAACCCACCGCAGCCGGGTGCCTGGTCCTGGGTGGACGACGGCAGTCAGGTCTACTACCGGGCTCCCGACTTCTGGCGGCCCGGGACGACAATCAGTGTCCGGGCTGGCCTGGCGGGTCTGCCGATCGGCAAGAACCACGTCGGTGACGCCGACCGCACCGCGACGTCCCAGATCGGACGCCAGGTGGCGCTCGAAGTCGACAACGCCACCAAGCAGATGCGCGTGCTGCGGGACGGCAAGCTGATCCGCAGGATCCCGGTCAGTCTGGGCAAGCGCAGCACCCCCACGTCCAGCGGCAAGATGGTGATCATGGAGAAGCACCAGTACACCACGTTCGACACGCGCGGCGAGCCGAACGGCGGCTACGTGGTGAAGGTCGAGGACGCGCAACGGCTCACCTGGGGCGGCGAGTTCATCCACGGGGCACCCTGGTCGGTGGCGGATCAGGGACACCGCAACGTCTCGCACGGCTGCACGAACATCTCGCCGGCCAACGCCGACTGGTTGATGGGCGTCACCCGGGTCGGTGACCTGGTCACCTTCACCGGCACCGAGGTCCGGCTCCAGTCGGGCAACGGCTGGACGGCCTGGAACGCCAGTTGGGGCCAGTTCGTCAAGGGCAGCGCGCTGCCCGTACCCGCGGATCTGCGACCGGCCCCGGCGTCGCCGCCGCCCGCCCGTGCGGTCGCCGGTGGCGTGCCGACGCCGGGGCCGTCCGCCTCCGCAGGCTGAACCACCGGCCCGAGGCCCACCACGTGAACGTCAACAAATGCGAGCTACGGTAAAACCTGACGTTGACGTGAGAGGCGAGGCTGTGTGGCTGGCGTCACCGGCTGGGGGAGGGGTCCATGCGGATCGGGGAACTCGCCACGAAGACCGGGGTGTCGGTACGAGCCCTGCGCTACTACGAGGAACAGGGCCTCCTGGCTGCCACACGGAGCAGCGGCGGTCAGCGCCACTACCTCGACGACGCGGTCGACCGGGTGTATCTGATCCAGATGCTGTACGCCGCCGGCCTGTCCAGCCGAACCATCCTCGACCTGCTGCCCTGCGTCGACGCGAAGGTCAACACACCGCAGTCGCGGGCCATGCTCCGCGCCGAACGCGACCGCATCGATCGGCAGATCACCCAACTCCGGCAGGCGCGCGAGCGGCTCGACGAGGTCATCGCGCTCAGCGAGAGCCCGGCCAACGGTTGCACCCGTTCGGACACCGACGCCGCGAGGGCGTAGCGACGCGGCGAGTCCCCCGACCTCGTGGCGATCGGTGGCAGCCCAGCAGGGCGTCGTTCGGTGTGTGGAGCTGCTCAGCTGCCAACGATCAAGAATGGGCCAGCTCCGGGATGCCGTAGTGCTGGTCGAGGACCTGCATGGCGGCGCCCGCGGCGATCACGTCCGCGCCGAGGCTGGACAGGGCCACCCTGGTGCTGAGCCAGTCCGCCCGCCGGGCGTCCGCCCCGACGGCCTCGGTGACCGCAGCGAGATAGGTCTGCGGGTGCCGGAGGAGGTCCGCGCCCGCCAGCACCACGTGGGCGAGGTCGAGGGTCTGGAGCAGGTTGACGACGCCGACGGCCAGAACGCGGGCGGCGTGTGCGATGTCTCCGGCCTCGGCGGCCCGGTGGTGCACGATCTCCAGGCACCCGTGCCGACCGCAGACGCAGCGGGGCCCGGTCAGGTCGACGACCGTGTGGCCGAACTCGCCCGCGTTGGTGTGCGCCCCCCGGTGGGCCGCACCGCCCAGCCAGAAGCCGCCGCCGATGCCGGACTCGACCATGATGAGGGCGGCGTCGCCGAACGTCGCGCCGTGCCGCCAGGCCTCGGCCGTGATCCCCGCGGTGACGTCCTTGTCCAGGTGGACGGGGAGGCCGAGGTGTTTCTCGGCGATCTCGCGCAGCGGTACGTCGTGCCAGTGCCGCAGGCCGTGGGCGTCGCGGACCAGGCCGTTGGCGTGGTCGAGTGGACCGATCATGCCGATGCCCAGCCCGGTGAGCCGGCCCCGCAGGTCGCCGATGCCGGCCAGCGTGTCGATGCCGGCGCTCAGGGCGCCGAGGAGCTGCTCCGGGGTGAAGTCGCGGGGCAGCGGGCTGACCGCAGAGGGGTGCACGGTGCCGGCCAGGTCGACCAGGACGAGCCGCAGCGTGCGGCGGGCCACGTGGGCGCCGATCGCGTACCGGCTGTCCGGGACGAGTTCGTAGACGACAGCGGGCTTGCCGATGCCGGGACGTCGCACGCCGGCGGGGCGGATCAGGCCGTCGGCGGTCAGCCGGGCGATGACCTTGGAGACCCCCTGCGGTGTCAGGCCGGTGGCCTCGACCACTGTCGAGCGCTCGAACGTGCGGGCCGTGCGTCCCACCGCCATGACCATGGCCTCGTTGTAGCCGCGTAGGAAGGTGACGTCGGCAGTGACACGAGTCATCTCACCACCCTATTACGCAACGCTGTTGCTAAATTTTTTCGGTGATCGAGATGAGTAGAGGCCGACGGCTGGCGGCGCTTGCCGCCCTCGCACTGGGCGGCGTCGCGGTCGGCCTGACCGAGTTCGTGGCGATGGGGCTGCTGCCCGACATCGCCCGCGGTCTGCTCCCGCACGAGTACGCGCGGTCGTCGTCGGACGCCGTCGCCCGGGCGGGCTGGATGATCACCGCGTACGCGCTCGGCGTGGTCGTCGGCGCGCCGCTGATCGCCGCGTTGAGCGCGCGCCTGCCCCGCAAGAAGCTCGTCCTCGGGCTGCTCGTGCTGTTCGCTGTCGGCACTGTCGCGTCCGCGCTCGCCCCCACCTTCGACCTGGTTCTGGTGGCCCGGTTCCTGGCGGCGCTGCCGCACGGCGCGTACTTCGGCGCGGCCGGTCTGCTCGCGGCGACCCTGATGGGCCCCGGTAACGAGGCCCGTGGCTTCGCCACGGTGCTCGGCGGTCTGACAGTGAGCAACCTGGTCGGCGTACCCCTCATCACGCGGCTCGGGCAGACGGTCGACTGGCGGGTCGCGTACCTGGTGATCGCCGGCTTCTTCCTGCTCACCCTGCTGGCGGTGCTGGCGGTCGTTCCGGAGGTCGCCGCGGCGGTCGACGGCTCGCCGGCCGCCGAGTTGCGGGCGCTGCGGACCTCGCAGGTCTGGTTGGTCGCCGCGACCGGCGCTGTCGGGTTCGCCGGCTTCTTCGCGGTGAACACCTACATCGCACCGGTCACCACCGACGTCACCGGCCTCTCCGCCGCGACGGTGCCGTGGACGTTGGTCGCTGTGGGTCTCGGGATGACAGTCGGCAACGCCCTGGGCGGTTGGCTGGCGGACCGCGACCTGCAGCGGAGCATGGTCGTCGGCTTCGTGGCGATGATCGTGAGCATCGCCGTGTTCAGCCTCGTGGCGTCGACCCGTGTCGGTCTGTTCGTGGGTGCGTTCCTGGTCGGTGCGACCAGCCTGTATCTCGGTCCGGTCCTGCAGGCGCGCCTGATCACCGTCGCCCCGGGAGCGCAACTGATGGGCGCGGCGGTCAACCAGTCGGCCATGAACATCGCGAACAGCCTGGGCGCCGCGCTGGGCAGCGTCGCCATCGCCGCCGGATTCGGCTACCTCGCGCCGGCCCGGGTGGGCGTCGTTCTGGCGGTCGTCGGGTTGATCCTGGGGCTGGTCAGCTTCGCCGTCGGGCGACGGGTGCGCGAGCGGGTCCCGGCCACCGTCTGACGAGTGCGAGCGGTCCCGGCCACCGTCTCGACCTGAGGTGGCCGGGCCGGCCGCGAGGCGCGGTCAGAAGTCGTCGACGCTGACCGTCACCCGGTCGGTGCTCGATCTCCAGTTGGGTACGTTGATTACCTCGTGGCCGCCGCCGCGTTGGCCCACGGTGATCCGGACCAGGCCGAGGTGTGCCGGCGTCGCCGGGATGAAGACGTCCATGCCGGTGATGAAGGTCTGGCTGAAGAACTCCGGCAACGGGGCCGTCAGGTCGGTGACGCCGTCGCTGCCGTCGTCGAAGGCGAAGATGCCGATCGTCCGCTTGACGCGGGGTGCGTTCGCCGCGTTCAGGACATCCCTGCCGTTGATCCAGAGGTGGTCGCCGGCGTCGCCCTGGTCGCCCCACCACTCCTTCTGCCGTTGGATGGTGAGCGCCGTGTGCCGGTCGCTGGTCTCGACCAGGCCGCTGAGGCCCTCGCCCGGCTCGCTGGTCGCCAGGCGCACCAACGAATCCGAGCGGAGGAACGGCTGGAAGTAGAAGTGGTGCGTCGCGGCGCCCGGGCGCACGATGGCGAACTCGTAGCGGGCCGTGGCGAGCACCGGGAGAGGGCCGAACGAGCCGTCGCCGCCGAGCGACAGCCGATGCGTGGGCCGGTGTGACAGTCGGCCGCCGGTCAGCGGGCTGACCGGGTAGACCTCGAGGGTGGCACCGGTGACACCGACGTTGCTCGGGAAGAGCACGGCGCGGCCGGAGACCCGGGCGGCGCCGAAGAGTTGCGGCACGATCCGCGTCGTGTGGGGCGCGCGGCTCCGGAGGAAGCCGAAGATCTCGGTGAACGATTCCACCGACGACACGGTCTGGGTGTGCGACTGGTCCGGCAGGTGCACGTTTGTCGCGCCGACGACGGCGCGGGCCGGGTCACCCTCGCCCCAGATGGCGAGCGTGGGCACACCACCCGGCGGCGAGGTGGCGGTGCGCCCGTCCAGGTTGACGTAGTGCGCGACCCGGACGGCACGCTCCGGCGAGCTGGTGAGGTAGCCCTGCGAGACGAAGGTGCCCAGTGAGTGCGCGACGAGGTCGACCCGGTCCGCGCCGGTGGCCGCCAGCAGGCGGGAGATCCGTGCGTCGAGTCCCGCGTACACCTGGGGCAGGATCGTCGCGACGTTCGGGGAGTCGTACTCGTGGGCTTCGATGATGTCGATCGGGTACCCGTTGCTGGCCAGCCGTTTGGCCTGGGTCTCGAACTGCGCCGCCGATCCCGCGCTGCCGTGTACGAAGACCACTGGACGGTACGTCGGCGTGGCGGCGGCTTCGGCGGCGCGTGGAACGACGACGGCGGACAGGCTGGCCGCGAGGGCGATCCCGGCCACCACGGAGAGCAGGCTCCGGCGAGATGTGTGCATCGATCCTCCACCTGGGACGGACGAAGTATTTGCACTGCTAGCGCAAGTATCGTGTCAGGGCGTGGCACGATGGTCCACACCCGGCCCGTCGGATCACACACGGTCATCTGGCGGACACAGCCGGTTGCCCTTCAGGTGGTTGTGCGACGATCGGCGGGCAAAACGTCGAACGACCGTCCACCGGTCTGTCCGCGCACGGCCGCGGACAGTGACCGGGGAGGGCACACACCCCGTTACCCCCTTGGAGAGCACGATGTCCCTCTCCCCGTCCCGGGTCTTCGCAGAGCTGAATGCGGCTCGACCCCCTGACCAGCCGTCCCCGACGATGGGCACGGCCGTCGTGGTCGGCGGCAGTGTCGCCGGTCTACTGGCCGCCCGGGTGCTGTCCGACCACGCCGACACCGTCGTCATCATCGACCGGGACGACCCGCAGGTGACCGGCGCGCGGCCCGGCGTACCCCAGGGGACGCAGCTGCACGCGCTGCTGCCCGGCGGCCTCTTCCAGCTGGAGCGGCTGTTTCCCGGATTCCGCGACGAGGCACTGGCGCGCGGAGCGGTCGAGGCGCCGCCCGCGGCCCGGCGCAACTACCTCGACGGGCGTCCGAAGGTCGTCGTCCCCGACGACGCCGACAGTCTGGCGGGCAGTCGGCCGCTGCTGGAGGGCCTGATCCGCCAGCAGGTGCTCCGACTGCCCAACGTCAAGACGATCACCGCCCGCGCCACCGGCCTCGTGTTCGACGGCACCGCGGTCACCGGGGTCCACTGCGAGGTCGGTGGGGTGCTCGGTGTCGAACGCGCTGACCTCGTGGTGGACGCCATGGGGCGGTCGAGCCGACTGTCGGACTGGCTGGAGCAGGCCGACTGGGACCGGCCGGTCACCCGGCGGATGACAGTGCACCTCAACTACGCGACAGCCCTGTTCCGCCGCCCGGAGGTCACCCCGGCCTCGACCGTCGTCCTGGCCCTGAACACGCCGAGGACGGCGATGGACGTGGCCGGGGCCGCGTTCTTCGCCATCGAGGACGGTCGGTGGATGGCCATGATGGCCGGTTACGGCAACGACCGCCCGGGGCGCACCGCTGACGACTTCGTCCGCCGCCTGCGCGAGCAGTTCCCACCGGAGTTCGCCGAGGTCGCCGACCAGGAGATGATCGGCGACGTCCAGACCTACCACCACGCCGACAGCCGGCGACGGGACTTCCACGCGCTCAAGCGGTTCCCGGCCGGGCTGATCAGCATCGGTGACGCCGTCGCGTCGTTCAACCCGGTGTACGGGCAGGGCATGACGGCGGCGGCCCTGCACGCGGCCTGCCTGTCGACGTACCTCCGGTCCGGCCCGGATCTGCGGGAGCCCGCGCGCCACTACCTCGCGCTCCAGAAGGTAGTGGTCGACGCCGCCTGGTCGCTCTCCACCTCGGCGGACCTGGCGTTGCCGCACGTCGACGGGCCCTACCCGCGCGGCTACCGGCTCTCCAAGTGGGCCAGTGGGCAGATCATCGCCGCGACCGTCACGGACGTGGCGACCGCGCGGCGGTTCAACGACGTGGTCTCCATGCGCGAGCATCCGCACTCGCTGGCCCGGCCCGGCGTGCTCCTGGGCGCCCTACGCGCCAACCGGCGCGAACGCTGAGCGAGTGACCTGGCGGCCTCGCCTGCGAGGCCGCCAGGAACGCGCCCTAGCGGGGGAGCTTGCGGAGGATGTCGACCACGAAACGGTGGTCGTCCAGCTGCGGCAGCCCGGAGACACCGACCCAGCCCACCACACCGGTGCCGCGCACGCGCAACGGCACCGCGCCCCCGGCCGCCGCGTACCGCGAGGCCGGCAGGCCGAACCGCTCGGCCAGCGTCACCTGCTTGTCCTGGCACAGCCGGGCCATGTAGAGCGAGGAGTGCTCGAAGCGCATCACCACCCGCCCCTTGCGGCGCAGCCACGCGTCGTTGTCCGCCGTCGACCCCGGCAGGCCACAGTGGAACAGCTGCCGTCCGGCCCGCCACACGCCCACCGAGACCGGCAGCCGCTGCTCGGTCGCGGCGGTGACGGCGAGCATCCCCAGCTCGTACGCGTCGGTCTCGGACAGGCCCGCGAGCTCCAGCTCGTTCTCCTCGCGCAGCAGCTCGTCCAGCGTCGGCCACTGTTCACGGTCAGCTGACATGTTCTTCTCCTCTATGGTGCGTCGTGCGGGGCGATCACCAGGCGCAGGGCGCGTAGTCCTTCAGGAAACAGCCGTACAGGTCCTCGCCCTGCTCGCCGCGGACGATCGGGTCGTACACCCGGGCCGCCCCGTCGACCAGGTCCAGTGGGGCGTGGAAGCCCTCGTCGGCCAGCCGCATCTTCGTCGGGTGGGGGCGTTCGTCGGTGATCCAGCCGGTGTCGACGCTGGTCATCAGGATGCCGTCGGTCAACATCTCCTCGGCGCTGGTGCGGGTCAGCATGTTCAGCGCCGCCTTGGCCATGTTGGTGTGCGGGTGCCCCGGCCCCTTGTAACCGCGGCCGAACTGGCCCTCCATCGCCGACACGTTCACCACGTACTTGCGGCGGGCCGACGCGGCGGCCATCACCGGCCGCAGTCGGCTGACCAGCACGAACGGCGCGGTGACGTTGCACAGCTGCACTTCGAGCAGCTCGACCGGGTCCACCTCCTGCACCCGCTGGACCCAGCTGTTTACCGAGTCGAGGTCGGGCACGAGACCGCCGGCGTCGATGGCCGTGGACGCCGCGATCCGTTCCGGCGAGGCCGAGCCGCTGGTCAGTGCCAGCGCGGTGAGCGCGTGCGGGGTGAGCGCCGTCGACTGCGGCCCGGCAGTCAGGCTGCCCACCGGGCCGCCCTGGCCGTCCGGCTTGGCGAAGGTGATCAGCTCCGGCAGCGGGCCGTCCGGCAGGGCCGCGGCCTCGGCGGCGATGAGCTGCGCGTACGCCCCGGGGGACCGGCGGACGGTCTGCGCCGCGTTGTTGATCAGAATGTCGAGGGGGCCCTGGCTGCTGACGTCGTCGGCGAGGGCGATCACCTGGGCGGGATCGCGCAGGTCGATCCCGACGATCCGCAGCCGGTGCAGCCAGTCCGCGCTGTCGGGCATCGCGGCGAAGCGGCGAACCGCGTCGTGCGGGAACCGCGTCGTCACCGTCGTGTGCGCGCCGTCGCGCAGCAGGCGCAGCGCGATGTACATGCCGATCTTGGCCCGGCCGCCGGTGAGCAGCGCACGCCGGCCGGTCAGGTCGGTGCGGGCGTCGCGGCGCTCCCGGTTCAGCGCGGCGCAGGACGGGCAGAGCTGGTGGTAGAAGGCGTCCACCTCGCGGTAGCGCTGCTTGCAGACGTAGCAGCCGCGCGGATTGTGCAGGAAGCCCGCCGTCTCGCCCGCGACGGAGGACGCGAGCGGAATGCCCTGCGTCTCGTCGTCGATCCGCCCCGGAGCGCCGGTGGCGGTGGCCTCCGTCACCGCGCGGTCGGCGGCGAGGATGGCGTCCCGCCGCTCCTCCCGCCGCCGCTGCTTGATCACCTTGTAGAGCCGGGCGGTGGCCCGCTGCACCTGCACCACGTCGGGGTGGTCGGAGGGCAGCGCCTCCAACGCCTCGAAGACGCTGAGGCAGGCCTCCAGCCGGCTTCGGTCAATACCCTCTTGACCGTTTTCGGTAATGTTGTCCACCGTCATGCGTCGTTGTCTCGTCCCGTATCCCGTGCCGGCTCCAGCCGACCCGCCCCAAGTCCGACCCGAAACGGTACGCGCCTCACGGCCTCCGACGCACCTCGCGGCCTCCCGGCGTGGTGCGCCTCGCGGCGCTGTCAGTCGGCGTCGGCGTGGCCGAGACGCCAGTAGCCCATGAAGGCCACCGCCCGCCGGTCCAGACCCCGCTCGGCGACCAGGTGCCGGCGCAGGTTACGGATGACACCGGCCTCCCCGGCCAGCCACGCGTAGAGCGGCGCCGAGGCCACCTGCTCGGGCACCTCCCACAGGATCTCGGTGTCCACGTCGACGTCCGGCACGGGCTGGGCGGCCGTCGACACGCCGGGGGCCAGCAGCTCTCCGGCCGCCGCGACGACGGCGGGCACCAGCCGGCTGCCGTACCCGTCGGCGCCCCGGGCCAGCCAGCGAACCTCGACGCCAGGCGGCGCGAGCAGCGGCAGCACGTCGGCGGCGTCGGGCACCTCCAGCACGACAGTGCCCCGGGCGTCGAGGGGGAGCCGCTCGCAGATGCTGCTGATCGCCGGCACGGCGGTCTCGTCCCCGGCCAGTAACAGCGTGCCGCCGGTGGGCTGTCGAAACTCGACTCCGCCGTGGTTGCCGTCGAAGCCGGCATCCGGCCCGACCAGGGCGATCTCGTCGCCGACGCTGGCCCGCCGAGCCCAGCGCGTCGCCGGGCCACTGTCGCCGTGCAGCACCAGGTCGACGTCCACCTCGGCCAGGTGGGGGCGGACCGCCCGCACCGTGTAGGTGCGTATCGGGTTGCGCAGGTGCTCGGGCAGGGCCCGCCACGTCGCGTACCAGTCCGCGCCGTCCGGCAGGGTCGCCCGGTCCTGACCGGGCAGCGGCAGCGCCAGCTTGATCCGCTGGTCGTAGCCGTTGTCGGCGAAGCGGTCCAGGTTCGCCCCGGTGAAGGTCACCCGGGTGAAGGAAGGGCTCAGGCGGCGTACCGCCCGGACGGTGACGGCGAACACGCGCCACGGGGCGATGGGCAGGGTCTCGGTCATGGTGCCTCTCTCGACTCGGGCGGCGCTACCGGGTGGTGCTCGCCACGGCGCGGGAGCGCCACAGCAGCCAGACGAAGTACGGGGTGCCGATCATGGCGGTGACCAGGCCGGCGGGGATCTGGGCCGGCGCGATGACCGTCCGACCGAAGGTGTCGGCGATGCTGACCAGCGCAGCGCCGAGCAGGGCGGCCACCGGAAGTACCCGGGAGTGCCGGCCGCCGACGAGCGCCCGCGCGGCGTGCGGGGCGACCAGACCGACGAAACCGATGACCCCGACGGCCGAGACGGCGGTGGAGGTGAGCAGCGCCGCCGCGCCGAGCGCGATCAACCGGGTGCGTTCCAGCCGGACGCCCAGCACCCGGGGGGTGTCGTCGTCCAGCGCCATCAGGTCGAGCTCCCGGCGGGCGGCGACCACGGCCGGAGTGAGCACCAGCAGGGCGATCAGCACCGGCAGCACCTGGGTGGGCATCCGACCGTAGGTGGAGCCGGACAGCCAGGTCAACGCCTTCCCGGTGTTCCACGGGTCGAAGGCCACGACCAGGTAGGTGATGACCGCCATGCCGCCCTGCCAGGCGCCGAAACCGATCAGCACCAGTCGGTCGGAGCTCAGTCCGCCGCGCCAGGCCAGGCCGTAGACCAGGGCGAACGCCAGCATCGCGCCGAGCCCGGCGACGCCGGAGACGGCCCACACCCCGGCCAGCGGCACGAAGGTGAGCAGGGAGACCGCGCCGAGCCCGGCGCCGGCGGTGATGCCGAGGATGCCGGGTTCGGCCAGCGGATTGCGGCAGACCGCCTGCACTGTGGTGCCGGCGACCGCGAGCGCCGCGCCGGCCAGGACCGCCGCGGCGACGCGCGGCCACCGCTGGTCCAGCACAAAGGTGTACGCGGGCCCGGTGGTGCCGTTGACCCAGTTGACGACGTCGCCCAGCAGCACCCAGGTGTCACCGGCGAGCATGCCGACCGCCACGGCGCAGACGGTCAGGACGGCGGTGACGGCGACGACGCCGCGGTGGAAGGCGGCGGAGCGGACGGCGGCGTGCCCGCCGGGCGGACGACGGGTGGGGCCGGCGTCGCGGTGCCGGCGGGCCAGCCAGATGAGGATCGCCGCGCCGAACAGGGTGGTGACCACTCCGGTGGGGATGTCGACACCGGCCTGCCCGCCCATCACGGCCCGCAGCAGCACGTCGGAGCCGAGCACGATGATGACCCCGGCGATGCCGGACAACGGCAGCAGGACGCGGTGCCGGTGCACCCCCGGCACCACCGGGGCGAGCAGCCGAACGATCACCGGTGCGCACAGGCCGACGAAGCCGACCGGGCCGGTGAGGGTGACGGCCGCGGCGGAGAGCAGCACGGCCAGCACCATGACGGTGAGCCGGGTGCGCCGCACGTCGAGGCCGAGCACCGTGGCGGTGTCGTCGCCGAGGGCGAGGATGTCGAGGCGGTGCCCGAGCAGCACGAGCACGATGGCGGCGCCGACGATCACCGGAGCGAGTTGGGTCAGCGCGGTCAGGTCGCTCTGCACCAGCGAGCCGTTCCCCCAGGCGAACAGCCCGATGGTGGCCTGCTCGAACAGGAGCAGCAGCAGTGTGGTCACCGACCCGAGCGCCAGCGCGGTCGCCGAGCCGGCGAGGATCAGCCGGGTGGTGCCGGCCTGCCCACCGGAGGACATCGCCATCACCAGGCCGGCGGCGGCCAGTCCGCCGCAGAAGGCGAGGCCGCCGGCCGGCAGCGCGGGCAGCGACACGCCGAACGCGGCGACGGCGACGATCGCCAGGTGGGCGCCCGCGTTGACAGCGAGGGTGTCGGGGGAGGCGAGCGGGTTGCGGGCGATCGACTGCAACGCCGCCCCGGCGAACCCGAGCGCCACGCCGATGGCGAGCCCGGCGAGCAGCCGGGGCAGCCGGGACGCGATCAGGACGCGGGCTGCCTCGTCGTCGGCGCCGGTCGCGAGCCGCAGCAGGTCGAGGGCGCCGACGTTCGAGGTGCCCTGGGTGAGGTGCACCGCGCCGACCACGAGCAGCAGCAGGATCGCGGCGACGAAGACGACGGCGATGCGGGGCACGGCCGGGCTTCCGCCCGGAGCCGGCCGGGTGGCCGGCTCCGGGCGCGGGGGTGCGTTCAGCACGCTCACACCGTGTACGTCTTGACGAGTTCGTCGATGTACTGCTTACCGGAGAGCGGACCGCCGAAGGTCCAGATGCCGTTGGGCATCTTGTGCAGGTTGCCCTTCTGCACGAAGGGCAGCGACTTCCAGATGGCGTTGCCGGCGAGACCGTCGGCGAACACGTCGTCGCCGTCGGAGGCGTTGTAGAAGAGGTGCGTGTTCGGGTCCTTGAGGACCGTCATGCCCTCGACGTCGGTCTGGCCCAGGCCCCACACCTCGTCGGTCTTGCCGGTCCAGGCGTTGGTGAGGCCGAGTTGGATGCCGATCTGGGAGACCAGCGCGCCAGTGCCGAACATCCGGATGCTGACGGTGCTGCCCTCCTTCCAGCCGTCGGCGATGGCGAACGGTCGGCCGGCGGCACCCGCGTCGGCGATCTTCTTCTTGGCGTCGGCGATGGCCGCGTCGAAGTCGGCGAGCAGCTTCTCCGCCTCGGTGGTCTTGCCGACCGCCTTCGCGATCATGTTGAGGTCGGTGCGCATCCGGCCGAGGTTGTCGGTGGCGTCACTGCCCTTGGCGACCACCACTGGTACGAACTTCTCCAGCTGACTGACGATGGTGGCGCCCCGGTCGTCCTCCATCACGACGAGGTCGGGCTGGAGGGCGACGATCGCGTCGACGCTGGGCTCCCCGCGGACCCCGACGTCCTTGACGCCCGGGTCGAGCTTCGCGGAGGTGACCCAGGTGCCGTAGCCCTTGGGGTCGGCGACACCGACGGGCATGACGCCCAGGCTGACCAGCAGCTCGACCTCGCCCCACTCAAGCCCGACGACCTTGGTCGCCGGCGCCTTGAGGGTGATCTCCTTGCCCCTGCTGTCGGTGACGGTGACCGGGCCGCCGGACGCCGAGGCGGAGGTGTCGGGGGCTGCGGCGTTCTCGGTGGTGCCGCAGGCGCCGAGCGTCAGCGCGGCCACGACGGCGATGAGGGCGGTGAAACGGGTACGGGTCATGACGGTCTTTCTCTGCTGTGGATGGGGGTGCTCAGACCAGGGCGCGGATCTGGTGCCGCCCGACCGGGCGGGTGGTGACCAGTCCGCTGACCGGATCGGTGGTCACCTCGATGCGGATCCCGTAGGTCTCGGTGAGGGCGTTCTCGGTGAACACCGTTGCCGGGGTGCCGGTGGCGCGGACCCGGCCCTGCTGCAACAGGACCACCTCGTCCGCCACGGCGGCTGCCTGGTTGAGGTCGTGCAGCACGACGCCGACGGCGACGCCGTGCTCGTCCGCGAGGTCACGGACCAGGTCGAGGATCTCCACCTGGTAGCGCAGGTCGAGGAATGTGGTGGGTTCGTCGAGGAGTAGAACCGGGGTGTCCTGGGCGAGGCAGGTGGCCAACCAGACCCGCTGCAACTCGCCTCCGGAGAGTTCGTCGACGGGACGGTCGGCCATCGCGGCGACGCCGGTGACGTCCATGGCGCGTGCGATGGCGGCGGGACCGTCCGGGTCCTCGGTGCGCCAGCGCCCCCGGTAGGGGTGGCGGCCGTAGCCGACGACGTCGCGGACGGTGACGCCGCTGGGCACCGGCCGGCTCTGGGCGAGCAGGGTGACCCGCCGGGCGAAATCCCGGGCCGCGAGGCTGGCGGCCGTGACGCCGTCGGCGAGGTGCACGATTCCGGCCTCGATCGGATGCAGCCGGGCCAGGGCCCGCAGCAGTGTGGACTTGCCGCTGCCGTTGGGCCCCACCAGTGCGGTGACGGCACCCGCGCGGAGGTTGATCTCGGCACCGTGCACCACCGGCACACCGTGATAGCCCAGACGGAGGTCGACGCCGGACAGGCTGCGCTCCCCGTTGACCGACGCCAACTCGCTCTGCATGAGGTTAGGCTAACCTAACCAGATGACGGCCTGTCAAGCCGGTCGCGGGGCGGCGACCGGCCTAGCGGACCGGTGGTCGTCGGGCCCGTGCGCGCGTGGGGGATGCTGGGTCCGTGCAGATCGCGACCCTCGGCCCACTCGCCGTCGACGGCCAGCCCGTTCGGGGTGAACGGCTCGCGGCGGTGCTCCGCGCGCTCGTCGACGCGCGGGGCCGGGCGGTCTCCGTGAGCCTGCTCGTGGACGCCGTCTGGGACGGCGCGCCACCCGACGACGCGACCGGCGCCGTCCAGGCCCTCGTGTCCCGGGTACGCCGTCTCGGGCTGCCCGTGGTCGCGGTGCCGGGCGGATACCGGCTGCCCGCCGAGGAGATCACCGTCGACGCGGTCGAGGCGCGCGCGCTCGTCGACCAGGCAGGCGCCACGCTCCGATGCGGTGACGTCAATGCCGCCCGCGGCCTGGCCGATCAGGCGCGGGCCCTGTTCCCCGAGGTGCCGGAGCTGGTCAGCGCCGAGGACAGCCGCCTGTTCGCGGAGGTCGCCGCGCTGCGCGCGCAGGCGGCACTCGCCGGCGTGGGCCCGTTCGACGAGGTCGACCTGGGCCGACTCGTCGCGAAGACACCGCCGGACGAGCCGTCCGCCGCCCTGCTCGTCCGGGTGCTCGCCGCGCAGGGACGGGAGGCGGAGGCGCTGGAGGTGGTCGAGCGGCTGCGCGCCGAGCTGGCCGAGCGCTACGGCACCGACCCGTCGCCCGTGATCACGAGCGTCCACCTGGCGTTGCTGCGCGGTGAACTCACCGCACCGCCCGTCGCGGCGCCGCCCCGGCAACAGGCGCGGATCACGCTGCCCGCCGCGTGGCGCCGCCCCATGGCCGCCCTCGTCGGGCGGGAGCGGGACGTCAAGGCCGTCACCGACGCGCTCGCCGAGACACCCGTCGTGACGATCGTGGCGACCGGCGGGGCGGGCAAGACCCGGCTCGCCGCCGAGGTGGCCAGGCGTACGGCAGCGGGTGGGCGGGCGGTACGCGTGATCGAACTCGCTGGCCTGCGCTCGCCCGACGAGGTGCTGCCCACTGTGCTCGGGGCGCTCGGCGGCGCGGACACCACGGCGACCGGAGGCAACCTGGGTCTGGAACGGCGGGTCCTCAGCCCCGAGGAGCGGCTGCGGGCCGTGGCGCCAGACCTCGACGGTCTGGTGGTGCTGGACAACTGCGAGCACGTGCTCGACGCGGTGGCCGTCGTCGTCGCGGACCTGGTCGCGGCGGCCTCGCCGGAGGTCGCGGTGCTCGCGACGAGCCGCGCCCCACTGGGCCTGGTCGGCGAGCTGGTGCACCGGCTGACCGCGTTGCCGGACGCCGACGCGCTCGCGCTGGTCGAGTCCCGGGCACAAGCCGGTGGCGCCGTGCCGACCTGGGACACCGAGCGGGCGCTCGCCCTGTGCCACCGACTCGACAACCTGCCGTTGGCGCTCGAACTGGCCGCCGCGCGACTGCGGCACATGCCGATCGACGACGTACTCGCCGGGCTGACCGACCGGTTCGCGCTGCTCGACGACGCCCTGCGCGGCCTGCCCGAGCGGCACGCGAGCCTGTGGGCGCTTGTCGACTGGAGCAGGGAACTGCTCGCCGAGGCCGACCGGGACCTGCTCCAGCGGGTCGCGGTCATTCCCGCGCCGTTCACAGCGGACCTCGCCGCCGCCGTCGCGCAGGCCCCGGACGTGCGTCGCGGCCTGGCGACCCTCGTCGAACAATCCCTGTTGTCCCTGGTCGAGGGGGACGGCCCGCCGCGCTACCGCATGCTCGAGACGGTCCGTGAGTACGGCGAGGCCCGGCTGGACGCGGCCGGCGCCCGGGACCAGGCCATGGCCGGCCTGGTCAGGTGAGCGCGGAAGCAGGCCGTCGTGCTGGCCGCCCACTTCATCGGCCCCGGCCAGGTCGAGGCGCTGCACCGTTGCGCCGCCGAGCAGGACAACCTGGTCGCGGGATTGCGATGGGCAATGGCAGCGGACGACGAGCCCGCCGCCGTCGACGTCGCCACCGCCCTGTTCCACCTCTGGTCGGTGCGGGGCCTGCACCTGGAGGTCCTCGCCTGGGCGCGCGGGCTGCTGCACATCGACGACCCGCAGCGGCGGCTGCGGTCGACGATCCTGCGCGGCGCGGCCAGCGGCCGGCCACTTCCCAACGCCGAACGGCTGGCCTGGACGTGCGTGGTGATCAGCGTGAACGCCGGCGTCAGCGCCGACCTGCGGCCCGCCGTGCTCGCCCGGCGGGCGCTGCGGACGCTCCTGACCGAACGTCCCGCCGAGGTGTCGTCCCGGCTGACCGCTATCGCGTCGGCACTGCCCGGCTTCGACGCCGCCGACGTGGAGCAGAGCCTGAAGAGCGCGACCGAGATGGTCGCGCACCCAGACCCGTACGTGCAGGGGCTGGGGCTCTTCGCGCGCGCGGCGGTACGGGAGAACGGCGGCCTGCCGGAAGCGTCGATCAGCGACGCCGAGCAGGCTTACCACCGCTTCGAGGCCGCCGGCGACCACTGGGGCATGGCGATGGCGGCGGGTGCGGTCGGGCAGTTCCTGGTCCCGGGCGGGGACGCCCGGTCGGCCGAGTGGCTGACCCGCAGTGTCCGGCACATGGAGTTGGTCGGCGCCACGCAGGACGCCCGGTCGATCCGGGTACGGCTGGACGTGCAACTGGCCCTGACCGGCGACGCGGAGGCGGAGCGGCGACTGGGCGAGACGGCCGCCCTGGGCCAGGCCGAGCAGATCGACGCCGCGCAGGCGCTGCTCGGCCTGGCGCACCTCGCCTGGCAGCGTGAGCGGTACGACGAGGCGCTCGCCCACGCCGACGAGGTGACGCGCGTCCTCGCCGGCTGGGTCGGGCCGCAGCCACAGCCGCGCGTGATGCTCCGAGCCACGGCGGCGATCATCTACCTGCGGGTGGCCCAGGTTGGGCGGGTGTCGGGCACCGACGCCACCATCCAGGCGGCCGCGATGCTGTCGCTCGCCCGCGAGGACGCGCTGACCTCACGGGACCTGCCGGTGATCGGGGCGTGGGCGTCGGGCGGCGCGGAGTTCGCGGCGTACCGGGGTGACGTCGAGGCTGCCCGCGAACTGGCCGTACTCGCGAAGCGGATCGGCACCCAGATCGAGATGTTCTTCCCCTTTGAAAACGGCGAACGGCTCAACGCCATCCTCGGGAACGAGGAGCAGCGTGAGCCGTTGCTGGCCGCGTGGCGCGAGCGGCCACCCGCCGCGGCCGTCAGCCGGATCCGCGAGCTGATGGACGACCTGCTCGCGTAGGTCAGATCTTCTTGCGGTACGCCCGCAGCGCCAGTGGCATGAACACCGCAACGAAGCCGGCGCACCAGGCGAGCGTCCACCACACGTGGTTGCCCAGCGGGGTGCCGAGGAACAGCCCGCGTACCGACGCCACCAGGTGGGTCATCGGGTTGACGTCCACGAACGCCTGCATCCAGCCCGGCAGGGTGTCGGCGCCGACGAACACGTTGGACGCGAAGCTCAGCGGCATGATCAACGCGAACATCACCCCCTGCACGGCGCCCGCGGTCCGCACCTTCATCGACACCAGCACCGGCAGCCAGCTCAGGCAGAGCGCGAACAGCACAGCGAGCAGACACCCGGCGATCGCCCGGAACAGGTCGGTGTCGATCCGGAAACCCATCACGTAGCCGATCGCGAGGGTCGACACGGTGACGATGACGTACCGGACGACATCGCCGAGGACCGCGCCGACCAGAGGTGCGGAGCGGGGGATCGGCAATGACCGGAACCTGTCGAAGATGCCCTTGGCGATGTCGGTGTTGAGGTTGACGCCGATCGCGATGGCACCGGTCGCGATCGTCTGCGCCAGAATGCCGGGGAGCAGGAACTGAAGGTAGTCGTGGGTCGATCCGGCGACGGCGCCGCCGAAGACGTACACGAAGATGATGAGGAACAGCACCGGTTGCAGGGTGACGTCGATGAGCGCCTCGGGCGTACGCCAGGTCTTGATGAGGCTGCGCTTGGCGAGCGCCAACGAGTGCCGCACCAGCCGGAACGGCCGAGGATTCGGCGCGGTTGTCGAGAGCGCCCGGCTTCTCGTGGGCGCGGTGTCGGTCAGAGTGCTCATGCCGCGACCTCCGTGGGGCGGGTGGTGTCGTCTTCTGATGCCGTACGCCCGGTGAGGGTGAAGAACACCTCGTCGAGGCTCGGCAGGTGCAGGGAGAGTTCGGTGACCGCGATGCCGGCCGTGGCGAACCGCGCGACGCTCTCGGTCAGGGCCGCGTCGTCGGTGACCGGCACCGCGAGCACGCCCTTGCGGATCTCGTCGGCCTGCGCGCCGGAGCCGACCTGGGTCAGGATGTCCGCGGTGCGGGGCAGCTGAGCCGGATCGGACGGC
The DNA here is from genome assembly GCF_022230905.1 of Micromonospora salmantinae. Lineage (NCBI taxonomy): Bacteria > Bacillati > Actinomycetota > Actinomycetes > Micromonosporales > Micromonosporaceae > Micromonospora > Micromonospora salmantinae. The sequence continues at coordinate 215,368 of NZ_JAKKFG010000014.1, forward strand.
CGGACCTCCAGGGTCTGCCCGCCGACCACCCGCTTGAGCCCTTCGGGGGTGTCGTGCGCGATGACCCGGCCGTGGTCGATCACCGTGATCGCGTCGGCGAGCGCGTCGGCCTCCTCCAGGTACTGGGTGGTCAGCAGCACCGTCGAACCGTTGTTGACAAGCGTTCGGACCACGTCCCACATGTCCTCGCGCTTGGCCGGGTCGAGCCCGGTCGTCGGCTCGTCCAGGAAGATCACGTCGGGGGAGCCGACCAGGCTGGCGGCCAGGTCCAGCCGTCGCCGCATGCCCCCGGAGTAGGTCTTGGCCTGACGGTTCGCCGCATCGGTCAGGTCGAACCAGTCGAGCAGCTCGGCGGCCCGTCGCCGGGCGCCGGCGCGCCCCAGTTCCAGCAGGGTGCCGAACAGCTCCAGGTTCTGCCGCCCGGTCAGATCCTCGTCGACCGAGGCGTACTGGCCGGTGAGGCCGATACTCTGCCGAACGCGTTCGGCGTCCCGTACCACGTCGAAACCGCTGATCCGGGCGGTCCCGCCGTCCGGGGTGAGCAGTGTGGAGAGGATGCGCACGGCGGTGGTCTTGCCGGCGCCGTTGGGGCCGAGCACCCCGAGCACCGTCCCGCGGGGCACGGCGAGGTCCACGCCTTGAAGCGCCCTCGTCTTCCCAAACGTCTTCACGAGGCCCTCAGCCTCGATCACCAGGTCAGCTGTCATGCGCCCAGTCTGTGCGGGCCCGCTGACACCGCCCCGACACGGCACCGACACGGGCCGACACGGGCTGACATCGGAGCCGCCGAGGAGGCATGCACATCCACACCGACGGGCGCTGCGCTATGCCCGGGTGGGTCGTGTTTCAGTCTCGGCGCGCAGCACGGGCGCGAACGACGCCGAGTGATCGTGCCCGGAGGCGCAGGTCTGTTGTGTCTCGGCGATGAACACGTGCGGCGAGACGCCGGTGAGCCGGACGCACTCGCGTGTGAGGTGAGGCTGGTCGGCGTAGCCGGCGCGGAGGGCGAGCAGCCCGAGCCCGTCGTCCGTCGCCGCGAGGCCCTGGGCGATCGCCTGCTGGACGAGCGCGAGGAAGCCCTGAAAGCGCAGTATCCGGTGCAGCGACTTCGGCGCGAGCCCGATCGCCGTCCGGCAGCGGCGCCGCAGCTGCGTCTCGGAGATGTGCAGAGACGCCCTCAGCGACGTCACGTCGACCGTGCGCCACGGCATGAGACCGCGCACCGCCTCGGACACGAGCGAGTCTGCGGGCTGGCCGGCGCTGGCGCGCTCCTGCACGTAGAGCTGCACGGCGGCGAGCGCTTCCTGGAGCGAGGCCGCCGTGCCGACCACGTCGCCGAGTGCGGCGGCAGAGCGGCCCCACAGCTGTTCGGCGTCCAGTGTGAGTCCGACGACCTCGGACGTGGGCTGTCCCGCGACCATCGGGAAGGCGCCTGGCACGAAGCGCACGCCGAGAATCGTGGTGCCCGGCTGAAGTACCTCGACCAGCGGCTCGGTAAGCGGGCCGATCACCTGCGGGGCCGCGCCAACCCTGCATACGAGTTCGACAGCGCCGCTGGGGATGCGCCGGTGGACGTACGGCGCGGCGTCGCGCCCGACCTGCTGCACCCAGACCGACGAGACGAGCTCGCGCAACGCCGGAGCGGGCGAGCGCTCGACGTAGCTCTGCCCGCCCGCGGCGGGGGCGGAGAACGGGTCGCTGGTCACGTGACCAGTATGTCGCGCGCGGGTTGGTCGGCCGCGAGAAGGACGCCCGGTTTGTTCAAGAGCGCGGAGCGAATCCGGCCGTACGGTTTGGCCATGTTCGACTTCATGACCTTCTGTTTGACGGGGCCGCCGACACCCGACCGCCGACCGGGCCCCGCTCAACCACCCCAAGATCGACGCCAGGGTCCGGCCCGTGCGAGCGCACGGTGAACGCGACCATCCAAGGCCGGCTCTGGAGCAGCGATCCGCAGGGCTGGGCGCAGACCGCGGAGGGCCGCATCCGGCCGCTGTACATGCGTGTGCTCGAACGCCTTCACCTTCGCCCCGGCACGCGGCTCCTCGACGTTGGCTGCGGCTCGGGCCTGTTCGCGGAGCTTGCCGCCCAGCGCGGCGCTGACGTCGTCGGGCTGGACGCGGCCCCGGGACTCGTCGAGTACGCACGCTGCCGACGCCCGGCGGCCCGCTACGTCGTCGACGACATGGAGCACATACCGTTCAGCGACAGCGGCTTCGATATCGTCACCGCGTTCAACTCGGTGCTCTACGCCGCCGACCCCCGCCACGCGCTCGCCGAGATCACGCGCGTGACCGCCCCCGCAGGCTGTGCCGTCGTAACCGTAGGCGTCGGTCCCGAACAGGCCGAAAGCGCAGCACTGATCAATCCACTGGCTCCGCACGACGAAGTGCCCGACCGCAGCACCCTCGACCTCGCCGACGCGGACGCGGCTCGCAGCGCCCTGCTCGACGCCGGGTTCGCATCCGTCACGTCGACCGACATCGCGTTCGACATCGAATTCAACGACCAGAACGAGGCGATCGCCGCCCAGATGCCGGCCGGCCCAGTCAGCGCGGCGGTCCGCCACTCCGGCCGCGCGGCCGTGGAAGCGGCGCTGGGGTCCTTCTTCGCGCCGCGATCACGAGCCGACGGGACCATCCGCCTGGGCCTCGTCTTCCGCTGCTATCTCGCGCAGCGGGCGCGATGACCCGCGGCTTCGGCGTGGGCGGTCCGGCCCTGCCGAATGACGACCCCACGAAGGACGACCAACCAACGAGAAGGGAACCACGATCATGAAACTGACGACCACCACGCAGGTGTCTGTCGACGGCGTGATGCAGGCAAACGGCGGGCGGCATCCGATCCTCGACCCTGGAATGGAGCGCGGCGGATGGGCCCGGCCGCTTTTCGACAACGAGGCCATGACGTTCGTCGACCAGACCTACCAGCGCGCTGACGCGTTCCTGTTCGGTCGGCGGACCTACGAACTGTTCGCCGGCTACTGGGGCGTGAGAGAAGACCTGGAAAACCCCATCGTCGGTGCCTTGAACACCAAGCCCAAATACGTCGCATCGACCACGCTCACCGACCCGCAATGGGCGAACACGATCACCCTCTCCGGTGACCCCGCGGCGGCCATCCGCGAGCTGAAAGCCAAGCCGGCGGGTGAGCTGCAGGTGCACGGCAGCGCCATCCTGACCCGGTGGCTGCTCGAAAACGACCTCGTCGATGAGATGAACCTGCTCATCGTCCCGGTGGTCGTCGGCCAAGGCATGCGCATGTTCCCCGACACCGGCCCAGACATCGCACTGGACCTGGTCGACTCGCAAGTCTTCCCGAAGGGCATAACGCTCCAGGTCTACCGACCCGCCGGGCGCCCGCAGTACGCCACCACCTGAAACACGACAAGGGGTGCCGCAGTCCGTCAGAGCTGACTATTCGTGGGCCCGGCTGCTGCATCGACCGCTGGGCCGCGCTCCGCTGGGGTCGATGGCGTCGACGAGTGACCGCGCCGCCGTCAAGCCATCCACCGCTAGGCGACCAGCTGAGGCGGGCACGCCGCGGTCGGTCCACTCCTGAGCCACGGTGTCCCGCCACCCCCCTCGACCTCGCACATGAAGAACAGCCCAGTGCGCTTGCGCTGCGAAAACAGCACGGTCAAGCGCTGACCTTTCAACGGATGGAAAGCGTGAGTGATCACCAATTGGTCCGAAGAGTACCTTGACTGACGAGCTGTATAGGGCACGGGTTCCAACGGTCGGCGTCACGATATGCTGGCCACGGCAGAGCGCCTGCCAGCGCCCGATGTGGTGGCCCACGCCCGACCACATGCCTGGGGCCAAGAGTCTCCGACTCCGCGCCGATCCGTCGACTCCCGGCGTGCCGGTCACGCCGCCTGTTCGGTGGAGTGCGTGGGGCTGCACCGGAGGCGTCATGTCTGATTCCACCCCCCGACGGACCCCAGCTTCGGGACGCGCCCGCAAGCGCGCCATCCGTGAACATGCAGCCCGGGCTGGCGTCGCCTACTCGGAGGCCGCCCGGCAGCTCGAGTCGGTCGGCCTTCGGCCCGGCGAAACCCTCTCCAGGTACGGGCGAACGATCTATCCGATCGGGTTCGACCCGCACCGCCAACTGCTCGTCGAACGCCGTGAGCGGCGGTCGTTCGAGGAGCGGGTGGCGGACACCAGGCGGGCCGCGGTCCTGCCGCATGGTCGCGCGCAGCACCTCGTCGGGCGGTTCCCGCCCAGCCGTGGGCGTACCGGCAGCGGGGTGGACTCGCTCTATCACGGCGAGGGCCGCGAGGAACTGCTCGCGATGCTGTACATCGTGATCGTGGCCGAGTCGCCAGGGTTGCTGCCCGAGGTCGGGGACCTCGCCTGGATCGCGGAACTCGGCGAGGACACCGCGCTCGACACGGCCTGCGCCGACATCGACCGCGAGGCCCGCCGGCTGCTCGACCAGGAGCCGATGGCCCTCTGGTCGCGCATCCAGCAGGCGCTGACCACTGTCGAACGTAGCGTGGACGGGCAGGTCCGCCAGGAGGCGATCCGGCAGACCGCGCTGTTGAGCACGATGATGACGCCGCGTCTCGGGTCCGCGGGCGAGCCGTACGTTCCGGGGCTGCCCGTTGGCGGTGCCCGGCAGATCCTTGACGCGCTGCTCATCGTCGCCGACGACGGACACGCGCCGGGCACCCGGGTACGCCTGCTCAGGCAGCCGCACCACGCGGGGTCGGCCACGATCATCGGTGCCCGGTGGGGTCGGTCAGGTCCGCCGGTGGGCTATCTCGTGTGGCTCGACGGGGCGACGGCGCCGCTGTCGGCCCGCCCCGACGATCTGATTGTCCTGGCCGACCAGGAGACCACTCCGCGCTGAGCCAGGGCCCGCCTCGGTGTGCCCGCATCGTCTCCTCCGGGCCCCGGTCAGATCCTCCTGAACAGCTTCGTTGTCTAGACCGCCGTCGGATGGATCAGGCGACGGCCAGGCGAAAGACCTGCCGGGAACCGCCCTCCGGACCGGGATCGACGGCCTCGGCAGGGGTGAAACCAAGGCGTTCGTAGAAGGCACGCGCACCGCTGACGCAGGCGCCCGGGTGATCGGCACCAAAGGTGACCACTTCGACGGAACCTGAGCCCGGTACAAACCTGCGCATCGCTGCTGTCATCAGTGCACGACCAACACCCTTTCCCCGTGACTGCTCAGCAACGACAAGCCAGTGGACGTGGTGGGTCGGAACCTTCGCCGTGAACAACAACCCACCCAGGAGATCGGACCCGGAGGAGAAAGCAACGATCGCTGTGGTCCGACGAATGTGCTTGCGCACCGCGTCATGGAAGCCACGATCCTCGACCATCGGGCCGAACCAGCACTCGACCTCGGCCGCCAGACCAAGGAAGCCGTTGAAGTCCCGCTCTTCGGCAAGTCTGACGATCACCCGGGCATTCTGACAGCAACACCATCGCGTCAGGTGGAGTAGTTGTCCATCAACCCCGCGTCACCTCGTCGATCATGGAGTTGTGGTGGGCGATAAAAGCCCGCCCGCGTGCCGCGATCTTGCACTTTCTGCCCCGACATAGGGACCATTCCACTCGTATAGGCAACCGAAACTGCAAGATCGGCGGGGCGCGGGGCGCGGGGCGCGGGGCGCGGGGCGCGGGCCGGCCGGGCTCCCTCGCGGGGAGCCCGGCCGGTGCGGTCGACGCCGTCGTAGAGCTGTCCGGAGCGCAGCGGGGGAGGGGGAGGTGCTGCGGCGGGAGAGGTACGGACGGCGTGACCGCGCTCCGCGCGGCGGTCCACCTGCTCAGCTCGGTAGGCGGCCCCGCGTGGAGACGAAGTGGTACGACATGACGGCGAACCCGGGGTCACGGAGCAGCCGCCGGAAGGCGTGCAGTTGCTGGGGCGACAGCCCGGCCGCCAGCAGGTCCGGTTCCAACTGGCGGGAGTTGGTCTCGTAGAGCGACGTTCCGGTCGACCCGCCGGCCCAGCTCTGCGAGTGGGTGATGGTGTCCAGGTCGGTCAGACCGGCGAGAGCCATCTCGGTGTGTACGTCCTGGGCCCAGCCCAGGTCGGCGCCGTGGTCCTGCAGGACACCCATCATGGCGTCCATGACCTGCGCGAAGAGCTTCGCGGCGTCGTCGCTGGGCGCGGTCAGCACCCGCTGCGGCGCGGTGCAGTCGAACTCCTCTACCACCAGCCAGCCGCCGGGTGCCAGCGCGCCGGTGAGGGTGCGCAGGACCCGTCGTCGATCGGGGAGGTGCAGCAGCACCAGCCGGGCGTGGATCAGGTCGAACGCGTCCCCGGGTGGCGCTTCGGTGCGCACGTCGTGCTGGCGTACGTGCAGGTTGCCCTCGGCCACCAGGTGTGTGGGGTCGATGTCGGTGGCCAGCACGTGCCCGTCGTCGCCGACCGCGCGGGCCATCCGCCGGGCCATCGAGCCGCCACCGGCCCCGACCTCCCAGCAGGTCGCGCCCGGTTCCAGCACCGGGCGGGCCAGCCGACGCGTCGTGATCGGATCCAGGAAGGACTCCAGCGCGTGCATCTGGGGAACGGCGTCCGGTGCGCCGTTGTCGAACGTGTACGTGTCATCGCTCGTAGCGGTTGTCATCGGTGTCTACCTCTCCGTGAAGGGTCGGGTGACTCGAGAAGGGCCGGGTGACTACGGGGTGTCGGCCCAGAGCCGAGGGGTCGGTCGGTTGGCCGGGGGCGGCGCAACGGCGGCGACGCTCAACATCGACGCCAGTGGGGCCGGGTCGCGGCGGGCCTCCGCGGTCGGCCGGTCGTAGACCACCCGGCCGTACTCCAGCACCGCCACCCGGTCCGCGAGTTCGATGGCGTGCTGGAGTTGCTGCTCCACCAGCAGCACGGTCAGGCCGTCGGCGGCGAGACCGTTGACGAGTTCGCGGACCCGCGCCGCCAGATCGGGCGAGAGCCCCTCACATGGTTCGTCGAGCAGCAGCACCCGGGGTTGGCCGAGCAGCGCACGGGCAATCGCCAGCATCTGCTGCTCACCACCGGAGAGTTCGCAGCCGCGGTGTCGCAGCCGCACCGCCAACCTCGGCAGCAGTTCCAGGGTCCGGGCGACCGTCCAGCCCTCGCCGCCGGAGGCGGGGGCCCGCCACGGCGCGGCCGCCAGGTGCAGGTGCTCGGCCACCGTCAAGCGGGAGAAGACCCGTCGGCCCTGCGGGACGAGACCGACGCCGGACTGGGCGATGCGATGAGGTTGTCGGCCGGCGACGTGCACGCCGCCGATCTCGACGCGACCGCTGGACGCCCGCACCAACCCGGCGATGGTGTGCACGAGTGTGCTCTTGCCCGCCCCGTTGCGGCCCACCACGGCCTGGATGCTGCCCGGGCGTACCCGCAGGCTGACCTCGTGCAGGACGATTCCCCCGCCGTAGCCGGCGCAGAGGCGATCCACAGTGAGCATCAGGCCACCCCGTCGGCGTAGGCCTGCCGCACCAGCGGCGAGGTACGGATCTCGTCAGGTGTGCCGGCGGCCAACGTCTGACCGTCGCGCAGCACCGTGACCGTGTCGGAGAGGGCGTACACCAGGTCCAGTCGGTGTTCGACAAGCAACACGGCGACCGCCCGGGGCAGCGCCTGAAGCAACTCGACCAGCCGGCCGACCTCGATGGCGGACAGCCCGGCCGCCGGTTCGTCGAGGAGCAGCAGGCGGGGGCGACCGGCCAGCGCCATCGCGATCTCCAACTGGCGTCGTTGCCCGTGCGCGAGGTGCCCGGCGGGCACCGCCGCGACGGCGGTGAGCCCCATCTGGTCCAGCAGTGGGCCGGTCAGGCGCTGCGCGGCGCGTCGGCGGCCGCCCGGCCACCACCGGCGGCTCGGGATGACCCGGGGCAGCGCGGCCACCACGACGTTCTCCGTCGCGGTGAGCGTCGGAAAGACCGCGGGACGTTGGTGGATGCGGTTGATGCCCCGCCGGGCCCGGGCCGCCGGACCGAGCCGACCGACGTCCCGTCCGTCGAACCGCACCGTGCCGCGTTGCGGCCTGGTGGACCCGCCGAGCACGTTGAGCAGGGTCGTCTTGCCGGCCCCGTTCGGGCCGATCAACGCGTGCCGCTGGCCGTCGTGGATGCGCAGGTCCACGCCGTCGAGTGCGGCGAGCGAGCCGTACCGCACGCTGATCCCCTGGGCTTCCAGCAGGCCGGTCATCGGTGCAGCTCCGCAACGGTGGCCTGGTCATGGGCGGCTGGCTGCTCCGGCTGTAGCGCCGGGGCGCCCGGCGGGCGGAGCCGTCCCCGGGCCCGGTTGACGCCGGTGGGCAGCAGGTAGACAGTCGCCACGAACAGCGCGCCCAGCACCAGTGGCGCGTGGCCGGGCAGCACCCCGAACAGCCAGTCCCGGACGGCGATGACCAACGCCGCACCCACCAGGGCGCCACCCACCGAGGCGGTGCCACCGATGACGACACCGAGCAGCAGCAGCGCGGAGGTGTCGAAGCCGAAGTCGGCGGGGGAGATGTACTGCTGGGCGACGACCAGGAGCGAGCCGGCGGCACCGGCGATCGCCCCGGCGGCGATGTGCGCGCCGGACAGGTGCAGCGCCACCCGGTGACCGCTGGCCCGCAACCGCGTCTCGTCGTCGCGGCCGGCACGCAGCACCAGCCCGGCCCGGGTACGCAGCAGCACCAGCACCGCGCCGACCAGCGTGGCCACGACGACCAGGGCGTACAGGTAACGGGCCTGATCGTTGGCCAGGGCCGGAAGCCCCCAGAACGGGCGGACCGCGGGGATGCCGGCCAGCCCGTCGGTGCCACCGGTCACCGATCGCCACCGCCCGAGGACGATGACGACGAGTTCACCGATGGCCAGGGTGATCATCAGGACGATCACCCCTCGGGCGTGCACGACGAGCGGCACGGTGAGCGCGGCCAGCAGCGCCCCGGCGGCCGCCGCGACGACGAGCTGCACGACGCCAACGTCGGAGACTCGGCTGCCGACCACGGCGCAGGCGTAGGCGCCGGCCGCGTACGGTGCGGTCTGGCCGAGGGTGGGCATGCCGGCGACGCCGGTGAGCAGCGCCACGCTCACCCCGACCAGGGCCAGCGCCAGCGTCCGGGCCAGGATCGCCGTGGTGTAGTCGTCGACAACCCAGGGCGCCACGACCAGACCGACCAGGACGAGCGCCGCGATGCCGCCCCGAACCCGCCGGATCACCTCACCCCTCATGCCGCCCTCCACCTGCCGGCCAGGCCACGGGCCCGCACGGCCAGCACGGCCGCCATGGCGGCGAACAGCAGAAACGGCGCGGCGGACGGCAGCAGCGCCACCCCCAGCGTCTGGATCTCGCCGATCGCGAGCGCGGCCAGCAGGGTGCCCGCCATCGACCCGAGACCACCGAGGACGACCACCACCAGGGAGAGCAGCAGCACCGTGTCGGCGGTGCCTGTGCCGGGGCCGATGATGGGCGCGCCCAGGACACCGGCCGCGCCGGCCAGCGCACCCGCGGCGGCGAGCACACCGGCCCGGATCCGTGCCGGACTCACGCCCAGACAGGCGACCATCTCCGGGTCGTCGACGGCCGCCCGGACCAGCATCCCGGCCCTGGTGCGTCGCACCACCAGGTAGAGGGCGGCGGCGAGCACCGCCGCGACGACGATGAACACCAACCGGTACGCGGCGTAGCGGTGACCGGCGACCATCACCGACCCCTCCAGGGCTGCGGGCACCTGGACCTGCGGGTTGTCGGGCCCGAAGCCGGCGACGAGCAGGCTGCCGCCGGCCAGCGCCACCCCGAACGTCAGCAGCGCCTGACTCAGGTGATTGCCGGTGGCGACCGGTGTGAGCAGGCCGGCCAGCAGCACCCCCGTCGCCGCGGCGGCCAGCACACCGACGGCGAGGGCCAACGCCAGGCTCACCCAGCCGCCGTCGAGCAGCGCCGCGGCGGTGTACCCGCCGATCGCGTAGAGCAGGCCGTGCGCCAGGTTGAGGATGTTGGCGACGCCGAAACAGAAGACCAGGCCCGACGCGGCGACGAACACGAGCAGCCCGTAGGCGACTCCGTCCAACGCCGGGATCAGGTACGGGTCGATCCGGTTCGTGCCGGCCGCCACCGCGATCACCGGCCGACGGTCGCGAGGTCGCCCACGACGGTGTTGGACAGCGCCCGGCCGTCCTGGCGGACCTGCCGCAGGTACCACTTCTGCACGGGCGAGTGCGTGGTGGTGGAGAACTGCCAGGTACCGCGCGGGCTGGCGATCTGGCCGAGTTGACCGATGGCCGTGTTGATGGCCTCGGGGGTCGGGTTGCTTCCGGCGGCGCCGATCGCCCGGTCCAGCACCGCCGCCGCGTCGTACGAGGCGAGCGCGTAGGTCGTCGGCGAACCGTCGTGCTTCGCCTTCCACGCGGCCACGAAGGCGCGGTTCTCCGCGTTGTCGAGGTCGGGCGAGTAGTTGAGCACCGAGTAGATGTCCCGGGCGGCCTCGCCCTGCGCGTTGAGCACGCCGCCCTCGGTGAGGAACCCGGCCGCGTACAACGGGACGTCCTTGATCTCGGACTGCGCGTACTGCTTCACGAAGTCGACGGCGGCGCTGCCGGCGTAGAAGGTGTAGACGGCCGCCGCGCCGGATGCCTTGATGCGGGCGAAGTACGGGAGGAAGTTGGTGGTGGCCGGGAACGGCGTGAAGGTCGTCTTTCCGTCGGCGTTCGCGAGCTTCCCGCCGATCTTGCCGAACGCGTCGGTGAAGCCGCGCAGCTCGTCCCAACCGCCCTGGTAGTCCGGGCCGATCGCGTACACGGAGCCCTTCACGTTGTCGCGGACGTGCTGGGCGATCGCCGCCCCGGGCTCGTCGGAGAGGTACGAGGTGTGCCAGACCCGGGAGACGTCCTTGAGCTCCGGTCGGCCGTTGGAGCCGACCAGTGGCACCTTGGTCTCGTTGAGCACGGGGGTGACCCCGGCGACCGAGCCGCCACCGACGATGCCGGTCAGCGCGGCCACCCGGTCCTGCTTGAGCAGCTTGGTCGCCGCCGGGACGGCGGTCTGGGCGCCGTTGCCCTCGTCCGCGACGATGAGGTCGACCTGCCGGCCGCCCAACTTGCCGTCGTGGGTGTCCAGGTAGAGCTGGAAGCCGTCGCGGATCTCCGTACCGACCGCCTGGTACGTCCCGGACAGCGATGCGAGCAGGCCGATCTTTATCGAGCCGCCGGCGCCCGTGCCCGGAGCGTCGTCGCCGCAGGCCGTGCCGGTGGTCAGCACGGCGGCGAGCAGCGCGGCGGTGAGGGCACGGCTGCGCCAAGGCGTGGTGAGAGGCATGTCTAACTCCAGAGGAAGGGGAAGGGGTCTCCGGCGTGGGGCGCCGGGGTGGTCAGCGGCTGCGGGCGAGCGCCGCTCGGGCAGCGGGGGTCAGCGCGTCCCCGATGCGGTTGGCCAGCTCGGTCATCTCGTAGGAGACCTTGCCCACGTCGCACTCGGGCGCGGCGAGCACCAGCAGCGAGGCGCCGTCGTTGAAGGCCATGGAGAACATGAACCCGCCCTCCAGCTGGGTGACGTTGGAGATCACCGCGCCGGCGTCGAAGAAGGCCGCCGCCCCCCGCAACAGGCTGACCAGCCCGCTACCCGTGGCGGCCAGCTGGTCGGCCCGGTCCGGTGGCAGGTCGCGGGTGGCGGCCACCATCAGGCCGTCGCTGGAAATGGCGATCGCGTGGCTGACCTCGGTCGCGCGCGCCGCGAAGTTGTCCAGCAGCCAGCCGAGATCCTGTTGGTCGGTCACGTGCTCTCCTGTCGCGTCATTTGTTACCGAGGTTGATCGGGGTGCGCCGTCGGTTCGCCACGCCGCGCGCGTACGCGGCCATCGCCGTGGCCACCTGAGCGGGGTCGCGGTACTCGGACCGTTGCTGCTGTTGGGGCACCGTCACACCGCCGGGCACGAGGTGCCGTTGCGGCTGCCGCTTGGGCAGGCCGGAGTTGGTGGTCGTGGCGACCTCGGGGGTGTGCGCCTGGGCGGCCGTACGCCAGGCGTCGTCGGCGGGGCTGGACCACTGCTGGCCGTTCTGGCCGTTCTGACCGTCGACGACGTCGTTCTGGAACCAGTGGTTGACCTGTTCGAAGATGAGCAGCTCCTCGGTGGGCGCGTCACCCCGGTTCGGGGGTGGGGGAGCCGGTCGGAAAACCGGCGCGGCCGGCAGGGTCCGTTCGGTCGGCGGGCGTCCGGCGGTGGGTTCGGGGCGCGGCTGGTACGGCGGCGGCGGGCTGGGCGTCCGCGCTGCCCGCCGCGACAGCCGACCGGGTGCGAGCAGGTACTCCTCCGGTGGCAGCGACCGGATGATCGCCGCGGGCAGTGTCGCCTCGGCGAGGATGCCGCGTCGGGGGCCGCGTCGCAGTTGGACGGTGGCGCCCAGCCGGGCCGCGAGCTGGCCCACGACGACCAGCCCCATCGCCCGTACGGCGGCCACGTCGATGGCCGGTGGGTGGGCCAGCAGCTCGTTGAGCTGCTGCATCCTCTGCGTGGACAGCCCCACACCCTCGTCGCTGATCTGGACGATGACGCGGTCTCCCAGGCTCCGGCCGCTCACCCAGGTCTCGCTGCCCGGCGGCGAGTACGTCGTGGCGTTGTCCATGAGTTCGGCGAGCAGGTGCACGACCTCGTCGACGGTCTTGGCGGCCACCGCGACGTCCCCGTCGATCATGCCGAGTCGGACCCGCGCGTAGTGCTCGATCTGGGACAGCGCCGCCTGGAGCACCTGTTGCAGCGGAACGTCGCGCTGGCGCACGCGACCCACGCCGACACCGCCGAGCACCAGCAGGCTGGCGTTGATCCGGCCCATCCGGGTCGCCAGGTTGTCCAGTGTGTACAGCTGGTCGAGCCGGTCGGGGTCGGTTTCGTCCCGCTCGACCAGGTCGACCTGGGCCAGGACGGCGTCGACCAGTCGCTGTTCGCGGCGGCTCAGGTGGATGAAGATGTCGGCGGTGTTGGCGCGCATGACTGCCTGTTCGGCGGCGGTCCGCACGGCGGCCTGGTGCACGGCGCTGAACGCCTGACCCAGTTCGCCGATCTCGTCGTCGCTGGACGGTTCGAGGGCGGCACTGGACTGCTGGTGGGCCAGCTTCTGTGGGTCGACGGCGGCGCTGCCGGGCTGTTGGAGCTGGGCCACCACGGCGGGTAGCTGTTCGAAGGCGACCGCGTTGGCCGCGTCCCGTAGCCGGCGCAGCCGTCGGGTGATCTGCCGTGCGACGGCCCAGGTCACCAACGCGGTCAGGATCAGGGCCAGGAGGACGCTGGCCGCCTCGGCCACGGCCCGGCGGCGCTGGTCGGCGTGCGCGGCGCGAACGTCGTCGCGGACCGCGTCGTCGACCCGGGCGCGCAGGTCGGCCAGCCGGGCGGCGCGGGTCTGGGTGGTGGACACCCACGCGTCGGTCTCCAGTTTCAGTTGCGACCCCGGCTGGGCCCGGGACACCTCGTCCTGCATCCGTTGCAGGGTGAGCGCCTCCTTGCCGGTGCCGGCCTGCTCCCACCAGATGCTCCACTCGGGTGGGGCCAGGGCCAGGAACGACAGGCTCGACTCGGTGTAGCTGGTGCGGGCCGCCGTGATGTCCTGCTGCGTGGCCGGGGTCAGTTCCCCGCCCGCGACGGCGCGCAGCACGGCCACCTGCTGCTGACCGATGGCCTCGGCCGTCTTCGACAGCGCCGCCGATGCCCGGATCCCGTCGGCGAGTGGGGCGTCCACCACGCCGTGTGAGACGTTCTCCCGGAAGTTGATGAGGTCGGCGATGGCGATGCGGTAGCTGAAGGTCATCGCCGACACCGACGCGTGCGTGGCGGTGCGCACCTGGGTGCGCAGCGGGGCGAGGCCGTCCAGGGCAGCGTCGATACGCCGCAGGAGAGCCGAGTTGGTGCCGTTGTCGCCGGACAGTCGGTCACGCTGCCCGCGGTAGCGGGCGACGGCGTCATCGGTGGCGGCCATCTCCACGCCGAAGGCGTCCTGCTGCTCCGGCCGGGCATGGGTGAGCAGGTCGGCGGCGGCGATGCGTTCGCGTTGCAGGCGGTAGGCCAGGTCGCCGGCCTCGGCACCGACCTGCGCCAGGATCTGCAGGTCGCCGGCGCGGGCCGTCTGGCGTGCGCTCTCGGTCAGTGCGAGACCGGCGAAGCCGATCACGGCGACGAGCGGGGCCGCGACGATGAGGCGCATCCGGCCGGCTATCTTCCAACCGCGTCGGCGGGTCGGGTAGGGTCTGGCCGCGTGGGACCGGGTGCTCGACGCCAAGATTGACTCCCACGACTCGTCGATGACGGTCTATCCGCACGTTGCCGAATGCAAGTCCCATTCGGCCGGAAGCCGCGCTCGTAGACCAGACCTGGCCGTGGTACAAACTGCCCGTACCAGTATCTGTACCCAACGTCAGCAACCGGTGACGCCGCGAGGTCGGACTGGATCCGTCGGGTCAGCGCTGGTTGTCGAGGGGTTCGGCCGACGGCTGCCGCCGCTCCGGTCCATCCGGTTCGGGTTGACCGTTGAGCACCTGGCCGATCAGCTCCCGCAGCTCGTCGATCGCGTCCACCACGGCGCCCGGGTCGCGCGCGTCACGGCGTCCACGTTGACGCGGCACCTGCCGATCCAGTCGAGCCGGCTCCGGAGCGCGGGGGCCTCGGCGACCGTCGGCCGCCAACTGCTCGGCCGCGACCTGCGGCCAGAGCGTGGCCAGCCGGCCACCGGTGTCGAGCACGTCGTCGCAGCGCTGTGCGAACTCGTGGCTGCCGAACCGGCGACCTGACTCGACCGCCGCGACGGTCTCCCGGCTGAACCGCACCAGATCTGCCAGGGCTCGTTGGGTCAGGCCCCGTTGGACGCGGCAGTCGCGCAACTCCCGTCGGAACCGCTGACTGGCCGCAGAGTGCGCCGAGCTCGACGGGGACGTGTGCTCCATGCGCTCACCTTCGTGGAACGGACATTCAGCGGCGGACGCCAGATCGAGATTGACCGATGAGCTGAACATTCACAGAGGGCAATTCTTAACCCAGGAAGCGATGGGTGTGAAGACGTTCACCGGTATGGATCGTCGGGGAAAGCGGGAAAGGTGCGCGCCGGACCGGTGCCGGCGCCGACGTGCGCCGGGTGGAACGGCTCGACGCCGGCCCCACCCCACCGTCGACCCGTCCGCAGGTCAGCACCGCTGGCGCCCGCGCCCGCTCAGGCGGCGTGCACTTCGGCCGTCGCGCCATCCGGTGTCGCCGACACGCCCGCAGATGCCGGAACGTCGATTATCGCGAGCAGCGTGCGGTGTGCACGAAACGCGATATTGGGTTTGTACGAGCGATGTTGCTCCGGTGACAGTCTCAGCCCGGGAATGGCTTCGGCGAGCCGGCTGAGGGCGATTCCGGCTTCAAGTCGCGCCAATCCCGCGCCAATGCAGAAATGCGGACCGTGGCCGAACGACAGGTGATTGCCCCCGTCGGCCCGGTATGGGTCGAACCGGTCCGGGTCGTGGAACGCCACCGGGTCCCGGTTCGCCGCTCCGATCAACAGCAGGCAACGCGCCCCGGCGGGGATCGTCACCGCCCCCACTGTGACATCCCGGGTGGTCACCCGCAGCCAGCCGTCGATGGCGGGCGCGAACCGGAGCGTCTCGCCCACGAAGGCCGGGACGAGCCCCGGGTCCGCGGTGATCGCCGACCAGCGCTGGGGAGCGGACAGGGCCTGGTCGAGGGCGTGCGCGAGCAGCCCGGCGGTGGTCTCGTGACCCGCGACCAGGAGATTGAAGGCGAGGCTCGCCACCTCGGGCACCGTCAGCACGCTGTCGTCGTCGTCCCGGTAGTCCAGGGCGCGGCTGATGAAGTCCTCGCCCCGGTGTCCACTGTCCACCCGCTGGCGGACCAGGTCCTCGCAGTAGTGCCAGAACTCCAGCAGGCCCTGGGCCAGGCGTACCTGCTCGGCCGGGTCCGGCTGCCCCCAGATGAGGGCTATCTGCCCGTCCGCCCAACTCCGGATCCGCCCGATGTCGGCGTCGGGCACCCCGAGGATGTCCAGGACCACCAGCAGGGGAAGCTCGGTCGCGAACTCCGGGATCAGGTCGACCTGGTCGCCCTGGCGGGCGGCGAGACGGGACACCAACTGGTCGACCCGGCGTCGGATGATCGCCCCGTACTCGGCCTCGACCCGCTCGGCGGTGTTCGCGAAGGTCGCCCGTAGGGCCCGCCGGGTGCGCGGGTGCGCCGGTGGGTCCGCGGCGGCCGTCGTGGGTGGCGCGTCGATCTGCATGATGACGTTCAGTGCCGGTGGACACACCTCGTAGACCGGGGCGAGGGTGAGGGCGTTGGCGAATGTCGTGGCGTCGGCGAGGGCCCGCCGGACGTCCGCGTGCCGGCTGATCAACCACAGACCCAGATCCTCGGCGTAGTGCACCCCGTCGGGATCGTCGAGAATGCGCCGCCACATGCTAGCCGGATCGGTGAGATAGACCCCGGTGAACGGATTCAACCGCATGGAGAGCCTCCTGATGCACGCGGCGCGAAACCGGCAGCGCCTCCATTTGGCGATCCACTTCAGCCGGGCCGATAATGGCGTGCATCTGCCTCTGGCTCTTTACGGTGCGCTGGCCGGCCGTACAAGTCAAGATTGGTTCTTGTCTATTTATTTGTCGGCATAATTGCGTGTTGCAACAGCTGAGCGAACTTGGCTGGATGCAAGTTGCGGCCCGGTCCTTGCCCTGAGCCGACCCGGCCGAACGGTGCAAACAACTCGCCGCTTTCGCTCATGACCGGGGAAACGACCTCCGGGACGACGAGTGACGCCGGGGTCCGGTCACCGACCGCGACGGAAGGCGCCGGCGCCGACGGAAGGGGCCGGCCCCCGGGTGGGCAGCGCGGGCCCGCCACACCGTCCACGCGCCGCGGGGGTTCCGGCCCACGCCGGAACCCCCGCGCCTCCTCTTGTCGGAACGGCCCGGTCAGGGCGCAGCGGTCAGGGTGCCCACGGGGCGGCGATGCTCCACGTGCTGTCGGCGGTCCACGACGTCGGCGTGTTGTACGCGTCGCCGCCGGCGCCGTTGCTGAGCCAGACCTCCGCGTTGTAGTGCCGCAGGTACCTACCTCGGAAGTTGTACGACTCCAGCGAGACGCCGGTGCCGGTCAGCCCGGTACGGGCGCACCAGGTGGCGTCGGCACGAAGCAGCGCGGAGCCGTCGTCCGGCGAGTTGCGGACCCGGGAGTTCTGGTGGCGCAGGTACTGCCCGGGAAAGTTGACCGACTCGAACGAGTAGCAACCGGCACCGGCCAGACCGGGCCGGATGGTGTACGTGGCGTCGGCCTTGAGCAGGCCGGAACTCGCGGCGTCGATCACCTCCGTGTAGGCCAGGCTGTCCTGGTGGCGAAGGTAGCGGTTGGTGAAGCCGGGCGTGGTGACCTGCAACGACCGGCGGGTGTTGACCGGCAGGGCGACGGGTGCCGAACTGCCGATGGTCTTCGAGGCGTTGATCAGGGCGGTGTTGGCGGCGCGTACCCGCGCCTGGTCCATCTTGATCACCTGTCGGTCGTAGGTGAGGAACCCGTTCAGTTCACCCTCCAGGTCGGTGATCTCGGTGTAGATCGAGGCGCTGAGCCCCTTGCCGAGCATCAGGTTCTGGGTGCCCTGCACCAGCCCCACGTACCGGTCGGTGAGGGCGTTCGAACTGGACTGCCACTCGTACGCGAAGAAGCTGCCGTTCGGGCTGTACTCGTGGCCCGGCGTGTGCAGGCCCAGGCCGCCGAACTCACCGAGGACCGCGATCCGGCTGCTCGACGGTACGGGGGAGTCCGGGCCCAGGTAGACGTGCCAGTCGTCGATGTCGCCGTTGCCGGGGTTGCCGAGGGACTGGCAGCAGTTGTGGCCGCTGTGCGGGTTGACCAGACGTGTCGGGTCCTGGTTCTTGATGTTCTGCGCGACCCGCCGGGTGTCGGCGAGGGACCGTTCACCCCAGCCCTCGTTGTAGGGCGTGTACGCGATCACGGCGGGTGAGCTGCGGTGCTCGTCCACGATCTCGCGTGCCTCGGCCTCGAACTGCGCCTGCTGGGCGTCGGTGGGGTCGACGTCCTGTGCGGTCAGCGACGGGATGTCCTGCCAGACCAGCAGGCCGAGCCGGTCGGCGTGGTAGAACCAGCGCTGCGGCTCGACCTTGATGTGCTTGCGCACCATGTTGAAGCCCAGGTCCTTGTGCTTCTGCAGGTCGAAGGCGAGGGCGGTGTCGGTCGGCGCGGTGTAGAGCCCGTCCGGCCAGTAGCCCTGGTCGAGGGTGCCGACCTGGAACACGAACTGGCCGTTGAGCTTGGGGCGCAGCACCCCGTTGACCAGGCCGGTGGTGATCTCCCGCATGCCGAAGTAGTGCGTGGTCCGGTCCACTGTGGCGCCGGTGGCACCGCGCACTGTCACCCGGAGGTTGTAGAGGAACGGGTCGTCGGGTGACCAGCGGCGGGCGTTGGGCACCGGCACGCTGAAGTCGGTGAAGCCGCCGGTGGCCGAGCCGACCACCGTGGCGCCGTTCAGCGCCTCGGCGAGCACGCTGTGCCCGCTCACGTCGCCCCGGGTGAAGACCCGGACCCGCAGTGTGTTGTTGCTCAGGTTCGGGTAGACGTCCACGCTGCTGATCGAGGCGGCGGGCACCGGTTCCATCCACACCGTCTGCCAGATGCCGGAGCTGGGGGTGTAGAAGATTCCGCCAGGCGTCTTGGTCTGCTTGCCGATGGCGGGCAGGCTGCCGTTCTGCCGGGTGTCGGTGGGATCCCAGACCTTGACGACGATCTCGTTCGTCCCGGTGGTGAGCTGGGGCGTCACGTCGAAGGTGAAGGCGTCGTAGCCGCCGGTGTGCGCGCCGACCCGGACACCGTTGACCCAGACGGTGCTCTGCCAGTCGACGGCGCCGAAGTGCAGCAGGGTGCGCCGGCCCGACCAGTTCGCCGGGATGGTGACGGTGCGTCGGTAGAACAGGTAGTTGCGGTTGTCGTTGGCGGCCCGCTGGATGCCGGACAGGGCGCTCTCCACCGGGAAGGGCACGTTGACACGCTCGGGCAGGTTGGTGCCGAACTGCGGGGCGTCGTCGGTCGTCGACTGGCGTAGCTGCCACTCGCCGTTGAGGTTGAGCCAGTCCGGCCGCGTCATCTGGGGTCTCGGGTACTCGGGCAGAGGTGTGCCGTTCAGGGCCTGGCTGGTCCAGGGGGTGGTCAGTGGTGGCGTCTTGGCCGGCGCGGCGTACGCCGGCGAGGTTGGTACGCCGAGAACGCCGGCGAGCAGGGCGAGAACGAGCAGCAGTGGCAGGGCGGGGCGGATGGGGACGTGACGTGTCATGCCGTCTCCGGGGGGACGAGTCGCCGCGGGCGGTGCAGCCAGGCCCGAAGCGCGTGGGTGGTGGGCATCGGGTGGTCATTGACGGGGGCGGGCGTCAGCGACGGATGTCGGTGGGATCTCCACGCGCCAACGGTGACCGGCATATTGACATCCATCATCACCTGTATAACGTTATAGAGCCGCGCCGACCCTCCCGTCAATGCTTGTTCGTCAATGTCCGGTCGGCCCACCGGTCGAATTCGCGAAAGGTTGGGGATGGGCGTCAACCTGAAGGACATCGCCCAGCGCGCCGGTGTCTCCCTGGCCACGGTCTCGAACGTGGTGAACGGGTACCGGCCGGTGGGGGAGCGGACCCGACAACGGGTGCAGCAGGCGATCGACGAACTCGGCTACAGCCCCAACCTCGGCGCCCGGCATCTCCGCCGGGGTCGTACCGGCCTGATCGCCCTGGCCGTCCCGGAACTGACCAACCCGTACTTCGCCGAGCTCGCCGAGATCGCCATCTCCGAGGCCGCCGCGCTCGGCTACACGCTCGTCATGGAGAACACCGCCGCGCAGCGGGAGGCGGAGCTGGCGCTTCTCGACGGCTCGCGACAGCGCGTCATCGACGGTCTGATCCTCAGCCCGGTGCGCGTCGGCCGGAAGGAGGTGCTGGCCCGGACTGCCGGCAGCCCGCTCGTGCTGATCGGCGAGGGCGTCTACGACGTGCCACACGACCACATCGCCATCGACAACGTCGCCGCCAGCCACGCGGCGATCCGGCATCTCGTGGCGATCGGCCGCCGCCGGATAGCGTTCATCGGCGCCACCCCGGGCGGTGACCGGCAGTCGGCCCACCTGCGGGTCCGGGGTTACCGGGAGGCCCTGGCGGCCGCCGGCCTGCCGTACCGACCACGGTTGGTCGCCCGCACCGACGCGTTCGGTCGGCTCGACGGCATGCGCGGCATGCGTGACCTGCTCGCCCTCGGTGACCCGCCGGACGCGGTGTTCGGTTACAACGACCTGATCGCCATCGGGGCGCTGCGGGCGCTGGCCGAGGCCGGTCACCGGGTGCCCGAGGACGTCGCGGTGGTCGGGATCGACGACATCGAGGAGGGACGGTTCACTGCCCCGACCCTCACCACGATCGCCCCGGACAAGAGGGAGATCGGCCGTCTCGCGGTGCGCCGCCTCGTCGCCCGCATCGAGGGCGCGGAGGTCGCGGGGCCGCTGACCGTGCAGACACCGTTCCGGCTTCTCCGCCGGGAGAGCACCGGCACGCCGGACGCCTGACCACCGGTCGCCCACAAGCCCCGTGCCGTGCCGTGCGAGATCCATACCGCCGGTGGTACGACCCAGAGAGGATGACCCACGAGATCCATAATCCTCAATATGATGACCGCTATCTCGACTGCGGTGCGCTCACGAGGCGTGCCATCCTGATGCGGAGGAATGCATGGTTCGCTGGCGTACCCTCACTGGCCTGCTGGCCACCGCGTTGGCCGCGGTGACCGCGGCCAGCCTCACTCTCACCGCGCCGGCCGCCGCGGCCGACAGCCCCGTGACGCCGAATGTCGTCGGCGGCACCCGCGCCGCTCAGGGCGAGTTCCCGTTCATGGTGCGTCTCTCGATGGGCTGCGGCGGGGCGCTGTACAGCCCCCGGCTGGTGCTCACCGCGGCACACTGCGTGGGCCGGACCGGCACCAACACCAGCATCACCGCGACGCTCGGGACGGTCGACCTCCAGTCGTCCAGCCGGATCACCGTCCGGTCCAACTACGTCTACCGTGCCCCCGGCTACAACGGCGCCGGCCGCGACTGGGCGCTGATCCGGTTGGCCAGCCCCGTCACCGGGCTGAGCACACTGCCGATCGCCAGCACCACCGCGTACGACAGCGGCACCTTCACAGTGGCCGGTTGGGGCGCCGCGCGCGAGGGCGGCGGCCAGCAGCGGTACCTGCTCAAGGCGACCGTGCCGTTCGTCAGCGACTCCACCTGCAACGCCAACTACGGTGGCGACCTCATCCCCGCCGAGGAGATCTGCGCCGGCTACGCCAGCGGTGGCACTGACACCTGCCAGGGTGACTCGGGCGGCCCGATGTTCCGCCGCGACGCCAGCAACGCCTGGATCCAGGTCGGCATCGTCAGCTGGGGCAACGGCTGCGCCCGGCCCAACTACCCGGGTGTCTACACCCAGGTGAGCTACTTCGCCTCGTCGATCGCCTCGGCCGCGGCGAGCCTCGGCGGCTGACCGTACGACGGGACGGCCAGCCGGCGCGTTGGTCGCCTCGCCACCGCTCGGGCGGCCCGGACGACACGGTCCGGGTCGCCTGTTCGTGCCGTCCCGCCGGGTGAGCGGCGAGTGGGCCACCCGACAGATTCGGCGGGCCGTCAGTGCGACGCCGGCCGCAGCGGCGATGATGGCCCGGTGAAGATCCTGTCCATCCAGTCGTCGGTCGCCTACGGTCACGTCGGCAACTCGGCGGCGGCCTTTCCGCTGCAACGCCTCGGGCACGAGGTCTGGCCGGTCCTGACTGTGCACTTCTCCAATCACACCGGGTACGGCGCGTGGCGGGGCCCGCTGCTCCCGGCGGCGGACGTGGCGGAGGTGATCGCGGGCATCGAGGACCGCGGGGTCCTCGGCACCGCCGACGCGGTGCTCTCGGGCTACCAGGGCGACCCGGCCATGGGCGCGGTGATCCTGGACGCGGTGGCGACGGTGAAGGCGACCAACCCGGCCGCTGTGTACTGCTGCGACCCGGTGATGGGCGACGCCGGCCGGGGCATGTTCGTCCGGCCGGGGATTCCTGAGTACCTACGGGACACCGTCGTGCCCCGTGCGGACATCATCACGCCGAACCACTACGAGCTGGACTTCCTCGCCGGTCGCACCACGAACTCGCTGGCCGAGGTGCTGGACGCGGTCGACGTGGTGCGCGCGACCGGGCCACGGCACGTCCTGGTGACCAGCGTGCTCCACGGGGACCTGCCGCCGGACTCGCTGGAGGTGGTGGCGGTCTCCGACGAGGGCGCCTGGGCGGTGACCACGCCGCTGCTGCCGATCAACCCGAACGGTGGGGGCGACGTCACGGCGGCGCTGTACCTCGCGCACCTGTGGACGACCGGCTCACCAGCGACCGCGCTGGAGCGCACCATCGCCTCCGTCTACGCCGTGCTCGAGGCCACTCTCGCGGCGGGCACCCGGGAGATCCAGCTGATCGCGGCGCAGGACGTGATCGCCGACCCGCCGGCCCGCTTCACCGCCCGCCGGCTGCGTTGACGAAGGGGTCGCGGACCGGCTGCGCCGACGGCGGACCGCTGACCGACCGGGTTGACAACGGTCGCGGACCGCGGACCGGCGGCGGTCAGCGACCCTCGGGAACGGCCATCTCGCCGAGCAGCGACCAGTCCTCCTGCGGCACCGTGGCGTTCACGATGCGCGGCGTCTCGGCCAGGTACGGCGGCAGGGTCTCCCGGGCCGTGCGGAAATGCGCGGACTGGACGTGGGCCCCGCCGGCCTGGTCGTCGCGGAATGCCTCGACCAGCACGTACTCGGTGGGATCGTCCACGCTGCGAGACCAGTCGAACCACAGGCAGCCCGGCTCCGCCCGGGTCGCCTCGGTGAACTCAGCGGCGATCTGCGGCCACCGGTCGGCGTGCTCGGCCAGGACCCGGAACTTGGCGGTAATGAAGATCATGGCCTCAGGCTACCCAGCCGGGCGGGCGCGGGCGACGACCTCCTCCGGGGTCAACGGCGCCTTCGGGTGATGCGTCAGGCACAGCGGGGTACGGACCTTGACGAACGAGAAGCCCTCCCCGGCCGCGTAGAACTCACCGCTGTTGAGCAGGCCGATGTCCGGCAGCCGCCCGCCCTTGGCCTCGGCGAGCTGCCGGGCCGCGTCGATCTGCGCCGGCGCGTTGAGCAGCCCGAAGAACTGCGTCGTCGCGTTGCCGGAGATCTGGTTGTGCAGACCCTTGGGCGCCTGGGTGGCGAAGACCAGCCCGAGCCCGTACTTGCGGGCCTGCGAGGCCAGCGCGATCGAGCTGGCGGTGCAGGCCGTGGTGCCGGTCGAGGGCGCGAGCGTCTGCGCCTCGTCCATCACGAACAGCCCGCCCAGCGGCCGGTCACCGGCCGGGTGCCGCTTGATCCACGCGAAGAGCGCCATCTGCAACTGGTTGACGAAGCTCTGCCGCTCCTGATCCGAGGTGAGGCCGACGAAGCTGATCACGGACACCCGGGCCCGCCGCCCCGCCGACGGCGTCAGCAGCAGCCCCGGGTCGGCCGGCGCACCGACCCCGCCGAAGAGCGGATCGGTGACCATCGCAGCCTTGAGCGCCTCGGCCAACTCCTCGGCGAGCTTTCCGGCGCGGGCCAGCCGACTGACCCCCTCGGGCAGATCGGTGAGGAACTCGGTGAAGCCGGGCAGGCCGACCATCCCGCTGCGCGCGTACGCCTGGAGTGCCTCGGTGAGGACCGCCTTGCCCTGCTGGGCCAGTCGGCTTGAGCGGTCCACGCCGGCCCGGGGCGCGAGCGCCTCCACGGCGGAGCGGACGGCCTGGTCGAACTCGTCGGGCCAGTCCCGCAGGGAGGTGAAGTCGGGCAGCGGCTGAAAGCTCAGCGGCCGGCCGGCGGTGACCCGGGGCGTCCACACCACCACCTCGGTGTGTGCGAGGTAGTCGGCGGCGCGTTCGGCGTCGCCGGGGCCCCAGCCGCTCGGCGGGTCGGGCCACGGGTCGCCGAGCCGGGCCAGGTCGTTGTTAGGGTCGAGCACGATCGCGGAGACCCCCTCGCGGGCGCACTCCTCGACCAGCCGGCGGATCAGCACGGTCTTGCCCGAGCCGGACCCGGCGAACACGACCGCGTGGCGGCGCAACGACTCCAGGGGAACCGTGAACGGGTGACCACCGTCGACGGTCCGCCCCAGCCCGACGACCCGACCGCCCTCGCCGACCACGAGGTCGGCCGGGTCAGCGGGTACGGGCTCGGCCACCGCACCGGTCGACACACCGGCGGGGACGTCGGCTTCCGGCACGTTCATCCGGTCGGATTCGGGGCCACCCGACGGTGGCTCGTCGTCGTCGGGCGTCGGCGGCTGGGCACCGCCGCGCGTCCCGTCGGGGCCGGGCAGGACCGCGCGGAACAGCTCGGTGCCGCTGGCCGGACGGCGGGCCACCAGCCACTCCTGCAAGGCCGTGGACGGTTCGGCCGCCATCACCCGCAGCGCCGCGAAGACCCGCAGGTCCGCCTCCGGCACGGCACACCGCAGGCCGCCGGCCGCGTCGAAGCCGGTCAACACCTCGGTCGTACGCTTCCCGGTCGGCCACGGACCGTTGCGCAGCAGGATCAGCCGCCGCTGTGGCAGGTCCCGGTCCAACCCCGCGAGGGTGCAGGCGGCCTTGACCCGGGCGGTGACGGCGACGGCGTTGGGGTGCGCGATGGCCCGGAAGCACCAGTGCGCCTCGTTCTCGGTGGCCTCGTCGAGCACCTCGATGAGCCGCCCGTGCAGCGCGGGCTTGCGGCCGGGCGGCGGATCGTACTTGTAGGTGGCGCCGGTCGGCGCCTGCTCGGCGATCCAGGCGGCCAGGCCGGCGGCGAGCAGCGGCGGCATGTGCTCGTCCTCGCCCGTCGGATCGACGGCGGCCGACACGTCCGCGGCCTCGACCAGTTCGGCGAACCGTGCGTCCAACTCGCGCAGCCGGCGCTCGTCGGTGCTCGGATCGGCGGAGGCGCCACGGGCGGTGCTGACCGTCGGCGTCGAGTCGGCGCCGTCGATGAGCCGGTCCAGCTCGACCACGTCGTCGCGATCACGGCACCAGGCGATGTGGCGGTCCACCCGGCGGAGCAGGGCGCGTGGCGTCAGGGTGGGTGCGTCGGCGAACGCGGCGGGGGCGATCGGCCAGGTGGGGTGCGGTGGCCCGAAGTACATGCCCGCGTAGGCGGCGGCGAGGCGCTTCGCCACGATGGCCTGCCCGATCTCCGGGGAGGGGATCCGGTCCGGCAGGGTCGCCGTACGGAAGCGGTCAGCGACCGGGGTGGGCGCGGTGCGGGTCATCAGCACCCAGGTGTCCGGCAGGCACGAGACGACGACCAGTGTGCGGCGGGTGATGTCGCGGAGCTTGAGCAGGCCGTCGGCGATCGGACCGAGCACCTTGGCCTGGCCGTCCTCCAGCCCCTGATGCTGGTTAAGCAGTGAGGTGCTGGTCTGGGCGAACAGCGTGTCGAGCTGGTCCACGGCGATGACGGTGGGGTCCAGGGTCAGGGCCATCAGCCGGGAGATGTCCTGCACGACCTGCTGCGGGGTGCGGATCGCGGCGCTCAACCCCCACGCCGCCCGCGCGGCCGGGTCACCCGGTTCGGAGATCAGATGGGCGTAACCGACGTCCTGTGCCTCGAAGTCGATGGCACCGTGCAGGACGAGCGCCCGAGCGGTGTCCTGGGCGTCCCGCCCGACCTCCCGATCGCGTTCGCGCAGCGCCCAGATGAAGGTGTCGAGCTGCGCACGGGTCACCGGCCGGGCGCCGGCGACCGCGTCGCGGACCTCCACCGGCAGGCCGAGCTGGGGGGTGAGTCGACGCAGGAAGGTCTTCAACTGGGTGCCCCAGCCGACGTGAGGGCGGCCCATGCCCTCCACCAGGGCCAGGGCCACGCTCTCCCAGAACGTCTTGCCACTGACCATGTCGACAAGGAAGAAGTAGCCGCCGTCGCCCTGGATCCGTTCGCGGACCGCCCCGAGCAGGTGCGTCTTGCCGGCGCCCGCGCGGCCCTGCATGGCCACGCCGAGCGGCATGCTCGTGTCGTCGGTGCGGGCCCGCGCCACCCCGCGCAGGATCTCCGCGGCCACCTTCTCGTGCAGCTCCGGCACGTTGTGCGGGCTGGGTCGCCAGACGTCGTCCGGGGTGACCGCCGGGTTGAGACTGACCGCTTCCAGCGCGGCCCGCTGGTCGTCCGAGATCATGCCGGGCCGATCGCCAGGGCGTGGTTGTCCTCGTTCCCGATGCGGACGGCCGCGGCCCGGTCCCGTGCGGTCAGTGACTTGGTGTTCGCCACCGGGATGATGCGGACGTCGTCCCGGCCGACCATCGCCCGCAACGCCGCGTCGAGAGCGGCCCGGTCGGTGTCGGCGAGCCGGTCGCGGACGTCGGCGAGACCGACCCAGGCGCCCGGCGCGGTGGCCAGCTCCCGGTACGCAGAGCGAACCAGCGCCTCCACCTCCGCTGCGGACACCGGTGCCGCCGTCGCCGGTGCCGCCGTCGTCGCTGTCACGGTGGGCGCCGGTACCTCCTGTCGCGGCTCGCTGGTCGCCGGAGCGGCCGTTGCCGCAGTCTGCTTGAAGAAGTCGCCGTGGCTGACCCGGAGCCGGTCCAGCGAACGGTGCAGGTTGGACAGGACGACGAACAGGGACCGGGTCGTCGAGCCACCCTGCTTCGGCGGCGCGGCGGTGTGCAGCTGACGTGCCACCCGCCAGCCCTGCTCGGTCAGCTCGTGGGCGAAGGGCCGGTGCGTCCGATCGGTGTCGACCAGGCCCAGGTCGACGAGCTTCGTGTTGTCCTTGCCGGTCAGCGTGAAACCGGCCAGCTCTTTCAGCTCGACGTTGGTGAGTCGGCGTGCCTCGACCATCAGCACCACGAGGGCGTTGATCTGGTTCGGCGTCAGGTGCGGGACGTCCGCCGGGCTCGTCATGATGTCTCATCTCCGTGGGGGTGCGTGCTGCCCGCGCGTCGCCGGGCCAGCAGCCGACGGATCCCGTCGACCACCGCCGGCGCGTCGGTGAGCACCTGCTCGTTGGTGAAGCGGAGCACGTCCAGCCCGAGGAGTTGCAGCTGTACGTCTCTCCGCCGGTCGTTGGCGAAAGCGATTCGCCCACGATGCTCCGGGCCGTCCACCTCGACCGCAAGACCCTCCGTGGGCCAAAACAGATCCAGACGGTACGCCGTGGCCAGGACGTGCCACTCGTAGGTCTGATTCCACCGCCGGCCCCGCGCCCAGTCGTGTGGCGCGAGCGCGCGTTCCAACGCCTGTTCGGCGGCGCTGTCACCGCGGGGCACGCCCGCAATCGGCGGCCAGGCCAGCACCGTCGACTCCGGCTCCGCGGCGATGGCCGGAAGCCGTTCGGTCATGCTGGCCAGCTCGGCGAATCGCGCCGGAACCGGCATGGGCACCGAGCGCACCCGGTCGGCGTGGCGCAGCGGCCCGCCGGCCAACCACACGGTGAAGCCACCGTGCCGCACGAGCCACTCGGCGGCGGCCACCAGCGTCCGTTCGGCGGCGGATTCCAGGTCGGGCAGGGCCACGACGAGTACGCAGCTTTCCCGGTCGTACGCGTCGGCGATCACCCGGGCGAGCCCGGCGGCGCGTACCCCCGGGGCGAAGCGGGACCGGCCGCCGGGGCGGTGTGGGCCGCGCAGCCCTCGCTCGGCGAGGTCGGCCAGGAACGGGCCGAAGTGCCGGGAGCGGGCGGCGGTACGGGCCGCGAGTGCCCGCACCGCCGCCACGCCGAGCGTGCCCTCGCTGTCGACGTGGTCGGCCCCGGTCAGCCAGCGGGGGAACATCGCGAGGGCCGCGGAGTCCAGTTGGTCGAGCACTGTGTCCACGAGGACGCCGAGGGAGCCTGTCACAGTGGGCCGGTAGTGCACGATCGCGGGCGCTGCCCGCGGTAACGGGTCGAGTGCCACCCGCAGCATCTCCGGGTCGATGCCCGGCAGGTGACTGACCCGCCCCGTCGGCGGGGCGGCCCACCAGGCACTGCTGGCGTCGCCGTTGGCCCGGACGGGGTGCGCCATGGCGGCACCCTACGACACGGGCGGGTGCGCCCGGGGACCCCTCGGTGACGAGGCAGCGCGTTCGTGGCTCAGCGCAGCCGGCGGATGTCGCCGTACGCGCGGTAGTAACCACCGCGGCTGGACTCGCGCACCTCGGTCACCAGGTATCGGGCGCCCGGCTCGCGAATCCCCTTGGGGAACTGCACCGACCAGTCGCGCCGGTAACCGTCGGACAGCACCTGAACCCGCAACCGCCCCCGATCGTCCAGGCACTGCACGACCACGCCCGCGCCCGAGTCGCTGGTCACCTCGACGATCGTCGGTTGCACCGGCTGGGGCGCCTGGCGGGGGGCCTTGATGTCGCGCACCTGGGGAACATCCCCGGCCTGCGCCGCGCGGATCGCCGGCTCGCTCGCGTCGATGCAGGCCAGATGGCCGCCGGTGGTGACGACGTAGAGCCGGTCGTCGTGGTACTGCATGGAGTACGCCGAGCCGCAGCCGGTGCCGAGCTTCCACAGCCGGGTGCCCGCCGCGTCGAAGCAGTAGATCGAGGACTGGCTGTCACCGGCGAAGACGTACTCGCCGCCCTCGGCGGTGGCGCAGGAGAAGACCGGGGCGTCACACAGATAGGTGCGTTCGTGGCGACCCGACTTGGACAGCCGCACCACCTCGCGGGTGCTGGTGCCGGCGAACACACTGCCGTGCTCCTGCCAGCCGAAGAGCACCGAACCGGTCCTCGTGTGCCACAGTTCGGTGCCGGTACGCCACTCGTAGCCGGTCACGCCCTGCGAGTGCCCGTGGTAGATGGCGTCGTCGTCGCACCGCACCATCCAGGCCGAACGCCCCCGCCCGGGGCGACGCCACAGGAACTCGTCCTCGTGGTCGACGGCGGTGATCCCGCCGTCGGCGTCGGAGACGCCGAGGACGCCGTCGTGGATGTCCAGCCAGTAGATGTCGATCTCCGGGGCAATCGCGTACGCCACGCGGGGCACCTTGCCGGACAGGTCGTAGACGTTGCCGTCGTCGCAGCCGGCGTAGATCCAGGCGTCGTCGGCGACGATGCACTTCACCCCGTCGGGAAGGCGGACCTGGCTGCGCACCTGGGCGTCGTGGTCGAGGGTGGTGATGACCCCGTGCTCGTTGCCGACCATGCAGTGCTGCCCGTCGACGAAGATGCCGAAGGCGGGGGCGCCGGAGTCGTAGCGCCAGAGCACCGGGGCGGTGTGGGCGGTGGAGCGGGTACTCACGATCTGCCGCCGCGACACGGTGCGCTTCTGGCGGACGCCGGGAACCGCCGGCGCGTAGCCCTTGCGGACCTTCTCGCCGATCTTCTTCGCCGCGGCGGCCCGGGCGCGGGCGTTGTCCGGATAGGCACTCGCCTTGACCTGCCCCTGGTCGCCGATCCGGCCGTAGCGCACCGTCAGCGTGGCATTGTCGACGATGACCTCGTAGAACTTGTGCGCACCGTCCACTTCGGACAGTTCGAGGTAGGTCGTCTCCTGGGACATGGGGGGCCTCCGAGGGTCAGCGAGCGGCGCGATCCGGCGCGGCGACAGTGACCACACGTTAACGGCGCCCCCCGACAGAATCGGCGTCCGGCCAGCGCAGCGCGTCGTCGCGGAGCACCGCGTGCGCGCCGACGCCCAGGGTCAGCCACGCGGTCGGGGGTACGGGGCGCGGTGGGATCGTCGAGTGAAGCCCCGGCTCCGCGGGAAGGCAGGTGCGCGGTGGGTGCCGGGCGCACCCACCGCGCACGTCTCAACCTGGGCGATGTCAGCCCGAGGTGCAGGAGCGAATCTGAGGGCGGGCGCTGCTGTTGCCGTTGGTCATCGTGGTGAAGCCGAAGGTGTTGCCGCTGCCGTTGGACCGCATGGTCATGACCGTGCCGCTGCTGTCCCAGGTGGCGGTGCCGTTCCAGATGGTGGTGACCCGCTGCGGCGAGGTGATGGCCACGACCACCGTCCACGTGCTTGCGCCACTGACCGTCACCGACGTGTTGTACCGGTCGCCCCACACGTTGGGGGTCGTGGCGGTTGCGGTGCAGGTGCCGCCGGAGGGCGGCGGGGTGGTGGTGGGCGGCGGGGTGGTGCCGTCCGGCGCGACCGCGCGGCCGGTGGACGGCGAGATCATGCCGGGGCACAGGTTGCGGCTGGTCAGGTTGGCCATGATCTGCGGAATGGCGTCGCGGGTGTTCTGGATCCCGTCGTGCATCAGGATGACCTGACCGGCTTGGAGTCGGCTCGCGTTGGCCACGATCTGGCTGACGCTGGCACCGTTCCAGTCCTGGGAGTCCACGTCCCAGAGCACCTGGCGCATGCCCAGTGACGACGCGACGGACTGCAACGTGGAGTTGGTCTCGCCGTAGGGCGGCCGGAACAACACCGGTCGGCTGCCGGTGGCCGACTGGATCGCCGAGCTGGTCTGGGAGAGGTCCGACTGCATTTGAGCCTGGCTCATCGAGGTCATGTGGGCGTGGTTCCAGCTGTGGTTGGCCACCCACATGCCGGCGGCCACCTGTGCCTGCGCGGCCGACCGGTTGTTCTGGACGTTCTGCCCGACGTTGAACATGGTGGCCCGTACGCCGTTGGCGCGCAGCACGTTCAGCAGGGCGCTGGTGCTGCCGGTCGGACCGTCGTCGAAGGTGAGGCCGACGTAGCCGTTGCAGGCGGCGGCGCTCGACGGGGTGGAGGTGGCCGCGAGGGCGACGCCGCACATGGCGACGGCGGTGGCCAGGACGGCGAGCGCCGCGCGCAACCGCCTGGACCACAGGGCCGTGCGGGGGAAGAGCCTGCTCATCTGGTGCCCCTTCGCGCAGGCCCGGACGCGCCCCGGGGCGGGCAGCACAGTCCGGACAGGTGTGGATAAGTGGGTAGCTGAAGCGGAAACCGCAACGAAGCCGATCGCATTGACCTCAATGGATCGGAGTATTACAGCGAGAATTCCAACGCGTCAACAAGTTCCGGAACATCCTCGGAACACGGCAGGAGGCTGCTCGGCGGTCGGGGCAGGCACGCCTCGGTCGGGCTGGAGTCCCGATGCCGTATTGATCGCATCAATCGATGGGTCTCCTCGTTACGTGATCCGGAAAGTGGCCGGAACTACCGGTCGTCGATCCCCGGGTCCACCGTCGCGCCCCCGACATCTAATAGTAAAGATTGTGAACAGAAGATGTTACAGTCACTTCGGTCGATATCCGGCTCGGGTTTCGGCCAGTGAGGTCCCAGGAGGGAAGTGATCACATGACGAGACTGCGCGCGTTGGTCGCGCTGGCGGCACTGATCGTCGCCGGCGGGCTGGTGGCGGTCATCCCGGCCACTGCCGCGTCGGCGGCGGCCTGCACGGCATCGTGGCAGGCATCGGCCGTCTACTGGGGAGACGCCCAGGTCTCCCACAACGGCCGCAACTACCGGGCGAAGTGGTGGACCCAGAATGAGGCGCCGCCGGGCACTACCGGCGTCTGGGAGGACCTCGGCGCGTGCGGCGGGGGCACCACGCCGCCCACCGGAGGGACCTGCAGCTACCCGAACTGGACCGCCGGGACGTGGTACGCCGCCGGGGCGATCGTCCGGTACACAAACGGTTCCTACTACATCGCCGAGCACGACAACCCGGGGTACGACCCCGTCGTCAGCACCTGGTACTGGGAGCCCTACACCTGTGGCGGCCAGCCCCCGACGACTCCGCCGCCCACCAACCCGGGTGGCTTCGTGGTCACCGAGGCCCAGTTCAACCAGATGTTCCCGAGTCGCAACTCCTTCTACACGTACTCCGGGCTCGTCGCCGCCCTCAGCGCCTACTCGGCGTTCGCGCGCACCGGCAGCGCCACGGTCCAGCGCCAGGAGGCCGCGGCCTTCCTGGCGAACGTCTACCACGAGACCGGCGGGCTCGTGCACGTGGTCGAGCAGAACACCGCGAACTACCCGCACTACTGCGACTACGGCCAGCCGTACGGCTGCCCCGCCGGGCAGGCCGCCTACTACGGGCGGGGGCCGATCCAGCTCAGTTGGAACTTCAACTACAACGCCGCGGGCAACGCCCTCAACCTGCCACTGCTGACCAACCCGTGGCTGGTGCAGACCGACGCCGCGGTGGCCTGGAAGACCGGTATCTGGTACTGGATGACCCAGAACGGGCCGGGCACCATGACCGCCCACAACGCGATGGTCAACGGCGCCGGGTTCGGTCAGACGATCCGCAGCATCAACGGCTCGATCGAGTGCAACGGCGGAAACCCCGCCCAGGTGCAGAGTCGCGTCACCAGGTACCAGCAGTTCGTCGGCATCCTCGGGGTGTCCGCCGGAGCCAACCTCTACTGCTGATCAGTGGTCGGGCCTCGGCGTACGTCGCCAGACGGCGTCGAGGCCCGGCACCTCGGCCGCCGGACCCCGGTGAGGGCGGCGGCCGCTTCGGCGCGATCAACCCGTTGACACGGCCGTGCTGCGCCCGGAACTATCAGCGGCAGTCCACACGCCCCGGCTTCCGTTACTCACGAACTCTCATGACAACGATGTCAGGGCTCGACCCACCACCCGCTCCACACTGCCCAGACGTTCGACGTACTCGACCCGGTTCGAGTCGAAAGGCTCCGTCCCTCATGTCGCACACCCCCCTTGCGCGCCCCCTCTCACCCCGCCTGATCGCGGCGACCACAGCCGCCCTGCTACCGCTGGGCCTGCTCGTCGCCGCGCCCCTTGCGAACGCCGCCCCCACCCCCGCACCGCCGGGCAACTTCACCTCGTCGTTCGAGTCCGCCGACCCGCAGCCCGCCACCAGCACCGTGGAGGTCGGCCCGAACGGAAAACCGGTCCAGGTCAACCTGAGCGGCACTGTCGCCACGCTGCCCGGCAGCCTGCTCGGCCAGGTCAGCGCCGTGACCGCGAGCGACGAGAACCCGCCGCGAGAGATCGCCGCGAACCTCAAGGACGACGATCCGTCGACCAAGTGGCTCGTGTTTGCGTCCACCGGCTGGGTGACCTACCAACTCGCCAAGCCGGCGACGGTGGCGCGTTATTCGCTGACCGCGGCCGACGACGCACCCACCCGGGACCCGAAGGACTTCGTCGTCCAGGGGTCGAACGACGGCAGCACCTGGACCGACCTGGACAAGCGCGCCGGCGAGAAGTTCAGCGGGCGCTTCGCCACCAAGACGTACAGCTTCACCAACCCGAACGCCTACGGCTTCTACCGGCTCAACATCACAGCGAACTCCGGTGACTCGCTCCTGCAGCTCGCCGACTGGAACATCAGCGACGGCTCGGACGTCCGCCCGCCGGCCACCCCCATGGTCAGCGAGGCGACCGCCGGCCCGAACGGCGGCTACACCACGAAGCCGGACGTCGGGTTCACCGGGCTGGCCGCGCTGCGCTACTCCGGCGGCGCCGAGGGCAACGGCCGGTCGTACGCGACGAACAAGCTCTTCGACGTCACCATCCCGGTCGGCCCGAAGACCCGACTGTCGTACAAGATCTTCCCCGAGTTCACCGGTGGAGACGGCAGGTACCCGTCTACCTACGCCGCCGTCGACCTGCACTTCACCGACGGCAGTTACCTCAGTGGTCGCTCGCCCGCCGACCAGCACGGCTACCCACTCACGGGCGCCGGTCAGGGCGCCTCGAAGGTGCTCTTCGCCGACCAGTGGAACCTGGTGCAGGCCGACCTCGGCACCGTCGCGCGCGGCAAGACGATCGACCGCATCCTGCTCGCGTACGACAATCCGCAGGCCACCGCGGAGACCCGGTTCCAAGGTTGGCTCGACGACATCGAGCTGACGGCCGCGCCGGCGTCGATCGACGGCTCGAAGCTGACCAACTACGTCGACACCCGACGGGGCACCAACTCGACGGGCGGCTTCTCGCGCGGCAACAACCTGCCGATCACCGCCGTGCCGAACGGGTTCAACTTCTTCACCCCGGTGACCGACGCGACCTCCGACTCGTGGGAGTACGAGTACCACCGGATCAACAACGAGGCCAACCTGCCCATGCTCCAGGGCCTCGCGATCTCCCACGAGCCCAGCCCCTGGATGGGTGACCGTAACCAGATGTCCGTCATGCCGGTCGTCGGTGGCGGGTCGCTCACCGGTCAGCCCGCCAGTCGTGCGCTCGCCTTCCGTCACGACGACGAGACGGCGCAACCGGACCTCTACCGGGTCGCGCTCCAGAACGGCCTGGTCGCGGAGATGTCGCCCACCGACCACGCCGGGATCATGCGGTTCACCTTCCCCACCGGGCAGCCGACCGGAAGTCTCGTCTTCCACAACGGCACGTTCACCATCGGCACGGACGGCACGTTCACCGGTTGGGTCGACAACGGAAGCGGCCTGTCGGCCGGTCGTAGCCGGATGTTCGTCTCCGGCGCCTTCGACCGGGCGCCGACGGCGTCCGCAGCTACCTCGGCCACCTTCGACATCTCCGGCTCGCGGGAGGTGACGATGCGTCTCGCCACCTCGTTCCTCTCCGTCGACCAGGCGCGCCGCAACCTCGATCTGGAGGTCACCGGCAAGAGCTTCGACCAGATCCACGCCGCCGCGACGGCCGCGTGGAAGGACCGGCTCGGCCGGGTCGAGGTGCGCGGCGCCACCGAGTCGCAGTTGGTCACCATGTACTCGAACCTGTACCGGCTGAACCTCTACCCGAACTCGCAGTCGGAGAACACCGGCACCGCCGCCGCGCCGCGCTGGCAGTACGCGAGCCCGGTCTCGGCGCCGACCGGCGCGTCGACCCCCACCCGGACCGGCGCGAAGATCGTCGACGGGCAGATCTACGTCAACAACGGCTTCTGGGACACCTACCGCACCGTGTGGCCCGCCTACGCGCTGCTGTACCCGGACGTCGCCGCCAAGATCTCCGACGGGTTCGTCCAGCACTACCGCGACGGCGGCTGGATCGCCCGCTGGTCGTCCCCCGGCTACGCCGACCTGATGACCGGCACCAGCGCGAACGTGGCGCTGGCCCAGGCGTACCTCACCGGGGTCAAGCTGCCCGACCCGCTCGCGGCGTACGACGCGGCCGTCAAGGACGCGACCGTCGCGTCCGGGCGCAGCGCGGTCGGGCGCAAGGGCATCGAGAGTTCCCTGTTCCTCGGCTACACGCCGACGTCCACGGGGGAGTCGGTGTCCTGGGCGCTGGAGGGCTACATCAACGACTTCGGCATCGGCAACATGGGTGCGGCGCTCGCCAAGGACCCGGCCACGCCGAAGTCGGAGCGTGCCCGGCTCAAGGAGGAGTCGCGGTACTTCCTGGAGCGGGCCCGCAACTACGTCCACCTCTTCGACCCGAAGACGAAGCTCTTCCAGGGCCGCGACGCCGCCGGCAACTTCCTCGCCGGTGACCCGCTGGACTGGGGTGGCGTCTACACCGAGACCAACGGGTGGAACTTCGCGTTCACCGCCCAGCAGGACGGCCAGGGCCTGATCAACCTGTACGGCGGGCAGAAGGCGCTGCGGGACAAGCTCGACGCGTTCTTCACCACCCCGGAGAACGCCGACCGCCCCGGTGGGTACGGCGGCGTCATCCACGAGATGCTCGAAGCGCGCGCGGTGCGGATGGGTCAGCTCGGCATGAGCAACCAGCCGTCGCACCACATCCCGTACATGTACAACGTGGCCGGGGCGCCGGCCAAGACCCAGGAGACCGTGCGGGAGATCCTGCGGCGTCTCTACGTCGGCAGTGAGATCGGCCAGGGCTACCTGGGCGACGAGGACAACGGCGAGATGTCGTCGTGGTACATCCTCAGCTCGCTGGGCATCTACCCGCTGCAGGCCGGGTCGTCCGAGTGGGCGATCGGCTCGCCGCAGTTCACCAGGATGACCGTGCACCGCAGCAGCGGCGACATCGTCGTCAACGCGCCGAACAACAGCGCGGCGAACGTCTACGTGCAGGGCGTGAAGGTCAACGGCAAGAAGCAGAGCGGCCTGTCAGTGGATGTCGCGACGCTCGCCAAGGGCGGCACCATCGACTTCCAGATGGGCCCCAAACCGTCGTCGTGGGGCAGCGGCCGGAACGACGCGCCGCCGTCGCTGACCAAGGGTGACGAGGCGCCGAAGCCGTTGCAGGACGTCACCGGCCCCGGTCTCGGCACCGCGAGCGCTACCGGCGGTCAGGACGCGTCGAAGCTGTTCGACGACTCGTCGACCACGCAGCTGACCTTCACCTCGGCGACCCCGCAGATCACCTGGGCCTTCCGTGGTGGCAAGCAGAAGCCGAAGTACTACACGGTCACGTCCGGGGCCGCTGCCGGCGATCCGGCGGACTGGCGTCTGCAGGGCTCCAACGACGGCCTCACCTGGACCACTGTGGACTCCCGCACCGGCCAGGTGTTCCCGTGGCGCAACCAGACCCGCCCGTACTCGATCGACAAGCCGGGACGGTTCGCCCAGTTCCGCCTCGCCGTCACGAAGACCGTCGGCGCCGCGCAGACCAACCTCGCCGAGGTCGAGCTGCTCGCCGGAGGTGACCTCGACCTCGGCGGCGGCGACATCACCGTCACCGCGGCCGACGGCGTGCACGCGACCACCGGCGTACCCGTCTCGGTGCCGTTGGCCACCGTCACCGGCGGTGACGCCGGCGGCTACCAGGCCACCATCGACTGGGGTGACGGCACGCCGGTCACCGCGGGCACCGTGACGTTGAGCTCGCGGGCCGTCTACCGCATCGGTGGGTCGCACACCTACACCACACCCGGCTACCACCAGGCGAACGTCACGGTGACCGACGGCGACAGCCAGAGCTCCGCGACGGTCGGCGTCGAGGTGGCGTACGCCCCGGCCTCCGGTCTCACCGCAGCGTTCGACAGCGTCTGCGTCGGTGACGAGGGGGTCCTGGCGGCAGACTGTGACGCCAAGTCCTGGGCGTACTCTCGGGCCGCTCTGGCGGCCGGTGGTGTTACCCAGGGCCAGCCGCAGCAGGTGCCCGGAACGGCGCTGCGGTTCGCAGTGCCGGTGATCCCGGCCGGGCAGCCGGACAACGCCACCGGCAACGGGGCGACGGTCGTCCTCGACCTTCCGGAGGACGCGAAGAGCATCTCGTTCGTCGGCGCCGGAACGCAGGGCAACCAGAGCACCACCGGCACGGCGACGTTCAGCGACGGCAGCACGGCCAGCATTCCGATCCAGTTGAGCGACTGGACGCTGGGCGGCAACGCCAACGGCACCCCGTCCTACGGCAACATCGTCGTCGCCCGGACGGCGTACCGGTTGCAGGGCACGAGCCGCGACGGCGCCCAGCCGTTCCTCTTCGCCACCGCGCCGTACCAGATTCCGGCGGGCAAGACGCTGGTGTCGGTGACCCTGCCGACGCAGACCGGCGACCCTCGCTCGGCGGGTCGGATCCACGTGTTCGCCGTGGCCAACGACGGCACGCCCGCCCCGGCACTGACGACCGCCGCCCCGACGAGCCAGACGGCCACCGCCGGGCAGGCCCTCGCGGCGAACCTCGGTGCGGTGACCGGCGGGGTTCCCGGTACGACGGGTTACCGCGCCCGCGTCCAGTGGGGTGACGGCACGGTTCCGGACGACGTGACGATCGGCGCGTCCGGCGCGATGAGCGGCCAGCACACGTACGCACGGGAGGGCACCTACACGGTGCGCGTCACCGCGTGGGACACGCTGTCGAGCAGCACCGAGTCCTTCACCGT
This sequence comes from Micromonospora salmantinae, assembly GCF_022230905.1. NCBI lineage: Bacteria > Bacillati > Actinomycetota > Actinomycetes > Micromonosporales > Micromonosporaceae > Micromonospora > Micromonospora salmantinae. Next base: position 252,987 of record NZ_JAKKFG010000014.1, read on the forward strand.
GACAGTGGCTCGGGGCGGATCGCAGCCGGCGATCGCGCTGTCCGCGTCCGGCACCGTCACCACCGGTGGGGCGATCACGGTCAACGGCAGCGGCTTCGCCGCCGGCGAGCAGGTGACCGTCAGCGTCGGCACCGACCCGGGCCGGACCATGAAGGTCGCGGCCTCCGCGACGGGAACGGTCCGCGCCTCGGTGCCGACCTCCGGTGACGCGCAACCCGGCCGGTACGCCGTCACCGCGACGGGCGCGTCCTCGCGTACGCCGGCCACGGCCACCGTCCAGGTGACCGGGGAGCCGGAGGCGCGGACCTACCAGCCGCGGGTGGCGCTGTTGGCCACCTCGGGCCCGCGCGGCACGTCGATCATGGTCGACGGTTCCGGGTTCGCGCCGAACGAGGTGGTCACGATCGCCGTCGGGACCGGACTGGCGGTCAGCACCGTGCACGCGAACGGTGACGGCGTCATCTCCGGCGCGACGGTCAGCGTTCCGCGTGCGGCGAAGGCGGGCGCGACAAGCGTGACGCTGAACGGCGCCACGTCGGCGACGAAGGTGTCCCGACCGTTCACCGTCACCGGCTAGCACCGAGCCGGGACAGTACAGCCGCGTGGGGCGGGCCGTGATCACGGCCCGCCCCAC
>NZ_JAKKFG010000015.1:0-63692 GCF_022230905.1 Micromonospora salmantinae
TCGAGATGACCGCGGCCCGCTCGGGGAGGCCGGCCTTCTTGGTGGCCGCGATGATGGCCTTCACGTTGGTGGTCTGCTCGTCGTTGAGGGTGATGTGGGACTGCTCGCCCTGCGGCTTCGGCGCCGCCGACTGCACGGCTACCGCAACCGCCTTGGCATCCACGGCCGGGGTAGCGGCGTGGGCGGCGATCGGGCCGGCGAACACACCACCGGCGAACGCGAGACCAGCAACAGACAGCACGCTCTTACGGAAGATCGTGTTCATGGGGGTAGCTCCTTCGGGGGTAGAACACCCACACCGCCAAAGAGGGAGACGGCGGTGATGGGTGTGAGCACCTCGTCCGGCGCTGCACTAACAAGAGGAAAAGTCTTGGGGGGTGACACCCGGTCGGGCGTCGGGGTCGGCGACCTGGCGAGCGGGGAGCTCGTGGCGCCGGGTCCCTGTGTAACGACCGGGGGGCCGGGGTCATTCCGGGGTCGGCCCATCCATCAGCACCCTCGTCGAGGCGGTGCCCGGTGGTCGTTCGTGGGGACTGTAACGACCCGGTGGAGGCTGGCATTCCACCTGCGCGACCAGCCGTCAGGGGTCCGGCGGCCGGTCGGTGGTACTGCGATCGTCAGGGTGTGTAACGACCCCGGCCCGGCCATGATTCCGGCCCACGAGTGCGCCCGGCCACACCCCACAAGCACCCACCAACGGACAAAGCGCCCACACGACACCGGGCCCACGTCGTCGAACCGGCCCTCACCGGATGATCCACTCGGGTCCACGGAAGTCGGGGCATCCCGGACACCCGGACACCCCCGACATCAAGGAACCCGAGTCGATCATGCCCGGCCCGGGACGCCCGTGCCCGGCGTCCGATTCCGCATGCCTGGCCGCCGCCGTGCCCGGCATGCGAGTCCGGGCGGGTCAGGTGCCCAGGTAGCGCAGGATTGCGAGGATTCGTCGGCTGTAGCCCGTTGTGTGTGCGAGGTCGAGTTTGTCGAAGATCGCGTTGACATGCTTCTCGACGGCGCTCTGCGATACGTGCAGCCGCTGGGCGATGGCGAGATTCGTGTGGCCCTGGGCCATCTCGTGCAACACGTCCCGTTCCCGCGGCGTGAGCCGACCGAACGGGTCGGGCCGATCCGAGCCGGCCACCACCTGACGGACCACCTCCGGGTCGAGGGCGGTGCCTCCGGCGGCGATCCGGTCGAGTGCGTCGAGGAAGTCGTCCACCTGGGCGACCCGGTCCTTGAGCAGGTAGCCAACTCCCTCGGGACGGTCCGCGAGCAGCCGCCCGGCGTAACGCCGCTCCACGTACTGGGAGAGCACGAGGACGCCGGTGTCGGGCCACCGACGACGGATCTCCAGGGCGGCCCGTAGCCCGTCATCGGTGTGGTTGGGTGGCATCCGGACGTCGGTGACGACCACGTCGGGACGTGATCGTCCGACCGCCTCGACAAGCTGGTCGGCGGTCCCGACCGCCGCGAGCACCTCGTGCTCCTCGTCGGCGAGCAGCCGCGTCAGGCCCTCCCGGAGCAGCGTCGAGTCTTCGGCGAGGACTAGTCGCACGGCAGCTGCGCCAGCACTGTCGTCGGACCTCCGGCCGGGCTGGTCACCAGCAGCCGACCGTCCAGCGCGGCGACCCGCCGCGCGAGCCCGGACAACCCGCGTCCGGCCGGGTCCGCCCCGCCGACGCCGTCGTCGTGTACGCGCATCCGGATCCACCCATCCCGTACTCCGATTTCGACAGTGACCAGGGTAGCGGCGGCGTGTTTCGCGGCGTTGGTGAGCGCCTCGCAGGCCACGAAGTACAGCACCGTCTCGACCTGCCGGTCGGGGCGGACGGGCAGCTCGCAGCGGATCCGCACCGGCACCTCGGATCCGCGGGCGACGATGGCCAGGACCTCGCCCAGATCGCTGTCGTTCAGTGCTGACGGGTAGACCCGCCATGCCACCTCGCGCAACTCTTCGATGGCCCGCTGCACGTCCTCGTGCGCCTGGGCGAGCAGTGCGTGTGTGCGGTCGGCGTCGCGGGCGCGCCGGGCCCGGCCGAGCAGCATGCCGAGGGCGACCAGCCGCTGTTGGAGGCCGTCATGCAGGTCGCGTTCGATGCGCTGCCGTTCGGCGTCGACAGCGGCGATGACCCCGGCCCGGCTGGTGGTCAGCTCATGGACCCGCCGCGTCAGCTCGGCCCGACTTCCCGGCCCGAGCAGTCGTCGCGCCAGCCGGATGTCGAGCGCGGCGATGCTGGCAACGGCCTGAACGTTGAGCAGTAACAGCACCGCCCCGACGGCGATCTGGGACAGGGCGTCGAGGAGGGTCAGCTCTCCGCGCAGCGCCGCGCGCAGCACGATCCCGGCCAGCACCATGCCGACGCCGAGCACGGTGTACGCCAGCAGGCCGAGCGTGCCGGGTAACAGTCGGGCGGCCAGGTAGCCGAGCTGCCGGCGGGTCGCCACGGTGTTCGGCGCGGGCAGATCCTCTGCGGCGAGCGGCCCGGTGAGGCGGCGATGTTCCATCCGTACCAGCCGCTCCCCGTACCGGTCGGTCAGGTCAGCGACCCGACGGCCGGCCGCGGGCGCTACCGCGCGCACGCTGGATGCGGCGGCCGCGACGGCGAGGAAGGCGAGCTCGACGGCGGCCGTCGCGATGCCGACGGCGACGCCGAGCGGCAGCCGGAGCCGAAGCCACCACCCGCCGGTTCGCCGCTCCCCCATCACCTCGCCCGCCTTCCGCACCACGCCTGGTCCCCCTTGCTCTGCCTCATCTGATCCGCCCGCAGGCGACCCGGGGGTGGTGCGTGGGGTGAAGCAGAGCAAAGGGAACCAGAAGAGGGCTGGCTACCGCTCGTCCGAGGCCCACGATCCGCTTCGGTAGAGGGTGCCGCGACCGCCCGGGTCGGGCATCCCGTTCATTGCGCTCTGCTCGGGTTCGGTCGGCTCGGGGTTGCGGGCGGCGCGGCGGGCTTTGAGCACGCGGGACCCGACGAACCAGGCAGCCGCCGCCACGCAGACCACGATCACCACTTTCTGGAGCGTGCCGACGTAGCCCTCGACGAGGTGCCAGTTGTCGCCCAGCAGGTAGCCGGCGAGCACGAATGTGGTGTTCCAGATCAGGCTGCCCAGCGTGGTGTAGAGCAGGAACGTGGTCACCGGCATCCGCTCCACGCCCGCCGGGATGGAGATCAGACTCCGGAAGATCGGGATCATCCGGCCGAAGAAGACCGCCTTCACACCGTGCCGCAGGAACCACGCCTCGGTCCGGTCCACGTCGCTGAGCTTGACCAGCGGAAGCCGGGAAACGATGGCGCGCATCCGGTCGCGCCCCAGGGCCGCGCCGATCAGGTAGAGCGCGAGCGCGCCCACCACCGAACCCAGCGTGGTCCAGAAGATCGCACCGACCAGACTCATCCGCCCCTGCGCGGCGACGAACCCGGCCAGCGGCAGGATCACCTCACTGGGGATCGGCGGGAAGAGGTTCTCCAACGCCACCGCCAGGCCGGCACCCGGCCCGCCGAGTCGTTCCACCAGGTCAGTGACGTAGCCGACGATCCCGTCCTGTGGTGGCTCCGCTGCGGCGGCGGGGGTTCCGGTGGCGAACACGGCGTGGGACGTTCGAATCATGCGCCCACGTTACGAAGTCATCCTGAGAGCCGACCATGGGGCCGACCGCCCGACCGCGCGGGTCGACCACACCGGTGGGGGTGTGGAAAGCCGCACCCCGCTGCGGCTCGCCGTGGTCCAGCCGGCGTGCGTACCCCTGGATGTCGCGGCGAACGCGCGGGCGCACGCCGCCGCGGTCCGCGCGGCGCGCGCCCGGGTGGTGGTCTTTCCGGAGCTGTCGCTGACCGGGTACGAGTTGGACGCGCCGGTCGTGTCGGTCGACGACCCGCGGTTGACGCCACTGGTCGACGCGTGCGCCGAGGCCGGTGCGCTGGCCCTGGTCGGTGCGCCGGTCACCGGCGAGAACATCGCGATGCTGGCGGTGACCGGCGGCGGTGCGAGTGTGGCGTACCGGAAAATGTGGCTGGGGGACGCGGAGGCCCGCCGGTTCCGGCCCGGCGACGCCCCGGTCGTGCTCGATGTGGACGGTTGGCGGGTGGGGTTGGCGATCTGCAAGGACACCGGCGTGGCCGCGCACGCGGACCGGACGGCAGCGCTCGGAATCGACGTGTACGCGGCGGGTGTCCTCGAGTCGGCCCGCGACGCCGCCGTGATAGACCAGCGGGCGCACCGGATCACCGCCACGCACCGGGTCTGGGTGGCGGTGGCGAGCTTCGCCGGGTCGACCGGCGGTGGCTACACCGAGGCGGCGGGGCGGTCGGGCGTCTGGACGCCCGACGGCGAGGTGTACGCCCGCGCGGGCACCGAACCGGGCGAGTCGCTCAACGTCAGCCTCACGTCGCCGGACCGGGGCGGCGGGCGCGGTTAGGGTGACGGGATGATCTCCGGACGGGTGGTGCAGCTGCGGCGGTACCCGGTGAAGTCGCTGCTCGGAGAGCGGACCTCGGCCGCCGACATCAGCGCGAGCGGCGTCGCGGGTGACCGCGTGCTGGCCCTGCTGGATCAAACCAGTGGACGGGTGGCCAGCGCCAAGCAACCCCATCGCTGGCGCGGCCTGCTCACGCTACGAGCGACCGGCGGGCCGACCGATCCGGTACGGATAACCCTGCCCGACGGCCGGCGCCTGTCGAGCGAGGACCCCGACATCGACACGGCGCTCAGCGCGGCGGTAGGCCGCCCGGTGACCCTCGTCGACGCCGTACCACCCGGCGCCACCCTGCTGCGCTCGCACCCGGAGGCGGTACTCGCGGCCGGCCTCACCGACGAGGTCCCGGCCGACGAGAGCCGGCTCGGGTCGCTGCTGCCCGGGACCTTCTTCGACTTCGCTCCGATCCACCTGGTCACCACCGCGACCCTGGACCGGATCGCCGGGCATCTGCCGCCCGGGGCGGGGACGGTGGAACGCTACCGGCCCAACCTGGTGCTCGACACGGACACGGACGCCTTCGCCGAGAACGGCTGGGTCGGCCGGGAACTGCGCGTCGGCCCGGACCTGGTGCTCGCCGTGCTCGCACCGACGCCGCGCTGCGCGGTGCCCACGCTCGCGCAGGGCCCGCTGCCCCGCGAGACCGAGGCGCTGCGGGTGCCCGCCCGGCTCAACCGGATCGAACCGCTGCCCGGAATGGGTCCCCAGCCGTGTGTCGGCGGGTACGCCACCGTGGTCCGCTCCGGGCGAGTGGCGGACGGCGACCACGTTTCGGTCGGCCCGTGAGTGTTTGCGCGCCGGCAATGACCTTGGAATGCTTCGGGAATGACCTCCTTTCCCCCGACCTTCGCCGATGATGTCGTCGGCCAGTCGGCCCAGAAGCAGTTCGAGGCGTTCATCGACGAGCACCGCAGAGCGCTCAACGGCTACCTGGACGGGCTGACCGAGGAGCAGGCCCGCCGGTCGTTGGTGCCGTCCCGGACGACGCTGCTGGGTCTGGTGAAGCACGCCGCGTTCGTGGAGAAGGTCTGGTTCGACGAGGCCGTCACGTGTCGGCCCCGGGCCGAGATCGGCATCCCGGCCACGCCGGACGAGTCGTTCATCCTCGACGACGGCGACACGATCGCCTCGATCCAGCGAGCGCACCGCGAGGCGTGCGAGGCCTCCCGCCGCGCGACGGCGCCGCTGGGCCTGGACGACCTGCTTCGCGGCAACCGGCGCGGCCCGCTGCCGCTGCGCTGGGTCTACCTGCACGTGCTACGCGAGCTGGCGCAGCACTGCGGGCACGCGGAGATCCTGCGCGAGCAGATCCTGGCCGCCGACTAGCCGCGCCGCCGGCCGAAGCTGGTCGCGCGCGGCGTGGCCCGGATCACCCTCTGGCCCAACCGCCGGTGTCGGCGAAGCGACGCAGCGTCCAGCGGGCCGGCGGCCAACCGCCGGGGTCGTGGTCGGTGGTCCATTCGGTGATCGAGGCCGGGGGCACGTCCAGGTCGAACGCCCGGAAGACCGGCTGCGCGCCGAGCGCGTGGAAGGCGCCCTCGACGGTCTCGCTGTGGCCGACCAGGACCACTGTGGAGCCCCGGTGCCGGTGGGCGATCTCCATGATCGCGCGGCTGACGCGGACCACCAGCTCCGCCCAGCTCTCGTTGCCCTCCTCGAACGGTCGGAACACACCGCCACCCGCCACCGCGTGGTCGGTGCGGAAGAGGGCTGTCGGCAGGCCGTCGGCGTACGGGGGTGTGTGCCAGGTGCAGAGACCGCAGTCGGCCACGGGCCGGACGCCGAACGCCGCGCCGATCGGTTGCGCGGTCTCGACGGCCCTGCGCAGCACGGACGAGTAGACCGCCACCGGCCCGTCGACGGCGACCTCGCCGGTGAGCCGGTTGGCCAGGTCGTGTGCCTGCTCGTGGCCGAGGGCGGTGAGGCCCCGACAGCCACGTGGCCCACCGATGATTCCTTCGAGCTGGTGGACCGACTCGCCGTGTCGCACGAAGATCAGACGTGTCCGCATCGGGACATCATGCCAGCGGTATCGACGGCAGTATCAGTCGTCCGTACGGCTGGTGGAGAAGGTGTCGGCCCGGCTGAGCAGAGCGTCCAGTTTCGCGCCCGTCTGCGCTGGTAGACGGTCCCGCCGCACCAGCTCGGCGATGTGGTCCCGTAGGTCGGCGACGCGCTCGGCGCGGTCCCTGGTGCGGCGGTTGAGGTCGGCCAGGTCGTCACGCAGATCTTCGGCGGTCTTCGGGTCGACGTCACCGCGGGCGACCGCGGTGGCGAGGACGGCGGCGAATTCGCTGCTCACCTCCCGGAAACTGACCGGTAGCTGCTGCCCGGCGGTCGGGGGCGCGGTGCTGGCGGTGGGGCGTGTTGGGGACGGTACGGCCGGCGTCGGCGAGTGTGTCGTGGGCGCGGGGGCCGGGGCGGAGGTCGACGGCGCGGCGGCGATCTCGGCCGGGTCGGGTGTGCCCGGGTTGCCGAGCGGATTCTCCACGAACAGGACGCCGATGCCGATCAGCACGGCGAGCACGGCCGCGACGAGCACGGCGAGGGGCCGACGTGTTCGGCGTCGGGCCGGTGCGGCGGCTACCGGGACGGGGCGGGCCACCACCGACCGGTCGATCAGGGTGGGCGGGTGGGCGGCCGGCCGGATGCGCAGCAGCTCGGTGGGCGGCTCGACCGGCTGACCGGCGCCGAAGCGGCGGGCCAGGTGTGCGGCGCTCGGCCGGTCGGCCGGGTTGGCGGCCAGGCAGGCGACGGTCAGTTCGGCGATGTCGGCGGGTAGGCCGGGCACCCGCAGCGGCGGCACCGGGGTGCCCCGCCGGTGCACCTCCAGCGCGTCCTCCCAGCTCTGCACGGGCAGTGGCGCCCGCCCGGTGAGGGTGCGGTAGAGCAGTGCGCCGAGGGCGTACACGTCGCTCGCCGGGTCGGGAGGGCCGGCGGTCAGCCGTTCCGGGGCGAAGTAGGCGGGGGTGCCCATCAGCGATTCGCCGGACTGGCTGTCGAGGCCGCCGAGCGCGGCGATGCCGAAGTCGAGCACCTTGGCGCCGGTGTCGGTGAGCATGACGTTGCCGGGCTTGACGTCGCGGTGCACGACGCCGATGCGGTGCGCGGCGGCCAGCGCGGCGGCGATCTGCCCGGCCACCCGGACCGCCTCCGGCCAGGGCAGCGGCCCGGTCCGCAGCCGGTCGGCCAGGTTGTGACCGTCGACGAGCTCCATCACCAGGTACGGGACCACGACGCCGCCGGCCAGGGTCGCCTCGGCGTAGTCGTACACCTGGGTCACGTGTGGGTGGGTCAGCCGGGCGGCCGCGCGGGCCTCGCGTTGGATGGTGGCCCGCAGCTGTGGGTCGGTGGCGAACTGCCCGGCGAGCACCTTGATCGCGACCGGCCGCCCGAGCACCTCGTCGTCGCCTCGCCACACCTCGGACATGCCACCGAGACCGATCCGCTCGTGCAGTACGTAGCGGTCGTGGAGGCGGAGAGTGGGCGTGAGCGGCGACATGGCTTCACCAGTCTGCCTGGCAACACCGCCCTCGACCACTCTGCGTGCCCGGACCCACACTGTTCGTCCCGTGCGTACCGGAATGGGATTGGTGCGTGTCAGGAGCAGCGCGGGGTGCCGGGCAGCGGTCGCGGTTGGATGCGGTCGGCGAGCCGGCGCAGGGCGAGGGCGGTGGCCTGCCGGGTCGGGGCGAGCAGGGCCCGGCGGGGGTGGTCGACCTGGACCGGAGCGTTCGGTCGGGCCGAGTTGACGTGCCGGTTCATGGCGTCGAGCGCGGTGATGTATCCGCTGGGAAGTTCCATGGTCAACTCCTCGGGACGGGTCCGGTGGAAGCCCGGACGACGAGTGCGGTGGGCAGCAGCACGTGACCGGCCGCGGCGTCCGCGGGTGGGTCGAGCAGCAGTTCGGCGGCGATCCGGCCCTTCTCCTCGGCCGGCTGCCGGACGGTGGTGAGGCCGGCCGCGGCGGCCTCGGGGACGTCGTCGAAGCCGGTCACCGAGACGCTGGGACGATCATGGGCTGGCCGTGCGGCCAGGGCGTCCAGCACACCGAGCGCGAGGACGTCGGAGCCGGCCAGCACGGCGGTCGGCGGCGCGGGTTGGTCGAACAGCCCGGCGATGGCTGCGGCTGCCGCCGGGCGGCTGTTGCCGGGGACGTTTACCAGTGTCAGCTCGGCCCAGCCGACGCCGACCTCGGCGAAGGCGTCGGCGAACCCGCTGAGCCGGCCTCGGGTGGTCGGATGCGGCACCTGGTGGACCCCGGCCACTGTGAGCGGGCCGGCCGGCGCGTCGGGCAGCACGGAGTCGGCGAGCAGCGCCACCCGACGGTGCCCGAGCCCTGCGACGTGCGCGGCGGCGCTGCGTGCGGCGGCCCGCTCGTCGATGCCGACGAAGCGTTCGTCGGCGCTGGCGTCGTCGCGGGCGGCCGTGCTGACGAACGGCAGCCCGCGTTGGCGGATCACGTCCAACGCCCATTCCTCGTCGGCGACGCAGTAGACGCAGAACCCGTCGACGGCGGCGTTCTCCACCGCCTGTCGGGCGTCGGTCACCGCCGGGGGCAGCGGCACCAGCAGCATGCTGGTGCCGTGCCGTTCGGCCGCCGCGCCGACGCCGGCGAGGAAGCGGACCGCGAACGGGTCGGTGAAGGCGTACGACAGTTGCGAGGTGAACAGCACCCCGATCGACCCGACGAAACCTCGGCGCAGGGAGCGTGCGGTGGGGTTGGGGCCGGGGTACCCGAGTTGCCGGGCGGCGTCCAGGATCCGCTCGCGCAGGGTGGCGGAGAGCTGGTCGGGGCGGCTGTAGGCGTTGGAGACGGTGCTGCGCGAGACGCCGACGGCGTCGGCCACGGCTTGCAGTGTTGGCTTCACCGGCACCTCTCTGTATCGATCCAGTCTGTATCGATACAGAGACTAGCCGGACCGGTCGGCGTCGGTCAATACGTGGGCTGAGAGTCCGTTTGCGCGGGGCCTACGACGACGAGCGTCAGGCCGGGTAGGTGTCGTCCAGCAGCCGGCCGAGGATCTCCGCCGTACGCTCGGGCGGCTCGGCCTCGACGCAGAGCCGCTCCATGGCCACCGCGTAGTAATCCAGGTCGTCGCGCTTGTCCAGGTAGATGGCGCTGGTGAGCTGTTCGATGTAGACGATGTCCGGAAGCTCCTGGTCGCCGAAGCGCAGGATGGTGAAGGCGCCCCCGGCGGCGGCGTGGCCACCGGCGGCGAACGGGATGACCTGCAACCGGATGTGGGGCGACTTGGTCGCCTCGATGAGCGCGGTGAGCTGATCGCGCATGACCTCGGCCCCGCCGATGGGCCGGCGCAGTGCCGCCTCGTCCACCACGGCCCAGAGCTGCGGCGGGTTCTGCCGCTGGAGCAACTGCTGACGCTGCATCCGCAGCGCGACGCGCCTGTCGATCTCACCCGGACCAGCCGCGCCGTGCCCGAGCAGCACGACCGCCCGGGCGTACTCCCGGGTCTGCAGGAGGCCGGGCACGAACTGCACCTCGTAGCTGCGGATCAGCGCGGCGGCGGCCTCCAGGCCCAGGTACGACTGGAACCAGGAGGGCAGCACGTCGCCGTAGCGGTGCCACCAGCCGGGGCTGTTCGCGTCCCGCGCGAGTTTGAGCAGCGCGTCGCGTTCGTGGTCCTCGGTGACGCCGTAGAGGGTCAACAGGTCGGCGACGTCACGCTCCTTGAAGCCGACCCGACCCAGCTCCATCCGACTGATCTTGGATTCGGAGGAGCGGATCTCCCAGCCGGCGCCCTCCCGGGTCACTCCGCTGGACTCCCGGAGACGGCGCAGTTGGGCGCCGAGCAGCATGCGCAGCACGGTCGGCCCGGATGTCGGGCCACCCTCGGCGGGAACCATCGTCACGTGCGGACCTCCGGACACCGACCCACGACGGCCGGGCGCCCCGGCCCGGCCGACGTGTAAGCATGCCATGGACCGACAGTGAGGTGAACTCCTCCGCGCCGGTGAATCAGTCCCGTCACCGGGACGACCCACCCTCGGACGGTCAGTTGATCAGGTGGTCGAAATCTCCGTCCCGCGCACCGAGAACGAAGGCGGCGATCTCATCCACCGTGTAGATGAGCGCCGGCCCTTCCGGGTGTCGTGAGTTGCGGACCGCGATGCCCGCTCCCTCGGGCAGTTCGGCCAGTTCGACGCAGTTGCCGCTGGGGTTGCTGCGGCGACTCTTCTGCCAGCTCAGCGGAGGCAACTGGTGGATCGGTACGCCATTGGGTGGCTGCTGCATGGGGGCGTCTTTCTGTTACGAGCCCGCCGGTGGCCGTGGGAGGAGCGGTGACGGCGAGGGGGTGCGGTATCGACATTGGACGGTTCTGCACGTGCATCTGCTATTGCATCTGCATCCGACGGCGAGCATGATAACGCACATGATCGGTGCCCATCCGTTCACTTTGAGTTACCCCCACACGGGCAACGATCAGGCAAAACTGGGCCCGACGCGGCGTGCCGCGTCAACCGAAGGCTGGAGGCGGTCGCGGCGATGGGAGGGTTCGTGCCGGATCCGATGAGTGTCGCCTCCGGCGTCTGCGCGGCGGGCGCGCTGCTCTCCTCGTGGCAACTACGCCGACGGGCGGTGCGCGCCGAGGCCGAGATCGGTCACCTCCAGGCCGAACTGGCCGCCGAACGGCACGCCGCCAGTCACGACCCGCTCACCGGGCTGCCCAACCGCCGCGCCTTCTACCGCCTGGCAGCCGCCCTGCTCACCGACGCCGCCGGCCAGCCGCTGATCGCCGTGGTGCTCGATCTGGACGACTTCAAGCAGATCAACGACCGGTACGGGCACGCCGCCGGCGACCAGGTGCTGATCAGTGTTGCCGAACGCCTCGCCGGCTTCGCCGGGGACAACCTCGTGGCGCGCCTCGGCGGCGACGAGTTCGCCGGGCTGCTCTCCAGCCCCACCGTCGACCGGCGCTGGATCGAGCACTCGACCCGCCGGCTCAGCGAGACCGTCGCCGCGCCGATCCGGCTGAGCGCGTGCAGCGTCCGGGTCACCGCGTCCGTCGGGCTCGCCCCGGTGACCGGCCCGGCCCAGCTCACCGACGCGCTCAGCCGCGCCGACGCGGCCATGTACCAGGCGAAGAGCCTCGGTGGCGCCCGATCGCCCCGCCAACTGGTCGACAGCGCGTTCCTCGGCGAGCGCTGACCGTTCAGCTCCGCCCTTCTTCGTGGCTACCCGCTACGGACAGCCCGCGCCTCTGGGTCGAGACCGCGCACCGCCGCGTCGGCGAGGGTGACCAGACCCGCCGGTGACACCAGCCCTCGCACGATCCGCGCCGCCCGCTCCCGGTCGGCCGCCTCGGCGTCGAGGTCCAATGCCTGGCGGGTCCAGTCGCTGAGGTCGTCGAGCGCGCGGACCGCGAGGAACCAGGCCAGGCGCACCGGGTCGACGTCGATCCTGCCGTAGCCGGCGAGCGCCGCCTGCTGCTGCTCGGCACTGATCGGCGCGAAGGCGAGCACCCCACCGAGGACGAACATGAGGTCGCACTCGGGCGGGGCGAGCACAGCGTCGTCCCAGTCGATCAGCCACACGTGCCCGTCCGCGCCGAGCAGCAGGTTGCCCAGGTGCGGGTCGCCGTGGCAGACGACATTCGGGCCGGGCCGGTCGCGCTGGTCGACGGCGCGGCGCTCGACCTCGCGAATCAGCACCCCCAGCTGGTCGGCCACCGTGGACCACACCCCCACCAGCTCCACCACCAGCGGGTCCGCGAGGTCGGCCCGGTCCGGATCGCGCAGCCGCGCGGCCACCGCGCGGGTCGCGGTCACGATCGAGGGGTACGCGGCACCGCCCGCCGGTAGCAGCCGGCTCAGCTCGTCGGTCACCGGCACCTCGTGCACGGCGGCCAGCACCTCGCCGTACGCGCGCCAGTGCGCGCCGGTCATCGGGCCGTCGAGCGCCCGCTGGTCGGAGACCCACGGCACCACCGAGAGGCGGCGGCCGTCGTGGTCGATCGACAGCCGTCCGCCGTCGGCCCGCAGCGGCGCGGCGATGCCCGGCACCCCCTGTTCGGCCAGGTACGCCGTCACGACCAGGCCGGCCGGGGTGCCGCCACCGCTCAGCTTGACCGCGTACCGAGAGCCGTCGACGGCCTGAGCGAGCCACAGTCGGGCGTGCTGGTCCGCGCCGGAGGTGACCGGCTCCATCGTGGACAGGTGCAGGCCGAAGCCCGTCCGTACCTGTTCGGCCACCTGCCGTGCGACGTTCGGCACCATGCGGACACCATGCCAGCGCTCCGGCCGTCGACCCAGCGGTTTTGCCGGTCGCAGGGGTGTTCTGAGACGTCCTAGCCGGGTATGGCAGGCCAGTACCCGAACACGACCGCCGAGAGGAACCGACGTGGCGACCATCAGCGCCCTCGTACTCAACTGCACCCTCAAGCCGTCACCGACGCCGTCGAGCGCCGAGCAGCTCGGTCGGGAAGTGCTCGCCGAGCTGGCCGTGCAGGGCGTGGAGGGCGAGATGATCCGCGTCGTCGATCACGACGTGCGTTTCGGGGTGTCCACGGACGAGGGCGACGGCGACGGTTGGCCGGCGATCCGCGGCAAGCTGATGGCCGCCCAGGTGCTGATCATCGCCACGCCGATCTGGCTCGGCCAGCCCTCCAGCGTCTGCAAGATGGTCCTCGAACGCCTCGACGCCGAACTCTCCGAGACCGACGCCGACGGCCGGCTCCTCACCTACGGCAAGGTGGCCGGTGTCGCCGTGGTCGGCAACGAGGACGGCGCCCACCACACCATCGGCGAGGTGCAGCAGGCGCTCAACGAGGTCGGTTTCACCATTGCCGCCGCCGCCGCGACCTACTGGGTCGGTGAGGCACTGCAGACCGTGGACTACCGCGACGCCGGCCCCAAGCCCGACACCACCGGCCGCACCACGAAGGCCCTGGCGCTCAACACCGCGCACCTGGCCCGACTCCTCGCCGACCAGCCGTACCCGCCGCCGGACGCGAAAGGCGCGGCAGTCGGCCCAAGCCGCGAATAGACCTCACCGCCAGATGCGTCACTGCCCGGGCTGCCCCACCGCCGGGGCAGCCCCGGCGCACGGCTCGTTACCGATCCGCGCCAGCCGTGGCCGGCGCGGTCAGCGCCAGCCGTAGCCGGCGCGCAACGCCTGCCCGACGCGGTCGAACCGGGGCCGATCCAACACGGCGCCCTCCCGGCGGATGCTGTCCTCGCGCATGGTGAGCACCCGGTCCAGCCGGACCCAGCTCGGCCGGTTGTCGCGGTCCCACTCGCCCGGCCCGAGCGCGAACCAGTGCCGCTGCCCGTGCCGCTCGCTCTGGCTCGACAGCATCAGCCCGAACAGGGTCCGGCTGTGCCGCCCGACGACAAGCACCGGCCGGTCCTTGCCCTGGCGGGGGTCGTCCTCGTACGGCACCCACGTCCAGACGATCTCGCCCGGGTCGGCCTGACCGTCCCGCTCCGGAGCGTAGGTCAGCTCCCGACGCTGCAAAGCGCTCACCTGACGGCGGCGGGCCACCTGCGCGGGCGCCGGCCCGGTACGCCGGGGCGACGGGATCACCGCACCGACGCGGGAGATACGCGCCGCGACATTCCTCAACAGACCAGCCACGGCGGGCAGCCTACCCGCTGCCGAAGGGGGCGGTACGACAGACTGGCTCCATGAACGAGCTGCCCCGTGACCTGCCGATCCTGGAGCGACGCGCGGTGCGGGTGGTGGTCACCGACGGCACCGACCGGGTGTTGCTGTTCCACACCCGCGACCCGGACCACGCCCGGCTGGGCACCTGGTGGGAGCTGCCGGGCGGTGGCATGGATCCCGGTGAGACCTATCGCGACACGGCGGTGCGGGAGCTGCGGGAAGAGACCGGCATCGTGATCAGCGCCGACCAGGTTGGTGCGCCGAACTGGCGGCGGCGGGCGAGCTTCCTGCACCGCCAGTTACGGCACGTCCAGGACGAGGTTGTCGTCGCCGTACGGCTGACCGGCCCCGGCCCGGACGTGGACGAGGCGCACCGGCTCGACTACGAGCGGGAGGACTACTTCAGCTTCCGCTGGTGGCCGTTGCCGGCGGTGATGGCCAGTAGGGAACGGTTCTACCCCGGGCAGCTCCCCCGGCTGATCAGCCCCTTTCTCACCGGCACGGAGATCGACGAGCCGTTCGAGCTGTGGTCGTGAGCCGGGCCGGCGGGCAGAGTGGGGACATGAGGACCGATCTGCACGGGCCGCTCTCCGCGTACGCCGCGCGGCTGCACGCCACAGCCGGCGACCGACACCACGTCGCCTCCCCGCTCGGCGCCTGGCTGCTGCTCGCGGTCGCTGCCACGACGGCCGAGCCGGCCACCGCGAAGGGAACAGCCGCGGAGCTGGTGCAGGCGCTGGGCACGGACCTGCCGAGCGCGGCCGAGGCCGCCCGAACGCTGTTGGACGCGCCGCACCCGCTGGTCGGGTCCGCCACCGCGCTCTGGCACCGAGCGGGGCAGGGCGACGGCGGTGCGGCGGCGTGGCGGGCCGCGCTGCCCAACACGACCGAGGTCGGCGTCCTGCCCGATCAGGCCGGGTTGGACGCCTGGGCGCGCGAGCACACCCTCGGCCTGATCGAGACGTTTCCCCTGCGGGTCGGGCCGGACGTGGTGCTGGCCCTGGCCAGCGCATTGGCCACCCGGGTGTCCTGGGCGACCCCGTTCGACGTCGCCGACGCACGCGCGCTCGGCGGGGGCAGCCCGTGGGCCGGTCAACTGCGGCAAGCACTGCGCAGCCCGAGCCAGGGCCATCGCTGCGCCATCGTTTCCACCGCGCGGGCCGGTGACGTGATCGTGCACGCCGCACCGGCCCGGACGACCGACGGCGCGGGGCTGGTCGTCCTCTCGGTGGCCGCCGCACCGCAGGTGCCACCGGCCGAGGTGCTGGCCATCGCGTACGACCTCAGCGCCGGCGCGGCCGACGGCGCGCAACCGACGGGCAGCCGCTCGCTGTTCGACCTGCCGCTCGGCGAGACTCCGCTGTGGACGCTGACCGAGGAGCGGGTACGCACCCGGGCCCGCGACGGCCGCGAAGAGCGGCACACCGCCGTCCTGCCCTGCTGGTCGGCCCGGAGCGACCACGACCTGACCGCACCGATGCTCGGCTTTCCGGCCGTGGCGGCCACGCTGGCGACGGCGACGGCGCTGCCGATGGAGCGCTTCGAGGCACGGCAGACGGCGGTGGCCCGGTTCGACAGGTACGGCTTCGAGGCGGCGGCCGTGACCGCCATGTTCGGGTTGACCAGCCTGCCACCGGAGGGGGTCGCACGCACCGCCGAGCTGCGCTTCGGCCACCCGTACGCGGTGGTGGCCGTCGCCACCGATGCCAGGGCCGAGGGCGTCACCGGCCCGTGGCACGGGGTGCCGGTCTTCTCCGCCTGGGTGGCCGAGCCCGAGGAGGTGTCCGAGGCGTGAGTTACCTCGCGGAGGAGCAGGTGGCCGGGGTGCTCGGGCGGCCTACTCGCTGATCACGGCGAACGCCTACGACCCGACGGGTCAGGACGGCCACTTCGCCTGGTGCGTGGCGGCCCTCAACCGGGCCGACGTCACCGGGGCACTCCTGGACTGACCCCGCCGGGCCGGGTCAGAACCCGCCGTCGCGCGGCAGCCGCGCCACCATCTCCCGGAACTCCCGCACCGTCATCGCCGTGCGCAACGTGGCGAAGACGGCACCGGTTCCGGCCCGGGCGGTGGCCGGGTCGACCCCGGCACGCTGTTCCACCCGACGAAGGAACTCCGTCGGGCCGGCCTCCATCGGGGTAGCGCCGGCACCGCCGACCTCCAGGCCCACCCCGCTGGTCAAGCCATCGGCCCCGGCATCCGGGCCGAGGGCGCCGGCCGCATCCGGGGCTGGGAGGGCCGTCCCGGCCGGATCCGGGGCCGGGCCGCTCAGGTAGCCGTCGACCTCGTTCGGAAGGTGCCCGACGAGGTCGCCGGGCGCGCCGCCGGTCACCCGCTCGGCCAACGTCTGCAGCACGGCGCGGGCGAGCGCGGCGGCCTCCTCGGCCGGCAGGCCGGACCGTTGGGACACCGCGTCGATGAAGTACGGGAACCCGTCGCCGTCGGTCACGCTCGGCCGGTTACCCCTGGCCGGCCGCGACAAACTGCCGCTAGGCCAGCAGACCCTCGGCCAGCAGGTGGTCGAAGATGATCTGGTCGACCGGCGAGGTGCGGTGTCGGTCCGCGTACCCGAGCCAGGCCATCTCGGCGATCTCGCTGGCCGGCCGCAGCTGTCCCCGGTAGTCGGCCCGGTAGCAGGTCATCCGCACGGTGATGCCGGTCGTGTGGCCGTGCGCCTGGGCGGTGAAGGTGCCCAGCCGCACGGCACCGGGCACGTCGACCTCGACGCTCAACTCCTCGTCGATCTCCCGACGCAGGGTCTCCAGGTCGGTTTCGCCCGGCTCGCGCTTTCCGCCCGGCAGGTACCAGACGTCCTTGCCCACCGACCGGGTGCTCAGCACCCGACCGTCCTCGACGAGGATCCAGGCCACCTTGTCGATCTCGCGCACGATGCTCCTTACCGCCGCCGGGACCGGGGACGCTACCACCCGGCACCGTGCTCAGTCGGCGAGCAGGTCGAGCAGCAGCGCGGCCGTCCAGCTGAACGCCGGTGAGCCCAGCCCGGCGCCGGTGTCCGGGTGGAAGTACTCGTGGCAGCCGGCTCCGGCGACCAGACCGATCATCGAGCGGCGCAGCCCGGCGGCCAGCTCCGGGTGCCCGTGCCCGAGCAGCCCACGCCGGACCAGCCAGCCGATGTTGAGCCAGCTCGGCCCGCGCCAGTACCGCAGCGGCTCGAAGTCGGGTGCGCTGCGGTCGTAGGTGGGCAACGGCCGGTCCATCCGACGGGCCACCCCGAAGCGCGCCGACCGGGCCTCGACGACCAGCGCGTCGGCGTGCCGGGCCGGCAGGTCGGGCAGGATCAGGGGGGTCAGCCCGAGCACGGTACGGGCGCTCACCAGGCGGTCGGTGCGCAGGTCACGCGGCTGGAACGTGCCGGTGTTCCGGTCGTACAACCGGCGGAGGAGAGCTTCGGTGATGCGGGTCGCTCGGGCCCGGTGCGGCCCGGGGTCGTCGCCGACGAGCGCGGCGATCTCGGCGAGGGCGTGTTCGGCGGCCCCGAACGCCGCGTTGAACAACGGGCACTCCACCAGGAACGGGTGACCGGCGGCGAGGTCGCGGTCGGAGTAGCCGCGCTCACGGTAGGCGGCGACGATCGCCAGGTAGCGCGCGTAGTCCAGGTCCGTGGGGCGGTGCGCGGCGTCGGCGTGCGTGGTGTCGTGCCGACGGTACGCGCGCATGACTGCCGCCTCGGCCGGCACGGCGGCCATCGGCTCGTCCCACGCCGGGCTGTTGTCCAACCCGGACTCCCACGGGTGCACGATGCAGACCAGCCCGTCACCGGCCACGTCCCGCCGCTCGGCCAGGTAGCGCTGTTGGGCGACCAGCGCGGGATAGAGCCCGCGCAGCGCGGCCAGCCCGGTGGGGTCGGGCGTCCGCCGGTACGCCAGCAACGCGGCGAGCGCGTGCACCGGCGGCTGGACCAGGCCGGAGGTGGCCACCGTCGGTGCTCCCGGCACGTCGGCCGAACGCCACATCTCCGGCCCCGGGAAGTACGCGCCGACCCGCAGCGCCGGGTTGAACACGATGTGCGGCACCCGTCCGTCGGCCCACTGCGCCCGGAACAGGCTCGCCAGCTCCCGCCAGGCACGCTCGGGGCGGACCTGGGCCAACCCGATCGCGATGAACGCGGAGTCCCAGCTCCACTGGTGCGGGTAGAGCGTGCGCGAGGGCACCGTGTGGTCGTGTTCCCAGTTCGCGTCGAGCGTGTCGACGGCGAGTCGACGCAGCCCGGCCGCGTCGGCCGGGCCGGTGCCGGCGGCGTCGGCGCGCGTCGCTCCGGCGTCGACGGGCCCGCCGACGCTGGTCGGCTCGGCATCGGAGCGCGCGCCGGCGCTGGTCAGCCTTGCGTCGGCGGTCACGCGGCGGCCCGCCGGGGCAGCGCGTGTCGCAGCACCGTGGCGGCCTGTTGCAGGGCCCGGACCGGGTCGCCGCGGAGCCGGCACTCCAGGGCCAGCCAGCCCCGGTAGTCCAGCTCCAGCAGGGTACGCACCAGCGCCGGCCAGTCCAGGTGCCCGGCGCCGGGCTGGTACCGGTTGGAGTCGCTGACCTGTACGTGCCCGAGGTACGGCGCGGCGGCGCGCAGCGCGCGGTGCACGTCGTCCTCCTCGATGTTCATGTGGAAGGTGTCGGCGACCACCCGGACCGACGGCAGCCCGAGCGCGGCGCAGAGCGCCACCGCCTCGTCGAGACGGTTGACCATGTGGTCCTCGTACCGGTTGAGGGGTTCCAGGAAGAGGGTGACCCCCTCGGCCCGGGCGTGCTCGCCCAGCTCGCCGAGGGCGTCGAGGAGCACCTGCCGGTCGCCGTCCGGGGCCCGGGGCGGCTCGAACGGCGGCAGCCGTCGGGAGAACATCCCCCAGGCGGCCGGGGTCATCACCCCGACGCCGCCCAGCTCGGCGATCACCGAGAGCTGGGAGCGCAGGTTGCGGACGGCGTCGGCGGACCGGGCGGGGTCGAAGTCGCCGATGAAGTGGTCCATCTCGACGCAGACGGTGGGCATCACCACCCCGGCGGCGCGGGCCCGGCGCAGTTCGGGCAACCGGCGGGCGAACGCCAGATCGCCGCGGCCGCGTAGCTCGATGCCCTGGTAGCCGAGGGCGGCCGCGAGGGCGTACTTCTGGATCAGGTTGGTGCCCGGCAGGAGTTGTTCCTGACAGGCCAGCGCGATGGTGGTCATGAGAACCTCAGCACGACTTGGAGGACGTCACCGGCGCCGCGGTCGAGCAGCGCGAGGGCGTCGGCGACCGCGCTGGCGTCGACGATGTGGCTGACCAGCGGCAGCGGGTCGACGCTGCGGTCGGCCACCAGGTCCATGAAGGTCTGCGCGACCCGGTCTCCGGTCCACCGACCGGCCATGCTCGGCGCGGGGGTGGGCCCGGAGACCTGGGCGGCCACCAACTGGATGCGGTTGTGGTGGAACTCCTCGCCGAGGCCGAGCGCCTCGGCCTGGCCCTGGTAGAAACCGGCGGCCACGACCCGGCCGGCGTGCGCGGTGGAGCGGATCGCCTCGTGCAGCGCCGGGTACGCGCCGGACAACTCCAGGCAGACATCGGCCCCCCGGCCGTCGGTGGCCTGGCGCAGCACGGCGGCGGCGGAGGTGACAGTGGCATCCACAGTGGATCGCGCACCGTATCGGGCGGCGTGCTCCAGCCGGCCGGGAACCGGGTCGACGGCCACCACCCGGGCCCCGGAGAGCACCGCGAGCCGGGTCGCGAGCAGCCCGATGACACCCTGGCCGAAGACGCCGACCCAGTCGCCGAGGTGCAGGTCGCCGGCGAGCACGGCGGTCAGCGCGATGGCGCCGGGGCGGGCGAAGACCGCGGCGAGCGGATCCAGCCCGGTGGGGAGCGCGCGGACCGCGTCGGCGGCGAGCACGGCCTCGGCCCGGTGCCCCCAGATGCCCCAGACGAGCTGCCCGGGATGCCGGTCGGTGACCTCCGGCGCGACCTCGATGACCTCCCCGACCTCTTCGTAGCCGAAGCCGATCAACGGGTAGGGCACCGGCGTCTGTCGGGGGACGAACATCCGGGCGGCGTCGTCCCAGTCCTTGCTGAGCCGGGGATTGCTGCCCCGGTAGAGGGTCAGCTCGGTGCCGGCGGAGATGCCCGAGTAACAGGTGCGGACTCGGACCTGGCCGGGGCCGAGCGGATCCGGCGGGCAGGGCTCGAGGCTGATGCGTCGAGGCCCGGCGAGAGAGACCACCCAGTTGCCCATGTGTCACATCCCGGTAGCACTGGGCTCCAGGATAGCAAAAAATCGCGATATGTCTTGCTATTGATCAATCGAAGGTGTTGGATCCTTCTTGTACCCTTCGAGAGGAGTGCCATCGATGTCAGCACCTCCGAGGCGGATACTCGCCACCACCCTGATCCTGGCACTGACCACGTCCACCCTGCTGGCCTGCGGCGACGACGAACCCGACAGCAACAGCAAGAAGATCACCGTCTGGAGCCTGGAGGACGTGGCCGACCGGGTCACCGCCACCAAGGCGATCATCGCCGACTTCACCGCCAAGACCGGGATCCAGGTCGATCTCGTGACCGTCAACGAGGATCAGTTCCCCTCCCTGATCGCCGCCAACGCCGCCGCCGGCGACCTGCCCGACGTGGTCGGTTCGGTCTCCCTCGCCGGCATCCGTACGCTCGCCGGCAACGAGCTGCTGCACGCCTCGGCGAACGCGGAGGTCGTCGACAAGCTGGGCAAGCAGACGTTCTCCCCCCGAGCGCTGGAGCTCACCTCCGACGACGGCAAACAGCTCTCCGTGCCCAGCGACGGCTGGGGGCAGCTGCTCGTCTACCGCAAGGACCTGTTCGCCGCGGCCGGCCTACCCGCCCCCGACACGTACGAGCGGATCACCGCCGCCGCGGCCCGGCTGAACACCGGCGGCGTCGCGGGCATCACCGCGGCGACCGCCCCCAGCGACGTGTTCACCCAGCAGACCTTCGAGCACCTGGCGCTGGCCAACGGCTGCCAGCTCACCGACGACTCGGGGAGGGTGACACTGGATTCACCCCAGTGCGTCGAGGCGTTCCGCTTCTACGGTGACCTGATCCGCACCAGCTCGGTGAAGGGCGCGCAGGACGTGGACACCACCCGGGCCACCTACTTCGCGGGCAAGGCGGCCATGGTGATCTGGTCACCGTTCATCCTCGACGAGCTGGCCGGGCTGCGCAACGACGCCAAGCCGACCTGCCCCCAGTGCCAGGCCGACCCGGCGTTCCTCGCAAAGAACAGCGGGTTCGTCACCGCGATCAAGGGCCCGAACGGCACCGAACCGGCCCAGTACGGCGAGATCAGCTCCTGGGCCGTGCTGGACGGCGCGGTGACCGACCCGGCGAAGTCCTTCGTGGAGTACATGCTCGGTGACGGCTACCCGCGCTGGTTCGGCATGTCCCCCGAGGGCCGCTTCCCGGTGCGCAAGGGCACCCCCGCCGAGCCGGAGGCGTACCTGACCGCCTGGAACACCAGCCAGGCGGGTGTGGACGCGAAGAAGCCCCTCACCGACGTGTACGGCGAAGAGGTACTGGCCACGCTGCGCCGCAGCCCGGACACCTTCGGGCGCTGGGGGCTCACCCAGGGGCAGGGCAAACTCGTCGGCGCCATGCTCGGCGAGTTGCCGGTGCCCAAGGTGCTGGGCGACCTCGTCTCCGGCAAGTCCGACGCGGCGGCCGCCGCCAACCGCGCCACGAAGGACGTGGACGCCATCAAGGCGGGCGTCAATTGACCACCACCGCGCCCGGCCCCGGCCGCTCCCCCACCAGGGAGCGGTCGGCGCCACCCCGGCGCCGACCGTTGACCCTGCGCCGCCGCGAATCCCGGGCCGGGCTCGCGCTTGTCGCACCGACCCTGCTCGTCACCATCGCGGTCATCGGCATCCCGATCGTGTGGACAGTGGTGCTCGCCTTCCAGCGGGTCCGGCTGGCCACGCTGCGCAAGACCGGTCTGTTCGGCGAGTTCACAATGGACAACATCGACCGGGTGCTGCACACCCCCGGCTTCGCCGAGACGCTGTGGGTCACGCTGATCTACAGCATCGGCGGCACCGTCGGGTCGATCCTGCTCGGCCTGGTGGCCGCGCTGGTCGTCCGCCGGCCGTTTCGGGGTCGCACCCTGGTCCGGGCGTCCATGCTGCTGCCGTACGTGGCACCGGTGGTCGCCGTGACGTTCGTCTGGCAGGTGATGCTCGACCCACAACTCGGCATCGTCAACGCCTGGGGCCAACGCCTGCTCGGCTGGGACGCCCCGGTGCCGTTCCTCACCCAGGAGTCGACAGCGCTGGCCACGGTGATCGTCTTCGAGGCGTGGCGGTACTTCCCGTTCGCGTTCCTGTTCCTGCTGGCCCGGCTCCAGGCGGTGCCCGGCGAGTTGGAGGAGGCCGCCCGGGTCGACGGCGCCACCCCCACCCAGCGGTTCCGGCACATCCTGCTGCCGCAGCTGCTGCCGGTGATCGCCCTGCTGGGCGTGCTGCGCTTCATCATGACGTTCAACAAGTTCGACGACGTCTACCTGCTCACCGGCGGTGCCGCCGGCACCGAGGTGGTCAGCGTGCGGGTGTACGAGTTCCTCACCGCCCGTACCGACATCGGGGCCGCGGCCGCCCAGGCGGTCGTGCTGGCCGTGGTGCTCATCGTGTTCGTGCTGATCTATCTGCGCTTCTTCGGACGGAGGGTGGGCTGATGGACCGGGACGTGGTCGAGACGGTGAGCCTGCGCTGGCTGCGCCGCCTGGTGATCGCCGTGTTCCTGGTGATCACGGTCTTCCCCTTCTACTACATGCTGGTGCTCTCGGTGCGCCCCATCGAGCGGCTGCTGCTCGACCCCGGGGCGCTGGTGGTCGGCTTCGGTGAGCTGACCGTGGCCACGTACGCCGAGGTACTCAAGGCCACCGACGACGGCGGCCAGGGTTTCCTCACCTTCATCCGCAACAGTGGGCTGGTCGCCGTCGCGGCGACAGTGCTCACTCTCCTGGTCGCGATCCCCGGCGCGTACGCGGTGGCCCGGCTGCGGTTCTTCGGCCGGAGGCAGGTGGACTTCCTGTTCCTGGCGGTCTACCTGTTTCCGTCGATCGTCATCGCGATCCCGCTGTTCGTGGTCTTCACCCGCGCCGGGCTGCGCGGCTCGCTGTTCGGTCTGGTGCTGGTCTACATCTCGCAGACGTTGCCGGTGTCGGTCTACATGCTGAAGAACTACTTCGAGACCATCCCGGTCAGCCTGGAGGAGTCCGCCGCCATCGACGGCGCCGGCCGACTCGGCATCATCCGTCGTGTCAGCCTGCCCCTGGCGATGCCGTCGATCATGGCGGTCGCGCTCTACGACTTCATGATCGCCTGGAACGAGTTCCTCTTCGCCCTGCTCTTCCTGGTCGACAAACCCAACCGGTGGACGGTGTCGCTGGGGTTGTCCCTGCTCGCCGACGGGGTGGAGGTTCCCAAGACCGTGCTGATGGCCGGCTCGGTCGTGCTCACCCTGCCCATCGTGATCCTCTTCTTCGCCAGCGAACGGCTGCTCACCGAGGGGCTGACCAGCGGCGCGGAGAAGGGATGATGGTCTCGTCCGGGTCGCCCGCCCGGCCCCCACCGGCCCGGATACGGTGGCCTCATGGCCAACCCGACCCGCTGGGCGACCGACACCGGTCCCGAGCACTCACAGTGGTATATCGACCGGTTCCGCAAGCTCGTGGCCGAGGGCGCGGACCTCGCCGGCGAGGCCCGACTGGTGGACGCCCTCGTCGCGCCCGGCTCCCGCATTCTCGACGCCGGCAGCGGCACCGGCCGCGTCGGTGCCGCACTGGCCGAGCGGGGCCACACGGTGGTCGGGGTGGACGCCGACCCCGCGCTGGTGGATGCCGCCCACGCCGACTATCCCGGCCCGACGTGGCTGGTCGCCGACCTCGCCGACCTGGATCTGCCGGCGCTGGGTGAGGCCGAGCCGTTCGACGCGGCGGTGCTGGCCGGCAACGTACTCGCCTTCGTCGCCGTCGGCACCGAACCGGAGGTGCTGCGCCGGGTGGCAGCGCACCTGCGACCCGACGGCGTGCTGACAGTGGGCTTCGGCACCGAGCGCGGCTACCCACTGACCGCCTTCGACGCCGACGCGGTGGCCGCCGGGCTGCGCGTGGAGCAGCGCTTCGCCACCTGGGACCTGCGCCCGTGGCGCGACGACGCCCCGTTCGCGGTCACCGTCCTGCGCCGCCCGCCAGACTGACACCGCCTGCCACGCGTTGCTTCCCGGTGATCAAGAGATTTGCGTCAGCCTCGCGCCAGGTTCTGACGCAAACCTCTTGATCACCGCGGCCCCAGCGCACCGCCGCAGCTTTGGGCGGATCAGTCTGGGGCGGCGACGGCGCGGGCGGCGGCCGGGTCGAGGGTGGCGCCGGCGGGCACCAGGCTGACCAGCCCGGCCGGTAGCCGCACCGGCCGCACGCCGCGGTAACCCAGCATCGGGAGCACCTCCCGGTCGGCCAACACGTACCGTCGGCCCAGGTCGGTGACAACGGAGACCGCGCCGCCGGTCGCGCCGGGCGCCGCGACGGCCTCGACCACCGCACCGCGGCCCGGCTCCACCACCACGTGGTCGGCCAGCACCGCGCCGCCGGTGGGCGCGGTGCGGGGCACGGCCGTCAGGTCCCGCGGCGGTACGCCCCAGCGCACCTCACCAACCCCGCCGTCGTCGCCGATGCGGGTGCAGAGCGCCCCGCCGTCGCCGGCCGCGAGCCGGGGCGGGGTCGGTGGCGGGGCGTTCGGGCCGGTCGGGGCGAGATCGGGCACCGTGGGCAGGGCGGCGAACCGACCCAACGTCATCGGCTCCGGCTCGACCTGCCCGGTGCGGGCCAGCAACAACCCCGCCTGCAACTCGGTGATGCCGGCCAGGCCGGCGTCGAGCGCCACCGCGTACTGCCGGCCGCCACCGGAGTTGCTCACCAGGTAGACGGTGCCGATCGCCGCACCCGGCACCCGGGTGGCGGGCCGACCCAACGCGGGCAGATCGAGCGGGGCGAGGTCGGTGCCGGCGGGCAGCGAGTTGAGCAGCGCCGGCGCCACCCGAACCGCCTGGGCGCGGGTGGTGGCGAGCGCCGCCAGCACCCGGCTGGGATCACGGACGAGGTAGCGGCGCTGGTGCCAGACCAGGTACAGCCCGCCGTCGGGGTGGCGCAGCAGCAGCGCGTCGTCGCCCAACGGCCGACCGCCGTCGGGCTCGGTGCCGATCAGCAACGCGGAGCGGGGCGCCTCGACGCCGGTGCCGGCCGGGACCGTCGAGCAGACCGTCCACGCCGTGGCGGCCAGCCGGCCCGGGGCGGGCAGCGAGTCGGGTGCGTCGGCGATGCCCAACGGCAGCCCGCGCGGCACTCCGTCGATCGTGCGTCGGGACACCAGGACCGTCTTCGAACGGTCCGCGCCGACGATGAGCAGCGCCGAGGCGTAGTTGAGCACCGGGTGCAGCTTCTGCTCGCGGTAGACGAACCGGGCGCCGGACTCCTTCTCCACGATCACCGCGCCCGGGTCGCGCCACCCCTTGCCACCACCGGCGAACAGGCCGTAGAGGGCGAAACCACCGAGCCCGATCGCCGCGACCAGGACGCTGGCCAGGCCGGCGCCGGCCAGCCGCCGAAACGGCGACTGGGCGGGGTCGGTCTCCCGCATAACCAGGGCGGCGACTGCCCGCTGGACGCTGAACTGGTAGGAGTGCAGCTGGTCCTGCCGCGACGGCATGAGTCACCTCCGGTGGATCGGCCGGGCACAGGATATGCGCTGCGTCGATCTCCTGCGGACCCTGCGTGGCCGCCCGTCGCGGGGCAACCGCTACCATCCGTGGACGAATCCGGCGGCGAGAGGGCACCCGTGGGCGCGCGTTTCGAAGAGCTGGCCTGGCGGGAGACCCCGATCGGCGCGATCAGCCTGCGCCGACGCCGGGACCCGGCACTCCAGGTCGAGGTGTACGAGGTCAAGCTCGACGACGAGTATCTGATGTCCAGCCTCTTCCCGGTCGCGGAGATCGAGCTGGCCCGGCTCGGTCTCGCCGAGGTGGCCGGTGACTCGCTCGACGTGGTGGTGGGCGGTCTCGGGCTGGGCTATACCGCCTGCGCGGCGCTGGGTGACCCTCGGGTGCGCTCACTGTTCGTGGTGGAGGCGATCGAGGACGTGATCGACTGGCACCAGCGAGGGTTGCTGCCGTTCGCGGCGGGACTCGCCGAGGACCCCCGGACCCGCTTCGTGCAGGCCGACTTCTTCGCGGCGGTGGCCGGTGACACCGGCTTCGACGCCGAGGTGCCCGGCCGGCGGTTCGACGCGGTGCTGCTCGACGTCGACCACTCCCCGCGCAACGTCCTGCACCCGAGCCACGCGGCGTTCTACCCGCCGGCCGGGTTGCGTCGCCTGGCCGCCCTGCTACGCCCCGAGGGCGTCTTCGCGCTCTGGTCGGACGACCCGCCGGACGCCGAGTTCACCGCCGCGCTCAGCGAGGTGTTCGCGAGCGTACGCGCGCATGTCGTGCCGTTCGCGAATCCGCTGACCGGCGGGGAGTCGGCGAACACCGTCTACGTGGCGCGTACCGGCTCCTGATCGACTTCGGTAGGCCGCGCGCGCATGGTGTCGGCCGGACGGGGAACGAGAAGCCGGGGCCGGCCGCACCAGGCGCGGCCGGTTACGGGAGGTCGACATGCGTGCACTGCTCTGGGTTGTCGGCGTGGTCGCCGGCGTGCTGATCCTGCTCGGGTTGATCCTCGAGGCGGTCCGCTGGCTGATCATCATCGGCGTGATCGCGCTGGTGATCGTGATCGTCTGGGGCGTCGTCAAGGGGCGGCAGGCCGTGAGCCACCGGTCCCGCCGACGGTGACGGGCGGCGGGACCGGTCAGAACCAGTCCGGGCGCATGTCGAGCGTGGTTCGGTCCCGGCTCTCCAGCAGGTCGAACTGCGGGCCGGTCCGGGGCAACTCGACGGCGAAGAAGTAGCGGGCGGCCTGCCGCTTGCCGGCGTGGAACGCGTCGCCGGCCCCCTCCGCCGGCAGCGCCAGCACCTGCTCCAACCACATCCACGCGATCACCACGTGCCCGACGGCCTCCAGGTAGGCGCTGGCGTTGGCCAGCGCGAGCACCGGGTCACCGTCGGCCCACAGTCGACGGGTGACAGTGGTGACCCGGTCCCCCGCGGCGGCCAGCCGCTCCGCCAGCTCGGACGCCTCTCCCCCGACCTTGCGGGCCCGCTCGACCGTGTCACCGATCGTCGTGGTCAGCAGGGCGAGACCAGCCCCGCCCTGCATGATCATCTTGCGTCCCAGCAGATCCAGTGCCTGGATGCCGTGGGTGCCCTCGTGGATCGGGTTGAGCCGGTTGTCCCGGTAGTGCTGCTCCACATCGTGGTCGCGGGTGTAGCCGGCACCCCCGAGCACCTGGATCGCCAGGTCGTTGGCGGCGAGGCACCACTGCGACGGCCAACTCTTGGTGATCGGGGTGAGCACGTCCAGCAGCAGGTGCGCGCGCTCGCGGTCGGCCTGGGCCGGGGCGGTCTTCTGCTCGTCGAGCAACCGCGCGCAGTAGAGCACCAGCGCCAGTGCCCCCTCCACGTAGCTCTTCTGGGCCAGCAGCATCCGTCGTACGTCAGGGTGGTCGATGATCGGCACCTGCGCGGCGGCCGGGTCCTTCGCGCCGACCGGCCGGCCCTGCGGCCTCTCCTTCGCGTACGCCAGGCTCTTGAGATAGCCGGTGTAACCCAGCGCGGTGGCGCCCGCGCCGACCCCGATCCGGGCCTCGTTCATCATGTGGAACATCTGCGCCAGACCCTGGTGCGGCGCGCCGACCAGGTGACCGACCGCTCCGGCGCTGCCGGCCGGGGTGTGCGCGCCGTCGCCGAAGCTGAGCAGGGTGTTTGTGGTGCCGCGGAACCCCATCTTGTGGTTGAGCCCGGCCAACGCCACGTCGTTGCGCTCACCGAGCGACCCGTCCGGGCCGACCAGCACCTTGGGCACGATGAACAGCGAGATGCCCTTGACGCCGGGCGGTGCGCCCGGGATGCGCGCCAGCACCAGGTGGACGATGTTCTCGGCCAACTCGTGGTCGCCGCCGGAGATCCACATCTTGGTGCCGAAGAGCCGGTACGTGCCGTCCGCCTGCGGCTCGGCGCGGGTGGTGATGTCGGCCAGCGAGCTGCCGGCGTGCGGCTCGGACAGGCACATGGTGCCGAAGAACCGACCGTCCAGCATGGGCCGGACGTAGGTGTCCACCTGCTCGGGGCTGCCGTGAGCCAGCAGCAGGTTGGCGTTGCCCAGGGTGAGGAACGGGTAGGCCGAGGTGGCCACGTTGGCGGCCTGGAACCAGGTGAAGCAGGCCGCCGCGACGGCGTGCGGCAGTTGCAGGCCACCAACAGTGGCGTCCAGCCCGGCGGTGAGCAGGCCCGTCTCGGCGAAGCTGTCCAACGCCGCGCGGACCTGCGGGATCAGCCGCACCCGCTGCCCGTCGAAGGTGGGCTCGGCCAGGTCGGCGGCGCGGTTGTGCGGGGCGAACTGCTCGGTGGCCACTCGCTCGGCGAGATCCAGGGCGTCGTCGAAGGTCTCCCGGGAGTGCTCGGCGTAGCGGGGGCGCTCGACGAGTTCGGACACCCGCAGCCACTCGTGCAGCAGGAAGTCGAGGTCACGGCGGGAGAGCAGGGTGGACGGCACGGCACTCCTCAGCGGGCACGGGGGCGGGTCGGGCCGGGGCGACGGCCCACTGTCGCCCCGCCCATCCTGGCGGATCGACGGGGCACGCACCACCGGCCCGGGCGGGGTTCGACGAGCGGAACGTGTCACACCGACCGGTTAGCGTCGTTGTCCGTGACCGCACCCGGAGACGTCCCGCCCGAGGTCCTCGACCGGCTGCGGCCGATCTGCCTCGGGTTGCCGGAAACCTACGAGGAGCCCGCCTGGGTGGGCACCCGCTGGCGGATCCGCAAGCGGACCATCGCCCACGTGCTCACCGTCGACCCCGACCGCCAGCCGGTGCACGGACGGGCTGCCGCACTCGACCAGCCCGCCTGCCTGCTGACCTTCCGGTCGCCACTCGACGAGATCGCCGGGCTCCTCGCCACCGGGCACCCCTTCTACAAACCGGACTGGAGTCCGAACGTGATGGGCATGGTCCTGGACGAGGACACCGACTGGGAGGAGGTCTGTGAGTTGCTCACCGAGAGCTACGTGGTCATGGCCCCGAAGCGGCTCGCCGCCCGGGTCGGCCCTTCGGCACCGCCGATTGGCTGAGCGCCGAGGGCACCCTGCCGCCGGTTGAGCGCCGACGGTCTGCACCTGACCGCCGGGCTCAACGGCGGGGTCTCGGCCGTCGAGTACCCGGTCCAGATCCACCGGATGCCGGTGGAGATCGGGCCGCCCGCCCGCCCGGGACCACGCCTGAGTGCCCAGTTCGGCAGCCGCCGGTCGGCACCGGGTCTCCCCCGGCTCGGGTACGAAACCCGGTGGAGAGGTGCCCTCCGGTGGGTGAAGATCGCAGGGTGTCCGTTCCTGCCCGTCAGATCCGTGCTCGTTTCTCGGCCGACACGATCACCGTGTACCAGGCGTACCCACCGGAGATCGCGCTGCCGGCGGTGGCCGCCGGTCGCTTCGTGCCCCCCTTCAAGCGGGACCGGATGACCTGGATCAAGCCGTCGTTCCTGTGGATGATGTACCGCTGCGGTTGGGCCACCAAGCCCGGGCAGGAGCGTGTGCTGTCCATCGACATCACGCGGGAGGGCTTCGAGTGGGCGCTGGCGAGAGCCTGTCTGAGTCACTACGACCAGGGCCTGCACGGCGACCGGGCGACGTGGTCGCGGCAACTCAAGGCCAGCCCGGTACGGGTGCAGTGGGATCCGGAACGGACACTGCACCTGAGCGCGTTGCCCTACCGGTCGTTGCAGGTCGGACTGTCCGGCGAAGCCGTCGTCCGGTACGTCGACGACTGGACGGTCAGCGTCACGGACATCACCTCCACCGTCCACCGCGTACGGGACCTGGTGCGGGACCATGACGTGCGGGCGGCCACGGACCACCTGCCGGCCGAACGAGGCTATCCGCTGCCGAGGCAGATCGCGGCCCACCTCGACGCCACCGGCTGACCCTTCGCGGTCACCGGCCCAGGCCCGCACCTGGTCCTGACGTTTCGGGGCTGTCGGAGGGTGCCGCTAGGGTCCCGGCCATGGCTGATTTCGTGTTGGTGGCGGGGGCGTGGCTGGGATCCTCGGCATGGGACGAGGTGGTGGCACCACTTCGGGCGGCCGGCCACGGCACGCACGCGTTGACCCTCTCCGGTCTCGCCGACCGGCGGAATGTGCCCGCCGGGCAGCAGACCCACGTGCAGGACATCGTCGACGAGATCGAGCGCGGCGACCTGCGCGACGTGGTGCTGGTCGGGCACAGCTACGCCGGCATTCCGGTGGGCCAGGCCGCCGAGCGGATCGGCGACCGGTTGACCCGGGTGGTCTTCGTGGATTCCGAGGTGCCGGTCGACGGTGGGTCGTTCGCCTCCGGCTGGTGGCAGGGCCAGGCGGCCTTCGAGGCGCAACTCGCCGACAACGGCGGCGATTGGGCTCCGGCCGGCGTGGCCGACTTCGACGGTCAGGGTCTCACCGACGAGCAGATCGCCCGGCTGATCGAGGGCACCACGCCGCACCCGGGGGCCACGCTGACCGAGCCGGCCGTGCTGACCCGGCCGCTGGGTGAGTTACCGGCGACGTACGTCAAGTGCCTGCTCGACGGGCCTGAGCCCAACGACACGGTGGCGAAACTGCTGACCAGCGACCACTGGCGACTGGTCACCATCGACACCGGCCACTGGCCGATGTTCTCCCAGCCCACCGAGCTGGCCCGGATCCTGTTGGTCGAGGCCGGCTGACCTTCGCTGGCCGGGGCCGCAGCCCCAGACCAAGGCGATCCGAGCTGCCGACGACGAGGGCTGCCGTACGGCGGCCCCCGTCGTCACCGGCGGCATCGTCGAGCGCCGCGGCAGCCCTCAGGTCGTGTCGAGGGTCTGGATGTGGCGCACCGGTGACGCGAGCAGCCACAGCACGGCGAGCACGCCACCCAGGCCGGCGATGGCCAGTGTGGGCCGCAGCCCGATGGTGGTGCCCAAGGCACCGCCGACCAGCGCGCCGAGCGGTCGGATGCCGTAGTTGACGGCGCTGTAGGCACCGGCCCGGCGTCCCAGCGCGTCGGCGGGTGTCACGGCGATGAGGAGGGCGTTGAGGTTCACGTCCATCAGCATCACCCCGACGCTGGAGACCAGCTCGATGGCCGCCAGCGTGGCCACCTTCGTCCAGGTGGGTCCGGACACCAGCGCGGTCAGCGCCAGTGGCGCGGGGAAGAGCACCGCGCCGATCATGGCGGTGCGGCCCAGACCGATGGCGCGTGAGACTCGCGGTGCGAGCGCCGCGCCCATGAATCCGCCGATCGCCCCGAAACCGAGGGCGATGCCGATCGCGCCGGCTGACAGGTCGAGTTCGCGGCTGGCGTAGAGCACCAGCAGCGCGCCGGTGATGAAGGTGAAGAAGTTGACAGTGCTGGTGCAGCCGAGGGCGGCCCGCAGCACCGGGTGCCGCAGCACCAGCACGAGCCCTTCGCGGACCAGGCCGAGAGTGGACGTCCGACGCGGTGGTGGCGTGGGCTCGGTCACCGGGATGCGGCTGAGCAGTAGCGCGGAGCCGAGGAAGGAGAGCGCGTCGACGACGATCGCGACCGGCGCGCTGAGCGCCTGGACCAGCCCACCGCCGACGGCCGGGCCGGCGATGAAGGAGAGCGACCGGCTCATGCTCATCTTGCTGTTCGCGTCCACGTACGCCGATCGCGGCACCAGGCCGACGAAGAACGCCTGACGCGCCATGGCGAAGAGCACCGCTCCGAAGCCGGTGAGCAGTGCCACCAGGTAGAGCTGGGTGAGGGTGATCGCGTCGAACAGGTAGGCCACCGGCAGGCTGAGCAGCACAGCGGCGCGAATCAGGTCCGCGATGATCAGCAGTCGCCGCTTGTGGGTGCGCTGGTCCACCCAGGCGCCGAGGAACAGGCCCAGCAGGTTGGGCAGCCAGATCAGCGCGGTGAGCACGCTGACCTGCACGGGTGTGGCGGTGAGCAGGGTGACGGCGATCAGCGGTAGGGCCAGTTCGCTGATCCGATCGCCGAAATGGGAGATCGTCTCGCTGATCCAGAAGGTGCGGAACCGCCGGTCACGGTGCAGGGCCGGCGGGGGCCCGGTGTCGGTGGGGACGTCGGTGGCGGTCATGACGCGGCCGCGCCGTCGTCGCCGGGCTCGGCCGGGGCTTCGTCCCCCGCCTCGGGCAGCAGGTAGCGCAGCATCCGGACGATCCGCGCGTCGGCCGGGGCCGGCTCCTCCTTGCGCCGCACGTACGGGGCAATCAGCTCCTCGATGGACTCCTCCAGTTGCCGCAGTTCGTCGGCGGTGGCCACGAACCTGGTGTCGGCCATGCCGGCCAGCGCGCGCCACTCGGGGTCCAGCCGGGGCTCCTCATGCAGCAGCCACTGCTGGGGTGCGTCGGCGTTGCGGGCGAACATCTCGCCGCGTAGCTGCTGGCTGGCGGACTGCCCCTCGGCGCCCTCCGGCACCGTGAAGCGGAAGCCGCGGGCTGCCGCCTGCCACCAGCGTTCCCGCTTGCTGGTGGCACCGTCCCAGTCGAGGACCAGGCCGAACGTCGCGAGGTGCCGCAGGTGCCAGCTGACCACCGACGGTGTGGCGCCGACGTGCGGCGAGAGCCCGGTGGCAGTCGCCGGGCCGTGCCGCTGAAGGTGCTCCAGGATCGCCAGCCGTACCGGGTGGGCCAGCGCCCGCAGCGCCTGCGGCTCACTGATCTCGAAATCCCCGTACGGATTCTTGAGAGACATGTTTCGAGAGTAGTCTCTCAGATTTGATCGGGGCAACCCCGAGCCGCCGCCACGGCGCGTTGATCAGGCGATGCCCAACCGCGCCAACGGCTCGACCAGCTCCCGCTCCTCGTAACTGAGGTGCGACAGGAGGGCGTCGGTCAGCAGGTCCACCGCGGCCCGCAGCTCGGCGAGCCCGTCCGGAGACCCGACGTACGCGACCAGGGCCCGGTCGACACCCTCCAGCACGTCGTGGATGACGTGATGCTCCTGCTCCAGCCGGTCGACCACCGGGCCGAGTCGGGGGTCACGCGCCCGCAACCTGGGGAAGAACGACTGGTCCTCGATCGTGTGGTGGGTGGTGACGATGCGGCAGTACGACTCGCAGTAGACGCCGAGAGTCCACCGGTTCTGCCTCATGGTCATCGTGTTGATGTGGGACCGGGCCGCGCCGGCGTCGATCTCGCCGGCCGCCACCTGCTCGATCAGGTCGTGAATCTGGGCCAGTTCGGCGCGCAGGCCGTCGTGGATCTGCACGAGGTGCGCGCCGGTGGCCTGCTCCTGCGGGGTGTAGGTGCGCTCCGGGTCGGGCGCGGGCCCGGTCGGCCGGCTCGACTCGTCCCACACCTGCTGCTCGCTTCGCCGTACGCCGTCGTCCGGGGTCGGCACCACGGCGAACGCGCCACCGGTCGCGGTGGCGCGGCTCGCCCGGGCCGGCGGCGCAGCGACCGGCTCCGGCTCCAGTTCGGGCGTACGCTCCGGAGCCGCGCCCCGGTCACGTTCGGCCGCGACCAACTCGCGGACGGCGGGGGCCACCTCACCGGCGAAGCGGCGCAGGTCGTCGGGGTCGTCGCTGCCCAGGATGAAGGTGCCGACGCCCTCCTCCAGTGCCAGCTCGGCCAGTTCCTCGGCCCACTGCTCGGCGGGCCCGTTCAGCGGGCCGCGCCCGACGGTCGAGAACTCTCCGGCGATGTTGAGCAGCCGGCGCACGTCCTGCGGGGACCGGCCGGCCTGCTGCGCGGCGTCGTCGATGATCGCGTTGCCCCTGGTCAGATCACCGGGCTGGAGATAACCAAGCGTGGGCAGCCAGCCGTCGGCCCGACGACCGGTGAGCTGGAGCATCCGGGGCTTGTACGCACCCAGCCAGATCGGCACCGCGTGGGCCGGCGCGGGACCGCGCTTGGCGCCCACCACCCGGTAGAACTCGCCGTCGACCCGCACTCCGCCGCGCGTCTCGACGTCCCAGAGCTGACGGACGACCTCGATGGCCTCCTCCAGGGCTCGTACGCCCTGGCCGGGGGTCAGCCGCCGGCCGCCCATCGCCTCGATGGCATCCCAGAACGCCCCCGCCCCGAGGCCGAGGCTGATCCGACCACCGCTGAGCAGGTCCAGGCTGGCCACACTGCGGGCGAGGACCGCCGGCGGGCGCAGTGGCAGGTTGGTCACGTTCGCCGCCAGGTGCACCCGGTTGGTGCGGGCCGCCACGAAGCTCAGCAGCGTCCAGGTGTCGAGGAACGCCGGCTGGTACGGGTGATCCTGGAAGGTGACCAGGTCCAACCCGACCTGCTCGGCCAGGACGGCGACACCGACCGCGCGGTCCGGACTGTCAGCGCTGGGCGTGACGAAGGAGCCGAAGACCAGGTCGTGGCCGTAGTCGCTCATCTGCGAGCCTCCCGATTTCCTCGACGCCTCGGACGATGCGTCGCAACCTTAACCTTATGACAGACAGAACATCTTCCGCCAACAAGGTCTGACTCACTGCGGTATTGTCGGGGCATGACGGGTGCCACTCACCGGCCGGACCGGCCCGATCCGCTCGACGACGACCTGGGCTGGATGCTCGGCATCGTCTTCCGCGGCTACGTCCGGGCGGCCGAGCACGCGCTCACCGACTTCCCCGGTGGCCCGCGCGGCTACCAACTGCTCACCGCGGCCAGCAACGGGCCGGCCCGGAACCAGGGCGCGATCGCCGAGGAGATCGGCATCGACCGCACAGTCCTCACGTACCTGATCGACGACCTGGAGCGGCCCGGGTTCGTGGCCAGGCGCGCGGACCCGGCCGACCGGCGCAACCGGCTGATCGAGGTCACCGACGCCGGCCGTGCCGCCTGGGAGCAGCGGCGGTTGGCGCTGCGGCAGGTCGAGTCGCACCTGCTGGGGGCGCTCACGTCGACCGAGTCGGCGACGCTGCGGTCACTGCTGCAGAAGGTCGCCTGCTCGGCCCAGGCGGTGGACCCGTTGCGCGACCTCTGCGAGGTGGTGACACGGGTGCAGGCCGACTCGGCGACGGCGGCGCCCGCTACGCGCCGGACCGGCGCCGCGGCGGCGCGGAGCGGGCGAACCGCCACCCCCCGAGCCCGCCGCAGCAGGCCCGACTGACCCGCGGATACTGCGGGCGGGCCCGCCCCCGCACCGCCCGACGTCGTCCGTCGAGCGGTGCCGGACAGGCCCGCGATGTCGCTACCGCACCGGGTCAGCGCACGTGCACGAAGACCGGGTTCGAGTAGAACCACAGGTCGTCCCACGGGCTCTCCAGCCCGTCGGCGAGCGGCTCGGCCTCGTCGGTGCTGGTGCCACGCACCCGTGCGTAGGTGTCCGCCTCGACATTGCGCAAGGTGTGCCGGATGACGTAGCTGTCGCCGTGCCGACGCCAGTCCCGCGGGCCGAACCGGGCCGCCACAGTGGTGGTGGGGTTGGTGTCGGCGTCCAGGCTGGCGCTCGGGCCGGTGATCTGGCCGACGATCAGGTCGACCCGGCGGACCTCGGGCCGGTCACCGTTCGCGTTAACCCCACCCAGCGGGCGGAAGGTGATCTCGATCTCGACATCGGTACGGCTACGACGGCTCACCGTGATCGTCTCGCCCACCTCGGCGGTCCTGCCCTGGGACGTGGCGGTGACGTCGAGGCTGCGGATCAGGTCACCGGTGGTGACCCAGATCCGGCCGTTGCGCAGCCCGTCCATGATGTCGCCGTAGTCCTGGCGGGCGTGCACGTACGTCTTGCTGTACTCGCCCGGCCAGAAGTCGGAGCCGCCCCGGGTCCAGTGCACGTGCGAGTCCGAGGTCGCGGTGATCCACCAGCGCCGACCCTCGCCGAGCAGTGAGTCCCACAGACCGCCGACCCGGGCGGTCATCTGGTCGAAGCCGCCGTAGGTGGGGTGGTTGCCGTAGCCGCCCCGCTTGCCACCGTTGAGCGGGGCGGCCTGGTGACCGGGCGCACCCTCGAAGCCGATGTAGACGTCCGGCGCGGCGTTGTTGCCGTTGCGGAACTCGCGCGGGGTGTCCTGACCGTAGACGCCAAGACCGGGCGCCGATCGGGACGCGTGGTGGGCGATCACCAGCGGCTTGTGCGGCATGCCCCGGGCCACCTTGAGGAATTCCACCATCTTGGCCTCGGTGTCGCGGGCCGGGTCGGTGGGGAACGCGTCGTACTTGGCGAACCGGCTCTCCAGCTCGAAGAGCTGCTTCGCCTCGTCCTCGTGGCGCGGGATCATCAGCGTGTGGTGGTCCAGCGAGGGCGCGTCGAACTCCATGCCCCAGAACTGGAGCACCTCGGGGACCAGCTTGCGGGACCGCAGCAGGTCGGGGTACGCCTGCTCGATGTTCACCTTCGAGTGGGTCGGTCCACCGTGGTCGGTGCACATCGCCCAGGTCAGGCCGAAGTTCTTCGCCATGATGGCGTTGGTGACGATCGGGTAGACCGCGTCCGCGCCCTTGTGGAAGACGATCGGGGACTTCGTGGTGTCGAACTCGCCGCTGTACTCGGAGTGGATGTGGTGGTCGCCCGCACGCCACGCCCGGTTCTTGGAGTTGCCCCGGTCGGTCTTGTCGTCGTCACCCGGCCGGCGGTCCTCGTCGGCCCAGGCCGCGCCGGCCCCGACCAGTGGGCTGGCCGCGGCCAGCGTCGCGCCGACGCCCGCGTACTTGACCAGCTTGCGCCGGGACAGCTGCGCGTGCTCGGTCTCTTCGGGATGCTTGTCTCTCACCTGAGAGCCTCTCCTCGATCAAGCGAATGCTCTTTCGATCAAGGAGCCTCGGAGAAGGCGGTGAACAGCCGTCGTACGCAGCTGGTGCGCACGATGAACACCCTGCCCCGACCTGCGCGCAACGCCGGGTGGGGCAGCAGCGGGTCACCCCGTGCTCGCGCGGTGTCCAGTCGGGACCGGCACCGACGTGTCCGGGTCAGGGCACCGGACGACCGGTGTCCCCGGCGGCGCGGTCAGATCCGGGCGCGCGGCAGCCAGCCCAGGAATCGGAGCCGGACCCGGGGCAACGGCAACGTGGGCAGGTCCTGAGCGGCGGCGACGAGGCAGGAGCCGAGATAGACCGCGAGGGAGGCGCGCGCTCCACCGAACTCGGCGAGCAGTTGGCTCTGCTTGGTGGCGCAGGGCCACTCGCGGCCGCATCCGGTGCAGGTCCAGCTCGGCGGGTTGGGCAGGTGCTCCGGCAGCTTGGCGCGGCGGTACCGGCCGACGACGCTGTTGTCCGAGCGCACGTCGCGTCGCCGTGCCGCGGGACCTTCGTTGCGGTGGGCCACCGGACGGGCACCGGGCAGGTAACGCCCGACGGTGCCGAAGAGCACCCCGACGCGGATCAGGGCGTCCGGTCCGACCTGCTGGGTCAGCAACGCGGTCATCAGGTAGTGCCCCAGCAGGTCGAAGGCCTCACGGTGCAGACCCAGGTCGCGGCAGAGGTCGACGAACTCCGGCGTGGTCAGTGGCACCCGGTCGTCGAGTGCGCGGCGCAGCACCTCACGGAGCCCACGCCCGAGCCTCTGCAGCGCGTCCCCCTCGCCCAGACCCAGGCTGTCCTCGTCCGCCACCCGGGCCAGCGCCTCGGCGACGGCCAGCCGAACGACGCGGTCAGGATCGGTACTGTCCAACGCTTCCCCCTCCGTGGGCCGGCCTCCCGGCAGTGACCCGGTCATCCTCCGACGAATCATGAACAAGATTTCGCTGTCGGTCGCGCGGGTGGCTAGGACAGCAGGCGCAGAACCATTTGGCGCGCTAGCCGGAAAACGAAGTCGAGCTGCCGACACATCGCAGTGATTAGCAGGACGGCACGTAGGCGATTGTCGTATGGTGACATTCCCATCTACAGATATTGCGTTTCAGCGTCAGTGAATGGTCAGACCAGATCCGACACGCTCAACCGGTCGCTGCCGTCCCGCTCGCGACGTTCCATCCCACCGCGCCACCGGCCAACGACGTGCCGGGTCACCGCCGAGCACCCCGGCACGTCCCGAACCTGCCGTCGGCACCCGTTCCAGCACCCGGCGGCACCTCCACCGGACGGAGACAGCGGATGACGTCATCGCCAGTGCAGACCCACCAGTTCGACAGCCGTGACCCGGCGGCCATCCAGCAATTCCTGTCCACCACGTACGACCCGAGACTGCGCATTCAGAGCAGGAACGGATACCGGCTCACCCACCACCGCGCCGACACCGGCCCCTTCGCCATCGCCACCACCCGCCAGACCGGGCACCTCGAGATCGATGCCAGCACCCTCGGCGGGCTGGTCATCGGTCGCACCCGCACCGCGCACGTCGATCGCTCCTGCGCCGGATCGGCCCACCGGTTCGGCCCCGGGGAGGTCTTCCTGGTCACCAGGCCGGAGGAGCCGTGCACCGTCCACTGGCATCCCGGTGAGGTGGAGCTCTGCGTACTGGACCTGTCGGTGCTGGCGCAGGTGGCCACCACCGCGCCGGCCCGCCGGCCCGGTCGGATCGAGTTCACCGAGCTGGGTGCCGCCAGCACGGCCCTCGCCCGGCAATGGCGCAACACCACCAGCTTCGTCCGCGACGTCGTGGTGAACAGCCCGGCTGCCGGGGCACAGTCGCTGGTGATCGGCAACGCCGCCCGGATGCTGGCCGCGGCGGCGCTCGCGGTCTTCCCCAACACCGCGTTCACCGAACCGACCGCCGCGGACCGGAACGACGCCACCACCGCCACGCTCCGACGGGCGATCACATTTCTCGAGGAGCACGCCGACCGGGACATCAGCGCCGCCGACATCGCCGGCGCCGCCGGCGTCTCCCTCCGGGCGGTGCAACTCGCCTTCCGCCGACACCTCGGCACCACCCCCATGGCCTACCTGCGGCGGATCCGGCTCGTCCGGGCACACCACGACCTGGTACGCGCCGACCCGCGCCAGGAGACGGTCTCGGCGATCGCCAGTCGATGGGGATTCGCCAGCCACAGCAGGTTCACCGCGCGATACCACGCCAGCTTCGGCGTGCCGCCGCGCGAGACGTTGAACACCTGAGACCCGCGCGCAGACGCCAACCAGCCAGGCGCCCGGTGTTCAACGCAGGACGCGGGCGAGGCGTCGAACGGCCTCGTCCATGAGTTCGGGTGCGGCTGCCGCATAGGTGAGGCGCAGGTGCGGGGCCGAGGGCTCGGCCGCGTACCAGGGCCGGCCCGGGAAGACGGCGACGCCTTCGGCCGCCGCGGCAGCGGCCAGTGCCACGTCGTCGGTTCCGGCAGCGAGGCGTACCCAGAGGTGCATGCCGCCACGTGGGACCGACTGTGGAACAAGGCTTGGCAGATGCCGACGTAGCGCGGTCAACAACGCGTCACGGCG
This sequence comes from Micromonospora salmantinae, assembly GCF_022230905.1. Classification (NCBI taxonomy): domain Bacteria; kingdom Bacillati; phylum Actinomycetota; class Actinomycetes; order Micromonosporales; family Micromonosporaceae; genus Micromonospora; species Micromonospora salmantinae. The sequence continues at coordinate 39,516 of NZ_JAKKFG010000015.1, forward strand.
TGTCCGGAGGGCAGTGCGCAGTGCCCGGCGATGCCGCGACCACGCCGGAGAGGTGAGGAAGTCGATCGCCGCCTGTTGCAGTGGTCCCGCGACGAAGAAGTCGTCGAGCAGCCGAGCAGCGCGCAGTCGCGCCCCGGCGGGGCCACGGGCTCCGACGGCGGCGACGCGCAGCCCGGGGGCAGTCGACTTGGTCAGCGAGCGCAGGTAGATGACGTGACCGTCGGGATCATCGCTGGCCAGTGGTGGCGGGGCCGGATCGTCGATGGTGAGGTCACGGGCGTAGTCGTCCTCGATCAGGAACGCCCCGGCCTCGCGTACGGCCTCGGCGACCTGCGCCCGGCGGTGCTCCGCCAGCGTCGCGCCGTGCGGGTTGGCGTACAGGGGCTGGCAGTAGAAGAGCCGGGCGTCGGTGCGGGCGAACGCGGCGGCGAGTTGGTCGGGCCGTACCCCGTCGGCGTCAGCCGGCACGGGCACCACCCGCAGCCCGGCCGCACGGGCCGCGGCCAACGCACCCAGGTAGGTCGGCGACTCGACGAGCAGGGCGTCGCCGGGCGCGGCGAGCGCGCGCATCGCGGACGACAGGGCGGCCTGCCCACCGGGGCAGATCACCATGTCCTCGGCGTGCAGCCCCGCCCCGGCCTCGCGGGCGAACCAGGCGCGCAGGTCCGCGCGACCCTCGACCGGCCCACGCTGCCAGCTCGCGGGCTGGCGGGCGGCTCGGGTGAGGGCGCCGCCCAGCGCAGCAGCAGGCTGTAGGTCCGCGTGGAGGTAGCCACCGGACAGCGGGATCGTTCCGTCGGGCGTCAGCGCCAACAGCTCCTGCATCTCGTCCTGGCCGAACCGACGGGGCCCGAGCGCGACGGTCTGCCAGGACAGGTCGGGTACGCCCGGCTCGTCCGGCGGAGCGGCCACAAAGGTGCCTCGGCCGGGTCGCGCCTCGATCAGCCCCTCGGCCGCCAACTGCCGGATCGCCTCGGCGACGGTGACCGGCGAGGCCTGATGCCGGGCGGTCAGCTCGCGTATCGAGGGCAGCCGGGCACCGGGACCGGCGACGGCCGCGAGACCGCGCAGATCTTGGATAACGCGTTGCGCTGCGTTACCGTTTTCCATGAGGGACAAGAGTAGCGCTACTGCCAGAAACACGGTAACAGCGGATCGGATCGTCGGGCTCGGCCTCGGCGCCCTGGGCGTGCTCGGCTTCAGTCTGTCGCTCCCGGCGACCCGCATCGCCGTGCAGCAACTCGATCCGTGGTTCGTCGCCTTCGGCCGGGCTGTCGGCGCGGGGCTGCTGGCATGGACGTACCTGCGTCTCACCGGCGCACCGCGGCCCACCCGCGGTCAGTGGCAACGGCTGCCGGTCGTCGCCCTCGGAGTCATCGTCGGCTTTCCCTTGTTCACCTCGATGGCGCTTCTCACCCAGACCTCCGCGCACAGCGCGGTCGTCATCGCCGCGCTGCCCGCGATGACGGCCGTGTTCGCGGTACTGCGGGCCGGCGAACGCCCGCCGCCGCTGTTCTGGATCGTGAGCGCCGGGGGGTTGCTGGCGGTTCTCGCTTTCCTCGGCGCCAGCGGCGCGGTACGCGGGGCCCTCAGCCTGCCCGACCTGTTCCTGCTCGCGGCGGTCGTGCTCTGCGGCCTCGGCTACGCCGAGGGCGGCGCGCTCGCCCGCGAGTTGGGCGGCGCTCGGACGATCTGCTGGGCGTTGCTGCTCTCGCTGCCCGTCACCGTTCCCGTCACTGTGGTTGCCGCCGCCGGTCCGCCACGGGCCGACGCTCTCGGCTGGTCGGCGTTCGGCTACCTCACCGGGGTCTCGATGTTCCTGGGCTTCTTCGCCTGGTACGCGGGCCTGGCCCGGGGCGGGATAGCGCAGGTGGGCCAGGTCCAACTCGCCCAGCCGGTGCTGACCCTGGGGTGGTCGGCGCTGCTGCTCGGCGAGGTGGTCTCCCCCGCCTCGATCGCGGCGGCGTTGGTGGTGCTGGGATGCGTGGTGGCGACCCAGCGCATCCGCCAGAACCCCCGGACGGTGGTGGCGCGACGCGAGGCCGGCGCGGGATCGTCCTAGCCCCGGTCGCGCTCGCGGTTGTCGCGGGCGGTCTGCAACTCGGGCACCGATGCCTCCAGCAGGTCGGCGAGGCCACGCAGTTGCTCGGCGACCCGGGCACCGAGCGGGGTCAGCGAGTATTCGACGCGCGGTGGGATCGCGGTGAGCACCTCGCGGGTGAGCATCCCGTCGCGTTCGAGGGTCTGCAGGGTCTGGGAGAGCATCCGCTCGCTGACCCCGTCGATGCGGCGACGCAGCGCGTTGAACCGGTAGCGGCCCTCGCCGAGCGCCAACAGGGCCAGCGAGGCCCACTTCGAGGTGACGTCCTCGAAGGCCGCACGGGAGGTGCAACCCCGCGCGAAGACATCGCTGACGAATTCCTGGGTAGGCCCCGCCGGGTCCTGGGCCGGCATGTCGCTCACCTCACCAGCCTATCTCACGCCGCCCATTGGTTAGTGCTGTAGATTCGTAAGTGCTTACTGCTTCTCTCCTACCCGCCGGAGGTTCCCATGCCCACCTATGCCGTCACCGGCGCCACCGGCCGGCTGGGCCGCCTGGTGATCGAGCAGTTGCTCGACAGCGGCGTGCCCGCCGCCGAGATCGCCGCCATCGTCCGCAGCCCGGAGAAGGCCGCCGACCTGGCCGCGCGCGGGATCGAGATCCGCAAGGCCAACTACGACGACCCGTCGACGCTGCCCGGTGCCGTGGCCGGCGTACGCCGCCTGCTGCTCATCTCCGGCGACACTCCTGGTCAGCGCGTCGCGCAGCACACAGCTGTCATCGACGCCGCCAAGCTCGCCGGGGTGGAGCGTCTCGTCTACACCAGCATCCTGAAGGCCGACACCACGGCGAACCCGCTCGCCCCTGAGCACAAGGCCACCGAGGAGGTCCTCGCCGCGTCCGGTCTGACCTACACCGTGCTGCGCAACAGCTGGTACACCGAGAACTACACCGACCAGCTCCCGCAGTACCTGGGGTCCGGCACGATCCTCGGCGCCACCGGCGGCAGCAAGATCTCCGCCGCGACCCGCGCCGACTACGCGGGGGCGGCCGTGGCCGCGCTGACCCGGGAGGAGGACGGCAACACCGTCTACGAACTGGGCGGCACCGCCTTCACCTTCGACGAGCTGGCCGAGGCCGTCACCGAGGCGACCGGCACCAATGTCGTCCACCAGGACATGTCCGCCGCCGAGCTGGCCTCGGCCCTGGAGAACGTCGGCCTGGACGCGGGCACCGCCGGTTTCGTCGCCGCGCTCGACCACTCGATCGCCAATGGCGAGCTGGCAACCGACAGCGACGACCTCAGCCGGCTGCTCGGCCGGCCGAGCACCCCGCTGCGCGACGCCATCCGGGCCGCGCGGGCCTGAACCCGATCCATCGCCGAAGCGGGCGGCGGGGGCGTCCGGTCGCCGTCGCCCGCCACGCGGTGAAGCCGCGCACGTATCCTCGACGGCATGGTGAGGCAGCCCTCCCGGCCCGTCGGGCCGCCACGGCAGGTCGTGCGGTCCGAACTGGACACTGCGGCCTCGGCCCGGTGAGCGCCGAGGACTTCGTCGTCCGCGCCGCCGTGGCACAGGACGACCCCGAACTGGTCTTCGACGTGCTGTGGCAACTCGCTCCCGACGACGCACGGCCGGACACCGCCCGGCTCGCCACCGCCTGGCGCGACCTGCACGCCCAAGCCGGCCGCCGCCTCCTGCTGGCCGTCGCCGGGGACACCTTCGTGGGCACCCTGGACACCCTCGTCGCCCCCAACCTCACCCACGGCGCGCGACCGTACATGGTGGTGGAGAACGTGGTGGTCGCGCCCGGCTGGCGCCGTCGTGGGGTCGCCCGGGCCCTCATGCTGGCGGCGCTCGACGAGGCGACGGCGGCCGGCTGCTACAAGATCCAACTGGTGTCGAACGCCGCGCGCACCGACGCCCACCGGTTCTACGCGTCCATCGGGTTCGCGCAGTCCGCTCTCGGTTACCGCCGATACCTCGCCGCCGCGACGTGACACCGGCTGCGGGCGCTCCCGCGTGCCGGCCGACTACTCCGCCTCGTTCTGCTCTTCGGTGAGCTCGGCCAGGACGTCGGCCGCGTCCCGGTTCCCGCCGTCGGCGAGCCGGCGCAGTTCACCGACGTCCGCCCTCTCCGCGGCCACCTCGACAAGTTGGTCGGCGGCGTCCCGGTCGCCCCGGTCGGCGAGACGCCGCAGCTCGTTCGTGTCGCCGAGTTCGGTGGCGAGTTCGACAAGTTGGGCCGCCGCGTCGGCGTTGCCGTCCTCGGCCAGCTGACGCAACTCGACCAGGTCACCCCGCTCCCCCGCGAGCTCGACGAGTTGGTCGACCGCGTCCCGGTCACCGTCCTTGGCCCGTTGGCGCAGGTCAGCAAGATCAGAGTCGGACATCGCGCACCTTCCCGCAGTCGGCGCGGGGTCGCCTGGTCCCGCTCACCATCGAGAACCTAGTCGAGGTGCGGGGAGAAACGGCAGAAACCACAGGTCCGCCGAGGCGGTCAGGGTGATGGCGGCCACGACGATGCCGCCCCGGCTGTGCGCCGGAGCGGGGCCGCGGCTGCCACGTTCGGGCCTGCTCCAGATCGGCTGCCGGTCGGGGCCGCTCGCGGCTGCGTCACTCACTGATCCACTGTGAATCGCAAACGGCGTTCCGATTTGTGTCGTCGCCGCACGGATCGCGCCGACGCGCAGCGAACGGAGTCACGCTGCACGAACGGCACTGTCGCGCAGCGTCATTGATCTTGGCTAGGCTGGTGGGCATGCCCGCACACCATCCGCACCGCCACGACGACGGCCGGAGGTGGGCCCCGGCCCCGGCGCGCCTCATCGAGCCGGCCGACTGGTGAGTGACGCACCCGTGCCCGCCCAGCGGGGTGCTCCGTCCACACCGCCACCGCACCGCTCGGGTTGGACAGACCGTTGCGACCGGCTCGCCCGGTCACGGCCCTTCGAGATCGCCATCGTCGTGGTCATCCTCGCCAACGGCATCGTTCTCGGCCTGGAGACGTACGACGATCTGAGCCCGGCGGGCACCGCGCTGCACGGGCTGGAGCTGTTCTTCCGGGCCGTCTTCGTCGTCGAGATCGCCGTCCGGCTGGCCGCCTACGGCAGACGCCCGCAGGACTTCTTCCGGCACGGCTGGAACGTCTTCGACTTCGTGGTGATCGCGGCGATCTTCATCCCGGGCCTGCACGGCGACCCGGCGCTGCTGCGGGTCGTCCGGGTCGCCCGCATGGTCCGGCTGGTGCGGTTCTCACCGGGTCTGCGGACCATCGTCTCCGCGCTGTGGCGCAGCCTGCCGGGCGTCACCGGGTTCCTCGCCCTGGCCGTGGTGACGCTCTACGTGTACGGCATGGCCGGCTGGCTGATCTTCGGCAACAGGTATCCGGAGGAGTACGGCGACATCGGCCGATCGCTGCTGACGTTGTTCGTGCTGCTGTCGCTGGAGACGCTGCCGGACCTCATCGAGCAGGGCATGGCGATCTCACCATGGACGCTGCTCTACTACGTCAGCTACGTGGTCATCACCGTCAACCTGCTGCTCAACATCCTCATCGCGGTCATCGTGAACTCCATGGAGGAGGCGCGCCGGTTGGAGATGACCGAGCGACTGGCTCCCGGGTACGACGAGGACGGCGACGGCGTGCCGGACGAGGTGGACCGGATCGCGCTCACCCAACGGCTGGACGATTTGCGGGCGGTCATCACCGAGTTGGAGCGCGAGCTGCGCATCGACCGGGACGACGGGCACGGGCGACCCCACCGGGACAACGCCCGCGTCAGACGGTGATCCGACGCTCGCGCTGCGTCTACGGGTTCCGATAGTGCCGACGGCGGTCCCATCGGCCTGCCTGAAGGGGTACCGGCATGACGACCAGTGTCGGCAATGCCCAGACCGCCACCGATCCCACGGACACGCTCGGCACGGTGATCGACGACGTGATCCGCCCGCAGGCGCCGATCGTCGCCCCGGGATGGGGCCTTCCCTCATCCGGGTGTGGACGCTCTCGCCGCAGCGGGTCTGCTCGGCCTGGCCTCCTCGACCGAGGTCGGCGGCGCCGGCCACGGCATGCGGGTGGTCGCCGAGGTGATCGAGCGGCTGGCCGCCGAGTGCGGGTCCACAGCGATGGTGGTGCTCATGCACTACGCGGCGACCGCCGTCATCGAGGCGCAGGGCCCGCACGACGTCCGCGCCGCCATCGCCACCGGCGATCACCTCACCACTTGGCGTTCTCCGAGTACGGCTCGCGCAGCCACTTCTGGTCGCCGACCGGCACCGCGACGGCCGCCGACGACGACACCGTCCGCCTCGACGCCCGTAAGAGCTGGGTCACCTCGGCCGGCGAGGCCAACAGCTACGTCTGGTCGAGCCTTCCGCTGACCCGCGATCACCGCCGCCACGACGCGCTTGTCGACACCGCGGGGCTCAACGCGGATGTCTTCGACGCGCTGATGGTGCTCGCGGCGGGTGGTTGGCATCCGGAGGACGTGGCCGCCGGCTTCGACCGGGTGCAGGCTCTGCAACACGCGATGGATCAGGGCCGTCAGCGCCGGCTCGTCCGCCTGGGGTTCCGGCCCGACGAGGCGGCGGCGCTCTCCGCCCTGCACTCCCGCAACTTCATGTGGGCGAGCAGTACTGTGGAACGGTCATGGAGAGGGATTCCGGCGCGGTCCGCGGGGAGTTGCTGCGGCTGCGCGAGCAGACCGAGGCCCAGGCCACCGCCCTGGACGGCGACCTGCGGAGCCTCTTCGAGGCGTCCCGGTCGTCCAACGCCGATGACGAGCACGACCCCGAGGGCAGCACGATCGCCTTCGAACGCGCGCAGCTCACCGCCGTCCTGGACGCCACCCGCCGACGCCTGGCCGAGCTGGACGTCGCGCTGCGACGGGTCGACGACGGCAGCTACGGCGTGTGCGAGCGGTGCGCCCGTCCGATTCCCGCCGAGCGGCTCGTCGCCCGCCCGTCCGCGCGTACGTGTGTCGACTGCGCCAGCCGACGGTGACGGCGCCTGCCGGCCGCGAGGGCGGCAGGCACCGCGTATCCGTTGATCAGCTGGCGCAACAACCTCCTGCGGGCGCGGCGTCGACGGCGATGAGGCTGATCGGCGCGGACCGCAGCCCCTCCGGAGATGCCGCGCTCCGCCGGCTCCGCCCCCGCCGCACCGTCAACCCCGCCGTCGTCCAGGCCATGCGCGAGGTCGGCATCGACATCACCGACCAAACCCCCCAACCTCCTGGAGTACGCCACCGCCGAGTCGTCCGACGTCATAGTGACCATGGGCTACGGCGACACCTGCCCGGTCTTCCCCGGCAAACGTTACGAGGACTGGAAGCCCGACGACCTGCACCCCTCAGCGGCCTCCGGCGTAGCTGGCGCGCTCGCCGAGCTCCTCCTCGATGCGGATGAGCTGGTTGTACTTGGCCGTGCGGTCGGAGCGCGACAGCGAGCCGGTCTTGATCTGACCGCAGCCGACGGCCACGGCCAGGTCGGCGATCGTGGTGTCCTCGGTCTCCCCGGATCGGTGCGACATCACCACCCGGTACCCCGCCTTGTGCGCGGCGTCGACCGTCGCCAGGGTCTCGGTGAGGGTGCCGATCTGGTTGACCTTGACCAGGATCGCGTTGGCGTAGCCGCCGTCGATCCCGTCGCGCAGCCGTTCGACGTCGGTGCAGAAGACGTCGTCGCCGACCAGCTGCACGCGCTCCCCCGCCACCGCGGTCAGCCGCTTCCAGCCGGCGATGTCGTCCTCGGCCATCGGGTCCTCGATCGAGCTGATCGGGTAGCGGGAGACCAGGTCGAGCAGGTAGTCGATGTGCTCCTCGACGGTGCGCTGGCGTCCCTCTCCGACGTAGTCGTAGACACCCGCGCGGAAGAACTCCGAGCTGGCCGGGTCGAGGCAGATCCGCACGTCGACGCCGGGCTGGTAACCGGTGTCCTCGATGGCGCGCAGCACGAACCGCAGCGCCTCGCCGGCGTCCGTGACGTTCGGCGCGAAGCCGCCCTCGTCGCCGACATTGGTGTTGTGCCCGGCCGCGGCCAGTGACGCCTTGAGGGTGTGGAAGACCTCCGCGCCCATCCGGACCGCCTCGGCGAACGTCTGCGCTCCGACCGGGGCGATCATGAACTCCTGGAAGTCGAGCGGATTGTCGGCGTGCGCGCCACCGTTGATGATGTTCATCATCGGCACCGGCAGCAGGCGGGCGCCGACGCCACCAACGTAGCGGTACAGCGGCTGCCGGTGGGCCGACGCCGCCGCCTTCGCGGTCGCCAGGGACACCGCCAGGATCGCGTTGGCGCCCAGTCGACCCTTGTCCTTGGAACCGTCGAGAGCGATCATCGTCTCGTCGATCAGGGCCTGGTCCTCCGCGTCGAGCCCGAGCACCGCGTCGGCGATCTCGCCGTTGACGGCGGCGACGGCCCCGCTGACGCCCTTGCCGTGAAAACGCGTCCGGTCCCCGTCGCGCAGCTCGACCGCCTCGTTCGCCCCCGTCGACGCGCCGGACGGCACGGCCGCCCGACCGGTCGACCCGTCGGCGAGGACCACGTCGGCCTCCACTGTCGGGTTGCCCCTGCTGTCGAGGATCTGCCGAGCCCACACCCGACTGATTGCCGTCATCACACACTCCCTGTTCAAGCTGCCTTTTCGCAGCCAGACTGGCAGGAAACGGCGGGCCTGACACCGCGACGATGGACACGTTGACCCGTACCCCGGGGTGCGGGTTTAGGGTCGCGGGATGCGGGTGGGTGAGTTGGCACGCCGGACCGGAACCACGGTCCGGGCACTGCGGTACTACGAGTCGGCCGGGCTGGTCGTACCCCGGAGGCTGAGCAACGGCTACCGCGAGTACGACCCGGTCGCGGTGCGGCTGGTGGCGCAGATCCGCGAGCTGATGGCGCTCGGCCTCACCGTCGAGGAGACCCGCCCATTCGTCGAGTCGATCGCCGATGGTTCCGACGACACCGACGTGTGCGCGGCGGCGGTGGCCACGTACCGCAGCACCATCACCAACCTCCAGGAACGGATCGGCAAGTTGACCGCCCAGCGGGACGCGCTGGACGCCCGCCTGGACGCCGCCGCGACCCAGGTCGTACCCGGCAGTCCCGCCGAAGGCGCCGACCCCGCCGCGCTGGTCGGCGTCACATTGCCACCGCTGTCCTTCTACGGCACCGACGGCCGCCCGGTCGATCTCGGCGCGCTCGGCGCTGGGCGCAGCGTCATCTTCGTCTACCCACTGACCGGACGACCGGGCGTCGACCTGCCCAACGGGCTGCTGGAGATCCACGGCGCCCGTGGCAGCAGCGAGCAGGCCGCCTGGTTCCGCGACCACCACGCGGAGCTTCGCGCGGCCGGCGCCGCCCGGGTGTACGGCTTGTCCGCGCAGTCGACCGGGTACCAGCGTGAACTCGCGCACCGACTGCGGCTGCCCTACCCGCTGATCCCCGACCCGAGACTGACCCTGGCCGACGCGCTGCGGCTGCCGACCCGCACCGCGGGCGACATGACGCTCTACGAACGACTGACCCTGATCGTCGCCGACGGCGAGATCGAACACGTCTTCCACCCGATCCCGGACCCGGCGTCGCACCCCCTGCACGTGATGCGGTGGCTCACCAAGCGACGCCAGGGCCCCGGATCTGTTGCCGCCTAGAAGTCGTCGTCGAACTCGCCGCACTGCTCGGCGTCCATCGTTACTTCTGCAACATGATCGATGCGGCGTCCGCCACAACACCCAACGACCAATCGAGCTGACGGCATTCGCTCGGACTCGCGCACTCGAGGCGGCCGCCTGAACGCCACGGCTGGTCAAGTGCCCGAGTCCATGAGCATCAAGCGTCCGCATCGCGGCGAACAGTTCGTCTGCCCGACTTACCGGTTCATCGATCGGCACGGCGGCACCCTCCCGCGTTCACGACGTTGGCCCCACCTGGGGGCAGCGACCATCTGCCGCGCTCCCCCAGGTGGGTGTGCGGCCGAGAACCCAGGAGTTTGCCGAAACCAGGGAACGCGACCTAGCTGCAACCTATTCCGACTTGTAGGAGTAGGTCAAGATGCTTCGTGGAACTTGTTGGAACAGGTCCCCTCGTGATCAGATTGGGCTGCCGAAACCAGGGAACCTTACGGAGATCGACCCATGCCGACCGAGCGAGTGGACTACCGGCGAATCGCCAACGAGATCGCGGGAAAAATCAAGTCGGGTGAGCTTGCTCCGGGCGAGAAGCTGCCGTCCACCCGCGAGCTGGCCGAACAGTACGGCGTGCACATCTCCACGATCAACCGGGTCATGACGATCCTCAAAGACCGGGAGTTGGTAGAGGGCCATCCAGGCAAAGGTGTCTACGTCGCAGAGGCCCAGAGCTGAGCGCGCCGCTTCCTTGATCACGCGCCGCTTCCTTGATCAATTGATGAGAAGCAGTTCAGCACCGTCGGGTTTAGACGGAGTGGCTGTTAGCCAACACCGCACCGCCTCGTCGATCTCGGAGTTGTGGTGGGTGACAAAGTGCCTGCACAACACCAATCAGGCACCACAACTCCATGATCGACGTGACTGGAACGCCCCTTCCCCGCGATCTTGCACTTCCTGTCGCGACATAAAGAGCATTGCGCGCATATCGGCAACCGAAACTGCAAGATCGGCGCGGACGGGGCGTTCCTCAGGGGCAACGCGTGGGTTGAGGTTGCCGCCTAGAAGTCGTCGTCGAAGGCGACAGTGCCGGTCACCCCGACCTGGTACGCCGACACCCGCCGCTCGAAGAAGTTGGACAGCTCCTGCACGTCCTGCAACTCCATGAAGCCGAACGGGTTGCTCGACCCGTAGTGCGGCGCGATGCCGAGCTGGGCGAGGCGGCGGTCGGCGACGTGCTGGAGGTACTCCCGCATGTCGGCCAACGTCAGACCGGGCACACCGTGGCCCACCAGGTCCTCGGCGAACTGCACCTCACACTCGACGGCCTCGGTGAGCATCCGGCGAACCTGGTCGGCGAGGTCGTCGTCGAACAGGTCCGGCTCCTCGGCACGAACGGTGTCGACGACGTCGAACGCGAACGCCATGTGCATGGACTCGTCGCGGAACACCCAGTTGGTGCCCGAGGCGAGGCCGTGCAGCAGGCCGCGAGAGCGCAGGAAGTAGACGTAGGCGAACGCGCCGTAGAAGAACAACCCCTCGATGCAGGCGGCGAAGCAGATCAGGTTGAGCAGGAACGTGCGCCGGTCCTCGCGGGACCGCAGCTCGCGCAGGTCGTTCAGCGAGTCGATCCACCGGAAGCAGAACTCGGCCTTACGACGGATCGAGGGGATGTTCTCGATGGCCGCGAATGCCTCGAAGCGTTCGGCCTCGTCGGGCACGTACGTGTCGAGCAGGTTGAGATAGAACTGGACGTGCACGGCCTCCTCGAACAGCTGGCGGGACAGGTAGAGGCGACCCTCCGGGCTGTTGACGTGCTGGTAGAGGTTGAGCACCAGGTTGTTGGCGACGATCGTGTCACCGGTGGCGAAGAACGCCACCAGCCGGCTGACCAGGTGCCGTTCGGCCGGCGACAGCTTGCCCAGGTCGGCGAGGTCGGCGTGCAGGTCGACCTCCTCGACCGTCCAGGTGTTGCGGATCGCGTCGCGGAACCGGTCGAAGAAGTGCGGGTAGCGCATCGGGCGGAGAGTCAGGTCCATCCCGGGGTCGAGCAGCATGTGCGTGGTCCTCGTGTCGGTGGTGCTGGCGTCGGTGGTGGCGGCGTCGGCGGCGGTCACTGGCAGGCCTCGCACGACTCGGGGTTCTCCAGCGAGCAGGCCAGCGCCTCCGCGTCGACGACGACGGGTGCGACAGCGCTGACGGTGGCCTGCTGGATCCGCGTCGCGGGGCGCGAACGCAGGTAGTAGGTGGTCTTCAGCCCGGCCTTCCAGGCGTACAGGTACATCGAGGAGAGCTTGCCGATGGTCGGCGCGGCCAGGAACAGGTTCAGCGACTGGGACTGGTCGATGAACGGGGCGCGGGCGGCGGCCAGGTCGATCAGCGCCCGCTGCGGCAGCTCCCACGCGGTGCGGAACAGCTCCCGTACGCCGGCCGGCAGCTCGGCGATGTCCTGCACCGAGCCCTCCGCCCGCTTGATCGCCGAACGGATCCGCTCGGTCCACAGACCACGGGCCTTCAGCTCGCGTACCAGGGCGGTGTTGACCTGGAGGAACTCCCCCGACAGGGTCTCGCGCTTGAACAGGTTGGACACCTGCGGCTCGATGCACTCGTAGCACCCGGCGATCGAGGCGATGGTGGCGGTCGGCGCGACCGCCACGAGCAGCGAGTTGCGCAGCCCGTACGCCTCGACCCGCTCGCGCAGCGCGTCCCACCGCGCGGTCTGCGTACCCTCGACACCCCACAGGTCGGGTTGGAGCTGGCCCCGCGCGGCCCGGGTCTGCGGGTACGCCGGATGCGCGCCGAAGTCGCGCGCCAGGTCGGCGGAGGTCTCCAACGCGGTCAGGTACAGCTCCTCGCTGATCCGGGTGGACAGCTCCCGCGCGGCCGGCGAGTCGAACGGCAGCCGCAGCGCGAAGAAGACGTCCTGTAGGCCCATCAGCCCGAGTCCGACCGGCCGCCAGCGGGGGTTGCTCGCCGCCGCCTGCGCCGTCGGGTAGTAGTTGATGTCGATGACCCGGTCGAGGAAGGTCACCGCGGTCCGCACCGTGACGCGCAGCCGCTCCCAGTCGATCCCGCCGTCGGTGAGGTGGGCGGCGAGGTTCACCGAGCCGAGGTTGCACACGGCGGTCTCGGCGTCGCTGGACACCTCGACGATCTCGGTGCAGAGGTTGGACAGGTGCACCACGTTGCCCGGCTCGGCGGTCTGGTTGCACAGTCGGTTGGCGGCGTCCTTGAAGGTCATCCAGCCGTTGCCGGTCTGGGCGAGGGTCCGCATCATCTTCCCGTACAGCTCCCGTGCCGGGACCTGCCGCACGTGGCGACCCTGCGCCTCGGCCTCCCGGTACGCGGCGTCGAACCGCTCCCCCCACAGGTCGGGCAACTCGGGCACCTCGTGCGGGTCGAACAGCGACCACAGCGCGTCGGCCTCGACCCGGCGCATGAACTCGTCCGGGATCCAGTTGGCCAGGTTGAGGTTGTGGGTGCGCCGGGCGTCCTCGCCGGTGTTGTCCCGCAGTTGCAGGAACTCCTCGATGTCCGGGTGCCACGGCTCCAGGTAGACGCAGGCCGCGCCCTTGCGTCGGCCACCCTGGTTCACCGCGGCGACGCTCGCGTCCAGGGTGCGCAGCCATGGCACGATCCCGTTGGACTGCCCGTTCGTGCCCCGGATCAGCGCTCCCCGGGAGCGGACCCGGGAGTACGCGATGCCGATGCCACCGGCGAACTTCGACAGGTTGGCGACCTGGGCGTACCGCTGGTAGATCGAGTCCAGCTCGTCGAGCGGGGAGTCGACCAGGTAGCAGGAGGACATCTGGGTGTGCCGGGTCCCGGAGTTGAACAAGGTCGGTGAGCTGGGCAGGTAGGCCAGGCTGGACATCAGCCGGTAGAAGCCGACCGCCTCGTCCGCCGTCCGGGACAGGCCGCAGGACACCCGCAGCAGCCAGTACTGCGGGGTCTCCAAGACCAGTCGGCTGGTGGGGTGGCGCAGCAGGTATCGGTCGTACACGGTGCGCAGGCCGAAGTACTCGAACCGACGGTCGCCGTCCGGGTCGATGGCGTGGTCGAGCGTCGCGGCGTGTGCGGCGACGAACGCGGCGGTGTCGTCACCGATCAGGCCCTCGGCGTGGCCGACCCGGATCGCCGCGCTGAACGAGGTGACGCCCTGTCGGCGCACCTCCTTGTCGACGTAGCCGGCCAGCAGCCGCGCGGCGAGGCGCGAGTACTGCGGCTCCTCACCGATCATCTCGGCGGCGGTCTGGATGGACAGCCGGTCCAGTTCAGCAGTGGTCGCGCCGTCGTAGAGGCCGCTGATGGTGCGGGTGGCCACCCGCATCGGGTCGACGTCGGTCAGGTCGTCGGCCCACCGCTCGACCGCCCGGACGATCTTGTTCACGTCCACGGGTTCGGTGCCGCCGTCGCGCTTGCGGACCTGCATCGGCGTCCGGCGCACTGTCGCGTCGCCGCTGGCCGGGACTACCTCGGTGACTGTCACCACTCGCTCCTCGGAGTTCGAGACCTGGTGGCCCGGACGCGAGGAGACAGACACCGACGGACGCCACGCCAACCGGCGTGGGTCAGGTGGCGTCAGCCGTCCCACGCGGCCTCGGACCGCCGCCCACCCGGTGCGGGTACGCGGCGCGCTGGCAGGTCTTCGGACTCGCGGGCACGACCGGGCTCGCCGGTCTCCTACTGGCCGTCGCTTCCCAGGCCGATTGGTGGCCCAGTGCTGATGACGGCGGTCGTTCCCACTCACCGCTGCGGGACAGTCCCGGATTTCCACCGGGTTCCCTGTTGCCTCGACCACCCCGGATGAGCGGCCGAACCAGCTGCGCTCGACACCATATATAGGGACGCAGCCGTTGTCACACCCCACATGTCGGTCTCGGGCGTGTCGGCGACGACTCGGTGACCACTGTCACCACCCCGGCCGACCACACCACGCCGACCGACGCCCGGCCCCGGAGTCGGGGCTCCCCACGCGGTCACGATGGGCGGTATGGCGGATCGACCCGGCAAGGCAAACATCATATGTCTGAGGGTCTCCAGTGATCCACATCGTTGACGCGCTGGAGAAGCCCTCCGTATACTCCCAGTGATCATCTGATCTTTAGCCTAGCCGGGCGAGGAGCGCATGCCGCAGATCACCGCCGTCACCGTCGAAGACGTCCGCTTCCCCACCTCCCTGACCGCTGACGGGTCAGACGCCATGAACAAGGACGGCGACTACTCGGCGGCCTACGTCGTCCTGCACACCGACGGCGTCGACGGCGCGGGCGCGCCACTCGCGGGGCACGGCCTGACCTTCACCATCGGCCGAGGCAACGACATCGTCGCGGCGGCGGCAGTCCACCAGGCACAGCTTCTGGTGGGCCTGGACGTGGCGACGATGGCAGCGGACATGGGCGCGGTCTACCGCCTCCTCACCTCCGACTCGCAACTGCGCTGGCTCGGTCCGGAGAAGGGTGTCGTCCACCTGTCCCTGGCGGCCGTGCTGAACGCGTCGTGGGACCTGGTCGCCCGGGTCGCCGACAAGCCGCTGTGGCGGCTGCTCGTCGACATGTCCCCCGAGCAACTCGTCGACATCGCGGACCTGCGCTACCTGTCCGACGCGCTGACCCGCGACGAGGCACTGGCCATCCTGCGGGCCAAGGCGGACACGAAGGCCGCCCGCCTCGCCGAGCTCGACCGGACCGGCTACCCCGCCTACACCACCTCGGCCGGTTGGCTCGGCTACGGCGACGACAAGCTGCGCCGGCTGTGCCAGGAGGCGGTGGACACCGGCTACGGCTACGTCAAGCTCAAGGTGGGCGCCAACCTCGACGACGACATCCGCCGATGCGCCATCGCGCGGGAGATCCTCGGACCGGATCGCAACCTGATGATCGACGCCAACCAGGTGTGGGACGTCGGTCAGGCCATCGACTGGGTCACCGCCCTCGCCCAGTTCACGCCACTGTGGATCGAGGAGCCGACCAGCCCCGACGACATCCTGGGCCACGCGGCCGTCCGCCGCGCCGTCGCTCCGATCGGCGTCGCCACCGGCGAACACTGCCACAACCGGGTGATGTTCAAGCAGCTGTTCCAGGCCGAGGCCATCGACTTCTGCCAGCTGGACACCGGCAGGTTGGCCAGCATCAACGAGATCGTCGCCGTGCTGCTGCTCGCCGCGAAGTTCGACGTCCCGGTGTGCCCGCACGCCGGCGGTGTCGGGCTGTGCGAGATGGTCCAACACGTGTCGGTGCTCGACTACGTCGCGATCTCGGGGGACCTCACCAACCGGGTCACCGAATTCGTCGACCACCTGCACGAACACTTCACCGATCCCTGCATCATCCGGGACACCGGTTCCGGCAGCGGCTACGTCCTGCCCAGCCAGCCCGGCTACTCCACCCGGATGCGTCAGGAGTCGGTAGCGCTCTACCGGTTTCCCGACGGCCACTACTGGGCGGCGACAGACCCGACTACCGTGTCATCTCCGGAGGCGGCGTACGTGATCGCGGGTGGGAAGGCCACCCCCGCCGGCCGTTAGGGGGATCATGTCTCGCACTGACGAAGTGGTCAACGGCATCAAGCGGATGATCCTCGAAGGTCAGTTCAGGCCCGGGGACCGGTTGCCCATCGAGAAGGACCTCGCCGAGCAGCTCGGCGTCTCGCGGGGGTCCCTGCGCGAGGGGATGTCGGCCCTGTCGATCCTCGGCATCGTCAACATCCGCCAGGGCGACGGCACCTACGTCACCAACCTCGACGCGCCACAACTGCTGGCCCCGATGGGTTTCGTGGTGGACTTCCAGGGCCAGGGCGACCCCCGGCACATCCACACCGTTCGCCGTCTGCTGGAGTGCGAGGCCGCCTGCCTGGCGGCGACCAGGATCACCGACGAGGCCCTGGCCCAGGCGGGTGACCTGCTCGACGAGGCGGCCCGGTTGATCGGCCAGTCGCCGCCGGACCACGAGCGGATCATGGAGATCGACATCGCCTTCCACCGGATCATCGCGGTGCACGCTGAGAATCCGGTGCTCGTCGGCCTGATCGAAGCCTTCGCCGGGCGCACCATCCGTGGCCGGCTCTGGCGGAGTCTGCACGAGGAGGGCGCGGACCTGCGCACCCATGACGAACACGTGGCGATCCTGAAGGCCCTCGTGGCGCGGGACCCGGAGCGGGCGCGCACCCGGATGGCCAACCACCTGATCGGCGTGGAGGAGTCGTTGCAGGGTTTACCCGACGACGCCGACGCGAGCACCGAGACGGCCCGGTCGTGACGGCCCACCCTCACGGCTGCACGTCGAGCAGCCCCTCGTCGTACAACGCCGTCCAGAGCTGATCCGGGACGTCGACACCGGCTCGACGCAGGGTCTCGGTCACCTGGGCCTCGTCCCGCATACCGACCACCGTCGAGACCACGGCCGGGTGACGACGGACGAACGCCAACGCCGCCTGGGGCAGCGTGACGCCGTACATCTGACAGACCCGCGCTATCCGGCGGGCCTGATCGATCACCTCCGCCGGCGCCTGCTGGTAGTCGTAGACGGCGTCGGGCGGTGGCATGTCCCGGGCCAACAGCCCGGAGTTGTAGACACCGGCGACCACCACACCGACGTGGCGGGCCTGCGCGACGGGCAGCAGGTCGGTCAGCGCGCCCTGCTCCAACAGGGTGTACCGGCCGGCGCACATCACCACGTCCACGTCGGTCTCCGCCACGAAGCGGGCCAGCATCGCGGACTGGTTCATCCCCGCCCCGACCGCACCGATCACGCCCTGCTCCCGCAGCTCCACCAACGCCGGGATGGCCTCGCGCGCGGCCTGCTCCCAATGCTCGTCCGGATCATGCAGATACACCACGTCGATCCGGTCCAGGCCGGTGCGCCCAAGGCTCGCCTCCAGCGAACGGCGTACGCCGTCGCGGCTGAAGTCCCAGACCCGGCGATGGTCGGCGGGAACGTCGAACCCCTCCGGATCCCGCCGGTGCGCCGTCTCCGGGGACGGCACGAGCAGCCGGCCGACCTTCGTCGACACCACGTACTCGCCTCGCGGGCGGGAGCGCAGGGCCGCGCCCAGGCGCCGTTCGGACAGGCCCAGCCCGTAGTGCGGTGCCGTGTCGAAGTATCGGATGCCGCCTGCCCACGCGGTGTCCACCGCGGCAGCGAACTGCTCGTCCGACGTCGCCCGGTAGAGATTGCCACCCTGGGAGGCGCCCAGGCCCAGGGGGCTCAGCCGCAGCGGCGGCCCGACGCCGCCGCGGGTCGCCGGACGGACGGGATCGCGCGCACCCCGCTGGACGACAGCCGTCACCGCTCGTCCCGATCCACGTTGGTGCTGCCGGTCATCGCCGCGACCAGATCGTCGGTGGTGACCTCGTCGGCGCGGAGTTGGGCAGCGCGCCGACCGAGGCGCAGGACCTCGACCCGGTCGGCGATCTCGAGCACCTGCGGCATGTTGTGGCTCACCAGCACCACCGACATGCCGGCGTCACGGGCACGCCGCACGACGTCGAGCACCCGCCCGGTCTGAACCACCCCCAGGGCCGCGGTGGGCTCGTCGAGGATGACCACGTTTGTCGCCCAGATGATGGCGCGGGCCACCGCCACGCACTGCCGCTGCCCACCGGAGAGCATCGCGATCGGGGTGGTGACCCTGGGGATCCGTACGCCGAGTTCGTCGAGGGCGGCGGCGGCGCCGTGGCGCATGGCGCGCTTGTCCAACAGCCCGAGCCGGCCGAGTGGCCCGGAGCGGAGGATCTCCCGGCCGAGATACAGGTTGGCGGCCACGCTGAGGTCGTCGGCGACGGCGAGGTCCTGGTAGACCGTCTCCACCCCGGCCCGTCGGGCATCGACCGGAGTGGAGAACTGGACCGGACGGCCGCCGACCCGGATCTCACCCTCGTCGGGTGGGTGCACACCGGACAGGGTCTTGATCAGGGTGCTCTTGCCGGCGCCGTTGTCACCGATCAGCGCGACGACCTCACCTCGGCGGACCGTGAAGTCGGCGCCACGCAACGCCTCCACGTGCCCGAACCGCTTGACGATGCCGCGGGCTTCGAGGACCGGCGGTTCCGCGTCGGTGGGTTGCTGATCGTTGTCCGCGGCGGCCGTGGGGATCGCGCCCATCACTGCACCGGCGGGTTGGCGCAGCTGGGCTCGAGCACCGCCTTGATCTCCGCCGAGTCGATGTTCTCCTTGGTGACGAACGTGACGCCGGTGTCGGCCGATGCCAGCGGGGCCTTGTCCCGAAGGTGCTTGACCATCTTGTCGACGCCGAAGTAGCCCATCTTGAACGGGTTCTGTACGACCAGCGCCGAGATCTGGCCGTTGCGCACCCCGGCGATCTCGTCCGGGGCGGCGTCCCAGCCGATGATGACCACCTTGCCGGACTTGCCGGCGGCCTGGATGGCCTGGGCGGCACCGAGCACGCTCGGCTCGTTGGCCGCGAAGACGCCGGCGAGCTTGGGGTTGGCGGTGAGGATGTTCTCGGTGACCCGTCGGGCCTCGTTGACGTCACTGCGGCTCGGCTGCTGGCCGACCAGCTTCAGGTTGGGGTACTGGGCGAGGCCGGCCTTGAAGCCGTCGACCCGCTCGGTGTTGGTCTGCGATCCGGGCTGGAACTCGACGAGCGCCACCTCGTGGTTGCCGGGGCCGAGTTCGGTGGCGAGCAGCTTCGCCGCCTCCGTCGCCGACGCACGGTTGTCGGTGGCGAAGAGGGGCACGTTCGACGGCTGCGGGCTGGTGCCAGAGTCGATCATGGCGACCGGGATGTTGGCGCTGAGCGCCTTGTCGGTCGCCGGCGCCAGCGCGCTGGAGTCGGTCGCCGCGTAGACGATGCCGTCGACCTTCTTGGTGACGAAGTTCTGGATCAGGTTGACCTGGCCCTCGACGTCGGTCTCGGTGGTCACCCCGTCCCACTGGACGGTGACGTCCCCCGCGCGCTGCGCGGCGCACTCGGCGCCCGCCTTGACCGTGTTCCAGTAGTCGGCCCCGACCGCCTTGGGTACGACGGCGAGCTTCAGCGGGCCGCTCGCGTCCTTGGTCGCGCCGTCGCCGCCGTCACGGACCTCGACCCCGCCGCAGGCGCTGAGCAGGGCGGTCGCCGCGGCCGCGGCCAGGATCGCCTGCGCGCGCAGGAGTCGTCCTCGCGTCCGCCGGCTGGTGGTGGTGTGTGCCATGGTGTGTGTCCTTCCTCGTTCGGACTCTCGGAATGGCATGTCAACCCCGTGATTCCAGCCGCCGGCGGCGGTACTGGTCGAAGTAGACGGCGGCCCAGATGATCACGCCGACGATCACCTGCTGGTAGTGGATGCTGATGTCGAGCAGGACGGCGCCGTTGCGGACCAGGGCGATGAGGAACGCGCCGATGATGGTCCCGACGATCCGGCCCTGCCCGCCGAACAGGCTGGCACCGCCGATGACCGCGGCGGCGATGACGTCGAGTTCCAGCGAGATGCCGTAGTTGGGCTGGCCGGAGTTGACCCGGGACGCGGCGATCATGCCGCCGAGCCCGACCAGTACGCCGGCCAGCACGTACACCCCGGTCAGGTGCCGCCCGACCCGGATGCCGGAGCGGCGGGCGGCCTCCAGATTGGAGCCCATCGCGTAGGTGTACTGACCGAAGCGGGTCTGGGAGAGCAGGAAGGCGACCCCGACGGCGACCAGGACGGTGATCACCACGGCGAACGGAATGCCGAGGATCTGCCCGTTGCCGAGCAGTTGGAAGGACCGGGGAAGGCCGTAGACGCCGACGGCTCCGGTGATGATGAAGACGAGGCCGCGGCCCACGGACATCGTCCCCAACGTCGCGATGAACGGCGGGATCCGGGCCACGGTCACCAGCAGCCCGTTCAGCAGCCCGGCCAGCGCGCCGACGCCGATCGCGACCGCCGTGGCCGCCCAGAGCGAGAAGCCGAGGTCGCGCACGACCATCGCGCCCAACACGCCGGCGAGCGCGGCGACCGATCCCACGGACAGGTCGATGCCCTTGGTGATGATGACCATCGTCTGGGCCGTGGCGATGATGGCGATCACCGCCGTCTGGGCCCCGATGTTGAAGAGGTTGTCCGCTGTCAGGAAGTAGGGACTCGCGAAGGTCAGGGCGATGAACAGGACGACCAGCGCGGTCGCGGCGGTGAACTCGGAGACGGCGTGGGAGATCCGTTCCCGGAACCAGTCGCTGAGTTCGCCGCGCTGCGTGCCGGCGGTTGCCTCGGCGCTACTCATCGTCGGACCTGACCTCCCCAAGCGCGGCGCCGGCGTCCGACGGGGACCCGCCGACGAGCCGAACGCCTGTGAGCGACCGACCCCGCTCGGACGGCGGTGCGGCTAGGTGCCCGCACACTCGTCGGAGATAGGTCGGATGTTTCCCGCGATCAGGCGTTACCTTGCCACGCATTCACGTATGTTGCCAAGGTCTTGCGAGCATGTTTTGCCATCGTTACCTGCGCCACCGAAGGCATACGTCTGACCAAATCGACATCGACTGCCGCCGCTAGCATGTTATCGATAACATGCTATGTCCCCAGGCCGAAAGGCGCTGCCGCCTCAGAACGGGGCCAGCCGGTAGACCCGGCCGGCGGTCCGGCGCCAGATCGCGGCCCGCTCGTCGTCGGACAGCGGGTCCAGCAGGTCACCGAGGACGGTGACCCAGCGGGTGTACGACGTGGCGAGCAGGCACACCGGCCAGTCCGAGCCGAACATCAGCCGGTCCGGCCCGAACACGTCGAGGGCGTGCTCCACCGCGGGCCGCAGGTCGGCCGTCGTCCAGGACCCGCCGTCCACCTCGGTCACCAGGCCGGAGAGTTTCGCCGTCGTGTTGGGCTCGGCCGCGAGTGCCCGCAGGTCGCGCTGCCAGTCACCGAAATCGGCGCGCCCGAGCGGGGGCTTGCCGAGGTGGTCCAGGACGAACCGCACCTGGGGCAGGTCGCGGACGAGCCGGGCGGCCGCCGGCAGCTGACGATGGCGCACCAGGAGGTCGAAGGCGAGGCCGGCGGCACCGACCGCGGCGATGCCGTGCCGCACGTCGGGGCGGTCGAGATAGGTCGGGTCGGGTTCGGACTGGACCAGGTGGCGGATGCCGACCAGCCGTTCGCCGCCACGGGCCCTGCGTAGTCGGGCGAGGCGGCGGTCGACATCGGCGGCGGTGAGGTCGACCCAGCCGACGACCCCGCCGACGAGCGGGTCGTCGGCCGCGATGCCGAGCAGTTCGGGCGTCTCCGACCGAACGGCGACGGACTGGACGACAACGGTCTGGGTGACCCCGGCGGCCCGGGTCGCCGGAGCGAGCTCGAGCGGCGTGAAGTCGTCGTCGATCGCGGCCATGGTGTGCGGATCGATCCAGGGCTGTGGGTGCCGCGCCCGGACCCAGAGGTGATGGTGCGCGTCGACGATGCCCGGTCGTCGCGCTACCTCACCGGTCGTCACCGGACCCACCCTGGCGCGTTCTCGTCCACCGCACACCCCGCCCAGCCGCTGATCGAGCCCTCCGGGTCAACCCGGAGCCACAGAGTCGATCTGCCAGGTTGACCATGTTAGCGGTAACAGTCTGTTGTCGAGTCCCGGAACGCGCGCCATGACCGGCCTCCGGCAGTGTCGCCTTTTGGTCTGACGAATCCACTGGCGCCTGCGGCTGGTCCGCCTCGTTGACGTACCGGTATCCGGACGCGTTCGGGGCGCGGGGTCCGGGTTGACCGCCTGAGGCGGCACCGATACCGTCGACCGCACTATCTGCGGCGACGCGAGGGAAGCCGGTGTGAATCCGGCGCGGTCGCGCCACTGTGAGCGGTTCCCCAACCACAACTGGGGGCCGCGAGCCAGGACGCTCGGTCGTCCGCAGCCTTGCGATGGGGACGCGTCATCCCTGGGGAGGTTCGTGTATTCATGTCTAGCTCCGCTTCCAGCCAGCCGGTGGTGCACCCCGCCGGCAGTGCCCGTCTGCTGTGGACGGCTCTGGCGACCGTTGCCGTGCTCACGCTGCTGGCGTACCTCGTCGCCTTCGACCAGGGGGCGGTGTCGCGCAGTGGGATGTACCTGCACGAGCTGATGCACGACGGCAGGCACCTGCTGGGTGTCCCGTGCCACTGAACACCACCACCACTCCCCCGTTCGTCGCCGTCCTCGTTCGCGGGCTGCTGGCCGGCCTGCTCGCCGGCCTGCTCGCCGGGGCGTTCGCGTACGTCGCAGGCGAACCGCACGTCGAGGCGGCCATCGCCATCGAGGAGGCGGCGACGCACGCCGAGCCCGCCACTGGTGCGCACGATCACGAGGACGCCCTGGTCAGCCGGACGGGTCAGCGCGGCGGTCTGTTCCTGGCCACCGGCCTGTTCGGTGCCGCGATGGGTGGCCTCCTGGCCACGGCGTACGTCCTGCTGTCCCGGCGGCGGCGCGGCGACGACGACGGGCGGTCGGGTCTGCTGCTGGCCGGCGCCGCGCTGCTCGGCGCGGTGATCGTGCCGTTCCTCAAGTACCCGGCGAACCCACCGGCGGTCGGCGACCCGGCCACCATCAACCAACGGACCGTCACCTACCTGTTGATGGTGGTGCTCGGGCTGGTGGCCGTGTGGGCCGGCTCGCTGGGCTACCGGTCAGTCGGCGCCCAGGCGCCGACGTGGCTGCGCGCCGCCGCAGCCGTGGGCGGGTTCCTGCTGGTCACGGGTGTGTCGTACGTGGTGATGCCGTCCTTCCAGGAGGTTCCGGCGGACTTCCCGGCGACCCTGCTGTGGAGTTTCCGACTGGCCTCGCTCGGCACCCAGGTCGTGCTCTGGACCGGCATCGGCCTGCTGTTCGCGGCCCTGATGCACCGCGAGCAGCGTCGCCGGGCCGGCACCGCACTGCCGAGCACGTGACCGGCACCAGCCTTCAGCTGGTCGCCCACGGTCACACCGCCGCGCTGCGCCGGGCCCGCTTCGGCGGCGCCGACGACGGCCTGGACGAGGGTGGCCTGCGTGCCGCACTCGCCCAGGCCCGCGCGGGTGCGGACCGGCGCGGGCCCCTCGGCGTCAACGCCACCTGCCTGTCCAGCCCCGCGCTGGCCGCCCGACAGACCGCCGACGCCTTCGGCCTGCTGCCGACGATCGAGACCGCGTTGGCCGACTGTGACTACGGGGACTGGGCCGGACGGACGCTTGAGGAGATCGCTGGATCGCAGCCGCAGGCGCTGCACGACTGGTTGTCCGCACCGGGCTCCGCGCCGCACGGCGGTGAGTCCGTCACGGCCGTGCGGGATCGGGTCGGCAGCTGGCTGGACGAGCAGCACCGAGCCGGTGGACGCGTCATAGCGGTCACCCACCCACTGGTGATCCGGGTCGCGGTGGTGCACGCCCTCGGTCTTCCGACGGCGACGTACCGGCAGGTGGACGTGGAGCCCCTGGCCGTCGTTCGGCTCACCAGTCAGGGCACGCGCTGGCAGCTCCGACTGGGCGCGCCGCGAGCAGGTTGAGGTCGCACCGAACAGCGCCAGCCGTGTCGAGCCAGCTTTCGCGTGGACGGCGTACCTGCGCGCCAAACGCGCGGCGTGGGGCGGGCCGTGATCACGG
>NZ_JAKKFG010000016.1:0-43769 GCF_022230905.1 Micromonospora salmantinae
CCCGGTGCGGACGGGTCCGCCGACGGGCCGGCGCGGCCGATTGCCGAGTCGCCGTGGGCGTACCCGCCGCAACGCCCGGCCGGAACGGCCACGCCCGCCCAGGGCGAGTCCGGCGCGACGCCTCCGATTCCGCCGCCGCCGGTCGCCCCGCACGCCGACGCCGGGCAGGCACACCCCGGGCAGCCGTTCATCCCCGGCCAGGCCGGCCCGGCGCAGATTCCACCGCCGCCCGACGTGACGCAGTTCAACAACCCACCGCACGGCATTGCCGCACCGCAGCACGCTGCTGGGCAGGCCGGGCCGGGGACCCCACCACCCGGGCCGTTCCCGCCCTCGCCGGGTTGGTACCCGCCGCCCTGGCAGCAGGGCTCGCCCGGCGGCACGCCCGGGCAGCCGTACCAGGAGGCCGACGGGGTGACCCGGGTGCCGGCCCCCGCGTACCCGGACGCGGCCGCGTACCCGGACGCGAGCTGGACACCGGACACCACCGCCGCTCCGACCGCCGAGGACTTCGCCCGACGCCGCCAGGTTCGACCCGCCGACCCGGTGGCGACAATGGGTGTACGCGCGGTGGTCAACAAGATGGGCCTGCTCCGACTCTCTCCCGGGCGGCACGAGCAGGAGCTCAAGCGGGACATCGAGATGGTGCGCCGCAACTTCGGCGGTCTGCGGCAGGTGACCGTGGTGAACCCGAAGGGTGGTGCCGGTAAGACGGTGGCCATCCTGCTGCTCGCGATGACGTTCGGTCAGAAGCGTGGCGGCTACGTGCTGGCCTGGGACAACAACGAAACCCAGGGCACCCTGGGGATGCGCGCCCAACAGGACTTCCACTCCCGCACCGTGCGGGACATGCTGCGTGACCTCGGGCAGTTCCAGGGTGCGCACGGGCGGGTCGGCGACCTGTCGCAGTACGTCCGCTCGCAGGGCGAGGGGATGTTCGACGTCCTGGCCTCGGACGAGTCGGCCACCGGTGGCGAGATGTTGACGGCTGCCGCGTTCGCCGAGATCCGTGAGGTGGTCAGCCGGTTCTACAAGTTGATCTTCGTGGACACCGGGAACAACGTCCGGGCACAGAACTGGCAGGCGTCGATGGACGCCACCGACCAGTTGGTGGTCACCATGTCGGCCCGTAACGACTCCGCCGAGACCGCCGCCCGGATGCTCGACCACCTGGAACAGAGCGGCCGGCAACGGCTGGTCCGTCAGGCCGTGACGGTGGTGTCGATGCCACCGTCCCGCAAGGAGATCGACCTGCCGGCCATCCAGGAGCACTTCGCGGCCCGCACCCGGGCGGTGCTGCTGGCCCCGTACGAGCGGCTCATCGACAGTGGCGAGCCGATCCGGTACGGCGGGCTCTCCTCGGCCACCCGGGACGCCTGGCTGAAGATCGCCGCGGCGGTCGCCGAAGGGCTGTAGGGCCCAACCCACCGACGGCCGGCCCGATGTCGGGCCGGCCGCCGGGGCGGGGTCAGTTGCTCGCCAGCGCGTCCGCCGCTTCCGGGTCGCAGTCGCGCAGGAACTGGGCACAGCGGGCCGCCTCGTCGGCCTCGCCGATCTCGTCGGCGGCGCGGGACAGCACGTAGAGGCAACGGAGGAAGCCCCGGTTGGGCTCGTGTGACCACGGCACCGGGCCGTGCCCCTTCCAACCACTGCGGCGCAGCTGGTCGAGGCCCCGGTGGTAACCGGTGCGGGCGTACGCGTACGCCGTCACCACCTGGCCCTGCGCGAACGCCCGCGCCGCGAGCTCCGCCCAGGCCGCGCTGTAGGTCGGGAAGCCGGCCGCCACGTTGGCGTACGCCTCATCGGTGCCGGCCTCGTCGGCGGCGGCCAGGGCGGCGTCGGCCTCGTCGTTCACGGGCAGGCGGGTGGCCGGTGGCTCTGGCAAAAGGTTCTGCATCGCCCCATTCAACCCGCTAGACAGGGCGACACGCGAGCGGGTCGGCCGACGTGTCCCGCTGAACGGCTGAGGAGTTGGTCACGCCTGCGGCCTATGCCGCTGCCTGGCGTTTTCCACTACAACTAATAGTCCGGAGCCTCCCCAGGAACCGGTTATGCAGGAGCCCGGTGGCCACGACCATCGGGCTCCTGTCGGTTCCACCCCTGGCCCGAGGTTTGACCGGCCCCTGCGGAGGGGCAGGATGGCCCGGTGCCGACCCCACCTCCCGCGGACGTCATCGAGCCGCACCTGCACGCCGGTGAGATCCAGACCCGGGCCGAGTTCGACCAACAGCTGGCCACCGGTCGGCTGACCGGGCTGACCGTGCAGGGCCTGCGGCTCGACCTCGCGCCGGTGCCCGACCTGACCGGCGTCGACGTCGCCGGCACCCTCTTCGTCGGTTGCCGGTTCGCGTCCCGGGACGTGGGCGCCGACCTGGTCCGGCGCGGCGCGAACGTGGTGCCGCCGTTCTCCGGGTTGCCGTACCCGACCCAGCCGACGCACCTCTACACCCCGGACGAACTGGCCGCCGGGTTCGCCGAGGGCGGGTTCACCGGGATGTACGACACCCGGGTGTACGACCACTACCGGGCGCACGGTGGCGCGTTGCCGGACGTCAAGGAGGCGCTGGGTCAGCGGCTGCACGACCACGGCGTGGACAACGCGCTGGCCGACGCCACCCGGATCTGGCTGACCGCGCACGGGCCGCAGTCGGTGGTGGGCATCATGGGCGGGCACGCGGTGCGGCGCGGCAGTCCGGCGTACCGGATGGCGGCGGTGCTGGGTTGGGAGCTGGCGCGGGCCGACCGGCTGGTGGTGACCGGCGGCGGCCCGGGTGTGATGGAGGCCGCGAACCTTGGCGCCTACCTGGCGGACCGGCCGGCGACCGATGTGACGGCCGCGATCGACCTGCTGGCCACCGCCCCCGACTTCACCGACCACCACCGGTACACGGCCACCGCGCTGACGGTCCGGCAGCGGTACGCGGGGGTGCCCCGGCAGCGCGGCGACGACCTGGACTGGGCGCGTGCGGGTGGTCTGGCCATTCCGACCTGGCTGTACGGGCACGAGCCGGCGAACCTGTTCGCCGGGCGGATCGCGAAGTACTTCTCGAACGCGATCCGCGAGGACACCATCCTGCGCCTCGCCCGGGGCGGCATCGTCTTCGCGCCGGGGCGGGCGGGCACGGTGCAGGAGGTGTTCCAGGCGGCCACCAAGACCTACTACGGCACCGACGGCGCCAGCGGGGCGTACATCTTCCTGGACCGCGCCTACTGGACAGTGGAGTTGCCGGTGGAGGCGCTGTTGCGTCCGCTGCTGGCCGCGTCCCCGTTCGGTGACCTGTCGTCGACGATCCACCTCACCGACGACGTGCGCGAGGCCGTACGCCTGCTGACGGCCTGACGACGAACGGCCGGCTCCCCGTGCGGGAAGCCGGCCGTCGGGTCGGACGTCGTTACTTGGTCATCGTGGTGCCGGTGGAGCGCAGGTGCTCGCAGGCCTCGACGACCCGGGCGGCCAGGCCGGCCTCGGCGGCCTTGCCCCAGGCGCGCGGGTCGTACTGCTTCTTGTTGCCGACCTCGCCGTCGATCTTCAGCACGCCGTCGTAGTTGCGGAGCATGTGGTCCACGACGGGGCGGGTGAAGGCGTACTGGGTGTCGGTGTCGATGTTCATCTTCACCACGC
This sequence comes from Micromonospora salmantinae, assembly GCF_022230905.1. NCBI lineage: Bacteria > Bacillati > Actinomycetota > Actinomycetes > Micromonosporales > Micromonosporaceae > Micromonospora > Micromonospora salmantinae. Next base: position 3,623 of record NZ_JAKKFG010000016.1, read on the forward strand.
CGTAGTCCAGAGCCTCGCGGATCTCGCTCAGCAGGGAGCCCGAGCCGCCGTGGAAGACCAGGCTGAGCGGCTTGTCCTTGCCGTACTTGGCGCCGACGGCGTCCTGGATCTGCTTGAGGATCTCCGGACGGAGCTTGACGTTGCCCGGCTTGTAGACGCCGTGCACGTTGCCGAAGGTCAGCGCCGCCATGTAGCGGCCCTTCTCGCCGAGGCCGAGCGCCTCGACCATCGCCAGGCCGTCATCGGTGGTGGTGTAGAGCTTGTCGTTGATGGCGTTCTCGACGCCGTCCTCCTCGCCACCGACGACACCGACCTCGATCTCAAGGACGATCTTGGCCTTGGCGGCCTCGTCGAGCAGCTGCGCGGCGATCTGCAGGTTCTCCGCGACCGGCACGGCCGAGCCGTCCCACATGTGCGACTGGTACAGCGGCTCCTCGCCGCGCTTCACCCGCTCCTGCGAGATGCCCATCAGCGGACGCACGAACCCGTCCAGCTTGTCCTTCGGGCAGTGGTCGGTGTGCAGGGCGATGTTCACCGAGTACTTCTTGGCGACCTCGTGCGCGTACGCGGCGAACGCCACCGCGCCGGTGACCATGTCCTTGATCGAGGGCCCGGAGAGGTATTCGGCGCCACCGGTGGAGACCTGGATGATGCCGTCGCTCTCCGCGTCGGCGAAGCCCTTGAGCGCCGCGTTCAGCGTCTGGGAGGAGGTCACGTTGATCGCGGGGTACGCGTACCGGCCAGCCTTGGCGCGGTCCAGCATCTCCGCGTAAGCCTCGGGGGAAGCGATGGGCATGTGATGCGCTCCTTACTTACCACTCTCGGCCGTGCTGGCCGCTGTTCTTCATTTGTGCGCCGGACCGCGCTGTCCTCCGCCCGGAAGTATCCCGTAGGTGAGGTGCGCCGGAACAACCGACCCGGGTGCTAGCCGTTCACCGGCGATCCAGGTTGTCCGGCACGATGACGCTGATCAACCAGGTCACCACGGTCATCACGATGGCTCCCCAGAACGCCGGCCAGAATCCGTCCACCTGGAACGGCAGGTCGAGCCCGCGGGCGATCCGGTCGGTGAGCAGGAACAGCAACGCGTTGACCACCAGCGCGAACAGGCCCAGGGTCAGTAGGTAGAACACACAACCGACGACCCGGATCACCGGCTTGAGCACCGCGTTGATCACGCCGAAGATCAGCGCCACCACGATCAGGGTGAGCACTGTGTTGCCACCCGAACGACCGTGCACGTCGACCCCGGGCACGATCAGCGTGGTTATCCACAACGCGACAGCGGTGATCGCCAGTCTGATGAGGAAGCCCACGGCACCATCCTGGCACCGGGTCGCGTCGCCGAGGGCTGATTCCGCCTACTCCGCTTCCGGGCGGTGCGCCGGCCCAACCCGTACGGTGGGTGGGAACCGTGCCCCGAGACCCCCGGGAGGGATGATGGGTCAGCCCGACGAGGACTTCACCCCCGGCGACCACCTCGCGCCCAACGAACGGGACCCCGAGGCGAACCCGGCCGACGCGGTCGAGCAGGCCACCGTCGCCGGCCCGGCCGACGTCGACAGTGAGCCGCACCGCGGCCTGGAGGTCGACGACTGGGACGCCATGGAGCAGGCCCGGGTGGTCACCGGGGACGAGGACGACTACCGCTGATTCCGTCACGGGGTCGGCTGCCCGTTGCGACAGGGGTGTTCAGCCGTTCGGGTCATTAGACGAATATCGATCCGAGAGGGGTTACCGGAGGAGTCTGGCGTCCCTAGGTTGGACGAGCGCCACCTGTACCCCCACGGGAGGACCCCCATGCTCAAGCACTCGCTCCGCTGGCTGACCGGCCTCGGCGCCGCAGGCGTGTTGATCGCCGCCTCCGCCACCCCCGCCGTCGCCGCACCCACGATCGAGCCTTACTTCCAGGACGCCACGCTGGCCATCGGCTCGGAGGCGACCATCCGTGGCCTGTTGCTGCACGCCGACGAGCCGACGGTCCTCACCGACGTCTCCGTGCGGTACGACTACCGCTCCCTGGCCACCAAGATCACTGTGGCTCCTGCCGACGGCCAGGAGTGCACCGCGCCGGAGCCGGGCGTTCTCGTCTGCACGGAGCGCTCCGATGTCGTCCTGTACGAGATGCCGCCGCTCGGCAGCGGGATCTACCGCAACGGGGCCAAGCGGGTTCACCTCGGCCTCACCGAAGATGCGCAGCTCGGCGACTCCGGCGACGTCGCTGTCAGCTTCCAGGCGGCCGGCGGGCGGCGCGGCAGCTACACCTCCCGGGTCCGGGTCGGCGAGGGGGTCGACCTGGCCGGCGGACCGTACACCAGCCTCTCCGCCAAGCCGGGTGGGAAGTTCACGGTGCCGCTGGTCGTGGCCAACGCCGGCGACAAGGCCGTCACCGGGTTCGTCGCGGTCTTCGACCTCCCCTACTCGATCCGAACCAAGGACCGGTTCAGCAACTGCCGCTACTCCGGCGACCACCTGGTCTCCTGCCACTTCGACGAGGACATCCCGGTGGGCACCGGGCTGGCCACCACGCTGAACCTCGAATTCGTCAAGGACACATACGCGCCGGCCAGCCACTCCGGCTACGCCCAGTTCATGACCAGCGCCGACTTCGAGGACCTGACCCGGGTGCGGACGGCCGTCGGCGCACGAGCGGCCAACCCCGGCAGCGGCCCGAAACTGACCATGACCGAGGCACCCAGCAGGGTGCGGCAGGCCGACCAGACCGATGTCGGCCCGGGTAACGACTACACCGCATGGATTATCAGGGCCACCGGCGTGAACGGCACCGACCTCGCGGCGATCGGCGCCACGCTCAAGGGCGCGGCCGGCACCGTCGTCACGGCGACAGTCGGCTTCCGGAACAACGGCCCGGCGACGCTCGACGGAACGAACGGAGACTTCGAGGCCGCCACCCACACCGACGTCGAGCTACCGCCGGGCACCACCGCCGTCGAGGTCCCCGACAACTGCTGGTTGCGGCAGGACACCACCCGCACGTACTCGTGCGCCTCGGAGATGCTCCTGGTGGCCGGGCAGACCTACGCCATGAAGTTCCGGCTGCGTATCGACAAGGTCGTCTCCAACGCCCGGGGTGCGGTGCGGGTCAACGCACCGTGCGAGTGCCCCGGCGGCGAGGGCTTCAAGGACGACATCGAACCGGCCAACGACAAGGCCACCATCGTGGTCAACGCGGCCCAGGGCGGCGGTGACCAAGGCGACGGTGATGGCGACGGTGGCGCGGGCGGGGGCGGTTCGCTGCCCATCACCGGTGCCCCCACCAACCTGATCGTCGGCATCGGCGCCCTGCTGCTCGTCACCGGTGTGGGCTGCTACCTGCTCGCCCGACGCCAAGGCAGCCGCTTCCCAGCCTGACCCACCCCGACCCGACCGACGCCCCGCCGTCCCTTACCGGGCCGGCGGGGCGTCGTCGCGAACTCCTCGTACGTCACTGCGCCTCCCGAGGGCTCCTGCCTCAGATGACGGAAGCGGACCGACCGAACATTGCGGTGACTTCGATCAACCTTTTGGTTCGTCTTGCCCAGCGGGCGGTTTTGAGGGCTGCAGTCAGCCTTAGCGATTCCTTAAGATCCGCAGGCTCCACCTGATCCCCCAACTGGAGGAACTCCCCTGATGCTCACCCACTCCACCCGGCGTTGGCTCGCCGGGCTGGGCGTCGCAGGCGCGCTCGTCGCCGCCTCCGCCACCCCCGCCTTTGCCGCACCGGCAGCCCTCGCCGCACCGGTAGAGAATCTCGACCTGTACGCCAACAACGTGATCGTCGCGCCCGGCGGCACCGAGAAGTGGCTCACCCTCTTCTCGCTCACCACGGAGCGGCAGCCCGACGACTACACGATCAAGGTGGACCGGAGCAAGGTCTACGGTTTCGCCGACGTCGAGAGCAGCGGGGACAACTGCACCGAGTCCGGTGCGATCCTGACGTGCAAGGTCGAGGACCAGGACGACGACGGCTCGTACCTGAACCTCGTCTCCCTCGTCGTTCGCGCAAAGGCCGACGCCAAGCCCGATCAGAAGGGCGAGCTGAGTTTCACTGTCACGCCGGACGGCAAGTCCGGATCCGCCTCCTACAGCTCGACGGTGGAAATCGGCGAGGGCGTCGACCTCACCACCAACGAGTCCCTGGAGCTCAAGGGCGCGCCCGGCGCCACGCTGAAGGCTCCGTTCCAGGTGACGAACCGGGGCGAGGTGCCCGCGAAGGACGCGGTTCTCTACGTCGTCGGCGCGGACGGTCTTCAGCCGTCGAAGCGCTACGAGAACTGCGAGTACACCGAGGGCCCGCTGCACGACTTCGCGTTCGTCTGCCGCTTCGACACGACCATCGGCGAGAACAGTAGCTTCCGCCTCGACGACAGCTTCGGGTTCACCGTGCCCGCCGACAGCTGGGCGCCGAACGCCTTCGGCGGGTTCTCCACCTGGTTCACGCCTGCCGACTGGGACGAGTACCGGTCCGTGGCCGAACTCCCGGCCAAGCTCGGGCCGAACGGGACCGAGGGTGAGCTGAAGCTCGAGCCGGTCATGAACCTGCGCTCCCGGCAGACCGACGTCAACCCGTTGGACAACTCGACCTGGGTCGACCTTCAGGTGACCGGCGACCAGCGGGCCGATGTGGCAGCGCGCGGCGCGACGGTGACCGGTGACGTCGGCGCCACCGTCGCGCTCACGGTCGGCTACGTCAACAACGGGCCGGCGGCCGTCAACGCGGGTGGCGGCGAGTCGCCCTGGATCGGCACCACCGTCACGCTGCCGAAGGGCGTCACCGCCGTCCGCGCTTCGGAGAACTGCTTCGACTCCGAGGACGACGGGTGGGAGCCGGGCAAGCCCGGCGCGCGGGTCTACCGGTGCTTCGTGGACGGCTCGATCAAAAAGGGCGAGAAGGTCGACTACGAGTTCCAGGTGCGGATCGACCAGGCCGGCGACCAGGCCGGCGAGGTCACGCTGCGTACCGGGCACGAGGAGACCGAGATCAAGGACCTGAACCCGGCCAACGACACCGCGCAGATCCTGGTGAACGGCGGCGGAGACGGCGGCCAGGGCGGCGGTGACGACGGCGGCTCGCTGCCGGTCACCGGTCAGTCCACCGGCCTGATCGTCGGCCTCGGCGCGCTGCTGCTCGCCGCGGGCCTCGGCGGCTACCTGGTGGCCAAGCGCCGCCGGACCCGCTTCGTCGCCTGACCCACCCCGCACCACCGGCGCCCCGTCGACCACCACGGTCGGCGGGGCACCGTCGTTGGACCCCACGACGCCGGGGCACCGTCGTTTGACCCCACGGCGCGGGCGGGTGGTGACGGGCCGGTCCGGCGCGGCCGGGGCCCTGGGCTTCGGTACCCTTTGTGGCCGTGGACACAGCTGAGAAGACCCGCGCTCTCGTGGAGAGCGTCGCCCTGAACCCGCTCGATCCCAAGGATCTGTTGCAGACCTTCGGGCTGATCGGCGTGTGGGTGATCCTCTTCGCCGAGACCGGCCTGCTGGTGGGCTTCTTCTTCCCCGGTGACTCGCTGCTGTTCCTCGCCGGGGTCGCCTCGTCACCGGTGGCGGACGCGATCTTCGGCGACGGCACCCGCCTCTCCCTCACCGGTCTGCTGATCGGTGGGCCGATCTGCGCGATCGTCGGCGCGCAGCTGGGGCACTGGCTCGGCGCGCGGTACGGCCGGCCGATGTTCGAGCGGCCGAACTCCCGTCTCTTCAAGAAGGAGTACGTGGAGAAGGCCGAGTACTACTTCCAGAAGTTCGGCCCGGCGAAGGCCGTCGTGCTGGCGCGCTTCATTCCGATCGTCCGCACGTTCCTCAACCCGGTCGCGGGCGCGCTCGGCATGCCGGCCAAGAAGTTCCTGCTCTGGAACATCGTCGGCGCGGTGCTCTGGGTGGACGGCATCCTGCTGATCGGCTACCTGCTGGCCGAGCAGATCTACCAGGCCATCGGCGACAAGATCGACCACTACATCCTGCCGGTGGTGGCCCTGATCATTGTGATCTCGGTGCTGCCGATCTTCTTCGAGTTCCTGCGCGACCGGCGGGCTCGTAAGCGCGGCGAGGCGGTCGCGGTGGTCGCGGCGGCCAGTGCCGCCGGCGCGGTGGAGGCGGCCCGTGAGGCGTTCGACCACGACCGGCACGAGCACGGCCGTCAGCGCCCGGAGCACGGTCAGGACCGTTGAGCGGTACGACGACGGCCGGCCCCCTGGTGAGGGGGTCGGCCGTCGGCATGTCGAACCCGGCCTCCGGTGGTGCGACCGGGGACGAGCAGGTGTCAACCACCGGTGGCGCCACCCCTGGCTCGCCACCGGACGCCGCCCCGGCTCGGGACGGCGTGTAGTGCCTAGGTCAGCGGGCCTTCTTGGTGGCCCGCTTACGCGGCGGGGTCAGCAGGTCGGCGATCGTCGCGATCGCACTCGGGACCAGGCTGTAGTACGCCCAGACACCGCGCTTCTCCCGCTGCAACAAGCCAGCCTCGGTGAGGATACGCAGGTGATGACTGACCGTCGGCTGAGAGAGGCCGAGCGGCGCCGTCAGGTCACAGACGCACGCCTCGCCCTCGGGGGCCGACTGGATCAGGCTGAGCAGCCGCAACCGAGCAGGATCAGCAAGGGCCTTGAGGACCCCGGCGAGACGCTCGGCATCGGCACGTTCGATCGGCTCGCCGTTTAGCGGCGAGATCTGAGGCATAGTCATTTCGGCCAACGCAGTTCCCACGTATTCCATCCTTCCACCAGCAGCATCGATCCGCCTGCATATCAGCAGATCCGAATCGGCAGACTTTTACGCCACAAGGCCGAGGTCAGCCAACGTATAGGCCGCCCGGTACGGCAATCCGGCGGCTCGCACCGCGTCGCCGGCGCCTCGATCAACAATAACCACCACGCCCACGACTTCCGCCCCGGCCTCGCGAAGCGCCTCGACAGCGGTCAAAACACTTCCGCCCGTCGTGGATGTGTCCTCCACCGCCAACACTCGACGGCCAGCCACCTCCGGTCCCTCGATCCGCCGCTGAAGACCGTGGGCCTTGCCCGCCTTGCGCACCACAAAGGCGTCCAGGGCCCGGCCGGTCGGAGCGGCGGCGTGCAGCATCGAGAGCGCGACAGGATCCGCGCCCAGGGTGAGGCCCCCAACGGCGTCGAACTCCCAGTCGGCGGTGAGGTCGAGCAACACCCGGCCGACCAGAGGAGCGGCCCGGTGATGGAGCGTGACGCGCCGCAGATCCACGTACCAGTCTGCCTCGCGCCCCGACGAGAGCACGACCCGGCCGTGGACCACAGCCAGGTCGGTAATGAATTTACGCAGGTCGTCGTGGTCCCCCATGGCGATAGAGGTTACTGCGCAACTCTGAACGCCGTGTGCGGGGTCCACCCTGATCAGCCCCGGGGGGAACCGATGACTGGCGATGCTCGACTACGCTCAGCAACTGGCCCGACAGCGGCGTGCCAACGCCGTCCCACCACTCGCTCGGTGTCGGCGGGCCGGTCGAAGCTCAGCGCTCGTCGCGACCGATCCGGCCGCGGGTGTCCCGCGCGACCGCCTGGAGCAGCCGCCGCGGCGCGTGTCGCATGCCGGCGACGACCACTTTGTACTTCCACGCCGGGATGCTGACCATCTTGCCTTTGCGCAGGTCACGCAGGGCTTCGTCCACCACATCCTCGGCCCGCAGCCACAGCCACTCCGGCGTCTTGGACATGTTGATGCCGGCTCGCTGATGGAATTCGGTGCGGGTGTAGCCGGGGCAGAGGGCCATCACCTGTACGCCGAACGGCCGCGCCGACTGCCCGACGGACTCACTGAAGTTGGTGACCCACGCCTTGCTGGCCGAGTACGTCGATCCGGGCATGGCCGTACCGAAACCGGCGACCGAAGAGACATTTATCACTGCCCCATTTCGCCGTTCGGTCATCGGTCGGAGCGCCGCCAGGGTCAGCCGCATGACCGCGTGCACGTTGAGTCGCAACAGTCGCGCCTCGTCCTCCGCCGTGGAGCGCAGGAACGGTTTGTTCAGGCTGATCCCCGCATTGTTGACCAACAGGTGCACCGGGCTGCCGTCGGCGAGCCGCTGCTCCACGGTGGCGCATCCGTCGTCGGTGGACAGATCCGCCGAGATCGTCTCCACCTCGCGTCCGTACGTGGAACCCAGCTCGGTGGCCAGCTCGGTCAGCCGCGCCGCGTCGCGGGCAACGAGCACCAGGTGCCAGCCGTCGGCGGCCAGCCGCCGCGTGAACGCCGCGCCGATGCCGGCGGTGGCCCCGGTGATCAGGGCTCGGCGCTCGGCAGTGGTGGGGTCGAGCGTCACGGAGTGGTCCTCACCTGGGCGGGTACGGGGGCGCGGGCGGCGCCGACGGGGGCTGGTGCGGGGCGGGCATGAAGTGGGGCGGTGCGGTTGGTGTCGAGCGGTGGCGGCCGAACCAGCTGCTCGCGGCCGGCAGTGCCAGCAGCGTAGCTACTACAAGGTAACCGAGCCCTTGGGCGACGGAAAGCCCGGCGTTGAGCGGGATCCACCAGGACGGGTACGCGTCGCCGATCAGGCCCAGCAACTCGGCGAGAGCCTGCTCACCGGAGCCCAGTTGCAATGGCGCGGCCCGTTCGCCGACGACCACCGCCACGCTGCAGCAGCCGCCGAGAAGGCCGAGCCCGCTGACCACCCAGGTCGCCACCCGGACGCCGTTGCGGCCAGCCAGCAGCCCGAGGGCGAGGCCGGCGAGCAGTGGCGCGGAGAGCGCCGCCACCACCGCCGACAGCACCGCGGACGCGCGGAGCAGAGTCACCACGTCGTCGATCTGCTCGGGGCTTGCCGAGGTGTCGCGGGCGGCGGAGCGGAACGCGTCGACAGTCCCGCCCAGCACCACCAGGTCGACCACGGCGTACGCGAGCGCGGCGACCGCCATCACCAACAGCACGGTCGCGGCCGACAGGACGGCGGCGGGCCGGCGGGCCGGTGCCGATTCCGGGTACGACACGACGAATCCCTCCGGTAGGCGTCGGGTTGCAACCTACTCGGAGGGATCGTCGGCGTCGTGCTTATCGAGCCGTCAGTTGGTCGGCGGCGGGGTTGACCCGGGCCGGTCCGTGGGCGGCGTGTCGTCCGGCCGGTTCGCGGCCGGTGGCGGCGGGTAGCTCGGCTCCCCACTCGACGGATAACCGGGCTCACCCGATGCCTGCGGGTAGCCCGGCTGACCGGGCGCCTGCGGACCCGGGTAGCTGGCGCCCGGGGTCGGCGGCTCCCAGCCCGCGGTCTGCTTGCGGAAGAACGGGTTGGCCTTCGGCAGCGCCAGCAGGACCAGCGCCGCGATCAGCGCGATCAGGCTGAGCACGCCGAGCAGGAGGCTGACCGGGGTGACCCAGGAGGGCAGGGCCTCCTCCAGACGGCGCTGGATCTCCTCCGGGCTCGGCCCGTCGCCGGCATTCCCGCCACCGGTGTTGAGACCGCCGGCCGCGTTGCTGAGCAGACCACCGCCGACGCAGCAGACCATGATGCCGCCGACGATCCAGGTGGTGATCCGGGCGCCGTTGCGGCCCTGGTTGTTGAACAGGGCCAGCACGCCCAGCACGACCGCGAGCAGCAGCAGGACGATGCTGCCGCCGATGCCGATGACGGCGAAGACGTCGGCCACCTGGTCACCGTCGGTGGCGCTGTCCGCGTACGCCGCACGGAGCGCGTCCCGCGTCTTGCCGAAGGTGCTGAGCGTGATGATCAGAGTGATCACCTGGAGTGCCAGGAACAGGAAGAGCAGGTAACTGGAAATCGACACAATGGATGGCCGCTGACGGGCCGGCGTGCTCTGGGAATCGACCACGATTCTCCTTCCCTAAGATCGCGCCCACACCGTATCGACAACCAGCCAGTTCGGCATGCCGTGACGAGCCCGGCGCGTCCGCCCGGTCCGGTTCAGCGGGCCTCAGGCACGGGGCGGGCGGATCGTCAGGTCGGCGGGGTCGAGCAGGTCACCGCGGGCGACCCGCCAACCCTCTTCGCCGTACGCCTCGAAGGAGAGCCGCGCGGCACCGCCGGACTGGTAGTCGTGGTAGCGCATCGTCCCGGCCGACGGCAGGTCGGTCTCGCCGGTGGCTGTGTAACGCGCCTGCCCGGTCTCGGCCCAGGTGTAGCGCCGCCCGCCGAGTTCGATGGTCGGGGCGCCCGGGGTGACGGTGGCGCCCGGTTCGGCGGTCCAGAACACCAGCTCGAGTTCGGGGCCGTCCTCCACGGAGAGCCGGTGTCGGGTGCCGGAGTCGTCGTCGAGGAGGTGCTGCACCCAACTCCAGTCGCCCTCGACCAGCCGGATCGTGGCGCTCACCGCGTACTCCCGCTCGCGGATCCGCACGCGGTCGCCCGGGGCCAGGCGGAGCGGGCCGCCGCGCGGCGGCTCCGCCTGCTGGCCGTCGGGCCGGGCCGTCGGCCGTCGGCGGGCCCGCACGACGACCACCACCACCACCGCGAGTACGGCAACAGCCGCCACCAGGCACGTCACCAGCGCGTCCACCCGACCACCTCCCCAGGTACGTCGGCGCAGACGGTAACAACCCTCGGCACCAGGAAGGCCCGCGCTGTGGCCGACAGCTCAGCTAGCGACTGTGGTCGGGTGCGTCCTGCGGAGGTGCCGCCGGGGGTCCGGTCGGCCCTGGTGAGGTGCCCGGCGCGCCCGGCGTCAGGTGCGCGGCCGGGTCGGGGCAGATCAGGTAGCCGGGTGGGAGCGGCTGGTTCGGCGGCAGGAAGCCCGGCACGAGCGGAGCTGTCGGATATCCGTAACCGGTCGGGGCGTAGGTGGGGACGGGCATCACCCAGGCCGGGCCGGGCAGCGCCTCGTTCGCGGTACGCGGCGTCGGCGACCGGCAGAACCAATCGGGCAGCACCGACCGGCGAATGGATCATGCTGCGGCGAGCCGCCGACTGGCGTACGTGCCGAGGGTTTCCCTGTCCATCACGCAGCCGACGAAGGTGGTGAACTCGCTCGGATCGTCCCGCAGCGACGTCCAGGCCGCTCGGGCCGCCTCCGGGTCGACCCGCTCGAGCAGCGTGGCCGCGTACGCCCGGCCGGCGGGCGTGCCGTCGGCCAGCACCCGGTCGAGCTGGCGGCGTACCTCCTCGGGGTGGTCGCCGAGGGCGGCCTCGACCCGGTGGTACGCCTCGGTCACCGGCAACAGGGTCCCGGCGAAGCCAACTCCCCCGAAGGCGAGCGTGTCAGCCGCCACCAACGTGTCGACGGCGGCGCCCAATTCGCGCTCCCAAGCCTTCCGCATCCCAAACATGCCTCCACCCTTTCCCCGTCCGCCCCCACTCCACCCCGTTAATCAAGAGGTTTGCGCCATGAGCGGACACTCTCCTGACACAGCCGCCTTGTCCAGGCGCCAGGTGGTGGGGGTCAGTAGCCGCGCCACTCCGTGCGGGCGTAGTCGAGGACCCTCGGTCGAAGGAGGGTGCTGGGGGGCACGTTCAGGCGGGCGCGGTCGGGGGGAAAGGCCGCCGCCGCCCGCAGCACGCCCGGGTCGAGGAAACGCAACCGGGGCGCGTCGGCCGGCAGTTCCAGCACCGGCGGGACGGTTCCCGCCGTGGCGAGCAGGAAACCCCAGTCGCCGAAGGACGGCACGTCGACGTGGTACGGCACTGTGGCGAAGCCGGCTTCCCGCACCGACGCATCGATCGACCAGTAGGAGCGGGGCGCGAAGTACGGCGAGCCGGACTGCACCACCAGCCGTCCCTGCTCGGCGAGCACCGACCTGATCAGCGCGTAGAACTCGACCGTGTAGAGCTTGGCGGTGGCCGTCTCGTCCGGGTCGGGCAGGTCGGCGACCACCACGTCGAAGCGCTCGGCGGCGGTACGCAGCCAGCCGAACGCGTCAGTGTTCAGCACCCGCACGCGGGGGTCGTCGAGCGAGCCGCCGTTGAGCTCCCGTAGCTGCGGCACGGTGCTGGCCAGCGCCACCACCGCCGGGTCGAGGTCGACCACTGTCACCCGGCGGACGTCCGGGTACCGCAGGATCTCCCGGACGGCGAGGCCGTCGCCGGCACCGAGAACCAGGACGTCGCCGCGCGGGCCGCGCATCGCCGGATGCACCAGCGCCTCGTGGTAGCGGTACTCGTCGACCGAGCTGAACTGAAGATCACCGTTGAGGAACAACCGCAGGTCGGTGTCGGCGTGGCCGACCTCCCGCACCGACCGGGTCAGCACGATCTCCTGGTAACGGGAGCGTTCGGCGTACACCACGGGGTCCCGGTAGAGCTGCTGCCGGGCGGTCACCTCGAAGTCGGCGGCGGTCACCCAGGCGTACCCCAGGCAGAGCGCGACCACGACAGAGCCGGCGCCGAGGACGAGCCGGGCGCGGCGGCTCAGCTCCCTCCGGAACACCGTGCAGACCAGGGCGAGACCGGCCACCGCGTTCACCGCGCCGACCACCAGGGCGCCCTTGAGCTGGCCGAAGACGGGGATCAACAGGAACGGGAAGGCGAGCCCGCCGAGCAGCGCGCCGACGTAGTCGGCGGCGAACAGGTCGGCCACCGCACTGCCGGCGGCCTGCTCGCGGATGCGCTGCAGCATCACCATCAGCAGCGGAATCTCCGCGCCGATCAGCAGGCCCAGCACGAAGGCGGTGCCGACCAGCGCCGGGCCGTACAGGTCGAGCCAGGCGAAGGCGGCGTAGAGGCCGAGCACGGACAGACCACCGAGCAGGGCCAGGGTCAGTTCGATCACCGCGAACGCGGCGGCGGCCCGGGGCTGCAACGGCTTCGCGACCAGCGCGCCGACCCCCATCGCGAAGACCATCACGCCGAGCACGATCGACGCCTGCCCGACGGTGTCGCCGATCAGGTAGCTGCCGAGCGCGACCAGGGCCAGCTCGTAGACCAGCCCGCAGGCGGCGCAGACGAAGACCGCGACCAGCACCGCCGCGCGGGCCAGCCGCCAGTGCGGCCGGGCCTCGGTGCCGCCGTCGACCACCCGCGGCGCCCCGGTGCTCATGACCGCCCCGGGTACGGCCGACCGGCACCGCGCGGTCGCGGTCCCCCGGTCATCAGAGGATCGCGGCGGCGATGATCGCGCCGGTGGCCAGGTGCACCACTGCCGACACCCACACGGCGGGGTGCGGCTCCGGGTCGACCAGCAGCTCGCCGAGCCGGCCCGGGGTCACCGCGTCGAGCAGCAGGAACGCCGCGGCCATGATCACCAGGCCGACGATCCCGTAGGCCGCCGCGCCGACCAGCCCCAGGGCGAGGTCGTCGTCGCTGGCGACGATCGCCGCGACAACGATGGTGCCGACGCCGAGCAGGTTGGACGCGAGCAGCAGCGCCGCGTTGCGGTTGCGCTCGGTCCAGATCAGTTCGTGGAGCTTGCCGGGAGTGGTCAGGTCGACCAGCCCGTAGCCGATGCCCATGAGGACGACGCCGACCGCGCCGAAGGCAAGGGTGGCCAGTAGATCGATGACGAGGTTCTGCACGGAGGGCTCCAGGTCAAGGGGTCGGGCGTCGGGCTACTTGCCGGTGCCGGGGCCGCCGCCCCGCACGCTGCTGCCGCGTCCCCAGCCCCAGTACGACCCGACGGTCGAGTGGTAACGAGGGTGAGCGGTTTTCATGTCTTCGAGCAGAATCACCGAGCCGGCGGCGATCGGCAGGATCACCACCGAGTCGTCGTCGTAGCGCAGGTAGACGCCGCTGCCGTCGGCGTACCGGTCGGACGGCTTCCACGCGTCGGTCAGTTCCTCGGCGACAGTGGTCGGTGACTTGGACGAGGTGTACGCGGTCGCTTCCCGGCCGATGTCCCGGCTGGCCGCTCGCGAGTACCTGTCCTGCACGTAGGCGCGCGGGGAGAAGGTGCCGTTGACGAGCGCGAAGGCCGCGACCAGCACGCCGACCACTGCCGTCGCCGCGCCCACCACGAACCAGCGTCGGTACGTCATCGCAGTGCCACCACCGTCTCGGTCAGGACCAGCTCATTGGTCTGCGGGTACGCGTGCCAGGTACGCCAGCCGACCGACAGGTGCGGCAGGTCGGTGCGCACGGCCAGCGCGGTGACCGCGTCCGGGTCACCGGGAAAGACTCCGACCAGGGCATACGGGTCGTCGGCCAGGTCGGCGCGGAGCCCGGCGATCCGGGTGTGCAACTCACCGTTGGCGGGGCGCAGCACGCTGGCGGTGAAGCGGTAGCCGCCCGCCTCGTCGTGCAGGGCGCCGGGCAGGTGCGGCGGCCGACCAGGCAGGCAGGCGACCGTCTCGGTGAGTCCGACCGCACTGCCGGGTTCGGCCAGCACGACCTGGTGGGACGCGCCGAGCAGGCGCAGCCGTAGCCGGACGTCCCCGGGCAGCGTGAGGTCGCGGACGTGCAGCGCGGGCCGCTCCGGGCCGCCGAGTGCCAGGCTCAAGTCGGCGGCGCAGGTGTCGACGTATGGGGTGTGGAGGCTCACCAACACGTCAGCTGGCCTCCGGCCCGGCCTGCGGGTACACCATCACGTCGGCGCGGTGCAGTTGCTCGCCCCGGGCGACCTCCCAGCCGGCCTGGCCGTACGCCTCGAAGGAAAGCCGTTCGCCGCCCTGGGCCCGGTAGTCGTGGTATCGAAGGGTGCCACCGGGGTCGAGGCCGGTGCTGCCGGTGGCCGTGAAGCGGGCCTGACCGGACTCTTCCAAGGCGTAGCGGCGGCCGGCAAAGTCGAGGGCGGACGCGCCCGGGGCGATCGTGGCGGCCGGCTCGGCGGTCCAGAGCACCAACTCCAGGTCCGGGTCCTCCTCCACGGAGAGCCAGCGCTTGTCGCCCTCGACGGTGTCGAGCAGGTGCTCGGCCCAGCTCCAGCCGCCCTCATTCAGATGCACCGAGCCCCGGACCGCGTACGACACCCGGCGGATCTCGACGATGTCGCCGGGCTTGAGCCTGCGCGGGTCACCGCGGAGCGCGTCGCTGTCGGTGTCCCGGAACGGGTCTGCGGGTGCAGCCGGCCGGGCGGCCTTGCGGCCCTTGCGAACCGCCACCACCGCCACCACGACCCCGGCGACTCCGATCAGACACCCCAGCGTCGCCACCAGGTACGCCACGGGACCGTTCATGCCGACCACCTCCCCAAGTGCGTCGGCGGGAACGGTAACAACCCCGCGCACCTGGAGAAACTCATCATTGCCTGGTGATACGGCAGCTACGGAGCGTCCCGGTGGGGCACCGTCGGGGGCAGAGAACGGGTCGGGCCGACCCCGCCTGCGAGGCGGGATCGGCCCGGGTGCGACGGATCAGGCGGCGGTGACGGACAGGGTGTTGGTTTCGGTGGCGCGGTCCACCTTCACGGTTTCGCCGTCGCGGATCTGGCCGGACAGGAGGGCCTTCGCCAGTTGGTCTCCGATTGCGGTCTGAACCAGGCGGCGGAGCGGTCGCGCACCGTAGATCGGGTCGTAACCGTGCTCGGCCAGCCAGTCCCGGGCGGCATCGGTGATCTCCAGACCCAGCCGGCGATCGGCCAACCGACGCCGCATCCGGTTCAACTGGATGTCGACGATGGAGCGCAGGTCGTCCCCGCGCAGCGAGGCGAAGACCACGATGTCGTCCAGCCGGTTGAGGAACTCCGGCTTGAAGTGCGACCGGACCACGGCCAGCACGCCCTCCCGGCGCTGCTCATCGGCGAGCGTCAGGTCGCTGATCACCGACGACCCGAGGTTGGACGTGAGGATCAGAATCGCGTTGCGGAAGTCCACAGTGCGGCCCTGGCCGTCGGTGAGCCGGCCGTCGTCGAGCACCTGGAGCAGCACGTCGAAGACGTCCGGGTGGGCCTTCTCCACCTCGTCCAGCAGCACCACCGAGTACGGCCGTCGGCGCACCGCCTCGGTGAGCTGACCACCCTCGGTGTAACCGACGTAGCCGGGCGGGGCCCCGACCAGGCGAGCGACCGAGTGCTTCTCGCCGTACTCGCTCATGTCGATGCGGACCATGGCCCGCTCGTCGTCGAAGAGGAACTCGGCGAGGGCCTTGGCCAGCTCGGTCTTGCCGACGCCGGTCGGGCCGAGGAAGAGGAAGCTGCCGGTCGGGCGATCCGGGTCGGCGATACCGGCCCGGGCACGGCGTACCGCGTCGGAGACCGCGCCGACCGCCTCGGTCTGGCCGACCACCCGGCCGCCCAGCGACTCCTCCATCCGCAGCAGCTTGGCCGTCTCACCCTCCAGCAGGCGGCCGGCGGGGATGCCGGTCCAGGAGGCGACCACAGCGGCGATGTCGTCCGCGCCGACCTCCTCCTTGAGCATCGCGCCGTCGGACTGGAGCTGGGCCAGTTCCTCCGCGGCCTGCTTCAGCTCGACCTTCAGGGCGGGGATCCGGCCGTAGCGCAGCTCGGCGGCGCGTTCCAGCTCGCCGTCCCGCTCGGCCCGCTCGGCCTCACCGCCGAGGCGTTCCAACTCCTCCTTGGCGGTCGAGAGCTTGGTGATGTGGCTCTTCTCCGTCTGCCAGCGCTCGGAGAGCACTGTGAGCTGCTCGCGCTTGTCGGCCAACTCCTTGCGGAGCCGCTCCAACCGCTCGGCCGAGGCGGCGTCCGGCTCCTTGGCCAGGGCCATCTCCTCGATCTCCAGCCGGCGGACCGCCCGCTCGATCTCGTCCACCTCGACCGGACGCGAGTCGATCTCCATCCGGAGCCGGGACGCGGACTCGTCGACCAGGTCGATCGCCTTGTCCGGCAGGAACCGCTCGGTGATGTAACGGTCGGACAGCGTCGCGGCGGCCACCAGCGCGGCGTCGGTGATCCGTACGCCGTGGTGCACCTCGTAGCGCTCCTTGAGCCCGCGCAGGATGCCGATGGTGTCCTCGATGGTCGGCTCACCGACGAGCACCGGCTGGAAACGACGCTCCAGCGCCGGGTCCTTCTCGATGTGCTCGCGGTACTCGTCCAGCGTGGTGGCGCCCACCATCCGCAGCTCGCCACGGGCCAGCATCGGCTTGAGCATGTTGCCGGCGTCCATCGAGCCCTCGCCCTTGCCGGCGCCGACGACCGTGTGCAGTTCGTCGAGGAACGTGATGACCTGCCCGTTGGAGTTCTTGATCTCCTCCAGGACGGACTTCAGTCGCTCCTCGAACTGGCCGCGGTACTGCGCCCCGGCGACCATCGCGCCGAGGTCCAGCGAGATCAGCTTCTTGTCGCGCAGGGACTCGGGCACGTCGCCGGTGACGATCCGCTGGGCCAGGCCCTCGACGATCGCGGTCTTGCCGACGCCGGGCTCGCCGATCAGCACCGGGTTGTTCTTGGTACGCCGGGAGAGCACCTGGATGACCCGACGGATCTCGGAGTCCCGGCCGATGACCGGGTCGATCTTGCCGTCCCGGGCGCTGGCGGTGAGGTCGACGCCGTACTTGGTGAGGGCCTGGTAGGTCTGCTCGGGGTCGGCGGTGGTGACCCGACGGTCCCCACCGCGAACGGTCGGGAAGGCGGCGACCAGGGCTTCCTCGGTGGCGCCGGCGGTCTTCAGCGCGCCGGACACCGCCCCGCCCACCCGGGCCAGGCCGGCGAGCAGGTGCTCGGTGGAGGTGTACTCGTCGCCCAGCGGCCGGGCGATCTGCTCGGCGGCGCCGATGGCGTTGACGAACTCCCGGGCCAACGTCGGCTCGGCGATGCTGGAGCCGCGGGCGGCCGGCAAATTGTCGACAGCGCGCTGGGCGGCCTGGCGCAGCTCGGTCGGGTCGGCCCCGACGGCGCGCAGCAGACCGGTGGCGGTCGAACCGTCGGTGTCCAGGAGTGACAGGAGCAGGTGCCAGGGCTCCACTGTGGCGTGACCACGCTGGTTGGCCAGCGCGACAGCGCCCGTGATGGTTTCGCGGCTCTTGGTGGTGAGTCTTTCGGTGTTCATGGGCTCCCCCGGATCGGCGTTGTCCACTGGGTTGGACACAACCAGAGTTGAGCGTATTCCGCTCAACCTTAGCGCGTGACGCCCATCACTCCCGGCGCCGCCACCGCCAGTCGAACTCGCCGGCCGCCGGAGGCGGGCCGGGCAGCGGGTCCGCACCCGGCACCGATGACAGGCCGGCCAGCAGGACCGCGAGCTGCCGGCGGCGCAGTTGGCGGGTCCGCTCCGGATCGGGTACGCGGACCGCGGCGCACGCTTCCAATAACAACCCCAGGTCGTGTGCGACAGCGTCGGGGCGCAGCCGCCCGCTGGCGTGTGCCCGGTCGACCAGGGCGGTGGCCAACTCGCCGGCGCGCATCGCGTCCCGGCCCATCTCCTCGGTCGGGGTGAAGGTGCCGGCCAGGTGGACGGTGAGCGAGTGCACGTCGGCGTCGACCACCCGGGCCAGGAAGCCGGTGAACGCGGCCCAGTCGTCCGGCTCGTCGAGGGCGGTCTCGGCCTCCGCGACGTACCGGCGCAGCCCGTCGTGGCAGAGCTGGCGCAGCAGGTCCTCCTTGCCCGCGTACCGCCGGTAGAGGGCGCTGATCCCGACGCCCGCGCGCTCCGCGACGGCGGCGATCGGGGCCTTCGGGTCGTCGAGGAAGACGGCGCGGGCGGCTTCGAGGATGACCTCGTCGTTGCGGGCGGCCTGGGCGCGGCGACCGCCCAGCGTCTTGCCGGAAGTCGTTGACATGCCCCCAGCCTAACAGTGGAACGGATCGTTCCGCTCTGCTATGGTGATTGCAGAACGAAACATTCCGTTCCGAAGGAGTTCCGCCATGAGCGACACCGCGATCCGCCCGTTCCGCGTCGAGATCCCGCAGACCGCCCTCGACGACCTGGCCGCCCGGCTGGACCGCACCCTCTGGCCCGCCGACCTGCCCGGCGCCGGCGACTCGTACGGGATGAGCACCGACCGGGTGCGCGACCTCGTCGACCGGTGGCGGGGCGAGTTCGACTGGCGTGCCGTCGAGGCCCACCTGAACGCTCACCCGCAGTTCGTCACCGAGATCGACGGCGAGCAGATCCACTTCCTGCACGTCCGGTCGTCCCGGCCGGACGCCACGGCACTGGTGCTCACCCACGGCTGGCCCGGCTCGGTGCTGGAGTACCTCGACGTGATCGCCCCGCTCACCGAGCCGACCGACCCGGACGCACCGGCCTTCCACGTGGTCGTCCCGTCACTGCCGGGCTTCGGCTTCTCCGGCCCGACCCGCAACGCCGGCTGGAACCGGTTCCGCATCGCCCGCGCCTGGGCCGAGCTGATGAACCGACTGGGGTACGACAGCTACGGCGCGGTCGGCAACGACGCCGGCTCGATGATCGCGCCGGAGCTGGGCCGGATCGCCCCGGAGCGGGTGCTCGGCGTACACGTCACCCAACTCTTCTCGTTCCCCTCCGGCGACCCGGCCGAGTTCGCCGGGCTCTCCGAGACGGACCAGGCCGCGCTCGGGCACCTCCAGTGGTTCTACGAGAACAAGTTCTCCTTCAACCAGGTGCACAGTCAGCAACCGCAGACCCTGGCGTTCGCGCTGACCGACTCGCCCGTGGGGCTGCTCGCCTGGAACGCCCAGCTCTTCGACGAGAGTCTGGACGCCGACTTCATCCTGGCCAACGTGGCGCTCTACTGGTTCACCGGCACGGCCGCCTCGGCGATCCGGCTCTACTGGGAGGACGCCCACGCCGGCGAGCCGCCGACCGAGCCGACCACCGCTCCGACCGCGCTGGCCATGTTCCCCGGCGACTTCCAGTCCATCCGCCGCTTCGCCGAGCGGGACCACGCGAACATCGTCCGGTGGACGGCGTACGAGACCGACGTCGACGGCCGGGGCGAGGTCGGCGGCCACTACGCCGCCCACCAGGCCACCGAGGTGCTGGTCGCCGACATCCGCGAGTTCTTCAGCAGCCTCCGCTGACCTCGACGTCCGGTGCGACCGATCGGTGCCCGCCCCGCTCGACCGGGGCGGGCACCGACCGCTTGATCTGGTACGGCCCCTAAGGGCCGATTCGCCGGGGCAACCGGGCGGTGCACGGGGTTTCGTGGTCGGCGCGGAGCACGCAGCGACGGTCACCGTCCAGCCGCCGGTCGCAGAAGACCCAGTGCCGTACCCCCTGGTTGTCCTCGGTCGAGACGGTGATCCCGCCGAGGTCGATCCGAGCCAGGAAGGCCAGCGACCGACCGGCGGTCCGCCCCAGCATCTTCGCGCGGGCCAGATCGGGCGCGGATATCGGCAGGTGGATGACGTACCGCCCGGTCATCGCCGCCACCCTCGATCCACCATCAGCGCTGTTCCTCTCCTGGGGGTGCGGATCGCTGGCACGGCCGTTTACTCGAGGGAGCGCACGGCCGTGCCAGCGGCGACGCGGACGACCCGGCCGAGGAGGCCGGCTGCCTACCAGGCTTTCCACACCCCGAGTGCCCGCCCGGTCAACATACAATGCAAAGCATTGCAGGACAACCAGTGACCATGCTTAGCACGCGAAGTGTTGGCCGACCGGCCAACCGCATGGGAAGATCTTGGGGCCTACCAGGAGTTGCCCCATGCCCCGAGTTTCGGACCGCCAACGCATCGCGCAGGACATCCGCGACAAGATCGCTTCTGGCGAATACGCGCCGGGCGACAAGCTGCCCTCGTTGCGTGAAATGACCGCGCACTACGGCGTCTCCGCCGAGCCGGTCCGATCAGCGCTGCTGATTCTGCAGGCCGAGGGTCTGACCGAGGGACATCAAGGCAAAGGCACCTACGTCAGCGACCCAAAGTAAATGGCCATTGGGCTGCGCCGGGGCCGGCCCGAGGGATGCTGTCCCTCCAAGATCTGCGCTCTGTTCACAAAGCGGTAGCCTTGGAGGGTGCGAGTACGTGTCGAGCAGACCGCCTTACCCGGGATCGGGGTACGTCACGATCTGGTGACGGAGTCCGGACGCCGCCTGGGCGTCGTTTCTCACCGCAACGGCCGCCGTGATCTCGTTCTCTACGATCCCGACGACCCCGACGCCTGCCAGTCGGACATTCCGCTGACCGACGACGAGGCTGAGGCTCTGGCCGACATCCTCGGCGCGTCGCTGATGCTCGGCCAGCTCTCCGGGCTCCGGGAGCAGGCCGCCGGTCTGCTCACCGAGCAGATCGCCATCACGGCCGGCTCCCCGTACGTCAACCGGAAGCTCGGCGACACCAAGGCGCGTACCCGCACCAGCGCCTCCATCGTGGCTGTACTGCGTGAAGGCGAAGTGATCGTCTCGCCACTCCCCTCCTTCCGCTTCGCGGCCGGCGACGTGGTGGTCGTTGTCGGGACCCGTAGAGGTCTCGACGGCGTTTCCGCCATCCTCGCCGACAGTGACCCGGACGGCTGAGGCGGATGCACGATTCCACCACTCTGCTCGTCGAAGTCGGCGCGCTGCTGCTGCTCCTTGGCGTCCTCGGGCGGCTCAGCCGCCGGGTAGGGCTGTCACCCATCCCCCTCTACCTGCTCGCCGGGCTGGCGTTCGGGCACGGTGGGCTGCTCCCGCTCGCCGCCAGCGAGGAGTTCTTCGCGGTGGGCGCCGAGATCGGCGTCATCCTGCTGCTGGTGATGCTCGGCCTGGAATACTCGGCCAACGAACTGGTCGGCAACCTCCGGTCGGCGGCCCCCGCAGGGCTGATCGACGGCGTGTTCAACGCGCTGCCCGGCGCGGCCTTCGCCCTGCTGCTCGGCTGGGACTGGGTCGCCGCCCTGGTACTCGGCGGCATCACCTGGGTCTCGTCCTCGGGCGTGATCGCCAAGGTCCTCGCCGACCTGGGAAGACTCGGTAACCGGGAAACCCCGGTGATCCTCTCGGTCCTCGTGATCGAGGACCTGGCGATGGCGCTCTACCTGCCGCTGGTCACCGCCGTACTGGCCGGCACCGGCCTGCTCGGTGGCGGCATCGCACTCGCCGTCGCGGTGGGCACGGTGCTGCTCGTGCTGGTGGTCGCCATCCGGTACGGCCACCTCATCTCCTCCGCCCTGTCGGCGAAGGACCCGGAGGCGCTGCTGCTCGGCGTACTCGGTCTGACCCTGCTGATCGCCGGGCTCGCGGCGAAGCTCCAGGTGTCGGCGGCGGTCGGCGCGTTCCTGGTCGGCATCGCGCTCTCCGGCCCGGTGGCGCACCATGCGACCGAACTGCTCTCGCCGCTGCGAGACCTGTTCGCGGCGGTGTTCTTCGTCTTCTTCGGCCTGGTCACCGACCCACGGGACATCCCGCCGGTGCTGCTGCCGGCGCTCGCGTTGGCAGTGGTCACCATGGCGACGAAGACGCTCACCGGGTACCTCGCGGCCCGCCGGGTCGGCATCGCGGAACCCGGTCGATGGCGAGCCGGTCTGGCGCTCGTACCTCGTGGTGAGTTCTCCATCGTCATCGCCGGTCTCGCGGTGGCCGCCGGGAGCGTCGAGCCGCAGTTGGCGGCGCTGGCCGCGACGTACGTCCTGATCACCGTGGTGACCGGGCCGATCCTGGCTCGGCTGCCCGACTTCCCGTGGTTCAAGCGGTGGCTGCGCAGCCGTGCGGCGGCCCAACGGCGGGAGCCGGTCCCGGTGGTCGACTCAGTGCCCTGAGCTCCACCTGAACGCCGCGGCGGCGTGGGTCGCACCCTCGCGGAGGTAGAAGCGGTGCGCCTCGGTTCGGGCCAGGCCGGACTCCAGGAAGACGTAGTCGGCACCCTGTTCGTGCGCCCACGCCCTGGCCGCCGTGAGGAGGCTGGAGCCGACACCCCGGGAGCGCCACTCGGGGTGCACGGCGAGATCCTCGATCGACGCCCGACGGCCGAAGCGCACGGAGAGGATGTCCACGTAGACGCTGGCCACGCCGATCAACTGATCTTCGTCCGATCGTGCCGCGAAGAGTGCGACGTCCTCGTGGGCGAGCAATTGCGCGGTTCGCTCGACGGCGCGGTCGCGGTCCCAATCCCCGGGACGGCTACCGGGAGGGGCGAAAAGCCACTCCAGCCCGGCGACGAACTCGGCCTCGGCGCCCCGCTGGAACCGTCTAACGTGGATAGTCATTGGTGCATCATCGGCTGCGCTGTCGATGCAATGGACCCGCCCGTGCCAACGGTTGCGGAATTGCTCCCCGCGGGTACTACCGCAGCACCCGACGGCGGGTTACCGTTTCGCCCCAGCAGCCAGGGTCCGCAGGCAGCGTTGCCAAACGCGGGCGAGAGCGGAAGGTTGGCCGGTGAGCGTGCAGGAGTCGACGTTCCACGGCTTCGCCAACCCCGTCGATCCGACTCCGGCGGAGTTGCGAGCTTGGGCGTACAAGCCCGATTCGGTGCCGTTGGCCTCGATGCCACCCGACTGGGACCTGCTGGTCTCCGGCGACCGGCTGGTGTTGACGCTCTTCGAGTTGGCGATGGATCCAACCTGCCCGGCCCGGCGTTTCGCGCTGCACTGCCTCTACATCTACGCGGCCGACGGCATCCGGACGAACTTCCGCGCCCACCCCAAGCGCCGCTTCCGCAAGCTCGTCGAACAGGCCGAGCGTGACGGCGACGAGCTGATGAGGATCTGGGCGCACAACGGCCGGGTGCTGTTGGCCCGACCGGACCTCTTCGTCTACCGGGACTGGTGCGAGGGCGGCCTGGTCCGCGAGAACCGCCGCCTCGGCTGAGACGCTGTGGCGTGATGCCGCAAACGATTCAGCTCGAAAGGACCTGCGCTTCGGCCGGACGCCCACCCCGAGCCGAGGGTGCCGTCCCAGCGTCCGGCCCCGCACCTCTGACAGCGAACGGGCCGCGACCCCGGCGCGGCGAACGGGCCGGGACCCCCCGTGGGTCCCGGCCCGCACGTCGGTCACCGGTCAGTCCTGCTTGCGTTCCGTCTCGGCTCGGCCCCGTTCGCCGGCGTGGTCGCCGTCTTCGGCGAACCGGCCCGCGATGATCCGGTCCCGGTAGGTCCCCTCGGTCACCTTGTCGAACTTCTTGCGGACGGTCTCGGCCAGGTTCTCCAACCGGTCCTCGGTCTGCTGGGCCACCTTTTTCGCCGGTTCCGCCATCGCTCCCCCTCGCCATGCCGGTAGGTCCATATTAAGCCGATTGGACCCTTATCGACAGGCTAACTGAAGCGGCCCGGACCGCGCCGGGAATCCAGCGCGGTCCGGGCCGAGAAGACAGATCCGGGTGAGCGGCAGGTCAGCGATCGGGCGTCCGGCGGGGGCGCCACACCACCAGGGCGGTGGACGTGCGGTTGGTCGGCACCAGATCCCGGCCCGGGAAGCGGGCCAACGACTCCAGCTCCGCCACCCGGCGGTACGCGGCGTCCAGCTCCGCCTCCAGCCGGGCCACCCGCTGCTGCGCCTGCTCCAGCAGCCGCTCCAGCCCGATGATCCGCTTGACGCCGGCCAGGTTGATCCCGTCGTCCTGGCTGAGCCGCTGCACCTCGCGCAGCAGCACCACGTCGCGGACGCTGTAGCGACGCCCGCCACCAGCGGCCCGGCCGGGCTGCACCAGCCCCAGTCGGTCGTACTGGCGCAGGGTCTGCGGGTGCATCCCCGCCATCCGTGCCGCTACCGAGATCATCAGCACCTTGGCCTCGTAGGCAGGGTCGCCCGAACCGAGGAACTCGCCCGACATCCCGCTCACCTCCGCGTCCATTCCACCGGACTAACTGACTCGACGCACCCGTGCGTCGAGATGTTCCCGGGCCGCCGGCGGGGTCTGCTCGGCGAACGACTCCAGCGCCGTACGCGCCTCGTCCGACAACCGGGCCGGCACCACCACGTCCAGCGTGACCAGCAGGTCACCGGCCTGCCCGTCGCGACGGACCACACCCTTGCCCCGGGCCCGCAGCACCCGCCCGCTGGGCGTTCCCGGCGGCACCCGCAGGGTCATCGCACCGTCGAGCGTGGGCACCCGCAGGTCCGTGCCGAGCACGGCCTCCGCGAAGGTGACCGGCACGGTCAGCGTCAGGTCGTCCCCGGTACGCCCGAACAGCTCGTCCGGCCGAACCTTGACGTGTACGAAGAGGTCGCCGGCCGGGCCGCCGCGCTCGCCCGGCTCGCCACGCCCGGCCAGCCGGATGCGTTGACCGTCGGCCACACCGGCCGGGAAGCGCACGTTCATGGTGCGGGTCTTGGTGACACCGCCGCTGCCGTGGCACTCCGGGCACTTCTCCTCGACCACTGTGCCGACGCCCTGGCAGTTGCGGCACGGCTCGGAGAAGCTGAACGACCCCTGGTTTCGGGTGGTCACGCCGGCACCATGACAGACCGGGCAGGTACGCGGCTGGGTGCCGGGCTTGGCCCCGTTGCCGTGGCAGGTGTCGCAGACTCCCGGCGCGCGCAACGTCAGGGGCAGCGTCACTCCGCGCACCGCGTCGCCGAAGTCCAGCGCCACCTCGGTCTCCACGTCCCGACCCCGGGCCGGACCGTGTGGTGCGGCCTGCCCACCGGCCTGACCGCCACTGAAGATCGAGCTGAAGAGGTCCTGGAAGCCGGCGCCGCCGAAGCGACGATCGCCGCCTCCGCCGCCGCCGAACATGTCGGAGACGTCGAACGGCATGCCGCCCGGCTGACCCCCACCCCGGGCGTTGCGCCGGAACGCGCCCGAGCCGAACAGCGAACGCATCTCGTCGTACTCGCGACGGCGGCCGCTGTCCGACAGCACGTTGTACGCCTCGGACGCGGCCTTGAACCGCTCCTCGGCCTTCGGGTCGCCCGGGTTGTGGTCCGGGTGCGACTCCCGGGCCACCTTGCGGTACGCCTTCTTGATGTCATCCGCGGAGGCGGCCTTGTCCACGCCGAGCACGGCGTAGAAGTCCTTCTCGATCCAGTCCTTCGAACTCACCGGTCCACCTCCTTCCGACCCTGGTGGCCCGGCCGTCCCGCCCACCGCTGAACGGTGGGCGGGACGGCCCGGTCACTGTCTGGCACTATTCCGGATCCGCGACCGCGACCAGCGCGGGGCGCAGCAGCCGCTCACCGAGCTGGTAGCCGCGTCGCATGACCTGTACGCAGGTCGGCTCGCTGACGTCGGCCGAGGTCTGGTGCGCGACCGCCTCGTGCCGGGTCGGATCGAACGGGTCGCCCTGCTCGCCGAAGGCGTTCAGGCCGAACTTGCCCAGCGCGGTGGTGAGTTGTTCCGCCACCGTGCCGAACGGCCCGACCAGGTCGCCGTGTTCCCGGGCCCGGTCCAGGTCGTCCAGGATCGGCAGCAGCGCGGCCAGCACCGAGCCGGTCGCCTGCTCCTGGACGAGGCTGCGGTCGCGGTCGACCCGCTTGCGGTAGTTGGCGTACTCCGCCGACACCCGCTGCAGGTCCCTGGTCCGCTCGTCGAGCTCGGCCCGGAGCGCCTCCAGTTCAGCGCCGAGCGAGGTGCCCGTGCCGCCGCCGTCCACCGGCTGCGCCGGGGCGTCGACCACCGGCGGACCGGACGGCTCCGGCCCGTCGGTGGAGTTGACCTCGACCTCGATCTCGTCGACCACTACCTCGGCGTCCTCGACCAGGCCCTCGGCCGGCACACCGGTCTCCGCGTCGGCGGCGGTCCCCTCCGGCTCGGCGGTGTCGACGAGCTTGCGGTTGTTGCGGATGACGACCCGCTCCCCGTCGCCGGTCGGCTCCGTGGTCGCGGAGCCACCCGGCGCCGACCCGGTGTCGCCCGGGTCGGCGGCTCGTGGCTTCTGCGTCATGCGGCTACCTCATCCCCTTCGCGGTGAGAACGTGTCGGAGGCCGACGGTCACTTCTTGCCGTCCTCGTCCACGATTTCCGCGTCGACCACGTCGTCGGCGCCGCCGGCCTGCGCGCCGGTCGCACCGGTCGCACCGGTCGCACCCGGGCCGGGCTCGCCACCCGGCTGCTGACCCTGCTCGGCCTGCTGCGAGTAGAGCAGCGAACCGGCCTGCTGGGAGACCTGAGCCAGCTTCTCGTGCGCCGACTTGATCTTCTCGATGTCCTGACCGCCGAGGGCGCCACGCAGCTCGCCGAGCGCCTCGTTGAGCTGCTCGCGGTTCTCACCGGGCAGCTTGTCGCCGCTCTCGGCGAGGAACTTCTCGGTCTGCCACTGGAGCGCCTCGGCCACGTTGCGGGTCTCGGCGTCGTCGCGGCGGCGCTTGTCCTCCTCCGCGTGCTCCTCGGCGTCCCGGCGCATCCGCTCGATGTCGTCCTTCGGCAGCGAGGAGCCGCCGGTGATCGTCATCTTCTGTTCCTTGCCGGTGCCCAGGTCCTTGGCGTGCACGTTGACGATGCCGTTGGCGTCGATGTCGAAGGCGACCTCGATCTGCGGCACGCCGCGCGGCGCCGGCGGGAGGCCGGTCAGCTCGAAGGTGCCGAGCTTCTTGTTGTACGCCGCGATCTCACGCTCACCCTGGAACACCTGGATCAGCACCGACGGCTGGTTGTCGTCCGCCGTGGTGAAGACCTCGGAACGCTTGGTCGGGATGGTGGTGTTGCGCTCGATCAGCTTGGTGAAGATGCCGCCCTTGGTCTCGATGCCCAGGCTCAGCGGGGTCACGTCGAGCAGCAGGACGTCCTTGACCTCACCCTTGAGCACACCGGCCTGGAGGGCGGCGCCGACGGCGACGACCTCGTCCGGGTTGACGCCCTTGTTGGGGTCGCGGCCGGTGAGCTGCTTGACCAGGTCCGTCACGGCGGGCATCCGGGTCGAACCGCCGACCAGGATGACGTGCTCGACGTCGGAGATCTTGATCCCGGCGTCCTTCACGGCCTGCTCGAACGGGCCCTTGCAACGGTCCAGCAGGTCCTGCGTCATCCGCTGGAACTCGGCGCGGCTGAGCGTCACGTCGAGGTGCAGCGGGCCGGCCGCGCCGGCGGTGATGTACGGCAGGTTGATGTTGGTGGTGGTGGCGGCGGACAGCTCGATCTTGGCCTTCTCGGCTGCCTCGCGGAGCCGCTGGAGGGCCATCTTGTCCTGAGCCAGGTCGATGCCGTGCTCGCCGCGGAACGTCTTGACCAGGTGGTCGATGATCCGCTGGTCCCAGTCGTCGCCACCGAGCTGGTTGTCACCGCTGGTCGACTTGACCTCGACGACGCCCTCGGCCAACTCCAGCAGCGACACGTCGAAGGTGCCGCCGCCGAGGTCGAAGACCAGGACGGTCTGCTCCTTGGAGCCCTTGTCCAGCCCGTACGCCAGGGCGGCCGCGGTCGGCTCGTTGACGATCCGCAGCACGTTGAAGCCGGCGATCTCACCGGCCTCCTTGGTGGCCTGGCGCTGGCTGTCGTTGAAGTAGGCCGGAACGGTGATCACCGCGTCGGTGATCTGCTCACCCAGGTACGCCTCGGCGTCCCGCTTGAGCTTCATCAGCGTCCGGGCCGAGATCTCCTGCGGGGTGTACTTCTTGCCGTCGATGTCGACGGACCAGTTCGTGCCGACCTCGCGCTTGACCGACCGGATCGTCCGGTCCGGGTTGGTCACCGCCTGGCGCTTGGCGACCTCACCGACGAGCACCTCGCCGTTACGGGCGAACGCGACGATCGAAGGAGTCGTCCGCGACCCCTCAGCGTTGGCGATGACGGTGGGCTCACCGCCCTCGAGAACGCTGACGCAGGAGTTCGTCGTGCCGAGGTCGATACCGACCGCACGTGCCATCTTCGCTTCCTCGCTTCGTAAGGTTGTGCAGGTGACGGGCATCGCCCGTGGGCTGCTGGCGAGCACCGCTCGCAGCGGGCCCCACCACAAGTTGAGTGAACTTGACTCAATAGTGCCACGCGTTGGCCAATCGTCAAGTTGACTTGAGTCAACCCGACGCAACCCAGCCGTTATTACCGTCCGGTTGTCTTCCCTTGCATCGGTCGGGCACGCTTTAGCGGTGACGACGCACGGCGATCCCGCCACCCGTTCCGGTGCGCCCGCCGTCGCAGCCCGCACCGACCCGCCGGACGCCGCGGAGGAGCCGCCCGCCACCACCGGGGACGACAGCCTCCCCGGCGCACTGTCGGGTCTCCGGGAGGCGATCGGCGCGACCCGGTATCCCCTCGCGCTGCCCTCCGCCAACTCTGCCCGGCACAGCGCCACCGCACTCACCGACCAACTCGACGACTACCTGCTGCCCCGGCTCGCCCGGTTGGACGCCCCACTGCTCGTGGTCGTCGGCGGCTCCACCGGCGCGGGTAAGTCGACCCTGGTCAACAGCCTGGTCAAGGCCCGGGTCAGCGCCGCCGGCGTGCTCCGGCCGACCACCCGCTCCCCGGTGCTGGTCTGCAACCCGTCCGACGCGGCTTGGTTTCGGCAGGGTGACCTCCTGCCCGGGCTGACCCGCACCACCGAGCCGAGCGACGATCCGCGCGCCCTGCACCTCGTCACCGCCCCGGCCCTGCCCGCCGGGCTGGCCTTCCTCGACGCGCCCGACATCGACTCGGTAGTCGACGCCAACCGGGCGCTCGCCACCCAACTGCTGGCCGCCGCCGATCTGTGGCTCTTCGTCACCACCGCCGCCCGGTACGCCGACGCGGTGCCCTGGGAACTGCTGCGCAGTGCCCGGGCGCGCGGCGCGGTGATCGCCATGGTGCTGGACCGGGTGCCCGCCGAGGCCACCGACGAGATCGCCGCGCACCTGACCGAGATGCTCGCCGAGCAGGGCCTCGGCCGGGCACCGCTGTTCGTGTTGCCCGAGACCTGGGTCGACGGCCAGGGGCTGCTGCCCGAGGGAGTCACCGCCCCACTGGCCGACTGGTTCGCCCGGTTGGCCGCCGACGTGGACGCGCGGGCGGCGGTGGTCCGCCAGACCCTCGACGGGGCGCTGGCCGCACTCCACCCCGCCGTGGAGGATCTGGCCGACGCCGCCGACGAGCAGCTCGCCGCCGCCGACGGGCTGGACGAACGGGTCCGGGCCGCGTACCGGGGTGCCGAGCGCACCGTCGAGCAAGGGCTCCAGGACGGCCGGCTGCTCCGGGGTGAGGTGCTCGCCCGCTGGCAGGAGTTCGTCGGCACCGGCGAGCTGTTCCGCACGCTGGAGGCACGGATCGGACGCCTCCGGGACCGGGTGGTGGCCGCCGTCACCGGTCGACCGGCGCCCGCCGTCGAGCTGCGCAACGCCATCGAGTCGCAACTGGTGACGCTGCTGCGCGGGGTGGCCTCGGAGGCCGCCGAGTCCGCGTACACCGGGTGGAAGGCACATCCGGCCGGCGCCGGGCTGCTCGACCCGGCGCTCGCCCACCCGAGCGACGACCTACCCGAACGCGCCGAGCGCATGGTCCGGGACTGGCAGCGCGGAGTGCTGGAACTGGTCCGGGTCGAGGGCGGTGACAAGCGGTTCGTGGCCCGCACCGCCGCGTACGCGGTGAACGCCACCGGGCTGGCCGTGATGATCGCCGTCTTCGCCTCCACCGCGTTCATCCCGACCGGGCTGGAGCTTGCCACCGGGGCCGGCACCACTGTCGCCGCGCAGGCCGTCCTCCAGGCGATCTTCGGCGACCAGGCGGTGCGTACCCTCGCTGCCAAGGCCCGCGCCGACCTGCTGGACCGGGTGCGGACGCTGCTCGACGCGGAGGCGGACCGCTTCTTGAGCCGCACCGCCGACGCCCGCCCCGCCGAGGACGCCGGCGACGGGCTGCGCCGGGCCGCCGGCCGGGTCGAGCTGGCCCGGCACCGCAGCGGCCTGTCCGCCGCCGACGAGGAGGGTTCCCGGTGAGCAACATCGCCGGCCGGGTACGCGAGGTGTTCCGCGGGGATCAGCGGGTCGACGCCGACGCGCTGATCGCCCGCCTGGACGCGGTACGCCGGTTCCTGACCGCCGTGGACGGTCTGCTGCCGGACGCCGACCTGGTGCCCGCGCACACAGTGGTCGAACGGGCCGGCGCCCGGCTCGCGCTGTCCCGGGACCACACAGTGGTCGCCCTGGCCGGTGCCACGGGCAGCGGCAAGTCCAGCCTCTTCAACGCGTTGGCCCAACTGGAACTCTCGCCGGTCGGGGTCCGTCGGCCGACCACCGGCGTCACCCACGCCTGCGTGTGGGGGC
Organism: Micromonospora salmantinae; assembly: GCF_022230905.1. Lineage (NCBI taxonomy): Bacteria > Bacillati > Actinomycetota > Actinomycetes > Micromonosporales > Micromonosporaceae > Micromonospora > Micromonospora salmantinae. The sequence goes on from NZ_JAKKFG010000016.1 coordinate 34,368, forward strand.
CGCTGGAGGGCGCCAACCATCTGCTCGACTGGATCGGCGTACTGCCCCGACACCGCTTCGTCCGGGAGAGCGCCCTGGACGCGGACGACGAGACGGCCCTGCACGGGCTGATCCTGCTCGACCTGCCCGACTTCGACTCGGTGCAGCGATCGCACCGGCTCGAGGTGGACCGACTCCTGGGCCTTGTCGACCAGGTGGTCTGGGTGGTCGACCCACAGAAGTACGCCGACCGGGTCATCCACGACAGCTACCTGCGCGAGTTCCACAGGCACCGCGAGGTCACGCTGGTCGTGCTCAACCAGGCCGACCGGCTGTCCCCGGTCGAGGTACCCCGGGTCCTGGACGACCTGCGTCGGCTGCTCGACACGGACGGGTTGACCGGGGTGCCCCTGCTGGCCACCACCGCCATCGATCCGGCCGGGATGGTCGGGCTGCGCAGTGCGCTGGAGCGCACCGTCGCCGAGCGGCAGGCCGCGTTGCGCCGGCTCGCTGGTGACGTCGACACGGTCGTCGCCGGCCTGGACGAGCTGGTCGGTTCGGCCCGGCCTGCGGGCGGGCCGGACGACACCGCCGTCAACGGGCTGAACCGGGCGTTGGCCGGGGCGGCCGGGGTGCCGGCGGTGACCGAGGCCGTGGAACGGGCGTACCGGCACCGGGCCGGCGCGGCCACCGGCTGGCCCGTGGTCCGGGGCTGGCGGCGGTTGCGACCCGACCCGCTGCGTCGGCTGCACCTGCCCGGCCCGACCGGCGACCAGGCCGACCCGGCGGAGAGCCTGGTCGCGGCCACCTCGGTACCGGACCCGACGGCCGCCCAACGCTCGGCGCTCGGCCTCGCCATCCGCGCGGTGGCCGACCGGGCCGCCGCCGACCTGCCCGCCGCCTGGCCCGGCGCGGTGACCTCCGCCGCCCGGTCCCGCCTCGGCGACCTGCCGGACGCCCTGGATCGCACGATCGCCGGCACCGACCTCGGCCTCGACCGTCGCCCGCTGTGGTGGCGAATCGTCGGCGGTGTGCAGTGGTTGGTCACCCTCGCCGCCGTGGTCGGGCTGGGCTGGCTGGTGCTCGGCTACGCGCTGCGGGCGCTCGGCCTGCCCGCGCTGGACAACCCGATGGTCGGCCAGGTGCCGCTGCCGACAGTGCTGCTGCTCGGCGGCCTGCTGGCCGGGCTGCTCGTGTCGGCGCTGACCCGGCCGGTGGTGCGCTGGGCCGCCCGGCGCGCCCGGGCCCGCGCCGACCAGCGGCTGACGGCGCGGGTCGCCCAGGTGGGCGACGAGTACGTGCTGACACCGGTACGGATCGTGCTCGGCTCGTACGAGGAGGCACGCGACGCGCTGCGGGACGCCGCACGCCGCTGACGCTCCGCACGGCTCGCTACCGCTCTGCGTACGCCTCCGGCGGCGTAGGGTCGGAGCATGGCCACGCCTCAGACCCCCTACGACGCGGTGCTGCACGCCGCACGCGACGTGACCAAGCTGGAGTCCGCCCTCGACGCCGAGATGCTCGGCAGCGCCCTGCTGGGCAGTGTCTACGCGATCGCGGAGACCGACCGCGACGCCGCCGTACGGGAGTTCGTCACCGGCTTTCTCGCCGCCACCGCACGCCGCAGGATCGCGGCGGCGACCACCATCCGGCAGGTCTTCGCCACGCTCGTCCCGACCGCCGAGGGTGCCGATCGGGTGCGCCCGGGCAGCCAGGCGCCCACCTGGACGTCCCAGCTCGGCCGGGTGCACCTAACCGGCACCTGGGCGTACGGCGACGTGTACGGCGACCAGACCTCCTACCTCGCGACCTTCGCCTACGACGACGAGTCCGGCGGCTCGGAGCACGCGCTGGTGGCCCTGGTGGACCACAACATCGGGATCACCAAGGACATCTTCGTGGGCGGGCCGGCCGAACGGATCCTGGACCAGGTCCGGCAGATGTGCGCCGACGACGAGTTGACCTGGTTCCGGGCCGAAGATCCAGCCCGGTTCCGGGGCGAGGTGGCTCGCCATCTTGCGGTCACCGACGACCTGGGCGAGTTGCCCGGCGAGGGGTCACTCGCCACCGACCGAGCGTTGGTCGGGGCCCGGCTGGCGACGCTGCCCATCGCGGCCGTTCCGACCGGTCCGGCGGAGGTCGAGCCGCTCTCCGCGGCCGAACGCACCGACCTGGTCCGGCGGTTCCTCGCCGCGCCGGAGGCGGCCCGCTTCGGGCTGGACGCCGTCGACGGCCCGGAGTTGGCCTCCCTGCACTTCTGCCTGAGCCTGCTGCTGGACCACTCGGCGAGCTTCCCGGACGCCGATCCGATGCGCTGGAGTCCGGCGGTGTCCGGGCTCTTCCTGCTCGACTGGGTGCACCGCCGGGCCGTGCTGGACATGGACGACGCGGCGATGCTTCCCCGGGTGCTGCGGGCCTGGGCGCGGTACGCGTCGCGCCAGCGCGGGCTGCCCGAGGCGGCGGCGACGCGCACCGACGAGGCGATCGAGGAGATGGTGCCGGAGTTCGCCCGCCTCTACTCGACCGGTGAGCGGCGCAGCGCTGCCACCGCTGCGGTGGCGCAGCTGATGGCCGACGGGGTGGACCCGGACGACCCGGCCGCGCTGGACGCGTGGATCGAGGCGAACCGCCACCGCCTCGCCGACGACGGCGCCTGACGGCGTCCCAGGGTGGGCGGCCACGCGCCGCCCGCCCTCGGCCCGGCCGGCGTCGCCCGCCAGGGCTGAGCGGCACGCCGCCCGCCCTGGATCGGGCTAGCGCAGCGGTCCGAAGATCGCCGCGGCGATCAGGGCGCCGAGCGCACCTCCGGTCAGCACCTGCGCCAGCGTGTGGTCTTTCAGCCGTACCCGGGACCAGCCGACCACCGCCAGCAGCGGTGCGGCGGCGACCAGCAGGGTCCCGAAGGTCAGCATCAGGATGACCAGCGTGCCGGCGGCCACCGCCGAGTGGATCGACATCTTCCACCAGTGGCTGACCGACACGGCCACGACGAGGCCGACGAGGCCGGCCACCGCCAGTGCCAGCACCGGGCGGGGTGCGCCGAGCACGGCGAGCAGGGCGAGCCCCGCCGCTACCGAACCGAGGCCGACCAGCAGCGGCGCCCGGCGCTGCTCCCGGCGGCCGACGTGGTGGTCGGTGAGCCGGCCACGGCGTACGCCGCCGACGATGTAGGCGAACGGGATGCCGGTGACGAACAGAGTGGCGAGCAGACCCCAGACGAGGCCCTGACCGGGACGGCTGGCGCTGTGCCAGCTCACCGTGATGATCAGCAGTGACACGAGCACCGCCGGGGCGGTCACCTCGGTGACCAGCCGGGCGATCCGCAACCCCGGGCCGGGCCGGGTGGTGACCGGGCGGGGTTCCGCACCGCCGCCCACGCCACCCCCTCCGGTACGCGCCTACCGCCGAGCGCCGCCGTCGCCGGACAGGCCGCGCCTGATCGTCACCGTACCGTCGGCGACACCGCGGGGTACGTCGGTCCGGCCAGGCGCCGGGCTGACGCTGGGCCTCGAGGCGACGGCCGACGGCGACGGGATCGCCGGGCTGGGTCGGCGGGTCGGTACCGCGGGCGGCGTGGGTGTGGGAGCCGGCACGGACCGGGTGATGGTCGGCACGGCGGTCGCTGTCGCGTCGTCGGTCGGTGTGGGTGTCGGCTCCAGGGTGGGCGTCGGGTCCACCGTCAGGGTCGGAGTCGGATCGGGGTCGGCCGAGCCGGTCGGGTCCGGACCCGGCGAGTGGGTCGGGTCCGGGTCCGGCGGATCGGTCGGGTCCGGGTCCGGCGGATCGGTCGGGTCGGGGTCGGTCGGCGGTGGCGGAGCGACGGGCGGGGGCACCGGCGGCGAGGTGCTCCGCGGGGGTCTCGGTGCCACCGGCGGGGCGGTCGTCCACCGGGCGGGCCCGGGATCGGCAGCGGCGGGCCCTTCCCGTGGACGCGACGGGGCGGCCGGCAGCCAGCCGCTGGTCGGGCCGACGCTGGGTGTGCCGAGCGGGGAAAGCGGTGGTTGGCTGGTCATCGGCATTGGGATCACCACCGGCCCGACGGACGGGGTCGGCATGAACGGGGTGCTGCTGTCCGGTAGTGCGGTGCTGCCCGGGGTGGCCGAGCCCGCGCTGATCGCGGCGAGGATGGGCATCGACGCCGTGCCGGCCAGCAGCGCGACGGTGAGCAGGTAACCGCGGGAGGGGCCACCGGCGCCGGGGGCCCGGTGGACACCGACCATCCGGCGGTAGCCGCCGGTTGACCGGTGCCTACCAAGCGCTGGTGTGCCGGGACCGTCACCTGGCTCGTACACCGCACACCCCTAGTCGTCGGCCGTCGGAGGACATGAATGGGCGCCGCCGGGGCAAGAAACCCGACAAATAACCCGATAGGCGCGATCCTGCGGGAATCAGCCTCGCGCAGTCACGGTGGGTCAGCCAACCTCCACCGCGTGTCGACACGCAGTGCTGCCCGAACGGTGACGAATCGTGCCGCAACGCATGGGAAACGCGGGCCGGCATGATGGCGACAAACGGCGTCAAAGCAGGGGCGGTCGGATTGCGGAGGCAGGCGTACTGTGGGCGCGCTCACCTGCTCTGCGAATATGGAGCACGACGGCAACGCAGCCGTGACCTCCGCGCACCCTCGCGGCAGGCGCGGTTGAGCGCCGGCGCTCCCGATCCGGGTTCGGCCAGAACCCGGATCACGCCGTGCGGCAACCCCCACCGGGGCTAGGCGCGGCCGCCAGGAACCGGTCCGGCAGCAGCCGGGCAGGCGCACGAGTTGCGCGGCCGGGTGACCCCCCGGTGCCGACGCAGACACGACAGGGAGAGACCGATGGCAAAGGGCGACCCCGGGGGCACCACCCGCAGCAGGCGGGCCGCACCCCGCTCCAAAAAGGGCGCGGCCGGCGACCCCGCGCTGGTGCAGCTCCTCACCCCCGAAGGCGAGCGGATCGACAGCGCCACCGGGCCGGACGGCACCGAGTACCGCGTCGACTTCACCGACGAGGAATACCGCGGTCTCTACCGCGACCTGGTGCTGGTCCGGAAGCTGGACGCCGAGGCGACCGCTCTCCAGCGCCAGGGCGAGCTGGGCCTGTGGGCCAGCCTGCTCGGCCAGGAAGCCGCCCAGGTCGGCTCCGGGCGGGCGCTGCGTACCCAGGACATGGCCTTCCCGACCTACCGGGAGCACGGCGTCCTCTACTGCCGGGGCATCGACCCGATCATGCCGCTCGGCCTGTTCCGCGGCGTCGACCAGGGCGGCTGGGACCCGAACGAGTTCAAGTTCAACATGTACACGATCGTCATCGGGGCGCAGACCCTGCACGCGACCGGCTACGCGATGGGGATCACCATCGACGGCAAGACCGGCACCGACGACGGCGAGGCGGCGATCGCCTACTTCGGCGACGGCGCCACCAGCCAGGGCGACGTGAACGAGGCGTTCGTCTGGGCCAGCGTGTTCAACGCCCCGCTGGTCTTCTTCTGCCAGAACAACCAGTACGCGATCTCCGAGCCGCTGGAGCGGCAGACCCGTGTCCCGCTCTACCAGCGGGCCGCCGGCTTCGGCTTCCCCGGCGTACGGGTGGACGGCAACGACGTGCTCGCCACGTACGCGGTCACCCGCACCGCGCTGGACAACGCCCGCCTCGGGCAGGGCCCGAGCCTGATCGAGGCGTACACCTACCGGATGGGCGCACACACCACCTCCGACGACCCGACCCGCTACCGCATCGCCAGCGAGGTCGAGGCGTGGCAGGCCAAGGACCCGATCGCCCGGGTCAAGGCATTCCTGGAGAAGCAGCAGATCGCCGACGCGGGCTTCTTCGCCGAGGTCGACGAGCAGGCCCGCCGCGAGTCGGTGCACCTGCGCGAGCGGGTCCTGGAGATGCCGGACCCGGAGCCGGTGACGATGTTCGACCACGTCTACCCCAACGGGTCTCCGCTGCTCGACGAGCAGCGCGCGAAGTTCAGCCGCTACATGGAGTCGTTCGAGGGGAGCGCCCACTGATGGCCACGGAGACGCTCACCATCGGAAAGGCCCTCAACACCGGTCTGCGCCGCGCCCTGGAGAACGACCCCAAGGTCATCATCATGGGCGAGGACGTCGGCAAGCTCGGCGGCGTCTTCCGGATCACCGACGGCCTCCAGAAGGACTTCGGCGACCAGCGGGTGATCGACACCCCGTTGGCCGAGTCCGGCATCATCGGCACCGCTGTCGGTCTGGCCATCCGCGGCTACCGGCCGGTCTGCGAGATCCAGTTCGACGGCTTCGTCTACCCCGCGTACGACCAGATCGTGTCGCAGGTGGCGAAGATGCACTACCGCTCGGGCGGCCGGCTCAGCATCCCCATGGTGATCCGGATCCCGTTCGGCGGCGGCATCGGCGCGGTCGAGCACCACTCCGAGTCGCCGGAGGCGTACTTCGCGCACACCGCCGGCCTGAAGGTGGTGACCTGCGCCAACCCGCAGGACGCGTACGTGATGATCCAGCAGGCCATCGCCTCGGACGACCCGATCGTCTTCCTGGAGCCCAAGCGGCGCTACTGGGAGAAGGGCCAGGTCGACCTGGCCACGCCGCTGTCCGACGCGTACCCCCTCCACTCGGCCCGGGTCGTGCGGCCCGGCACCGACGTCACCGTGTTGGCCTACGGCCCGATGGTGCGGACCTGCCTGGAGGCGGCGACCGCCGCCGCCGAGGACGGCCGGGAGTTGGAGGTCATCGACCTGCGCTCGCTCTCGCCGCTGGACCTGACGGCGGCGTACGAGTCGGTGAAGCGCACCGGCCGTGTGGTCGTGGTGCACGAGGCACCGTCCAACATCGGCCTCGGCGCCGAGTTGGCCGCCCGGATCACCGAGGAGTGCTTCTACTCCCTGGAGTCGCCGGTGCTGCGGGTGACCGGCTTCGACATCCCCTACCCGGCCGCCCGGGTGGAGGAGGAGTTCCTGCCCGACCTCGACCGGGTGCTCGACGCTGTCGACCGCACCTTCGGCTGGTGAGCGACATGTCCCGGATCAAGACGTTCAACCTGCCCGACCTGGGCGAGGGGCTGACCGAGGGCGAGATCCTGGCCTGGCTGGTCAAGGTCGGCGACACCATCGAGTTGAACCAGCCGATCGTCGAGGTGGAGACGGCGAAGGCGGCCGTGGAGATCCCGGCGAAGTGGGCCGGCCAGGTCCAGGCGATCCACCACCCGGAGGGCACCACTGTCGAGGTCGGTACGCCGATCATCGCTATCGACACCGACCCGGGCGCCGGGCCGCTGGACGCGCCGTCGACCACTGCCACGCCCAGCGGTGACCTGCCCACCCCGTCTGCGGCCTCGCTGGCGGCGGTGCAGGTGGCACCGGCCGAGGGCATGGTCGAGCCCGGCCTGATCGGTGGGGCGGCCCCGGGCGGGCGGACGGCGGTGCTGGTCGGCTACGGCCCGCGTACCACCGCCGCGAAGCGCCGCCCCCGCAAGGGCGCGGTCCCGGCGCAGGCCGTGGCGGCTCCCGCACCGGCGGCGCCGACTCCGCCACCGGTGGTCGCGCCGGCCCAGAACGGGCGGGCCGCGACGGCGACCGGCGGGGTGCTGGCCAAGCCGCCGGTGCGCAAGCTCGCCAAGGATCTCGGGGTAGACCTCGGCACGTTGACCGGGTCGGGGCCGCTCGGCTCGATCACCCGGGAGGACGTGCAGCAGGCGGCGAGTGGTGCGAGCGTTGTGGTTGCCGAGCCGATCGCGGCGACGACAGCGCCCAGCTTCGGCGCGGACCGGGAGCAGCGCATCCCGGTCAAGGGCGTCCGCAAGCTGACCGCCGAGAACATGTCCCGCTCGGCGTTCACCGCCCCGCACGTGACGGAGTTCCTGACCGTCGACGTGACCCGGGCGATGAAGGCCCTGGACCGGCTGCGCGGCCGGCGGGAGTGGCGCGACGTACGGGTCTCGCCGCTGCTGCTGGTGGCGAAGGCGGTGCTGCTGGCGGTGCAACGGCACCCGATGGTCAATTCGACCTGGGCGGGCGACGAGATCGTGGTCAAGGAGTACGTCAACCTCGGCATCGCGGCGGCCACCGAGCGCGGTCTGATCGTGCCGAACGTCAAGGACGCCGGCCGACTCTCGCTGCGGGAGTTGGCGGACGCGCTGACCGACCTGGTGCAGACGGCGAAGTCCGGCCGCACCTCGCCGGCGGCCATGTCCGGCGGCACCCTGACCATCACCAACGTCGGCGTGTTCGGGGTGGACACCGGCACGCCGATCCTGCCGCCGGGCGAGTCCGCGATCCTGGCCTTCGGCGCGGTGCGGGAGATGCCCTGGGTGCACAAGGGCAAGGTCAAGGTTCGCCAGGTCACCACGCTGGGGCTGAGCTTCGACCACCGGATCATCGACGGTGAGCTGGGCTCGAAGTTCCTGCGGGACGTCGGCGACTTCCTCACGGATCCGGAGGCGGCGCTGCTCGCCTGGACCTGATCGTCTCGAACGCCAGCCACGGCCGGTGTGCCACGGGTTAACGCCCGGCACACCGGCCGTGTCCGTTGGGCAACGGAACCGTCGGCCAGATGGCTTGTTGACCTTTGATTGTTAGGCAGGTGTCTCAGCTCACCTAATAATCGATGGAATTTCGCCGGCTTCTGCTGTTGAATAGACGTATCAGGGGCTGACAACCGAATAGCTAGGGGGACCCACCAATGAGCATGATCGAGCGAATCCGCAACCACCGCGACGCGACCCGCCGCGCCCGTGCCATCGAGCACGCGCTGCGCTCCGCGAACTCGCCGGCGGTCCGCGAGGAAATCCTCGTCATCGCCCAGCGTCACATGAGCTGACGCTCCACGACATTCCTCACCTCCTCCAGATCGATGGCCCACCCGGCCCACCGGGTGGGCCATCGGCGTTTCCCAACCACCACCACCGGGATTCCGCCCTGCCGCAGCGCCCGGTACGGTGGGCTTCGGTCGCCGCCCGCCGACCCGGCAGAGGCCGAGCCGACAAAACTGCTCGACATCAACCGGCCACGGTGAGTGACGACCAGTGCTCCTTGGACGTGCCGTGCCAACACCCGATACCGTGCGGGGAGCCGGCACAGCGGTACGCCGGTGACGCCGGCAGCCATGCCGAGGAGACCGATCGGCACCGGCGAGCCGACATGTGATGGAGGAGGCGCACCCATGACGTCCGAGGGCCCGCACCGACCCGGCCAGGAGCCGGACGAGGTGTCACCGGGCGCCGGCGGACCGGCGCCGTACGGCGACCGCCCGGCGCAGCCGGACAACGGCCAGAACGCCGCCGGCCCCGACCTGGGCTGGGCACCCCCGCCCCCGACGCGGCCCAACCCGTCGGCGCCGGCATGGGCGGCCCAGTCCGAGCAGCCGCCGGCCCCCGCCTGGGGTGCCACCGCGGCTGCCCAGCCCAACGACCCGGCGCAGCCCGCCTGGGCCGCCGGTGGTGGCGCGAGCGAGCC